>NZ_JBHVVB010000005.1:0-69544 GCF_042883835.1 Paenibacillus sp. NPDC058177 | reverse complement strand
CCGTAACCCCCAGTAACCCCGTAACCCCGTAACCCCGTAACCCCGTAACCCCGTAACCCCGTAACCCCGTAACCCCGTAACCCCCAGTAACCCCAGTAACCCAGTAACCCAGCAACCCTTCCCGCCCGATTTACGTCTTCGTAACCATGAGAAATAGCTTCACCTCATCAATTAAGAGCATTTTTGTACCTTAATTTTCTTAAAAACAGGCAAATGAAGGAAATAAGAGCAATATTGTACCTTATTTTTGGGAAAGTTCCCTGAAAAGCCGATTTTGAGAGATTTAACATACAAAAATGCACTTAATTCCCATTCTCCTTTGGTTGCAGAGCATTTAAGGTACAAAAATGCACTTAATTATACTTCGAAAACCCAATCAAAAACCCAATCGAAACCCACTATTCTCCAAAATATCATCCTGATTGCATAAAGCTCTCATTTTCTAGGCTTTGCTTTTAATGTGTTCTTTAAGTTAAGGCATCATAGTGAGGGGTTAATCGTTGTTTTTACGATTTATTTTATAATAACGGTTTACAAATCGTAATTATTACGATATTATCGTAAAAGTTAAACGTAATTATTACGATTATTTTGGTTCGATTATGTTGGTTCGATTAGTTAGTCCGATTAGTTAATTCGATTACGTTAGTTCAATTATGTCGGCCACATTATATTGATTCAGAAAAGCAATTCAGAGGGGAAGTTGCACTACCATGATTTTGTCATCTATGCAGAATGTCGTGTTCGGTTACGGGAATGAGCCTGTGATCGATCATATTTCGCTAGACATTCATAGCGGAGAGTTCATTGGGATTACCGGGCCGAATGGTGCGGCCAAGACGACGCTGCTTAAATTAATGCTTGGTCTGCTTCGTCCTTGGAGCGGCACGGTGACGCTGAATAAAGAAGGGGGCGGGAACGGGGGCTTGACTATCGGTTATGTTCCTCAGCAGGTAGCCTCCTTCAATGCCGGGTTTCCGAGCAAGGTGATCGAACTGGTTCGTTCGGGCTGTTACCCACGATTGGGCCTGTTCCGGCGATTCACTGCTGAGCAGGAAGACATTGTGAAGCGCAGTCTGGAACAGGTGGACATGTGGGAGTATCGTAACCGCCGGATCGGCGAGCTGTCCGGAGGGCAGAAGCAGCGGATCTGCATCGCCCGCGCACTGGCCCAGGAACCACAGGTTCTGGTACTTGATGAGCCGGCTACCGGTATGGATTTGGAGAGCCGCATAGGTCTGTACCGGCTCATGCGCCATTATGTCAGCAAGCATGGACGGACGGTGATCATGGTTACGCACGGTCTGGAAGAGACGAGCCCTTACCTGGACACTGTCATCAGCTTGGAGCGAAAGGAGAATGAGGGCTGGAAATGCTTGGTTACGAATTCATGCAGCGCGCATTTTGGGCCGGAGGTCTGATAGGCATCATTGGTCCGCTGCTCGGTGTTTACCTGATGCTCCGTCGTCAGGTGCTGATGGCAGACACGCTATCACATGTCTCCCTGGCGGGAGTTGCCCTGGGCTCAGTGTTACACCTTAATCCGGCGCTTAGCGGCTTTGCCGTGGCCGTCATTGGCGGCCTTGTCATTGAGCAGCTCCGCCGCTCATACCGTACATACAGCGAGCTTCCGGTGGCCATTATTATGACCTCAGGTCTGGCGCTGGCAGTTGTACTAATGAGCCTGAAGCAGAATTTGAGCAAGAGCTTCAGCTCTTATCTCTTCGGGTCCATTGTGGCCGTTAGTGACACTCAGCTGCGCATTATTGCAGTGGTGGCGGCTGTGGGCCTTGTATTCTTCATCGTGCTGCGCAGGCCGCTCTATAACCTGACTTTTGATGAAGAGACCGCGGCTATTGGCGGTGTGCATGTCGGATTGTTGTCCTTCTCTTTTGCGGTGCTGACAGGAATGACTGTGGCTGCAGCAATGCCAGTGGTCGGCGTTCTGCTGGTCTCTGCACTGATCGTGCTTCCAGCTTCCATCGCTCTCAGAATTGCCTCCGGTTTCACCGCTGCGGTTCTAATTGCGATCGGTACAGGGTTGATCGGTGTTTTCAGCGGTTTGACGGCTTCCTATTATATCAACACTCCGCCCGGTGGCACGATTGCACTGATTTTGCTGGTCTTCCTTCTAATGGCTATTGCTATACAGAAGCTGATCCGGCGCCGGAATAGAAAAAAGCATTCATAGTTCATAACAATCTTTGTTCAAGAAAAGGAGTCCACGTTCATTATGAAATTTAGTATCCGTCATCTAGCTGTTCTGTCTCTGTCCTCTCTGTTGATTGCTGCGGGCTGCGGCAATAACAACGCATCTACTAACACAGGGTCCTCTACTAATACATCTGCCACAGCTACAGCTGAAGCGCCTACTGCGCCTGCATCCCATAAGCTGAACATTAAGGTCAGCTTCTATCCGATGTATGAGTTCACGAAAAATATTACAGGTGATCTCGCCGATGTAGAAGCCCTCATCCCGCCTGGTATTGAGCCGCATGACTGGGAGCCAACGGCACAGGATATGGCCCAAATCACTAAGGCCGATGTGCTGGTCTATAACGGTGCGGGCATGGAGAACTGGGTGGATCAGGTGCTGGACAGTGCTTCTGGCAGCAAGCTAGTAGCCGTCGAGGCCAGCAAGGGGCTTGATATTATGGAGGGGGCTGAAGAGGAAGAAGATGAGCATGATCATTCCCATGAGCATGCTCATGAGGAAGGAGAAGATCATGATCATGGCGGGCTAGATCCTCACGTCTGGCTCGACCCAGCTTTGGCGGTCAAAGAAGTGCGGAACATTGAAGCGGCGCTGGCAGCTGCTGCCCCGGAGCACGCGGAAGCTTTTAAAGCCAATGCCGATGCCTATATCTCCAAGCTGGAAGCCTTGGACCAGGAATTCAGGGAAGCTACCAAAGAGGTCAAGCGCAAGGACTTCATTACCCAGCATGCGGCCTTCGGTTATCTTGCTAAGGAATATGGCCTAACCCAGGTGCCGATTGCCGGACTGTCCCCTGAAGAAGAGCCTTCTGCGGCAAAAATGGCCGAGATCGTGGAATTTGCCAAAATGCATAACGTGAAGACGATCTTTTTTGAAACCTTAGTGTCCTCTAGTGTAGCAGATACTATTGCAAAGGAAATTGGAGCCAAGACTGCGGTACTGAATCCGATTGAAGGTCTCACTGAAGAGGACCGCAGCCATAATCTCGATTATCTGGGCATCATGCTCCAGAACCTGGAAGCGTTGAAAATAGCGCTGAACGAATAAGGAAGATAAACAACCATTGAAAGGGTGAACCATACATGGCGAAAAAATCGAAAGTAGTTAAAGAGTTGAAGCGACAGGAAATCGTGGCTAAATACGCGGAGAAACGAAGAGAGCTGAAGGCTAAAGGTGATTATCTGGGCCTGCAAAAGCTGCCGCGCGATTCCTCTGCCACTCGTCTCAAGAACAGATGTGAAGTCTCCGGCAGACCGCGAGGTTATTTGAGCAAATTCAAAGTCTCACGGATTGTCTTCCGCGAACTGGCGCTGAAGGGCCAGATCCCCGGCATAACGAAATCCAGCTGGTAATGTGCTGTTACCATTGAAATCAAGGTATATTCTTATCAGAAATGGCGGTTCCCTGAAAGGGGGATGCGCCTTTTTGCTATGGTTTGGAGGAAGTGTGAATTATATAATAGAAGAAACATGTTTGCATGTCATATTCAGGAGGCGTTCAAGTTTGAGCTATACCGATACGTTCATCCGTGTTGCCGAAGATTGTCCAGTGGAGACCGGGATTCCTCCCGTATCTTCCCATCCGCTGCCGCCAGCGCATGTAATCCAGTACGGGCTTCTCTCCAGTGAGCCCTATACCTATACTCATGAGGAGCTGCTTTATGAGGTTCACGTACGTCATAAACAGGTTCCTTTGGAAGATCGCACAGATCGTCGTGAAGAGATTTGGAAGGAGCTGTTTTCAAAAAAACACCCATGTCTGCGAGCCTCCATGCTTCCTAAGAAATACGGCTGGGGCGTCCATTTCAACAGCGCGGGCAAAATCGCAATCTACGGCAAGGAATCTCCTGAATACGACGATTTCATCTCCGGCGGGCAGGATGTGAAGTTACTTCTAGCCATGCGCAGCAAACGTTCTTCGGTACGCACTTAAAATGAAGCTAAGCACGAACTTATGAACGAACATGAATACGAAGCTATCAAGAACAATCAACATTCTATATAGAACACTTTTAAAAAAACATAGCCAAGAAAAAAGAGGGCTTATATTAATAAGTGTAATTAACGGCATTTTTGTACCTTAAATCTTCCAGAATACCCCGTCCAGTGTGCTTTTTCGGAAAATAAGATACAATAATGACCTTAATTACTTTATTTTCCTATAATGAAGAAAAATAAGGTGCAAAAATGCTGTTAGTTGGGGAAATGGTCTCTTTTTTCCACTGTTAAAACGACTGGTGAAGGGGAATATACCGCTTCTAGTGGCTGAAATCTGTCGACAGTCTATGTTATGGAGGAGTGCTAGCTTCCTGTGGATGTGGAGAGCTTCCAGGTGAACGCTTTGCCCCTACAGAGCTCCAAAATTCCCGTTCTTTCATCTTCGCCTCTTTGTTAATTTCTTTTGTTCGGCTTATATTCGGCTTATATATGAAAATAAAAACAGGGCAGTCGCCGGCCACTATATAGCGGTCAGATACTGCCCTGTTTTCTGTCATTCACCTTCTGTCATTCAACTATACGTACTTCCCTTGCCCTGGCACGGCCAATTCCTTGAAGTAACGGCACAGGTGAGCTATCTGCTGAGAGAGGTCTATGCCATGCATAGGAGCTCCATGTCCACTCAGCACGATCTGCGGGTCCAGCAGACCCAGTTGACGGACCGACTTCTCGGCGTCTTCCCAGTCTGTAGTGAAATAAGCAGGGGGGCCATGGACCTCCTGATCCTGCTTGATCACGTGAAACGCAGACTCTTGCTTAACAGTCAGAAAAGCATCTCCGGCGATCAGGACCTTGTCCTTGTCCCGGAACAGGGAGATATGTCCCGGACTATGGCCGGGACTGTGTACCCATCTCCATTCGCGGGTACCGGGAACGCTACCATCCGCCGGCAATGGAACCACACGGGTTCCAAGGTCAATGCCGCGGTAAGGATACAGCGGTGCAGCCATGGACATGAGGCCACCTCCAACGGCGGGATCGGCAGGGGGATAGTCCTCTTTTCCCGTCAGATAAGGAAGCTCCAGCGAGTGTGCATAGACCGGAACATCCCATACGTCTAGCAGCTCCGTGAGGCCCCCAACATGATCGAAATGCCCATGCGTCAAAATAATGGCGCGCGGGGGCTTGCCGAAGCGTTCCATGGCGGTATTGTGAACACTCCCGGCATACATACCAAGGCCCGTATCCACCAGTATCCAGTCCGATGGGTTAAGCTCTATAAAAGCAACATTCACAAACAATGTACGGAGTCCAATAACCCCGGGAGCTACTTCCCAAAGCTCCGTGTGCCCGGAAGCCAGCATACCGCTAAAGTTCATAGTGCGCCTCCTGATTCTTTTTATCGAGTTAGAGCCGGTGCTTTGCCTTAGCATTGCCCTAATGTATCCAAAATAAAGAGAGAACGGCAAAAAAACCTTTCATTGTTCATGCAGGGCATGACAAGAAAGGTCCTGAGTTATTGGTTGTGTCCTTGCCTATGTAAACGGGTTGCTTATTCCGGTTCACAATCGGCGAATAAAATATTCCGGGGAATCCGGAAGAACGCTTCCGCCTTCTCCTGCAGGGCCGGGCTAGGCAGATGACTGAAATGCAGCCATTTGCGGAACGTGCCGGGATGGACACCGATCCAGATGCTGACGTCTGTGACGGAAAGATCATAGACCATGCAAAGTCCGGTCAGAATCGTGTTGCTGGAAGGGGAATGGGACGACGTTCGTTTCATGTACCGGGAAGGTGTTGGCTGGCATAGAATCGGACTTTGCCGCAGCAGAGCTTCGTTGAACAGGACATGGGGCGGATACCCTAGAAAACGGCAGACCTTCTCTAAGTTTTTGCGGGAAGGAATACGGCCTTCGTATACCCAAGCGCTAACGCTGCGCGAAGAAACGGGAAGCTCTTCCGCTAGACGTGACAGCTTGATGTCTTTAGCCATCAGGATGGCGAGCAGGACCCGGTTGCGGATCTGGCTGCGCTGGGGACGACGGAATCTTTTCACCCGAACGCCTTGTCCAAGATATTTGCGGTTGATCAGAGACCACGCCTGGATATTATGAGAGTCTGGTTGATTATTAGGCATACTTCCTCCGATGTTTAAGTTAGCTCCGAAACGCTTGGATTACATTGAAATATCACCCGTGCCGGAGGCTATAAGAGTAGTAAAAAATGCAGTGAATTGAATGACATACATTTAGCTGTTGAATAGGCCATGCATCGCAGTCCCGCCAAATAATTCCGCTTATGGAATGAACCATAGTGATTCAGCTTCTGGAGAGCTTTTTTAGTCTTCTATGACTTTAACATTTCAATAATGGTTTCGTCTAGATGAAATGAGGGCATGGAACTTTTTGACTTGATTCCTCTTATCATGACCTCTTTGCTTTCGGAACCACGGGTCTTATGATATATTTTTAATATTCAACGAACAATTAATAGAGACAGGGAGCGAATAGCATGATCAAGCATATTGTGTTTTTTAAATTGAAAGACCGGTCGGCAGAAAGTGTGGAGGCAACAGCTGTAGTACTACGGAATATGGAAGGGAAAATCCCACAGCTGCTTTCAATTGAGGTCGGCACCGATGTCATTCATTCCGAACGCTCCTTTGATCTGGCGCTTGTAACGACTGTGGCTTCTCTTGAGGATTTGCAAGCCTATCAAGTTCATCCGGCGCACAAAGAGGTTATTGCCCATATCAATGAGGTAAAAGAACTGTCCATAGCTGTAGATTACGAGCTGTAAGATTAGCAGGTCTGTAAGTGTAACGTAAACTACAATCTACCGGAAAGCGGTGAAGGCATGCGTGAGCTGGAATATCCGATGGAAGCGTTAACTTATTTGGTTGTATTTCTTGCGGCCTGCTTTATTATGTTCTTCTGGCTGAAACGCCGCGGCCGGCGAAGCAAGTAGAATACTTGGGGCGTATGATCTGTGGAAAGACTCCGAAAGGAGTTTTTCTTTTTAAAATGAATCAATTTCATAATGCGGATTTCAATCCGAATAGGTACTTGACTATAACCGATATGGAGGGCTTGCTGTGTATTATGTCAACCGAAAACAGATCGAAACCATTCTGGGGCAGATTCCCGATATTAACTTCGGCCTGCGCACGGCTGCGGATTCCTGGGACGGAGGAACACTGCTTGGTCTTGTACAGGAACGCAGTCTTCACCTGGCCATCGAGGTCGTCACAGATGTCGGAAGCTGCTTGATTGACGGATTTATTATGCGCGATGCAGGAAGCTATGAAGATATTATTTCTATTATCCATGAGGAAAAGGTATTCGGTGAAGACGGGTTGTTCGACACGCTGATCCGGTTGGTTGGGCTGCGTAAACCGCTGGTTCAAGATTATTTTGCTTGGGAACGCAGTGAACTGCACCCGCTGACGCAACAATTGCCTCAGGCGCTTGAACGGTTCGCAGCAGAGGTACACCAGTATCTGGACCAGGAACTGGGAGCCGAAGTATTGAAGTGAAAAAAAGTTGAGCCAGTCAGTCACAGGACGAACTCCCTCTGCTTATGATAAAGCAGAAATAGGCACTTGCCCGGTAGGGCGGGGAGGAGGAGAAGCCATGGACGGCTGGCTGGCTGCGGTTCTGGTGACTGGGATAGGTATTCTGGCCACTGCTGCCTTGCTATTGACCGTATCTGTCATGAAGACCTTGGTTGCGCTGCGTGAGACGGTGAGCCAACTTGCGCTTGTCGGCACCTCACTTGCTGCTGACACTGCGGAGACTCTGCAGCGTACAGCGGCTACAGCGGAGACTGCCGAAGCAAGACTAAGGGAATTGGAGCCGCTTGCGTCAGGGCTGGCTTGCGTCGGAGAATCTTTGAACGAGGCTGGGGAACAGTTGAAGACGCTCAGCCGCAAGACAGCAGCTTCTGCGAACCATGCACTGGAGCGGGCCCGGGAGCGTAATGAGCCAGGACTGGATCATGCTCTGCGTGCACTAGATGCGGGTCTGACCCTCTGGACAGCCTGGAACAAGCGCAAGTAGCCCGGACACGTCTTGTTCGGAACCGGAGGACATCTTAAATTAAAAGGAGAGATCACGCGATGAAAAAAGATTCGAAAAACTTGCTGTGGGGTATTGTTGCAGGAAGTGTCATCGGTTCGGTAACCGCCCTGCTCTTTGCCCCTAAGCCAGGGAAAGAGCTGCGGAAGGATATTGCTGATGGCGCATCGGCTACCCTGGAGAAGAGTAAAGAACTGGCTACACAGGTAGGCGATAAAAGTACGGAATTGTACGGAAAAGCAAAAGATGCAGTAGGTAATGTGGTGCACGAGGTACGGGAATGGAGTAAACAGTATACTGAAGCGGATGAAGAGGAGAAACTTGCGGTCAGCGAAAGTATTACTGTTATTGAGGATACTAAAGAAGCTACAGATGCTGTCGTTGGTGTAGATGCCGCAGATGCAATAATTGCTGAAGAAGCAGTAGAAGCAGTAGAAGCAGTAGAAGCAGTAGAAGCAGTAGAAGCAGTAGAAGCAGTAGAAGTTGAAGAGGCTGTAATCACGGCTGTTGTTGCCGATGAAGTTGCCGCAGCTTCAGAGACAGACAGTGTTGCTACAGAGGCTGAAGCTGTCTCGAAGGACGGTAGTGAGTCCACCGTTACCAATGAAACCGGAAACAACGAAGTGGTATAACTAAAGACGGCTTAATAACCTACAGATAGTCTGGAATCAAAAGGTTTTTATCTTTAAGCAGAGCCGGTTTCCGCTGGGGGCGGAGAGCGGCTTTTCTGTGTCCGTAGCACGCAGTAATGATCGATTACTTCGATAAACTGTCTTGAACTACAGCGGGAAAAGGAGTAATATCTGCAATTAGGGTAACAGATAGGTACCTTTTGTTTTCGCCTTACATAAGCTACACAAAACAAGTAGAAGGAAGCGGTGTGTTCGTGCAGCAAGCTATTGCAATATTGGATTCAGGTGTGGGAGGATTGACGGTTGCCAAGGAAGTGATGAGACAGCTCCCAAGGGAGAAAATCATTTATTTCGGAGACACTGCCAGAGCCCCGTACGGACCCCGTTCGACCGAGCAAGTGAAGTTGTTCACCGAGCAAATCGTGGACTATTTGATTCAATTCAATCCTAAAATGATCGTCATCGCCTGTAACACAGCCACGGCGGCGGCACTTGATTATATCTCGGCCAAAGTTACCATTCCAGTGATCGGTGTCATTCATCCGGGTGCCCGGGCAGCGATCAGTGTCACCAAGAGCGGTCAGGTCGGTGTAATCGGTACCGTTGGAACGATCGGAAGCGGAGCGTACACGGCTGCGTTGCAGCAGTTGTCTCCGTATGTACAGGTAGTCAGCCAAGCATGCCCGACTCTGGTCCCGCTTGTGGAGCAGGGGATGTTCCGTTCGGATGAAAGCCAGAAGGTTGTGGGCCAGGCGCTGGAAGGCATTAGGCACAGTAATATTGATACTTTGATTCTAGGCTGCACTCATTATCCTTTTTTAGTGGAACCTATCGGACGGACGATGGGAGCGGGCGTCAAGCTGATCAGTTCAGCAGATGAGACGGCCCGGGAAGTTAGCACCATTCTATATGACAAAGGCAAGCTGGCCAGTGGAGACGAGAGTCCCATCCACCAATTTTTTTGCAGCGGGGATGCAGAGATGTTCCAGAAAATCGCCCGTGACTGGCTAGGAGAGCAGATCAAGCGCACACCGGTCGTATGGCAGGTGTCCACGCTGTAGTTATGTTTGCTGCAGTTTGGAACAGGGACAACCTTCAGGATTCCTTAATCGGTCGACAACTAAAAACGGGTATCGCCTACTTGAGGTGATACCCGTTTTTTCATATCGTGTACCGAAAGCGGCTACACGAAGTTTCCTGGTGTCCTCATGTGGGACAGCTGGGGCTGCATACAATAAAGCAGAGGGCTGTGTCCCGCTGTGATCCAGGCCACGCGCCAGGTGAACTCCTTCAGCGGGCAACGGCAAATGATGGCCGAGAGGATGAGGCATATGCAGCAATACATTGCACGCAGGGGAGATACCGTAAGCCGAATTGCCGCCATGCATGGACTGACGCCGGAACATGTCATTCAAGGTAACCCGTGGGCATCCAGGCAGCCATATTTGTATCCCGGACAGATTCTGTTTCTCCCCTCCGCGCCCCGCAGAAGGTATGCGGTACAGGAAGAGGATCATGAAGAGAAAATATCTACTTTGTTCGGAGTCAGCCCGGAGGCGCTGGAGCAGTTGAATCCCGGATTCCTATCCGGGCGCTGTTGTATTCCGGGCAAAGTATTGGTGATTCCTGCACCGGAACCGCAGCGCATTGTCTACCTGCGGGGAGAGTACGGCCCAACCGAGGTCGGGGCAGATATTGACCGATTGGTGGAGCGTTATCCCTTCATCATGAAGGAGACGATCGGCAGCAGTGTGCTGGGCAAGCCTCTGCAGCTGCTCCGGCTCGGAGCAGGGCCGCGCCATCTGCATGTCAATGCGGCACTGCATGCTAATGAATGGTTGACCTCGCCCTGCCTGATGGCATTCCTGGAGGAATATGCGGCCGCTTATGCCGAAGGCCGGCAGTGGAACGGCCACCGTCCCGCTGAGTGGTTCAAAGACTGGACGATATGGGCGGTACCTATGGCTAATCCGGACGGGGTTGAATTGGTACAAGAGGGGGTCTTACCAGGCCATCCTTATTATGATCAGCTGATGGAATGGAATGGCGGACGGCGCAGCTTCCGCCATTGGAAGGCCAACATCCGGGGGGTGGATCTAGGCGATCAGTTTCCGGCCCACTGGGAAGAGGAGGCGGCGCGCCGGGGTACCTTGGGCCCGGGGCCACGCGATTATGGTGGCAGCGCCCCGCTCAGCGAGCCTGAAGCCGCGGCGCTGGTGACAGTAGCAGAGCAGGTGCCAGGGCATGCTGCGGTGTCACTCCACAGCCAGGGTGCGGAGATCTACTGGAACTACCGGGGCTATGAGCCCCCGGACAGCAAGGCTCTCGCAGCTAAGCTGGCTGCAGCCAGCGGTTATCGGGCGGTGCATTTGACGGGCAGTGATGCTGGCTACAAGGACTGGTTCATCCAGCGATTCCGCCGACCGGGCTTTACGGTGGAACTGGGCATCGGCAAGAATCCGCTGCCGCTGAGTGATTTTGAGGATATGGCACTGGAAACCGGGCTGATTCTGGGAAGTATTTTGTCAGATGTGAAATCATACTGAAACATTTTCAGTAATTTTGAGTAATATATGTTGTAGGGTATGGCCGCTGTTCAAACTACCTGCGGCTGTATCCTTTTTATATGGGATTTGGACAACATGGAGGGACATCCGATGAAATGGAGAAGATGGTTTTCGCTTAAGATGTGGTCCCAGATCTTCCGTGCTTCCTGGCGATACATTGTATCTTCTCAGGTCACATTGGGGGACAAGCTGTTATTTACGATTCCCGTGCTGTTGTATTGGGTGCTACCGGATGTTATGCCATTTGTGCCTATCGATGATATCGGGGTAACGATGCTGCTGGCCGGCTGGTTCGTATCCAGAATGGATCGTAAATATCCTGAACTCCGGTAACGGAAGATGAATGTACAGATTATTTTAGCGTCCGAAAGACGTGTCTATTTTGTCAATATGGTTGCTTTTAGCAGCTTAGTTCCTTTAAAATAGATTATTGAGTATTTAAACTATAGATGCTGGGAGATGGATTGCAGATGAACGTCAAAATTACCCGCAATGCGGCTAAAGTCATAAAGAAGCAGATTGAGCTGGAAGGCAACAGTGAACTGAAACTGCGCGTTGCGATTACGCATGCCCATGGCGACCATGCCCACTACGGCCTGGATTTGGACACGCCTAAAGAAAATGATGTTGTGGTTTCTACAGACAAGGAAATTGACGTGATTCTGGAAGCAGGACAGCCGCTACTTGACGGCGTTAAGATTGACTATCTGTATTTCCCGGAAGAAGGCTTTGTCATCACTAATCCGTCTAAAGGAAATCACGGCGATCACTAAGCATTCGCCCCGGATTTTCAGACATAAAGAAGGGTTGCTCCATGGCTAACGATATACGAGTATGTGACAAGTGTAATTTTACCAGTCTCAAAAGCATTGTGCCTAAGCTGCAGAAGATGGCGCCAGATGCCGAGATAAAGATCGGCTGCAAGTCCTACTGCGGACCTTGCGGCAAACGGGCATTCGTCTTTATTAACGGACGCTATATCAGCGCTCCGACAGAAGATGAAGTGCTGAAGAAAGTGGAATCTTTCGTCAAGCGGCCCGTTGCCCAGCAATAATAATATGACGCACATCCGGCCGCCGCTGCATTTTGCAGGGCGGTTTTTGTGAAAATATAAGAGTGTATATGTTTTACGCTATAAATCATCCTTATATTTATCGTTGAAACGGATACCGCCCCTTGGAGGGCGGCAAAGTCGTTTCTACTTGAGTGAGGTTATGATGCTATAATAGCAGCGTTGTTAGAAATCCGACTATTTCAGAGGGGTGAAGACAGGTATGAAGCATATTACCGATGTAACGATATTAAACAATGGAATAGCGATGCCTTGGTTTGGACTGGGAACGTACAAGGCGGAGGGAGAAGAGGTCGCCAAGGCGGTGACGGCAGCGCTGGAGCTGGGTTACCGGAGCATTGATACTGCGGCGATCTATGGAAATGAGGAAGAAGTCGGACGAGCCATTGCGTCAAGCGGCGTATCGCGTGACAGTCTTTTTGTAACGACAAAGGTATGGAACACAGATCAGGGCTACGATACTACACTGAAAGCCTTTGATCTAAGCAGTCGCAAGCTGGGGTTGGATGTTATTGATCTCTATCTGATACACTGGCCGGGCCAAGATAAGTATAAAGATACATGGCGTGCGCTGGAACGGCTCTACGAGGAAGGGCGGGTACGTGCGATCGGGGTAAGCAATTTTCAGATTCACCATCTGCAGGAATTGATGAAAGAGAGCTCAATTGTACCTGCTGTCAATCAGGTGGAACTGCATCCTCGTTTCATACAGAAGGAACTGCATGATTTCTGCAAGCTTCACCAGATACAGATCGAAGCCTGGGCGCCGTTGATGAAAGGCAGACTTCAGGACAATGAACTGCTCGCGGAGATTGCGGCAAGACATGGGAAAACAGTGCCGCAGGTGATTTTGCGCTGGGGTCTGCAGAATGAAATCATCATTATTCCTAAGTCGGTGACGGTTTCCAGAATTAAGGAAAATAGTGAGATCTTCGATTTTGAATTGTCCCGGGAAGAACTGAACGCGATTACTGGGTTGAATGCGGACGAGCGAATCGGAACGAACCCGGATAAGCTCTTTTTCTAGATCAATTCTACAGGAACAAGTATAAACAAACAGCCTTAATACGTGTGATTCACACGCCTTTAAGGCTGTTTTATTGCGGTGCAGAGAATGCAGGAAAGTGTCCGTTGCTCGTTATTTACTGTGGCTTGCGCGGCGGTAATGGGCCTAGATATTGATAATACTGGCATTCAATGCGCCCGTTATAGAGCTTGCGGCGTTTATCGGCTTTACGGCCGTAATATTGCTCGAATTCTTTGTAAGGGCTGATTGCGAAGAAGGACCAGGTTGGCAGATAGACCATCATCTCGCCGAATTGGCGGGTCAGCTTCTCTACTTCCTTATCACTGCTTATCCGTTCACCGTAAGGCGGGTTGGTGATAATACAGCCGTACTCTCCGTGTGGTCTGACCTTTGCGGCAGCCTGAACGGTAAAAGTAATCTCACCGGACAGTCCCGCACTCTTGGCCGCAGCTTCGGCAATCTCAATGGCCTCAGGATCAATATCGCTACCGAACAGCTGCAGCGGGTAATCATCACGCACTGCGTCGAAGGCTTCCTCGCGGGCTTCTTCCCAGAGGGACTTCGGAATGACCGGCCAATGCTCGGAAGGGAAAGAGCGGCGTAGGCCCGGGGCGATGTTCCAAGCGATCATCGCGGCTTCAATCAGAATGGTACCGGAACCGCAGCACGGATCATATAGCGGACGACTGCCGTTCCAGCGGCTGAGCTGCAGCAGCGCTGCCGCCATCGTCTCCTTGATCGGAGCTTCGGTAGCATGTCTGCGGTAGCCACGCTTATGTAGCGCTGGTCCTGTCGTATCCAACGTGATTAAAGCGATATCGTTCAGCAGAATCACTTCAATGACGTAACGTGGTCCATTCTCCGGGAACCAGTCCGTCTCGTACGACTGCTTCATTTTCTCAACAATCGCTTTCTTGACGATACCCTGGCAAGCAGGGACACTTGTCAGCTGTGATTTATGGGAACGGCCTTCCACAGGGAATTCTCCATGTTCAGGAATCCAGTCGGCCCAAGGCAGTGCCTTGACGCCTTCGAACAACTGATCGAAGGTGGACGCCGGGAACTGCCCCATCTTGACCAGAACACGGTCGGAGGTGCGTAGCCACAAATTGCAGCGGCAGATGTCGATGTAATCTCCGCTGAAGAGGACTCGTCCGTTCTCGATTGTGGTCTCATAGCCCAGTTGGTTCAGTTCGCGGGCCACGACGGCCTCCAGGCCCATCGGTGCCGTAGCGATTAATTGTAATTTGCTCAAAAAGGTCTCAACTCCATTTAACTTGTAGATAAATACATAAAGCCAGTACAATCAAGTATAGGGGAATGCGCGGCAGTTCACAATGACCGTCACTCCGTAAAAAATAAACAATACACTTACCGGACTCTCTTAAGGAGATATCGGCAAGTCGATCAAAGGAGATTATACATGCTTAATCAGGAAGAATACAGTGAACAGCTATATACAGAAGATCAATTGCTGCTGGATGTCAAAACAGCGATCGTCGCAGCAGGGATGCCGGAGGTTTCCATTGCTCCAGGTTACGGACGGCTGCTTGGTATGCTCGTTAGCCTCTCCCGATCATCGCGGATTCTGGAGATCGGGGCACTTGGCGGTTACAGCGGGATCTGCCTATCCCGCGGACTGGCGCCTGGCGGCAAGCTGACTTCGCTGGAACTGAAAGCCGAATACGCCGAACTGGCGCGTGGTCATCTGGAGCAGGCCGGTTTTGGGGACGAAGCTGTAGAGTACAGAGTGGGCCCGGCCCTTGACAGCCTCAAGCAGCTCGAAGCCGAGGGTGCCTCATTCGATTTCTTTTTCATCGATGCGGATAAGGAGAATTACCCGAACTATCTGGAATATGCCATCCGGCTGGCACAGCCGGGAGCAATTATTGCCGGGGATAACATCTTCCTGCGCGGTCGTACGCTGAACACCGAGAAGAACGGACCTGCCGTGCAGGCTATGCGTCGTTTCAATGAAATGATCGCCAGTGATGACCGGCTGACCAGCACACTGCTGCCTGCTTACGACGGGTTGGCCCTGGCAGTCGTTAAATAGCGTCAACGAAACAGCCGCGGGGTGGTATGTTTATACAGGCTTATTCGTACCCAGAACATATTGATCAGAAGCAGACTGCCTGAAATGATGAAGAGTCCCTCGATCCCGATATATCCGGAGAGGAAGCCGCCGATCATGGCGCCGAGCATATTGCCAAGGGCTAGAGTGCTGCTGTTGAAGCCAAAGGCGCGGCTTTCCTTGCCGTCAGGTGTGTAAGTACGGATAAGAGCGTTGACACTGGGCAGCAGTCCACCCATGAACACACCCATCAGGAAGCGGATGATGATTAACTGCCAAACAGTCGTTACAAAAGCCTGCGGGATCAGGAATACAGCGGCTCCGATTAGGGCATAAGTTAGAATGCGGTGTGCCCCAATTTTGTCGCTTAGCTTGCCTAGGACGGGAGACGCCAGCATATTCGAGACGCCAGTGACCGCACTGACCATGCCGGCCCAAAAGGCGATGTTGACGGCAGATCCATTCAGCTTCTCTACATACAAAGGCAGCAGCGTCATGGGACTGATCATGGCGAATTGCAGCAGGAACGTAATACCGAACAAGGCGGGCAATTGAGGAACCTTCGTAAGCTCCTTCAAGCCAGCCAGTACTGAAATCTGCGGTACATGTGCGGCTTCCTGCCGGTCGAACTTTTCTTTAACAAGGAAGAGTGCCAGTAATGAGGCGATAAAGAGCAATGCGCCTACGACATAAAAAATCGGGCGGAACCCAATCCAGTCTGCCAGCAAACCACCGATCAGCGGCCCCAAAATAGTACCTGCCACCGAACCGGACTGCATGAGGCCCATCGCAAAGCCCATGCGGTTCTTCGGCGTTGTGCCGGAGACGAGGGCGATGGAGGCGGGATTGAATCCGGAAATCGTACCGTTCAACAGGCGCAGTAGCAGCAGCTGCATCGGGGTCTGGGCAAAGCCCATTAGCACGATGACAATCGCCATACCGAAGCTGGAGCGCAGCAGCATGATTTTGCGTCCGTATTTGTCGGCCAGCTTGCCCCACAGGGGCTGAAACAGAAACGAGGTCAGGAAATTGGCGGCAAAAATAAGGCCGGCCCAGATTCCGATCGAATGCTCGCCCTGCACGCCAAGATCCTTGGCAAGGTACAGTGTCAGAAATGGTGTGATCATTGTCATCCCGGCGTTGACCAGGAATTGTCCAAACCAAAGCACCATGAGATTGACTTTCCAAGTCTCCCAATTCTTCAAAGTGCTTCACTTCCTTTCAGGGAAATCATAGGAATAAAAATTCACGAAAAATTGACATTCTATCAGTATATCACATTTTTCGACATCTCCGGTGCAACACTTGTCATAGTAATGTCATAGGATTGTCATTCGGCTGGGGGTGTGGCGGTTGTTACATCCCTGCAAAAAGGGCATAATAGGTAATATGTGAATTTTAGATTTTATTAAATCTTATGGAGATATTATCATGACCTACAATGATACTTTTATCCGTGCCTGCAGGAAGCAGAAAACGGAACACGTTCCCGTATGGTACATGCGGCAGGCCGGTCGTTATGACCCCGACTACCGTAAAATCAAGGAGAAATATTCGCTCCTCGAGATCTGCAGTCAGCCCGAGCTGGCCGCGGAAGTAACTATGATGCCTGTGAAGAAGCTGGGTGTGGACGCAGCGATTTTATATTCGGATATTATGAATCCTGTGGCTTCCATCGGGGTGGACTTTGACATTGTCAAAAACATCGGGCCGGTGATCGAGAATCCGATCCGCAGCGCAGCTGATGTGGACAAGCTGAAGCCGATTGACATTGAGGGCGACCTAAGCCACATTTTGGAAACGATCTCTATTTTGGAGAAGGAACTGGATGTGCCTTTGATCACGTTTGCTGGCGCACCTTTTACGATTGCCAGTTATTTAATTGAAGGTAGACCGTCCAAGAGCTATATCCGTACCAAAGAGATGATGTACAGTGAGCCCCAGGTATGGGAAAAGCTGATGAACAAACTGGGTGATATGGTCATCGCTTATTTGCGCAGTCATGTCCGCAGCGGAGGCAAGGCGTTCCAGTTGTTTGACAGCTGGGTAGGCTCCTTGGCGCCTCGGGATTTCGAGATCTATGTGCTGCCGACGATTCAGCGCATTTTTGCTGAGTTGTCCGATTTGGACGTACCGAAAATTTATTTCCCGGGCGTGAGCTCGGGTGAATTGCTGCCAAGCCTTCAAAGCCTTCAAGCTGATGTCATCGGCCTGGACTGGCGGGTAAGTCTGACCGAAGGACGGCGTAGACTGGGCGGCAAGTTCGCAGTACAAGGTAATCTGGACCCTTACCTGCTGACCGCGCCAATGGATCTGCTCAAGGAGCGGGCCAAAGACCTGATTGATGAAGGTGTGCTGGAGCCGGGTTATGTATTCAACCTGGGTCATGGCTTATTCCCCGAGGCTTCGCTGGACAAGCTAAGGGAATTGACAGAATATATTCACGAGTATTCGGCCGGTGTATTGGCGGGAGCTGGCAAATAACGTTCCCGAACAACCGGATCTAAAACTTACTAAAGGGGATGGAAAACGTGACAACAAAAATTGGTGTTTTGGTCATGTCGTACGGCACTCCTGAAAGCCTGGATAATGTAGAAGCTTACTATACGCATATTCGTCGCGGCAATGCGCCGTCAGCAGAACAGCTAAAAGAACTGAAGGATCGTTACGAAGCGATTGTCGGTGGTGTATTTCCACTGAGAGAGAACACGGACCGTCAGGTTGAGGCGTTGGAGGCCAAGTTGAACGAGGATAAAGGCGGGCGCGATCTGGAATTCGTCTGTTACCAGGGTTTGAAGCATGCCCGTCCGTTTATTGAGGATGGCGTGGAAGCGATGGCGAAGGCAGGCATTACACAAGCTGTAGGGATTGTGCTGGCGCCCCACTATTCGGTTATGAGTGTAGGTACCTATATCAAGCGGGCACAGGCTAAGGCTGAGGAATGCGGCGTTAACATGTCGTTCGTCGAGAGTTACCATATGCATCCTGAACTTATAGATGTGCTGAGCCGGAGAGTGACAGCCAAGATGGATCAGTATGTGGAAGCGGGGGCGGCACGTGACGAGATCCGTGTTCTTTTCAGCGCTCATAGCTTGCCGGAACGCATCCTGGCCATGGGTGATCCGTATGTTGACCAGTTGATGGAGACATCCAAGGCCATCGCGGACAAAGCAGGTGTGGCTTCATGGCAATTCACATGGCAAAGTGCAGGGCGCACGGCTGAGCCTTGGCTGGGCCCGGATATCCTTGACACATTACGCGATCTCAGCAAGGAACAGGTGGAATACGTGCTGTCTGCACCAATCGGTTTCGTGTCTGATCATTTGGAGGTCTTGTATGACCTTGATATCGAAGCAACGGCAATCGCTGCCGAGCTGGATATGCGTTTTACGCGGACTGAATCGCTGAACAGCGATCCGGCATACATGTCTGTTCTGAGCGATGTCGTATTAAGCCAGGTGAACCAGATGAAGGTGACCCAGCCATGACCGCTTCCCCCAGGAAGATCGTCATTATCGGCGGAGGCCTGAGCGGCCTCAGCGCCGCTTTTTATGTGCGCAAGTTCTATAAAGAGGCTGGGGTAATCCCCGATATCGTATTGATCGAAAAGGATAAGACGTTAGGCGGCAAGATTGAGACCTTGCACCGGGATGGCTTCGTCATCGAGAAAGGCCCGGATTCCTTCCTGGCCCGCAAAACGGCGATGAGCGATCTGGCAAAGGAACTGGAGCTTGACCATGAACTGGTTACCACCAATCCCAATGCCAAGAAAACCTACATCTTGCAACGTGGCAAGCTTCATCCAATGCCGGCGGGTCTGGTGCTCGGTATTCCTACAGAGATTGGACCGTTTCTGAAAAGCGGGCTCGTATCCTTCAGCGGTAAGGCTCGGGCAATGATGGACTTTATCCTCCCGCCAAAGCGCAGCAAAGAGGACGAATCCCTTGGGTCGCTAATTGAGCGCCGGCTTGGAACAGAGGTCCTGGAGAACATGACCGAGCCACTGCTTGCCGGAATTTATGCGGGGGACATGCGCAAGATCAGCCTGCAGGCGACCTTTCCGCAGTTCGGCGATGTGGAGCGGCAGTACGGCAGCCTGATTCGCGGGATGACCACTGGGCGCAAGCCGGCTGAGACGCATACCGGAACTAAGAAAAGTGCCTTTTTGACCTTCACCAAGGGACTACAGAGCCTCGTGCACGGATTGATTCATGAACTGCATGATGTGGAGCAGCGCACAGAAGTTGCAGCAGCTTCCATTAAAGTACATAGTGGGTCTGATCGTACTCACCGCTATGAAATTGTGTTAGATAACGGTGAGAGTTTGCAAGCGGATGATATATACGTAACGACGCAAAATTTTGCCGCTGCAGAACTGCTGCGTCCGCATGTCGATGTATCAGCACTGGATGCAGTGAACTATGTCTCCGTGGCAAATGTGGTCATGGCATTCAATAAGCAAGATACAGTCGGCGAGTATGATGGTTCCGGCTTTCTCGTTCCGCGTAAGGAAGGTCGTAACATTACGGCGTGTACCTGGACTTCGTCCAAATGGCTGCATACCAGCCCTGATGACAAGGTTCTGCTGCGGTGTTACGTAGGACGTTCCGGTGATGAACAGAATGTGGAACTGCCCGACGACGCATTGGCAGAACTGGTGCGCAAGGATCTGCGTGAGATCATGGGCATTACCGCGAAGCCTCTGTTTACGGAAATCACCCGTCTGCGGCATTCGATGCCACAGTACCCGGTAGGCCATCCAGCCGCGATTGCCCGGCTCCGTAGCGAAATGGCCGAGAGCCTTCCGGGGGTGTATGCTTTCGGCGCCGGATATGACGGCATTGGCATGCCGGACTGCATCAAGCAGGCCAAGCTTCTGGCCGAAGCCGCTGCGGGTGCCTTGAAGGAATAGTTGGTTTCTTTGTTTGTTATTTTTATTAAGTTCTATATAAATATAGAATTTGGGAACGGTGGGGCGTACTTCTAACGCCTCACCGTTTTTTTGAACATTAATTAAGGTCCTATTAAATGTAATTGGCAATTCTACCATTTGCGGGGACAAGCACGTGATATGATATAATAGAAACAATTTTAAACACAAAGGAGAACCATTGTACCCATGTATTCGCCGCGATCAAGCTCCAGACGCAAAGACAAACCGAACAGACGTCGTCGTAGAACGATCTGGGCTTGGATTAATGTAAGTTTACTATTGATGATCACCGCCTTATTGACTTATGGTTTTACCAGCGAACATGGTTATAGATCTTCCTTTCCGCCTCCAGTGGCACAGGCTACGGACTCCCCTTCCCCGGATCCGGCGATGCAGGAGAGTGACCCGCCTACCTCGGCGAACAATGAAGACGAAGCGGCAGTCACACCCGAAGTTACGGCAACACCAGAAGCAACGCCAACACCTGAAATAACAGCAACACCTGAGGCAACAGTAGCGCCAACGGCCACACCTCTACCGAGCAGCCCCCCGGAAGACGATGGAGTTACTGGGAATAACAAGGGTACGGCTGAAGGGCAGACTTCTGCAGGGGATAGTTCCTCACCTACTGACACCGGAGGGAAGAACGGAACGGGCAGTAAGACCCCTTCTGATAGCAAGACGGGAGATGTGCAGGGCAAAGACAGTAATTTCATCGCAGGGCTGCCTGAAGGCCTGGCAGGGGAACGTACGGTTAAGCTGAGCTTTGCCGGGGATGTTATCTTCTCCGGCAAAGCTGGAGAACTGCTCAAGCAGAAAGGTTATGATTATTCGTATTCCGCGCTTGGCGGCATGTTCAAGAAGGATGATCTTACCGTGGTGAACCTGGAGACGCCGATCACGACCCGGGGAGTTGGCGCTCAGAATAAACAATTTGTGTTTAAGGGCGCGCCCGAGGCTCTGGACGCTCTCAAGGCAGCTGGCATTGACGCTGTGAACCTCGCTAACAACCATACCCTGGATCAGGGACAGGAAGGCCTTAGAGATACAATGACTCACCTGGGTAAGAGAGGCATTCCCTATGTCGGAGCAGGCCTCAATAGCAAGGAGGCTTATAGCGCGCAATATTTTGAACGCAATGGAATCAAGATTGCGCTGCTGGGATTCACACGAGTCATGCCAGTTATGGATTGGAAGGCGGGACCGAATACTCCGGGTGTTGCCTCCGTTTATGACAGTGCAGAAGGACTACAAGCGATTGCCGCTGCCAAGAAAAAGGCAGACCTGGTGGTTGTGGTTGTGCACTGGGGTAAGGAACGTGTAGATCAGTACGACAGTGTTCAGCAGAAGCTGGGCCACAGTTTTATAGATGCAGGGGCGGATCTCGTCATTGGCGGACATCCCCATGTGCTGCAGGGCATAGAGCCTTATAAAGGCAAATGGATCGCCTACAGCACGGGTAATTTTATTTTCACCAAAGGCTCTATCCCCACTACCTGGGAGACAGCGGTTTTTCAGGCTGAGTGTACTATCAAAGGGCAATGCTCGATGCAACTCAAACCGATGGACGCTGAGCTGGCCCGCCCTGTCCCAATGAATGATGTGGCAGGAGGTATTCTCCTGAAGCGAATCGAGTCCTTGTCTTCCGGTCTTGTGCGGATTGGTGCTGACGGCAAAGTGACTCAGAAGGCAAAATAATAAAGGTTAAGCGCGGAACTGGAAAAATTGCATAAATAGCAGCCGCTTGAGAAGCGAATGGTCAGAGGGGGAATGGGATGAAGAACCCTTGTGTGGCACACCGGGGATTTTCCGGTAAGGCGCCGGAGAATACACTGGCCGCTGTTCGGATGGCGCTAGAGCTCCCCTTTGTGCGCTGGATGGAGATTGATGTTCAGCTATCACGGGACAGCGTGCCGCTGGTCATTCATGATTACACGCTGGATCGGACCACCAACGGGCACGGCAAGGTCAGGGAGATGAACTGGGAGGGGATTCGTCGGCTGGATGCCGGCGGCTGGAAAGGAAGGGCTTTTCGTGGCGAGAAAGTGCCTTCGCTGGATGAAGTGCTGGCGTTGGTATCTGGCAAGCTACGCCTCAATATTGAGCTCAAAACCGTAAACGATATGTACCCCGGTCTCGAGCAGGCGGTTATCGATCAGGTTAACGCCCGCAATATGCGGGATGAGGTTGTCCTGACTTCGTTTGATCATGGGGCATTGCAGAGAATCAAGGCGCTGGACCCCCGTTTCAGAACGGGGCTGATCTATGATTCCAGATCGGGTGACCCGGTTTCGAAGTTGCAGGAGCTGCAATGTTCCTTCCTTTCAATCCGCTTTTCACGACTGAACCCGCTTATGGCCAGCCTGCTGTCGGAGCAAGACATCAAGGTAATGGCCTGGACAGTGAATAAAGCACGGGAGATGCGTCGCTTGGCGGCCATGCATTCTGATATAATGATTTGTACGAACCGTCCTGATTTATGGGGCGATACGTTCATTGGAAAGTAATGAATTTAACAATCAACAGGAAAGAGAGCTGAATCTATCCATGTGCGCGGCTATAAATAATCTGTATTGTGTTGGACGAAATTACTTGCTACATGCAGAAGAACTGGGCAACAAGGTCCCGGCTGAGCCGCTGATCTTCCTGAAGCCCTCTCATGCGGCAGTCCCCCTTGATAAAGCCATTATCCAGCTTCCGAAGGATGCCGGTCAGATTCATTTTGAAGGCGAGCTTGTCCTGCGGATCGCGCGTGATTATGTGCCGGGAATGAGTGTGGAGGAACTGGTGGATGTGATGGCATTGGGACTGGATTTCACACTGCGTGATGTGCAGAATGACCTGAAGAAGAAGGGTCTGCCGTGGACTGCAGCCAAGGGCTTCAAGAATTCGGCTCCATTGACCCCGTATATTGCTTTTCCCGACCAGGATGAGCTGGAGGCTACGGATTTTGTGATTTTGAAAAATGGTGCGGAAGTGCAGCGCGGCAACGTGAAGGATATGATTTTCTCCCTCCAGAAAATCGTTGACTTTATTGCTGCCCGCTACGGGCTGGGCAAAAATGATCTAATCTTCACCGGAACCCCTGCGGGTGTAGGACCAGCAGTCACTGGTGATTCCTTTGAATTATATTGGGGAGAAAGGCTGCTTGGTACCTGCCTGATCGGCTAGTGCGGGAAGCAACCCTATAGTGGCAGGAGTTGAAATCATGCAGCTTATAATCGGGGCCTGTGGTGCTCTGCTGGTCGCGGGAGCCGCGTATTGGAGACAGTCGCTGAGCCTCTCGGGTATGCTGGCGGCAGTGCTGATGGGCACGATTTATTTTGGAGCAGGCAACGTCTTCTGGTTTGGCGTTCTGCTGTTATTCTTTATTACCTCAAGTCTGTTGTCCAAGCTTAAGCACGATAACAAGGCAGAGCTGGAAGAGACGTATGCTAAGACGGGCCGCCGCGATGCCGGACAGGTATTCGCCAATGGCGGGATCGGTATGCTGGTTGTGCTGCTGAATGCCTTGTATCCGCTGGAACTGTGGAGCTTTCTGTTCATCGGCGTAATGGCTACCGTAACCTCGGATACTTGGGCTACAGAGATTGGCACGCTTAGCAAGAAGCAGCCACGCTCCGTGCTCACGGGCAAAGTGCTGCCTGCAGGTGCCTCTGGCGGAGTGTCGCTCTTGGGAACACTGGCGGCTGGTGCCGGGGGTGTCCTGATCGGTGCGGGCTCATGGCTGCTTCAGAAGGGTGCCGGAATGGCAGATCAGGCTTTCTGGACACTGGTGCTAGCCGGGCTGTTAGGCGGGCTTGCAGGTGCTTTTGCCGACTCGTTCCTCGGTGCAACCGTACAGCAGATGAATCGCTGCACAGTCTGCGGCCGTGAGGTAGAGAGTCCGCAGCACTGCGGCGTCCCTGCCGTACACGCCCGTGGTTGGCGCTGGATGACCAATGATGCAGTTAATGCTATCAGCTCGGCGGTTGGCGGGATCGTGGCTCTGCTGGTTGGACTGGCCTGGTGAATATACAGTAAGGGGGTGGACTGCCTGGGCAGCGCATCCAATGATAAACATACGTCCATTCTCAATGCTGCTTACGGACTTTTTGGCTCCGCCGGTTTCTACGAGACGAAGATGTCGCAGGTAGCGGAGCAGGCGGGAATTGCCAAAGGAACGATATATCTCTATTTCAAGAGCAAGGAAGAGCTATTCATGGCTGTCACACAGCGTGACTGCGAAGGCTTTCTGGAGCAATTGGAAGAGAGGCTGGGTACCGAGAACAACCTGAGCGGCAAGCTGGCGGTTATAGCGGATCATCACTTGTTCTATTATTATGACCGCAAGCAGCACACGAAACTGTTCTTTCGGGCGCCTAACAATAACCCTGAGCTCGTGGCTTACATGGCTCAATTCATGGAGCAGTACAAGCAGGCAGTCATGAAGGTGCTACTGGAAGGTGGAGCTACGGAGCCGGAGTTAATGGCGCAGTCCTACATTGGCATGCTGGACAGACTTAAGATGGACATTCTGTTCCAGCCGGATTTCACGGCTGACGATGCCCGCAAGCGGTCGCGATTTGCCGCGAGTCTGTTCATTAACGGGGCGATGAACGCTTTACATATACCAGAAGCAGAAGCACCACCGGGCTGAGAGGCGTTGGGAGTGTACCCGCTGGAAATTACGAAGCGCCAGAAGATAAGGCCGTCCGGGTTCCGGGCGGTTTTCTCCAGATTGCAATCAGCTTCAAATATAAACTAAGGCAAGCGAGGATAAAGCATGAATATTATGACCGTGGAGCATCTCTCCAAAAGCTATGGCGAAAAAATATTGTTCAAAGACGCTTCATTCGGGATGGATGACCGGGATAAGATCGGTATTGTCGGTGTAAATGGTACAGGCAAATCGACATTCTTACGTATCATCGCCGGTCTGGACACACCGGATGAAGGACAAGTAGCCATCGGTAACGATGTGAGGGTACAATTTCTGGCCCAAAATCCGCCTTACGAGCCCGGTAATACGGTTCTTCAGCAGGTCTTTGCCGGAGAAGACCCGGCGCTGGTTGCGACCCGTGAGTATATGGATGTAGTGGCGCAATTGGAAGCTGATCCTGGGAATACTGCGCTGGAGCGCAAGCTGGCCGGAATAGGGCAAGCTATTGACGCTGCTGATGCTTGGCATCTTGAAAGTGAAGCGAAGAGTGTTCTGACCAAGCTTGGTATCACCCGCTTCGATGCTCTTATGGAGAATCTGTCCGGCGGACAGCGCAAGCGTGTGGCCCTTGCCGCGGCGCTAATCACACCGTCAGAGCTGCTGATTCTAGATGAGCCTACCAACCATATTGATACGGATTCCGTAGCCTGGCTGGAGCAGTATCTGCAGAAACGGCGCGGCGCGCTGCTCATGATTACGCATGATCGGTACTTCCTGGACCGGGTCGCCAGCGTCATGTTGGAACTGGATGGTGGACGTTTGTTCCGCTATGAAGCAAATTATTCCCGCTTCCTGGAGCTGAAGGCTGACCGTGAAGAGCGGGAGGCGTCAGAGGAGCAGAAGCGTAAAAATCTGCTGCGTACAGAATTGGCCTGGATTCGCCGCGGGGCGAAGGCGCGTACTACGAAGCAGAAGGCCAGAATCGATCGCTTCGAGAAGCTCAAGGAGGCGACCGGCAATGTCTCCGGCGGTACACTTGACCTGTCCGTAGCTTCGACCCGGCTGGGGCGTAAAATTATTGAAATACAAGAGCTGTCCAAATCACTGGATGGACGGCAGCTAATTAGCGATCTGACCTACATCGCTGTTCCGCAGGACCGAGTGGGGATTGTCGGGCCGAACGGTAGCGGCAAGTCCACGCTGCTGAACCTGATCGCCGGGAAATTGCAGCCGGATAGCGGTGAAGTTCAATTGGGTGCTACAGTGAAGCTCGGTTATTTCACGCAAGAGCATCAGGATATGGATCTAAGCTTGCGGGCCATCGAGTATGTGAAGGAAGAGGCTGAGGTAGTCCGCACAGCGGACGGTAGCGTCATTACGGCCTCGCAGATGATGGAACGCTTCCTGTTCCCTCCGGCAGCGCAGTGGACGCCGATCTCCAAGCTCTCCGGCGGGGAGAAGAGACGGCTATATCTTCTGCGTGTCTTGATGGGAGCTCCAAATGTGCTGCTGCTGGACGAGCCGACCAATGATCTTGATATTGGTACATTGGCGGTTCTGGAAGACTATCTGGATGAATTCCCGGGTGTAGTCTTTACAGTATCCCATGACCGGTACTTTCTGGACCGGACGATCGACAAGCTTATCGCCTTTGAGAATGGCAAGATCCGGATTCATGTTGGCGACTACAGTGAATATGAAGAGTGGCTTGCCAAGAATATTGCTCCGGGGAGTGGGGCAGGGAGCAAAGGTGATGCTGGTGCCGGTGGTGCAAAACGCAGTGCACCTCAAGCCTCCGCAGCGGATAATCCAGCACCGTCTCAAGCCAAGGAAAAACTCAAATTCACGTTCAAGGAACAACGTGAGTTTGAAGGCATTGACGAGCAGATTGAGCTGGCAGAGCAGCATTTGGCCGATATCAGTGTGAAGATGGAAGCAGCCTTCGCCGACTCTGTGCTTCTGCAGGAGCTGGTGGAACAGCAGCGCCAAGGCGAGGCTGAATTGGAGCGTCTAATGGAACGCTGGACGTATCTTAACGAGCTGGCAGAGAAGATAGCAGGCAATGCTTAATGTTGTATGCTTCATCCTAGAGCGGATTATGCAACTGGAAAGGATGAGGGCTAGTGATAGAGGGGATCATAGAAGCCGCTGTGGCCCTCAGGAGTGCTGGGCAGGCAGAGCAGGCCAGGACGCTGCTGTTAGAGCAGCTTGAAGGTCACCCGCAGCATGCCAGGCTGCATTATCAGCTGGCCTGGACACATGATGTACTGGGCCTGGAACGAGCGGCAGTGCCTTATTACGAGAAAAGCCTAGCGCTAGGTCTCCCGCCAGAGGACCAGGCTGGTGCGCTGCTTGGACTGGGAAGCACCTACAGAACGCTCGGCGAATACGAGCGTGCTAGGGCCATTCTGGCCCAAGGCATGGCTGAATTCCCGGATCGCCGGGAATTTCCGGTATTCTACGCGATGGCGCTGCATAATCTGGGGGACCATAGCGAGGCGATGGGCATCCTGCTGGAGCAACTCGCGGACACCTCGGCAGACGAGGGAATCCGCAGCTACAGTAAGGCCATTGCCTTTTATGCCGATAAGCTGGAACAGACTTGGGATTGAGCTCCTGTAGAGTATGGATTCCGTGATTAGAGATCGCATGGATAAGATTAATACACAGCATAAAGAAGCTGACGCCGGTAACGGCGTCAGCTTCTTTGTGCTTCTTGAAGTGAAAGCCTCACTGAGTGAGGCTCAGAGGTGCTCATTTTAACTTTTTACTTCTATGAAGTGAGAGTAAGATTCACACAGAAAAGCAGGTGTTATCCTGTGAAGTTAGGGTTTTAGGACGCAAACCTCTCATCCCCTTCACTAGTCGTTTTATATTGAGAAAGAGGGTTCGTCTCCCCAACTAAAGGCATTTTTGTACCTTAATTTTATTAAAAAGAGGCAAATAAGGGAAATAAGAGCATTTTTGTATCTTAATTTCTCTAGAAAGCTCACTTGGCGGGTATTCTGGAAGATTTAAGGTACAATATTGCACTTAATTCCCGCTAACCCCTAGTTACAGAATATTTAGGGTACAAAAATGCTGTTAATTGTACTTCGGGAATCCCAACGACGTGTGTATCCATACGGAGAGTGGAATTGTCTAGTTGAATCCCTATTATAGACTCTCTCTTTTCTTGGCCTTGTTTGCTTTTTAGACGTGTTCTTTAGACGTGTTCTTTAGACGTGTTCTTTAGACGTGTTCTTTAGACGTGTTCTTTAGACGTGTTCTTTAGACGTGTTCTTTAGACGTGCTCTTTAAAAGCGTTCTTTAAATGCGCTCTTTAAATCCATACTATCTAGATTTCTCTACTCCCGCGACACGGCGATCATCTGCACGACCGCTCGTTGATCACCGGTCAAGACGGCCTCATCGACATTCATCTGCGAGGAGCCATCCCCGTCGAGAAAGATACCTTCCCGGCCTTCTCCCGGCACGCTCTCCAGGATAGCTGCCCGGAACGCCTCCGCCGTGCAGAGTGTCGGGGTCACGATCAGCCACAGCGCTCCGGTTTTATCGTAGACCATGCCTGAGCGCATCCGTTGTTCATTGGCGTACGGCAAATTTTCGTTTTGCGCCGTCACTGCCCACTGTTCCTCATGCTCCAGGTTCATACTGATGCCACCCTGGGCAAAATAATGATTACGGTCGCTGACCGCCAGTTCATCACCGCTGGATACCACCTGGACCGAGAACTGGCGCTTCGCACCGTCCCAGACTAAGGTGCCACGGGCATACTTGGCATTAAACCAGCCTGAGCCGTAATCATGTCGCCCGCCGCTGAGCGGGTTGTCATTCATAATGGCAATGGACAACAGATCCTTGCCATAAAAGAAGCCGCCGTTGATTCCATAGGCGGCAATCTGCCGTAGCGGCACACCAGCGGGACGGAGAACAACACGGTCAGGGGAGAGGGACATCATGTGCAAAGCCACTTTGCCTGAACTTTCGGTCTCCCGGTACGTGTAGGCGTGGGGGAGGCCGTTAAAGACCTCCCGTTTTTCCTCTTTGTCCAGCAAGATCCAGGTAATGGCGATCAGAGCGATTGATAACGTAAGGACGGTAAAGAACAGCCGAGGCCTACGTTTCCATAACCGTTCCTCACGGACGACAAGGCTCTCAGTTGGCTCCGACATAAGCAGCAAGAAGCTTCGTCGTATTCAAGACAGCCTGCTTATGTGTACGTTCCATGGAGTGAGAAGCATGTACGCCCGGACCGATCAGGGCTGCACGGATATTGTTGCCGCCTTTCAGCGCGGCGGAGGCATCAGAGCCATACATCGGATAGATGTCTACGGCATAAGGGATGGCCAAAGCCTGAGACAGCTCGATCAAGCGGCCGGTCATAGCATAATCGTAAGGGCCAGAAGAATCCTTCGCACAGATGGAGACATCCGTCTCTTTGCAGCTCAGATCATCGCCCATGGCGCCCATATCTACAGCGATCATCTCGTTGATCTCGCCAGGAATCCAGGAGGCGCCGTGTCCAACCTCTTCATAGTTGGAGATCAGCAGGGAGAGATTATGCAGGGGCTTCCAGCCCTCGCGTTTGATGCTTTCCAGCAGACCAAGCAGAGCGGCTACACTGGCCTTGTCATCGAGGTGACGGGATTTGATATAGCCGCTAGGCGTAATCACCGCACGGGCATCAAAGGAAATGAAATCTCCCACGGAGATGCCGAGCTTAAGCACATCATCCTTGGAAGACACCAGTTCATCAATACGGACCTCCATGTTCTCTTCCTGCCGCTTGAAGTCGCGTGCATCGGCATAGACATGGACGGAAGGGTGACTCGTCAGGATCGTGCCTGTATAGGTCTTGCCGCTGCGGGTGTGAATAATGCAGTATTCGTTCTCGATACTATTCATCGTAAAGCCGCCTACAGAAGTTAGGCGCAAGGTGCCGTTGGATTTAATGGAGCGGACCATCGCGCCCAGAGTGTCCACATGTGCGCTAATGCCTACCGTACGGGAAGGATCGAGGCCGGGAACGGTCAGGACCACGCCGCCCTTCTCATTCCAGGACAACGGGATATCCAGCGCAGCTGCCTCTTCGGCTACAAGGTTCATGACCTCAGCGGTAAAGCCGCTGGGGCTGGGAGTATCGAGTAATTTTTTAAGAATGGATAGAATGTATTCTTCATTAGGTTGAATCGTAAGCATGGATTAAAGCCTCCAGTTCATGGGAAAATAGGGCCCTCGGCAGAAGCCGATGCCCTTATGTATTTTATACCTGTGTAGAGCTGTCTGCTGACACACTCTCATCGCTCAGCGTGAAGCTATCCAGCGACGTGCTGTTTTCACGCAGCTTGGCCAGTTCGGCGGTCAGCTGTTTAATCTGCTTCTGCAGTTTGTACTGACGGAAAATGCCATAGGACCCGACGATAATCCCGCCGATCAGGGCGCAGCCCAAGATGACGAGAATCAGCGGCATGCTGACGACAGTGAAGAAGAAATTGACCTGTACCGGATCGACATTAATCACCGCAAAAACTGCGGTAAGCAGCGCGAAGATCAGACCCGCGATCAATGACCATTGTAATTTCATGAGGGTATTCCTCCTTAAAGGGCTACAGTATAAATCCCCTGCCCGCGACCGGGCAAGGGATTAACTTTATACTAAACGTTCTTTTTTACTTGGTCAACTGTTCCATCTGCTCAATCACGCTTTCGAACACGCTCATCGCTTCACGGATCGGTGCAGGGGAGGACATGTCAACACCGGCTTTGGACAGAATGTTGATGGAGTAGTCGCTGCCCCCGCTCTTCAGGAAGCCGAGGTAACGGTCCACCGCCGGTTTGCCTTCCTCCAGAATCTGTTTCGCAAAGCTCGTGGCTGCCGAGAAGCCTGTGGCATATTTGTAAACGTAGAAGCTGTTGTAGAAATGGGGAATACGTGCCCATTCCATCTCGATATCCTTGTCAACGACCATGTCCTTGCCATAGTATTTCACGTTCAGGTCATAGTAGATAGCGGACAGATCCTGCGGAGTCAGGGACTCACCGGCTTCTGCGCGTTCATGGACAATCTTCTCGAATTCGGCAAACATCGTCTGCCGGAATACAGTCGTACGGAACTGGTCGGCATAGTAGGTGAGCAGGTACATTTTTTCCTTCGGATCTGTGGACTTATTAAGCAAATAATCCATCAGCAGTGCTTCGTTGGTAGTGGAAGCAACCTCCGCCAGGAAAATCGTGTACTGTGCATCCCGATACTTCAGCGTATTGTCCGAATAGTAGGAATGAAGGGCGTGACCCATCTCATGTGCCAGCGTGAACATACTGTTCAGGTTGTCGTTATGGTTCAGCAGCACGTAAGGGTGAGTGCCGTAAGCTCCCCAGCTGTATGCACCTGTACGTTTGTTCTCATTCTCGTAGACATCGATCCAGCCGTTATCATAGCCTTCTTGCAGAACCTTCAGATAGTCCTCGCCCAGCGGCTTAAGGCCTTCTTTGGTAATTTTCTTTGCTTCATCGAAGGTAATGTCCAGCTTGTATTCGTCCACGAGTGGAGCAAACAAGTCATACATATGCAGCTCGTCAACCCCAAGCAGCTTCTGACGTAGCTTCATATAGCGGTGCATCAGCGGCAGACTCTCATGGATCGTATCGATCAGGTTGGTGTATACCTCTTTTTGGATATTGTCACCGTAGAGGGACATTTCCAGCACCGATGGATATTTGCGCACGCGTGAGTAGAACACATTTTTGTTCACATTGGCACTCAGCGTGGCTGCAATTGTATTTTTCTGTTTGGCGTAAGTCTCGTACACGGCTTTAAAAGCGTTCTTGCGGACCTCACGGTCCGGGCTTTCCAGGAACTTAATATAGCTGCCATGCGTCAACTCTACTTCTTTGCCGGTCTCGTCCTTAATCTTCGGGAACTTAAGATCGGCGTTGTTCAGCATGCCAAAAATGTTTTGCGGCGCCTGGGACAGGTTCCCCACTTGGGCCAGCAGTGCCTCCTCGGCTTTGGTGAGAATATGCGCTTTCTGGCGCTTCATCTCCGTGAGCGTGAAGGTATAATCGGACAACTCGGAATCAGCGATGAACTGGTCAAGCTTCTCGACCGGCAGAGCCAGAATTTCCGGTGTGATAAAAGAAAGCGCCTCGCCGGCTTCTACACTAAGCTGCTTTGCTTTTTGGGAAAGCGCCTGATAGACCGGATTAGCAGTGTCTTCATCTTGACGCATATGTGCATAGACATAGAGCCGTTCAGTGAGCAAGGAGAGCTTGTCATCCAGTTCGAAGCAGTCTTTTAGTGCTCCAGCAGTGTCGAGCTTGCCCTGAAAGTCGGCAGCTTTTTTAATGAGACCTTTGGTTTCGGTGTAAGCGTCATCCCAGTCTTTCTGCGAAGCAAACATATCTTCAAGCTTCCAGCGGTTCTCCGCAGGCACTTCACTTCTTTTTAGTAATTGTTCCATGGAAATCCTCCTCGAATGATGGGATGATGCAGGTGCTGATTCCTGCGGCAGCATGGCGGATGATAAATCACCCGGCAAAATAGAGAGCGCAAGTAGTAACGAGAGAGAGCGGGTCCATACAGGCAATGCGGAAGCCTCCTTATAATAAAAGGTGTTCCTAATATGCCCAGCTTGACCATGATTATGTAATCTCAGCGTCGCTTATGCGCAGGTTATGCCAGGAAGCTGTAAATAATGAAGACAAAAGCCAGGAAAATCATAATGGCGGCTGTCAGGGCCATCCCCCGCTTCAATCGCTGCGGTACCCGGTCCCTGGACATAATTAGCACGGCGCCGAGACATAGAACAACGATTGTATAAATCGTGAGATTCTCTGTGTTCATCCTCGTTATACCTGCTTGAAAGCTTCCATGATTTTCTTATACTCTTCTTCGTTGTCTTTATAGGATTCTTTGTTGAAGCGGTTGCCCACCCACTGCATCATGGCCGGACGGCTCATGAAGGTATGTGTTTCCTCACCCCATTGATCGGAAATTTCCCGAAGGATGATATAGCGGCCTTGGACCTCAACCGTCATCATGTTCCATTTGTCTGTTTTGTATATTTCGTGTTTTTTGATCATTTTCATTACCACCCTGGCGATTTTTGGCTTTTGGGTCAATGATAACGCACCCGGGAAGGGAAAAGCAAATTAATTCAGGGATACGAGGGAAAGATGGATTGCACTGGACAATAAAATGGAGTATAATGTAAGCATACGCCATATATGGCGCTATTTTTAGGAGGTTGTTCATTTGAAAGGTACAGTAAAATGGTTTAACGCAGAAAAAGGTTACGGTTTTCTTCAAGTAGAAGGCGGCGAAGACGTATTCGTTCACTTCTCAGCAATCCAAGGCGACGGCTTCAAGACTTTGGATGAAGGTCAAGCTGTTGAGTTTGACATCACTGACGGCAACCGTGGTCCACAAGCAGCTAACGTAGTAAAACTATAAGAATCGGTTCTGACAGCCTGGCTGTCTGCTGAGAAATATATATCAATTTGGCTAGCTCTTGTAAAAGTGGTAACCAACGAATTACACAACACACAGTTCTCTCGGGGACTGTGTTTTTTTGTTATATATCCTGACAAGTAGAAACGGCGTTGCCGTCCGCTAAGGGGCGGTATCCGTTTCAGCGAGAAATATAAGGATAATTTATAGCGTAGAACATACAAATTCTTATATTTTGTTAAAAACCCTGCGCCCTTCATGGAAGGACACAGGGTATGGTTGTTTGTCGATAGGCGGTTCCTCAATAGGAACGCCCCTATAGTGTGGAATTCTCCGCAGGAGTGGTTCCTGGTGGTTGCGAGTCCTGAGCTTGGACAGCCTGCTTCTTGAGGGAAGCTTCCGGTGCAACCTTTGTGTTGGAGGACAGCAGGTATTTTAGCAAAAATCCGCCAAACGCAAGGATCGAGAAGAGTGCTGCAACCATGTAGAAGGTAGACCGCCCGGCATTTTCATAGATGATTCCACCGAAAGCTCCACTGAGCAGCCCGGAAGCACTCGACCAGACGATGGTGAAGAGCGCCATGCCCGTGGCACGCAGATGATCGGGTATCATCCGTGTGATGTAACGAACCGAGGTGACATAAAATACACCAAAAGTTACACTGTGCATGGCCTGGATCGCTACCATCGCCAACGGAGCATGAGCGTAGGACATGAGCAGGAAGCGCAGGGCGTACATGAGACTGGCAAAGACAAGCAGAGGGAGTTCCTTGAACCGCTCTCCATATTTGCTAAGAAGAAAGAAAACTGGAATTTCACTTAACGCGGAAGCAAGCAGCGCCCAGCCGATAATCTCCTCACCAGCTCCAAGCTGCTTCAGGCTAATGGTCAGAAAAGCCTCGTTCATCCGATGTCCCAGGGCAAGTATAAAGACGATACCAAAGAACGACAGCACTTCTTTTTGCAGCAGAATTTCTTTCAATCCACTGCCTTTTCCGCCCTTATGACTCTTCTCAGGCTTGTTCTTCAGCGCTGCCGGGTCCCGCTTAGCATCTTTTAAGGGAATGGTGATCAACAGGGCAGCGATGACTATAGCAATACAGACAGCCATGCTCCAGGAAGAGCCTACAGCCCGCAGTACGTAGCCTACTGTCAATGCGAAAAAGGCATAGCCCAGAGAACCGAATACCCGAATTGTGATGAAATTTCGTCCATAGCGGGTTGCGGTTTTGATAGCCATCGTATCTGCAAGTGGAAAAACAGGGTAATAGAAGAAATAGAAAAGGGATAAAATAATCATAACCGATGAAAATTCCGTTGCCCTCGCCAAAAGAAGCGCCAGAACAAGTTGACCTGCCAGCAGGATGACCATGATCTTCTTGATGGTGCCCAGTCGGTCGCTGATCATGCTCCAGAATAGATTGGAGAGAATTGAAATAAGCGGTCCGAGAGAGTACAGGTATCCTACCTGCGAACTACTGAAGCCGAGATGGGTATAGAACAATGGGAAATAAGATACAACCAGGACGCTGGTGCCGAAAACCGTAAACATAAAGGATCGCAGCCAGTTCTGCTCACCGGAACCGCTGCCGCTCCGTTCTGAAAACATGATGTTTTGCACTCCTCCGAATATCAAATACGAGTAGTATAGCACAAAGGAAGGAAGCCATGTTTACGAAAATAGCGGTATTTCTGAATCTTGCAAGGATTTGTGAAAGTGATTTTGTTGTTTGTACAAATACGGTGATCATATTATAATAATGATGATTTGGATAAGGAGACAACAATGTGGAGGCACTGTCATTGAATGAATTTGAGCAAGGCCGTTACCTAAGCCCGAAAGGTCCTATAGGACTTATGAAGAGGGTCTACAAGTACGTGCTGCCGGAAGTTAGGTCATGCCTGGGCTTCTGGCGTCAAGATGCGGAAGGGATTCCCGATCCCGAGCTCCGGAAGCAAGCGCTGGCCAGCATTGAGACTAAACAGTTTCACTGCGAGGGCGGCGGTATTTATGCGGCCGGTAATTTATCGATGAGACATATACTTATTCCGCTTATTGTTGCTTATCAAACGATCAGCGATTATCTGGACAACTTATGTGACCGTAGTACCTCACTGGATCCTGCCGATTTCAGGCTGCTGCATCAGTCGATGCTGGATGCTATCAATCCTCAAGCGGAGCTTGTTAATTATTATGCGCTTCGCACCGAACAGAATGATGGCGGTTATCTGCACAGACTGGTCCGCAAATGCCAGGAGATGATTTCCCTGCTGCCGGGTTATGCGGCTGCAGCGGATGAGATCGCCGACTTGGCTAAATTGTATACAGACCTGCAGGTGTACAAGCACATCCGCCCGGAACTCAGGGAAGCTGCCCTGAAGGAATGGTGGGAGGAGCATGGAAGCCGCGCACCTCATTTGTATTGGAATGAGTTTGCGGCGGCTACAGGATCTACCCTGGGTGTATTTATGCTTTTTCTGGCCTCATGTGATCCCAAGCTGAGCAAGGCACAGTCGGCGTCCATTCGTGCGGCGTATTTCCCGCATGTGTGCGGTCTGCACATTATGCTGGACTACCTCATCGATCAGGATGAAGACAGGGCCGGCGGTGATCTCAATTTCTGCAATTATTATGACGACACTGATACCATGTTGAATCGGATCGCTTCCATCGTGGAGTGGGCCCGCAAGGATGTCCGGAATCTTCCCGAGACCTCGATGCATCGCATGGTCATCGAAGGTTTGCTGGCATTGTATTTATCCGATCCGAAAGTTAGCGAACAGCGGGAAGTTCGCTCAGTATCGAAACGGCTGATGAAGGGAAGCCCGCTAACGAGGCTCTTCTTCTTCGTGAACAGCCGCTGGATACGCAAGCACATGTATTAGGAATGCTTGTGGAGCAGTTTCTCGCAAGAGAGACGGCCTTCGCACAATTTTAAGGAGGAACATCAGAATGGCAACAGTTAAAAAGATCGCAGTCTTGACCAGCGGCGGGGATTCGCAAGGGATGAATGCCGCAGTTCGCGCAGTAGTGCGCAGCGCACTTTATTTCGGTATTGAAGTATTTGGGATTCAACGCGGATACCAAGGGCTTTTGAACCGGGATATCTTCCCGATGGATCTGCGCAGCGTCGGCGATATCATCCAGCGCGGGGGTACCATCCTGCAGTCGGCCAGATGTCTGGAGTTCGTGAAGCCTGAAGGCCAGCAAAAGGGTGCGGACATCCTTAATGAGATGGGGATTGACGGCCTGGTGGTTATTGGCGGCGACGGTTCTTATCAAGGTGCCAACAAACTGAGCAAGCTTGGGATCAAGACGATGGCCCTGCCGGGAACGATCGACAATGATATTTCTTACACAGACTACACCATTGGTTTTGACACTGCAGTAGGTGTAGTTGTGGATGCGATCAATAAGCTCCGCGATACAATGTCCTCTCACGAACGTTCTTCTGTCGTTGAAGTTATGGGTCGTCACTGCGGCGATATCGCGTTGCATGCGGGTCTTGCTTCCGGCGCGGAGACCATTCTTGTCCCTGAAATGCCTTATGATCTGAATGAAGTTGCCGATCGTATGCGCGATAACTTTGTCAACGGTAAGAGACACAGTATTGTGATCGTAGCTGAAGGCGTAGGCAAGGGCGAAGATGTTGCTCAGGCACTGAAGGACCGTCACTCCTCTTTGGATGCTCGTGTTACTGTGCTCGGACATATTCAACGTGGCGGTACACCGACACCAGCGGACCGCAATCTGGCAAGCCGCCTGGGTGATTTCGCTGTGCGCAAACTGCTGGATGGCGAATCCGGTAAAGCTTGCGGTATCATCAAAGGTGAGCTTGTTCTGACTGACATTGACACCGTGGTCAATAGCAAGAAGGACTTCAACGTTGAGTTGTATGAATTGGCTTCCCGTCTTTCTCAATAAGAACGGCAATGATTATGTACTGAAATTATGAAGTTATGAGCCCTGCGGTGATCGCAGGGCTTTTTATGTTGGGAAATCTGCTGATTTCCAGAGCGGACGTTTGAAGTTGTTAGATTCGGCGATGTTTGGTGAGGCCCTTAAGGATGTTAGATTGGGTGATTTCTGGTGAGAACACTTAAGGATGTTGGATTCGGCGATCTTTGGTGAGGCCCCTTAAGGATGTTGGATTCAGCGATTCTGGTGAGGACTCTTGAAGAGGACTGGATATTTTACGTTTGACAATATACCCCCACCCGTATATTATATACCCCATAGGGTATATACGAGGAGGATGAGAGATGAATAGAAGAATTGTAATCATTGGGGGCGTGGCCGGAGGGGCTTCCGCTGCAGCGAGGCTTCGGCGTTTGAATGAGCAAGACGAGATTGTGATGTTCGAGCGGGGCGAGCATGTTTCTTTTGCTAACTGCGGATTGCCTTACTATATTGGGGGCAGCATTAATTCCCGTGAAAAATTGTTCCTACAGACCCCTAAGGGGATTAAAGACCGTTTCAACATTGATGTACGCGTGCTGACCGAGGTGACGTCAATAGACCGCGAACAGAGGCTTATTCATTTCCGCAATACACTCACGGGTGAAGAAGGGACACAGGCTTACGATCTCGTTGTGCTATCACCGGGTGCAAGGCCTATAATGCCAGAGATTCCGGGAATCGAAAATGCCGCTAACTTGTTCACGCTAAGAAATGTTCAGGATACGGATAGGATTAAAGGCTTTGTAGATGAGCGTCACCCTATACATGCGACGGTTATCGGCGGAGGGTTCATTGGGCTGGAAATGGCCGAGAATCTGCGCGAACGCGGTGTTGAGGTTACACTTCTTGATCGGGGGGAACAACTGCTGAATCCGCTAGATCCTGAAATGGCGATCCTTGTGGAGCAACATATGAGCCTTAATGGGGTGGATATCCGGCTGAAGGAAGGTGTGAAGGAATTCAAGTCTGCAGGTCGTGAATTGCATCTGACCTCTGGAGATTTGCTGCACACGGACATGGTTATTATGGCAATCGGGGTAAGTCCAGAGAACGATCTTGCTCAATCCTGTGGGCTTGAGCTTGGATTCCGTGGGGCGGTCAAGGTGAATGCCCAGCTTCAAACCAGCGACCCTGCCATTTACGCAGTGGGCGATGCCATCGAGGTCAAAGACTGGAATCATGGATTCGCTACGATGGTGTCACTCGCCTGGGGAGCGAATCGCCAAGGAAGACTGGTAGCTGATCATATCAACGGTAAGCCCATAGCGTATGAGGGTGCGCTTGGTACGGCAATCATCAAGACCTTTGCGCTGACAGCGGCTTCGACGGGCAACAACGAGAAAACGCTGCGCCGGCTTAACGTTCCGTACAAGGCGGTTCATCTGCACCCGAACTCCCACGCAGGGTACTATCCTGGAAGCTCGCCAATCTCTATGAAATTGTTGTTCAATCCAGAGACGGGGGGAATTTATGGCGCACAGGCCGTCGGAGCGGAGGGAGTGGATAAAAGAATCGACGTTATCGCCACAGCCATCCGCGGCAAACTGGATGTGCAGGAACTAGCCGACATAGAACTGGCTTATGCGCCACCATACTCATCGGCCAAGGACCCTGTCAATATGGCGGGTTATATCGCCTCCAACCTGATGGATGGCCTCGTAGATACGCTGCAGTGGCATGAGGTGGATGCTTTTCACCGGAATGGCGGGCTGATCATTGATGTCAGAGATGCAGCTGAACTGCTGGCAGGGGCTATTTCAGGGTCCATTCATATTCCACTTGGTCAGCTACGCGGCCGGTTGGCTGAGATTCCGCGCGAGCAGGAGATCGCGGTCTCTTGTCAGGTTGGACTGCGTGGATATATCGCGGCACGCTTGTTAAGCCAACATGGTTATCGCGTTCGTAACGTAGATGGCGGCTACAAGACCTATGCTTCAATGCTGCGAGCCGGGCGGCTGACCCAATCCCCAGAAGTAGGTAGTAGCCCGACTGGCGGTGGTCCGACTAAAGCAAAGAGCAAACAGCCAGGACCCGAGAACCCCTCTGAGGTTCCAGTAACCCATAATCCAATAGGGACGAATGCGCAGTTGACCTTGCTGGATACTTGCGGATTGCAATGCCCGGGGCCTATACTCAAGGTATACGAAACGGTACAATCACTGGAAGAAGGCGGCCAGCTGGAGGTTACCTCAACAGACTTTGGTTTTGCAGCAGATATTGAGCAGTGGTGCCACAAAACAGGCAATACACTGGAAGCGCTGGATGTGTCTCAGGGGAAGGTAACAGCTGTGCTGCGCAAAGGCCGGGATACTTCTCGGAATCAAGATGGACGGTTAATGATCCCTGAATCAGGTTCTGGGAACAAGAATGGTTCTACCATGGTTGTGTTCAGCGGTGATTTGGACAAAGCTATCGCCTCCTTCATTATTGCAACCGGAGCTGTGGCTATGGGCAAGCAAGTGACGATGTTCTTTACCTTCTGGGGCTTAAACATTTTACGAAAAATACAGGCGCCTGCGGTAGAGAAGAGCGGCATGGAGCGGATGTTCGGAATCATGATGCCACAGGGCAGCAAATCCCTGCCGCTGTCCAAGATGAATATGGGCGGGCTGGGGCCGAAGATGATCCGCCATGCGATGGAACAGAAGAATGTAGACTCCTTGGAGCAACTGATGCAGGGAGCTATGAACGCAGGAGTGCGGATGATTGCCTGTACGATGAGTATGGATATTATGGGGATTAAGAAGGAAGAGCTGCTGGACGGTGTGGATTTTGGAGGTGTAGCCAGTTATCTCGGCGCTGCCGACGATGCAGGCGTTAACTTGTTTATTTAAAGGATGTGTGAAGCAATGGAGTATGATAACGCGATTAAAAACAGACTGAAGCGGATCGAGGGCCAGGTTCGCGGTGTATTGGGGATGCTGGAGGAAGGCAAGGACTGCCGTGAAATTGTTACCCAACTGACGGCCATCCGTACAGCGGTCGACCGTACTGTAGGAACCGTGATCGGTTCCAATCTGCAGCATTGTATTCAAGAAGAACTAGAGCAGGGCCATTCGCCGGATAAGGTGATTAAGGAAGCGGTAGAGCTGCTTGTTAAGAGTAGATAAGGGACCAAGGCGAGCGTTAAGGAGCCTAGTGTTTAGAGACTAAGCAATTTAGAAGCTAAGGAGCAGGTAGCGAAGGGTTGGAAGGTTAGAACTAAGCAGCCATAGCGAATTAGTAGGGGCTAGATGTTAAGCGGCTATGTAGCCAGGCAGTTAAGTGTTAGAAGCTAAGTAGCTAGGTGGCTAGGTAGTTAAGTGTTAGAAGCTAAGCAGTTAGGCAGCCAGGTAGTTAAGTGTTAGAAGCTAAGCAGCTAGGTGGCTAGGTAGTTAAGTGTAAGAACTAAGCAGTCAGGTAGCCAGGTAGCCAGGTAGCCAGGTAGTTAAGTGTTAGAAGCTAAGGAGCCAGGAAGCAAAGGAGTTAAGGGTTAGAAGCTTAGCGATTAAGTGGCAAAGAAGCAAAGAGTTTAAACGGAAGGGACAGCAGTCATGCTGTTCCTTTTTTTAACGTATAAGAAATTATTTGTTGTGGGATGAGCGAAGCTCGCCCTTTTTTTATTGGTTTAGGAAACCACACCATGTAAAAAATGTGGATCAATCAGATGGGAAAGACAAGCCGATGTCCGTAAGAGCCAAAAGGAGGGTGGCGTCTGATATAGGTAGTGGGATCTAAGGGTTAGAGTTAGCGTTGTGTGGCTGATACTAAGTCATACTCCAAAGTATGTACCCTATCTTGAAGGTGCTGACAGAAGATGATTGTAGTTTGTGGCCCAATAGCTGCCGATAGGTGGCAGAATGCAGATAGCTGGCTGGAGCACGTGTGCATCGAAATAAGGGCAATTCTGTACCTTAATTTCCTGCGGAATCATATTATTTTGCAAATAAGAGCAATATTGTATGTTAATTTCATAGGTGCAGCCTCTTTTCGGGCAAAAGTGTAGATTTAACATACATTTCTGCCCTTATTTCCCGTTTGGTGTGTTTACATCTAAAATTAAGATACAGTTTTGCCCTTATTATTTTTGGGTACCCTGTGAGATGAGTTTGTCTACTATACCCAAGGTGGAGGCAAGGGTGCCGAAGTTGAGCGTTTGGGGGTATGGGGATGAATTGGACTACAGTTATCAACAACCTCTCCTCCCCGAGTTAACTATCTTTTGCAAAAAGGGAAAGCTCCTCAGCCTTTCGAACTTGCACTCGAACTAGCACTCGAACTTGCATTCAAGCTTGCACTCGAATTTGCATTCGAACTTGCATTCGGACTTGCACTCGAACTTGCATTCAAGCTTGCATTCAAACTTGCATTCGAACTTGATTTCTATTTTGCTTTTAAACCAAGCTTATTCCTGTACGTAGCAAGCAATCAGGTTATATAAGTTACTATCATCATACGTAAAAAAGCAGCGAGCACGCTATCAACGTGTTTCGCTGCTTTGTACATTCATTTCTAGCAGGCTTACGCTTCGCCTGCGTTCACCTTGGCAGCAAAACGGCGCTGCACAATAACGAGTCTTGACATCAGCAGTATCGCTCCGATTGCCAAACCGGTGATCAGTCCGATCCAGTAGCCATATGCACCCAAATCGGTATAGGTCGCCAGCACATAGCCTACTGGTAGGCCAATGACCCAGTAAGCGATAAAACAGATGATAAAGGCGGGGTTCACATCTTTATAGCCACGCAGCACGCCTTGGGTTGGTGTGGCGATTGCATCCGAGATCTGGAAGAAGATCGCATAGATCAGGAAATGCTGGATCAACGAGATAACCGCGGGCTCATCAGAGTAGAGTCCAGCGACATGATTGCCAGCGAATAGCAGCACCAGTGCCGTTACGAATGAAAGTATCGCCGCTGCGCCGATGCCGATAATGCCGTACTGACGAGCGTCCTTGAGCCGCCCGGAGCCAGTCTCGAAGCCAACAAGAATTGTAAGGCTCATGCAGATACTGAGCGGGATCATATACAGGGTCGAAGCGAAATTGATCGCTGCCTGATGGGCGGCGATGGTCATCGTATCGAATCGGCTCATCAGCAGTGTCACTGCTGAGAAGACCGCCGTCTCGAAGAAAATCGAGAAGCCAATAGGAACACCAATTTTAAGCAATTCCTTGAAGGTAGACAGCGACATGAAATGGAACTTGCGGAACAGTCTAAGGCCGACAAACGGCTCAGCCCGGTAGATAAAGACCAGCGCAACAAGGAATATTACCCAGTATGTGATCGCAGATGCAACACCGGCCCCGACACCGCCCATTTGCGGAAAGCCGAATTTTCCGAAGATCAGAAGATAGTTAAGGCCTACATTAACCGGCAGAGCAATCAGTGTGATGAACATGGATACTCGTGTCTGACCGAGCGCATCAATGCAGCTCCGCAGGACGGTGTAACCGAAGAGAGGAATCACGCCAAAAGAAATAGCTCCCAGGAAGCGGGCCGCGATATCTCTAACTGCAGGCTCCAGATTCATGAAGTTCAGAATCGGTGACAGCGATAAGAAGCCGATAAGCAGGACAAGCAGAGATACAATTAGGGATAGCCAAATGCCCTGTGTAACTTTATAGGCGACTTCGTTGTCTCTTTTGCTGCCGACAAGATGTGAAACGATGGGGGTGATCCCCATCAGAATACCGTTCAATCCGGTCTGGATCGGAATCCAGAGGCTTGTGCCGATAGCAACGCCTGCCAGGTCGGCTGTACCGAACTTGCCGGACATGTTTGTGTCAAAGAAGGTAATGGCGGACAACGCAATCTGGGTGACCAGAATCGGAAACAGAATGTGCAGGAATTGTCCCATTTTTTGCTTGATAGAATTACTTTGGATCATTGTTATTTGCCTCGGGTTCTATAATTTTTTCGGTTAATTTTGCCAAACTGCCCGGCAAAAGACCCGGCGGATGCCGGGTCCCTTAATAAGAATATACTATCAGATTGAGTCAATTTCATAAATCCATTTCGGATTGAAATCCGCATTATAAAATTGATTCAGATTCCGTATAAAAAAATAATGGCCGTAAGCTTATTTTCCGTAATTTACATCAGCGGTGTAGCGGTTGTTGGCATTCCAGAGCAGGAATTCATCAACATTCTGATCTTTTAAGGCACGTACCTGATCCTCTACCTGCTGCTTGCCGTACTTCACATAGTGGCCGCTTCCAAGCCAGCTGGCTGTGAAATCCTGAATCCACGGCCGGATCACAGGCTTGTAGCTTCCCAGCGGGTCCAGCTTCTTGTGTGTGTCCACCATAGAACCCTTGATCGTTGCATAAGGGTCTTTGTCCGGGTCCTTAACACTGAACCAGCCGGTCGTATAATGGCTTGGGTAGACCATCGGACTGATAACATCGACATTCTTGGAGATCTTCACAAAGTCCTGACCGATGCCTTCCGCAGCAGGGACGGAAGCGGCATAGCCGAAGATATCAACAGAGACGCGAACACCAAGCGGGTTAAGCTCTGCCTTGGCATATTTTACGAAATCCGCAATGATATCAATACGCGCTTTATCGCTCTTGGTGTATTTCAGCGTGTCGGCACGCTTCTCAAAGCCTTCGGGGAAACGGACATAGTCGAACTGGATTTCCTTGAAACCTAGCTTAACTGCTTCCTTTGCAATATCCACGTTGTATTTCCACACGTTTTCATTGTAAGGGTTAACGAAGCTGTCGCCGCCCTTGTTCTTCCAGATAGTGCCGTCCGGATTCACAAAAGACAGTTCCGGGTGTTTCTTGGCGAGCACGGTATCCTTGAATACAACGATCCGCGCAATCGGATAGACCTGGTGCTGCTTCAGCCGCTCCATGAGTTTGTTGATATCTCCGATGAATGGCTTAGGCTCGCCCATTTGCTGAAGCTCCGGGTTGTCCGTCTTGTAAGTGATATACCCGGCATCATCCTTGATATCAATAACCATGGAATTAAGCTCCGTGGAATCAATCAGGTTAAGCAACTGCTCCATACGGGCGCCGCCCGCACTGTAAGCAGTAACATATATGCCTTTCACCTTAGGCGCATCCGGTTGAGGATCAGCAAGGGGGGCGCTATTCTGGCCACCGGTCTGTGGTGCTGGTGTAGCCGACGCGGCAACGCTGTCTCCGCCTGTGGTATTCTGGCTCGGATTGGTGCTGTTTTGTGCAATGATGGCAGGATTCTTAGCTGCGGCCTGCAAAGCGGCTGTCACATTGGCTGAATGCTGGTCCTGCTGAATGCCTACGCTTCCCAGTGTCATCATCAATAGAGCCCAGGTGATGTTCATTCTTCATTCTCTCCCTTTATGTACGTTCCTTAGAATTATACAGGAACAACTGCTCCCAAAAAGAACAGACTTGTCATAAACTTGCTGACAATGTGTTCCTAGTGCAGTGACCCTTTTCTGTTTATAAACGGGATGCACTAATTTTAAACGGAAGATTAAAAAGTAAATGCCGCCCGGGTTCAGCACATGGCCAAATCCAGAGCGGCAACAATCAAGAAAATGTTCTTGCGGCTTGCTTAGTGAAGATACGCAGAGTTCTGATGCTCACAGATGCTGTAATGGATGATGTCCATGGCATCTGCCGGTTCCAAAATACTTAGTCCGTCGCGCAGCACGATCACCGAATTCAGTTCGTCCTGCTTGAGAAACGGCATCATATCGGGATACCATCTCATGACGATTGCTGACAATTTTACCGTTTCCATTTCCACAACAATCACCCTTCCTTTTTCGAATGGTACTGAACTTGAATTCAGGGTTCACCCAGAAAAACGAGATGCTTGGAAGTAAGAAGGTAAAGCACAATCTTCATGAAATTATAAAGGGTCCTGCGTGACTATAATATACCACAGATTTAAAGCATGTGCATTGTTTCTCAATTTACCTCTTGCGGAATGAACCCATGACGCCTACAGTCTCCACGATATTAACAAAAGCTTGCGGGTCCGTTGTTTTGATGATGCGTTTCAGCTCTGCAAGTTCATACCGTGTAGTTACTGTCATTAGCATGTCCTTTTCCACGTGAGAATAAGCGCCCTCGGTGCGAATCTTAGTAACTCCGCGCTGCAGAACGAGCAGCTGCTTGAGTAGCTCTTCCGTACGATTGGTTACAATATATACGGTTACCTTGATATGGCTGATGTGAATCATGTCGACCACCTTGCCGGTAACATAGATCGAAACCATGGATGCCAAAGCGAGGTTCCAATTGTTGTCAAAATAAGCTGCGGCCAGAATGACCAGACCGTTCATTCCCGCGATAATAGTGCCTACCGGAAAATCACGGTAGCGGGTAATGATGGAGCCCAGAATATCGAAGCCGCCGGACGAGCCGCCAGCACGGAAGGAAATCCCGCTCCCGATGCCCACCATCACGCCGCCAAATACAGAAGCAAGCAGCATATCCGAGGGTACCACTCTTACTGGAATCAGTGTCATCATCCATGTGGTGGAGGCGACAGAGAGGATGCTGAGAACGATGAATCGTCGTCCGAGCTGAAACCATCCTGCCACAAGCAGCGGAATGTTGAACAAAAGATACAGCAGACTGATGTTCAATGGGGTGAAATACCCCACGAGCATCGACAGACCTGACACGCCGCCGCTTAGCAAACGGTGCGGTATCAAAAAAAGATTGAAGCCGCTGGCGATCAATGCAGATCCAAATATGACTGTTGCATAACTCCCAATACGTTTTAACAAGCAAATTCACCTCTGGTGTGTATTGTAAACCATGAAAGAAAGGAATACACTGGTATTCCCCTTTATGTTTGTGATATAATGTATAGGATATTCTTGAGTAGGACGTTACAATGGTACTTTTGCATTGCTTCGGATGTGAAGCTACAATTGCTCAGGTGATTTTGAAGCGCCTGATGATAGGACGGCTTTTCGTCCCAGGTACGCGTTAACCATGCAGAGATTCTGGCATGATTGGACAGCCTATAAATGTGTTTACCGCTACTTAAGAATACAGACAAGCATGTGGAATGTCCACTGTATAGAAGGAGCATGAATAATTTGAAAACATTCGCAGAATTCGGCCTGGAGCCAAAAGTTCTCCAGGCAATCACAGAGCTAGGATTTGAGGAAGCAACACCTATTCAAGCACAGTCGATTCCCCTGGCATTGACCGGATCGGACCTAATTGGTCAAGCACAAACAGGTACTGGTAAGACTGCTGCATTTGGTATTCCCCTCATTTCCAAAATCAACCGTGAAGATGAGAAGATTCTCGCACTTGTAATGACCCCGACGCGGGAACTGGCTATCCAGGTAGCTGAGGAAATCGGCAAACTGACCCGCTTCAAAGGACTTCGTTCCCTGGCGATCTATGGCGGACAAGATATCGGCCGTCAAATCCGTGGGCTGAAGAAGAAACCTCAGATCATTATCGGTACCCCAGGACGTCTCCTGGACCACATTAACCGCAAAACCATCCGTCTGGACGATGTACAGACTGTTGTCCTTGACGAAGCAGATGAAATGCTGGACATGGGCTTCATGGAGGACATCCAGTCCATCCTCAAGCTTGTTCCGGAAGAGCGTCAAACTATGCTGTTCTCTGCTACTATGCCCCCGAACATCCAACGTCTTGCTCAGCAATTCCTGAAGAATCCGCAGCACGTGTCGGTTATTCCTAAGCAAATCAGCGCACCGCTGATCGACCAGGCCTACATCGAAGTTCCTGAACGTCAAAAGTTCGAAGCGCTAAGCCGCTTGATCGATATGGAGTCTCCTGACCTTGCTATCGTATTCGGACGCACGAAGCGCCGGGTTGATGAATTGGCTGAAGCCCTCCAGAAGCGCGGATATTCCGCTGATGGACTTCACGGTGACCTTTCCCAGAATCAACGTGATGCCGTTATGCGTAAATTCCGTGACGGAAGCATTGATGTACTGGTAGCTACAGACGTGGCAGCACGTGGTCTCGATGTATCCGGCGTAACCCATGTAATCAACTTTGACCTTCCACAAGATCCTGAGAGCTATGTACACCGTATCGGCCGTACTGGTCGCGCAGGTAAGGAAGGTACAGCATGGTCTTTCGTGACTCCACGCGAAATGGATCACCTGCACCTGATTGAGCGTGTTACTCGTCACCGTATTACCCGCAAGCCATTGCCAACTATGGCTGAGGCAATTGAAGGTAAGCAACGCATTACTGCAGAGCGTCTACTTCATATGGTGGAGAATGGCGAGCTGAATGAATATAAAGGCATTGCTATTCAATTGTTGGAGCAATACGATTCCGTACAATTGTTGTCTGCAGCAATGAAGCTTCTGACTGGAGAGAAGAAGGATTCCGAAATCGAATTGACTCCGGAAGATCCGATCCGCGTAAAACGTCGCGGTGGCAAGAACGATATTCGCAGCGGACGCAAGCCTAACGGTGGCTACGGCAACCGTGGCGGTTACGGTGGTGGTTCCGGCGGCGGTGGATACCGTGGCAACCGTGACAACAACGGCGGCGGAAGCAGCCGTGGTGGCTACAGCAGCAACTACGGTAGTGGCAATGGCGGCTACGGCGGCGGCTACAAAGGCAACCGCGACAACGCAGCAGGCCGTGATTCCTCGGCATCCCGCAGCGGTGAGCGCAGACCTTCTACTCGTCCAAGCAGCAGCACTACCAGCACACGTCCAGCTGTAAAACGTGAGGATTCTTCCTTCGACGCTTAAGCTGACCAGGTCACCAGCAACCGCTGATGACTGAATATATGAAGAAGACGGGACACCGCTACGCGGGTCCCGTCTTTTTTGTATAAGCAAGAGTTTTGTGGTAATGGATTGTTTATCGTTGTTAAGAGAACGGCTATTTGTCCGCTAGACGAAATAGACGCTCCAAGGAATCAACTGGCACAGGTTAGATGAATGTGCGAGTGATGATGACGAGCAGAATGAACAAAACCAGAATTGTGCCGGTGGAAGTCCAGCCGCCGTAGCCAACAGGTGAGGACATAGGAATACCTCCTTTGAAATGTTGATTAAATTGGTTACGTCTCTAATATATGGACTTATTACCTTGAAGGTATAGACCATAACCTATCAATCAAAAACTTGGGCGCTGGAAAAGAACGGGGCAAATAGGGTATAGTTAAGATACGCAGTATGCGCGAGACAGACAGGAGGAAGGGAAATTGGAGTTTAAAGGAGCAATGGGTGGTTTATACCGCATCACAGAATGGATTTCACGGATTGCGTTCAGTAATATTTTATGGGCGTTCTGTTCAATTCCGTTTCTGTTTGCAGCTGTTATGAAAATTATTATGTTGGGTACTGGCACAGGCGGTCCCAATGAACAGCTGACCTTGAATTGGGCAATGGGCATTTTCGCACCGTTTACTGTGTTTCCGGCTACGGCCGCATTATTCACGGTTGTGCGCAAATGGGTAATGGGAAATACGGATGTCAGCACTTTCCGTACGTTCTTCCAGGGTTATAAAGAGAATTATGTAAAAAGCATGCTCGGCGGCCTGATCTATACGCTGCTGATCGTCATTATGTACGTTGATGTGACCGTATACATGACGCAAATGTCCAACTTCAAAATTGTGGGCATTTTGATGCTGGTGCTGATGATTATTTTGTTTGTGTCCATGTTTAATTTCTTCTCAATCGTAGTTCACTACCAAATGACCTTCAAACAAGTTGTCATCAACTCGTTTTTGCTGACCGTCGCTCGTCCGATTCGTGTGTTCATGACCTTGATCGGAGCGGGGTTACTGGCTTATATAGGTCTGAAGTATCCTGCATTGTACTTTATTGCTATTCCTACGCTAATAGCCATGCTTGCTTTCTTTAACTTCTATGCAACCTATAACAAGCTGCAAATGCAAGTTGAGCAGAGTAAGCTGAAGGAGCAAGAAGCGGAAGAAGCCCGTAAGCTTGAAGAAGAGGGCGAATCCGGGGCAGATAAGCTTGATGACGAAGACGATAGAGATACCAAACGGATCTAAGTCAATATCGCTTGACGCTGCGGAAAACTGGCGAAATTTCTAAACCATTATAATTTAAAGCGCATACAGGTTTACATTTTCGTCAAAACGCAATATAATAGTTCTAAATCCTGCGATGTACGTTATGGCTGCTCGTTGTTTTGAACCAATGACAATGTCTCGGGAGATCAAAATTGAAACGTGGCTGAAAGGCCCCGCCTATATGGCCTGGGGAATTCAAAAGCGAGTTCTGCGATCACCCACCTGCTCTAGCAGGTTCAGAAGACACTGTGGCCGGACGGCATAGGCGGGTTTTCCAATGGTTATGACAGGCGCCCTATTTTCCGTATTTTGCGGATAGGGCGCCTTCTTGTCTTGTGCGAACATTCAGAAAGTGAGTATTGCTCTTTTGTTCCTGAGGCAAGAGTGTTACACTTATACTAATGAACATGGGACTTGAAGAGGGGGAAGTATTTTGTCGTTGAAAAGAACCTTGGTCGGCTTGTTCCGCAGCCATGATGGAACAAGCGACCGCGCAAAAGATCCGGCATTGAAGACGCGTTACTACAATTTGCAGAAGGACAAGGCTTGGGAAGAAGTATCCGCAACACTAAAAAAAATTCCGGGTTATAAAGTGCTGCATGAGGTGGAGTCCGTCGGAGAAATTATTTTAGAGAAAAAAACAGCTTTAGGCCGTACGCTTGATATCACCGTCTCGGTACTCAATACGACGCCGGTGCGCTGTGCAGTTGATATATATTCCGCTTCCAGAGGTTCTCTGGGTGACCTCGGCGGCAATTACCGCGTAATTCAGCGCCTTTATGGATCGCTGGACAAGAAGCTTGGCAAATATAAAGTGGATTGAGAACAGCGGCATAGCCGAATAACAATTCCATTTGGGGATTGTATGCGTTTTCGAGAGATACTCGCATAAGAAAAGCGGAAGAAGGGAGGCCTTCTGCCGCTTTTTTCACAAATAATAAAGTGCATACGTGCGTTTGTCCTGCGCTAAGCTTTACAGAAGCTCTTTAACAGCGGCGATAGCAGCTTCATAGTTTGGATGCTCGCCCATTTCGCTCAGGTATTCTACATAAGTTAACTTATCGTTCTTGTCGATCACGAAGATGGAACGCATGTCCAAACGGAGTTCCTTAATGAGAACGCCATAAGCTTCACCAAATGAAGCAGTCTTGTGATCGGAAAGCGTGATTACACGATCAATACCAGCAGCGCCGCACCAGCGGGCTTGGGCAAATGGAAGATCTACGCTGACAGTGAGAATGACGACATCATCGCCAAGTTCAGCGGCTTCCGTATTGAACCGGCGAGTCTGTGCATCGCACACACCAGTGTCCAGAGAAGGGACAACGCTGATTAGCTTGATTTTGCCAGCATAATCACTGAGGGATACCTCTTCTAGAAGATTCTTGCTGAGTACAAAGTCCGGTGCTTGATCGCCGGCTTTCAGTGCGGGTCCGATAAGTGTGATGGGGCTGCCCTTTAAAGTGGCCACGCCTGTTCTTTCTTGCGTCATATCCTTGTTTCCTCCTCGAATGGGCATATTGGAATGTTACTGCCACAATAAATTATAATCTTTTTAAAGGGAGAATGTCCAACAGGATAACTTGTATAAAAGGATGGATGATTATGATTTTCATACGGTATGAGAATTGGCGAAGCTATATCCGGTATTATCCGGTGACTACGCTTTTGCTTCTGGCGAATGTGGTCATGTTCGTAGTTTTAACAGCTAATGGGGGATCAACGAATCTAGATACCCTGGTGCATTACGGAGCAATCGTGGATAATGGACCTTACAGGGAAGAGTGGTGGCGTTACGGAGCTGCGATTTTCCTGCACAACGGTTTTTCTCATTTATTCTTTAACAGTTTTGCATTGCTGGTGTTTGCTCCTCCACTGGAACGGCTACTTGGCTGGTGGCGGTATGCGCTGCTTTATTTAGGCGGAGGTGTATTGGCCAATGTAATGTCGATCGTACTGAGCAGTTCCAATGACAATGTGTGGCGAGTCTCCGTGGGGGCCTCAGGCGCAATCTACGCTGTATATGGGGCATTTCTCTACATTGCCCTTATGCAGCGAACAATGATGGATGAAGGATCGCGTAAGACGCTCTATGGGCTTCTGCTGACGGGTCTTATTATGACGTTTGCGGTTCCTAAGATAGATTGGGTCGCGCATATCGGCGGTTTGGTCGCCGGCTTTTTCCTCTATGGACTGATTATTCGCGTATTTAAAAGAAGCCGAAGACAGGAGAGATGACAAGCGTGGAGCTTAGACAGCTGCAATATTTTCTCAAGGTTGCTCAAAAGGAGCACGTCACCCGCGCGGCGGAAGAGCTACATGTGGCTCAATCTGCGGTCAGCCGCCAGATTCATCAGCTGGAGCAGGAATTGGGTGTGGACTTGTTCATGCAGAAAGGGCGCAACCTGCAGCTAACGCCGGTGGGCCAGTTATTCTGCAAGAGGGTAGAGGTCGTACTCAAGGAGCTGGAGCGTTCGGTGGCGGAGGTGCACGAGTTTTTGGATCCGGAGCGGGGCGAGATTCGTATAGGATTTCCACATAGCCTGGGCACGCATCTTATCCCGAGTATTGTAGCGGAGTTCCGCAAGCATTATCCCCATGTCAAGTTTCGTTTTAAGCAGGGGACGTACCCGTCGCTAATCAAGGATGTGCTGATGGGTGAAGTGGATCTGGCCTTTATCTCGCCTTTCCCGGAGAGCAATGACCATCTGGCAGGAGATATCGTAATGACGGAGGAGTTGTTCGCGATTCTTCCGCAAAATCATCCGCTTGCCGGGGAATCGGTCATTCGGCTGGATCAGCTGAAGGATGACAAGTTCGTTCTGTTCAGTCAGGGGTACTCTCTACGGCCAATTGTCTGGCAGGCATGCCTTCAGGCAGGGTTCAAGCCGCAGATAGCCTTTGAGGGTGGTGAGACGGACACTATACGCGGTCTTGTCGCGGCTGGAATGGGTGTGAGTCTGCTTCCGGAGATGGCGCTCTTCCAGACGAATCCGCTTCAGCCGGCACAGGTGAAGGTGGTTGAACCCGTTGTTACTAGAACAGTCGGCCTGATTCACCGGACTGACGGCAAGCTGCCGCTTGTGGCTCGCTCCTTCCGTACCTTCTTGCTATCCTATTTTAGGCTGAAGCATTCGGGAGCGCCAGTAGGCTGATTTTGTATCTTGAGTAGTATAGAAGAATTAAAGAAACCTCTCTTTAGAAAATGGTTGATGACGCACCATTTCAACAAGAGAGGTTTTTGTGTGTTGATAAACATATTTAAGGGGTGCCCCCTACCGCGAATGCGATATTTGGGACACCCCTTAAAAGGATGGCAGATCAGATATTAGTCACGATTGCCGAGGAAGACGGTGATCAAGCGGAACAATTCAAGCAGGGAGACCAGTGCTGCTGCCACATAAGTTAAAGCTGCGGCATTTAGAACCTTAGCAACACCATGTTCCTCATCGTTACGGATATAGCCTTGCTCAACCATGACTTGACGGGCGCGGTTGCTGGCGTTGAATTCGACCGGCAAGGTGATCAACTGAAAAGCTACGGAAGCCGAGAAGAAAATGATGCCAAGTCCAATCAGATTGAAAGAGCTGAAGAGGAAACCGGCGATCAGCATGAAAGGAGCGATGCCGGAAGCAAAGTTAACTACCGGGAAAATCCGGTGACGCAAGGCCAGCATCGGATAGTGCACTTTATGCTGGATCGCATGGCCAACCTCGTGGCAAGCCACCGATACGGCGGAGATTGAGCTTTCATAGTATACAGGTTCCGACAGACGCACAACGCGGTTGATCGGATCATAATGGTCGGATAGAGCGCCGCGTACAGGTTCGATAGGAACATCGCTGAGTCCATTGGAATCCAGCATATGGCGCGCGGCATCGTATCCTGTCATTCCGTTGGAGGTAGCCACCTTAGACCATTTGTTGAATGTGCCTTTGACCCTGAACTGGGCCCATAACGAGAATAGAAAAGCAACAATTACTAATAAGTACATCATCATATGTCATTCCTCCAGAGTGTTGTGTGAACAAGCTACTTACATCGGCGGTCCGTGGGTCAGAAGAAGTCGTATTGCTTCAATACAGGCCACGCCCTGCGGGAGAAGTGCGGACAAAGCTCTGTTCGCCTGCCCGGGCTTCAATCCACTGATCATCGGTTCAAGGGCTTTGACTTCGCGTTCTAGCTGCTGCATGTGAAGCTCTAGCTCAACAAGCTTATCGGATACATCCGCTTCTGGAGCGGCCGTTTTCCATTTGCTCATCATGATCTTGATCTCTTCCAATGTATACTTGTCATGCTTCAATTGATTAATACGTTCCAAAGCGGCCAAGGTTTCATGATTGTATAAACGATAATTCTTCATGCTCCGCGACTCCGGAGAAATAAGCCCTAACTTGGTGTAATAATCAATCGTACGTTCACTGATGCCGGCAAATTTGGCCAACTCTCCAATTCGATACAGGGTCATATCCCCAATGTTAACTCACCTCGCTGCTGGGAATCAGACAACCGTGTTGTGGCAGTCATTCCTTATATTTGGCAATCTCAAACCTGTCTCTACAATGATAACAAACTGTAAACCGTACAGTCAAACGTGATGCTTACCTAAAGTATATGCGTGCCGTGAGACGAAAATACCTGACATGAATATAGCGGTGAGCTGTTCAGTTCTTCTTATGTCAGCTTTGAAGGAAGAGAAGGGATGCATCGCTTACTTCTATAGAAATGTATAGAAACAGTGTTAATGTAACATGATATGTTAGGTGATGAACGTCATAGGGGTGGATATATAAACACGAACAATGCAGATTTATTGATTGTAATATTCATTAAAAACACTTGAATTGTTGATCAGACACAGCAATTTACTGGATGCGGTTACATTAAAGACGAATGTATGTTTTGCGTTATTCTAAAACATTATTGGTTGCGTGATCTCCATATCTTAAGTTAGTGCATTAAAAGCCGGTTCTAAAATAAATAATGAAAAGTTTAAAAATACCCTTGTCAATTTACCTTACTCCTGCTTATAATGACATTAAGAGTTTCACAACTTGTTAGAAAATATAACATTAGGGGAGTGGGGAACAATGAGAAAGAAATGGCTGGTTTTGGTGTTAGCTATGATAACACTGATGATTTATCCGGTAAGCGCGTTTGCAGCGGATGGTCCGACTAGTCCGCAATTGCAAATCGGGCTCGACACAGCATTTACCTTCTTAGCCTTTATTCTGGTTTTCTTTATGCAAGCCGGTTTTGCACTGCTGGAGGCTGGTTCGGTAAGAATGAAGAACGCGGGTCACGTTGCTGGTAAAACGGTATTGACGCTGGCGATCGCAAGCCTTTGCTTCTGGGCTGTCGGCTTCGGACTCGGTTTCGGAAATGGTAACGGGTTCTTCGGTACAACGGGCTTCCTTTATGGAGGAGACAGCACAGCAGCTTCCTTTGATTCCCTGGCTGGCTCTGATGTAACTTTGAATATTAAATTCCTGTTCCAAATGGCCTTTGCAGCGGTATCGCTGGCTATCGTATCTGGTGGTATGGCTGAACGTGCTAAACTTAGCGTATATATTATCTTCGGTATTATTTTCTCGGTAGTCATTTATCCGGTAGTTGCCCACTGGGTATGGGGCGGTGGCTGGTTGTCCTCCCTGGGAATGCAAGATTATGCAGGTTCCACTGTAGTCCATCTGACGGGCGCAACTGCGGCATTAGTGGCTACAATATTGCTGAAGCCGCGACTTGGCAAATTCAATAAAGAAGGCAAACCGGTCATCATCCCGGGCCATAACCAAGTTTTTACTGTCCTGGGCGTTATCATTCTCTGGTTCGGCTGGTTCGGCTTTAACCCTGGTAGTGCTCTGTCACCAATGGGTGGTTTCTTCGGACACGTAGCAGTGACTACAAACATTGCAGCGGCAGCAGGCGGTCTTGCAGCGCTGATTGCTTCCTGGCTGTATTTCGGTAAATCGGATATTCCAGCGATGCTGAACGGTGTGTTGGCAGCATTGGTAGCTATTACAGGAGCATGTGCTTTCGTTGAGCCTTGGGCTGCAATTCTGATCGGTTTTGTAGCGGGAGCATTTACTTTCATGACAGCACAATGGCTGGAGCGTGCAGGTTTGGATGATCCGATCTATGCTTTCTCTGTTCACGGCCTCGCCGGAGTGTGGGGGGCGGTATCCACTGGTTTGTTCGCAACACCTGAATTGGCTGAGACGGTGGGTGTTGGTCAAGCGGGCTTGTTCTACGGCGGTGGCTTCCATCAGCTGGGTGTTCAAATCCTTGGCGTAGTTGGAACATTCGTCTTCGTAGCTGTGCTGTCCTTCATCATCTTGTATGTTATGAAATTGGTGAATGGCATCCGCGTAACGGAAGAGGAAGAGTTGATGGGACTGGATATCAGTGAGCATGGTACCTATGGCTACCCTGAGCAAATGAAGTTGATTACAGATTCGGAATCCAATTCTGCCAAGCATTAATATAACTTCACTTATAAGGGAGGCGAACCGAGTGGCTTCGATGGAGTCTGCAGGATGGGTCAATGAGAACTACTATACTTCCATCGCAACGGCCGGTTCGCCGCATGAACTTAAGATAAGGCGCATCGCCTGTCAAAATGTGCTTCTCCAGCAGTTGAACATGATTCCGATTGGGGAATGGCTGTCACGCGTGAATGCCATGCATGACCTCATTGCCAAGGCCGCAGTGCAAATATGCGAGGCGCAGATGAGAGAGGCGGGCTACGGCCCGCCTCCCTGCGCTTATTCTTTTATCGTATTCGGCAGTGCGGGCCGACAGGAAGCTACTTTATGGAGCGACCAGGATAACGGTTTAATTGTGGATGGGGAACCGGATGGGGCCAAGAATCGGTATTTTGAAGTCTTCGGTACGCTGCTATCCGATGTGCTGGAGGAAGCAGGGTATGAGAAATGCGAAGGCAAGGTCATGTGTTCCGAGCCAATGTGGCGCAAGACACTCCAGGAATGGAAGGAACAGCTCGAAGGATGGAGAAGCCAGCTGGAATGGGAGCCAGTCCGCTATCTCATCATTGCATCAGATATGCGTCATGTTGCCGGGAACGCTGAATTGTCGGCACAATGGCTGAAGGCCTATCATGAAGGATTCATTGACAATGAGAAACTCAGCACTGCCGTATTGCGCAACACAGTCCGTCACAAGGCGACGCTTAATCTGCTGGGTCAAGTGCTTACTGAACGTTTCGGGGACTACGCCGGAGGATTCGACATTAAATACGGGATGTATATCCCGCTGGTTAACAGTGTAAGACATTTGTCTTTGTCGCACGGAATTCAGGAGAGTGCTACTTTGAATCGGCTTACGGAACTGGAGCAACTTGGGCAGTATGATTATCTTGTTGATATCCGTACAGCCTTCCTGACAGCACTACGAATGCGTTCGAATACACCTTATATCACCCAGAATGGGTTGTTGCTTAGCAGTGATTATATTTCGGAGCAGGACCTGAAGAACAAGCAGTTAATGTCGGAGCTGCGTGGAAGTCTGCTATTGGTCAGGCGTATTCACCGTGCCTTGCAAAGACAGCTCAGAGCAGCGGAGAGGAGACAGTCATGAAGGAGCCAAATAAGGGCGGCGGATTCTGGAGCAACTTGAGACAGGGTGGAATGCCGTCCGCGATTGCTTCCATGCGGGGCGGAGAAACGGCGCAGCAGACCGCCCAGCAGATGGCTTTTATCCGCTCTCTGATGCGGGAGAAAAGGCGGCCTGAGGTGCTGCATACTCCGCTGTCACAGCTGGAGACGGTGATTTTTGACCTGGAGACAACAGGCTTTTCTCACCAGCATGGTGACGAGATTATGTCCTTCGGCGCGATTCGGGTAGTAGGGGAGGAGATCAAGGAGGAGGAATCCTTCTATACCTTGGTCAACTGTCAGACGTCCATTCCGGGTAACATTACAGAGCTAACAGGAATCTCGGAGGAAATGACTAAGACAGCGCCGCCTCTGATGGAGGGGCTTCATAACTTCATGTCCTTTGTAGGGCAGCGGGTGCTGGTGGCTCATGCCAGTGCGCATGACAAAGCTTTTCTAAATGCAGCCCTGTGGAAAACCTCCAAGGTTCAGCTAACGCATCGTGTACTGGATACGATGATGCTGGCTAGATGGCTGGAGCCACAGCGTAGCAACTATTCTCTGGATGAACTGCTGGCCGTACACAGTATACCAATTACAGAGAGACATCATGCTCTGGAGGATGCCAAAATGACGGCGCAGCTCTGGGTGGCCTACCTTCGGGAGATTGCCAAACGGCGTCAGGTGGAGACGTTAGGGGATTTGTACGCTTATTTAAGCAGGGCCTAGCACCGCTAACCCATATGTGTGTATAACCGTGGGCATGGGGCTACAGAACGCAGCGGGTAAGGCGCTACGCCTGCGTTTGACACAAGCTGTCGATCGCATGCCTCCCGCTGCGGCAGCAACCGGCAGGCCTCCTCATGCTTGACGTGGACAACTGGACAGCGGGTGCCTCCCCAGCGCTTGCTGTAAGAAAGACTCCATCCTATGGACTGGACATTTCTCCGGCGGGCTGTCAATTGTTCACCCCTCTCTTCATTTGGGTTTCGTCCTCTGCGGCGGAATCCTTTTTTTATGTATGACAAATTTATGGATGGTTTGAAACTTTACCGAATGGGGGTACAATAGTAAGAAACTATCCCATTTCGCAAAGGAACAGACGCCAATGAAAGCTGTTAATAAACGGAATTTAGCGGTAGTAACCTTGATTGTTATTCTGGTTGTGCTTGTAATGTGGCGGGAACGGGGCTCAGAAGCGGTAGCTGTATTCAAATCGCAGGAGCTGCCCACTGAATCCGGACCTCGTGCCGGATTGCTGGCGCCAGCGTTAACCCTGCAAGGAAGTGACGGCAGCACATACCAGGTAGGCGGCAAAACAGAAAAAGCCGTTCTGCTCAATTTCTGGGCCTCTTGGTGCGATCCCTGCCAGCAGGAGGCTCCGGAGCTGAATGTCATAGCCGCAAAATATAAGGACACGCTGGATATTTACGGCATCAATGTGACCAGCCATGATTACAAGCCGAATGCCGAACGCTTCGTGAAGAAGTTCAAGCTGACATTTCCGGTGATATACGACCAGAAGGGCGAGGCCTTTGCCAAATATAACGGTGCGGTCTTTCCCACTAATGTACTTATTGACAAGAACGGTGTCATCTCCGAGATTATTCTTGGTATCCTGACGCCGGAGGAACTGGAAGCGAAGATCACTGCGCTCACTGGTTCTTAGGAAATAAGAATAATTAGAATTTGAAAAAAGCCCACTTTCAGCAATCAGGCTGCTGAAAGTGGGCTTTATTGTGTTACGGCTTCGTTAATGGTTAACGAGGCCTCTTGGTTCATGATCTTCAAGGTGCTCATGCACTTGGGAAATCTGGCCAAGCAGAGCATAACGCATACTGTCGACCAGTGCTTCCCAGCTGGCTTCAATGACGTTACTGGATACGCCAACGGTACTCCAGGTTTGATGGTAGTCTTTCGACTCGATCAATACACGTACCTTCGCCGCTGTCTGATCCTGTTCATCCAGAACCCGCACCTTGTAATCGGAGAGGTGCATTTCCTTAAGCTGCGGGAAGTAGGTTAGCAGGGCCTTGCGTAGCGCGTTGTCGAGTGCATTGACCGGACCATTGCCTTCCGCGGCGGTATAGAGGTTCTCTTTTCCGACCCGGATCTTGACAAAGGCTTCGGAGACAACGGGACTGCCGGCATTTTTCTCCACCAGCATCTTGAAGGACTCGAAGACAAACAGTTCATTGACTTCACCTGTTGCTTCACGAAGCAGCAGCTCCAGTGAGGCATCTGCACCCTCAAACTGATAACCTTGATGTTCCAATGTCTTGATCTTGTCGATAACTTTGCGAGCCTGTTCGCTGCTAGGATCAAGATGAAGCCCCATATCCTGAGCTTTCGATAGTACATTGCTCTGTCCTGCAAGTTCTGAGACCAGAACGCGCTGCTTGTTGCCGACAAGCTCGGGAGCAATATGCTCATAGGTACGAGAATCGCGCAGGATGGCGGAGACGTGAATACCGCCCTTGTGAGCGAAAGCAGCATTCCCTACATAGGGTTGATTCACAGGCATGTTCACATTGGCTACCTCGCTGATAAAGCGGGCAGTGTTGGTGAGCTGTGACAAGTTGTCACCCGGAATACAGTGGTAACCCATCTTGAGCTGCAGCGTAGGGATGATGGAACACAGGTTGGCGTTGCCGCAGCGTTCGCCGTAACCGTTGATGGTTCCCTGAACCTGGCGGACGCCTGCACCGATGGCGCTAAGCGCATTGGCCACCGCCAGTTCGCAATCATTGTGGGTATGGATCCCAAGCTTGGCCTCTGGAAGCCGTGCCGACAATGACGTGACGATCTCCTGTATTTCATGGGGAAGTGTTCCACCGTTCGTGTCGCACATAACCAGCCAGTCTGCGCCGGCTTCTCTGGCTTTGGCCAGGACTGCCGCGGCGTATTCGGGGTTGTTTTTATAACCGTCAAAGAAATGCTCGGCATCAAAAATAACCTCAAGGCCCTTGTGCTTCAGAAAGGAAATGGAATCCCCAATCATGGCGAGATTCTCCTCCAGTGTAGTCTGGAGCGCGGTATGCACATGGAAATCCCATGACTTACCTACGAGTGTGGCTGCAGGCACGCCCGCATCAATCATCCGCTGCAGATTGTCGTCATGTTCAGCCAGGGAATTCTTGCGGCGGGTGCTGCCGAAGGCGGTGATTTTGGCGTTCAGGTGTAGTTCTTTAACTCTTTTGAAAAATTCGATGTCTTTATTGTTGCTTCCCGGGATGCCACCTTCAATATAGTGCACACCCAGATCATCGAGTTTCTTGGCGATCTTCAGCTTGTCGTCGGCCGACAGACTGATACCTTCACCTTGGGTGCCGTCGCGCAACGTTGTATCGAAGATGGAGATGGACTTTGACATGATAGTCCTCCTTAAGGGAAATGAATTTATACATTATAGCATTTTTACGCGGGAATGTAACAGAGAACTTTTTTATACGGCAACGTGGTAGAGAACATTTGTGCTAAAGAAGCAGGCTCGGTGAGTTGACCTTCGCGCAGGGGAGCGGTATTCTAGTTCTGACAATAGAAACCATAAGAGGATAGAGGGTAGATATTGTGCAGAATGTTGATCAATATTATCCCGCAAGCGGCCGGGTGATCCTGCATGTGGATATGAACGCCTTTTACTGCTCTGTCCATGAGGCGGAGGACCCGGATCAATATAAGGGCAAACCGACGGCAGTGGCCGGAAGCGTGGAGATGCGCAAGGGGATTGTTGTAACTTGCTCCTATGCTGCGCGCCGACAAGGCATCTCTACGGGAATGCAGGTGCAGAAGGCACTGCGGATCTGCCCTTCGCTGACCGTTATTAAACCAAACTTTCATTTATACCGCAAATATTCGAATGCGTTCATGCAGATTGCCTATAGTTATACTCCTTTACTTGAAGCGGTCTCCATTGATGAATGTTATCTGGATATTACCGGTTCCCGCCAGTTTGGTACACCGCTGGAGATTGCGGAGAAGATTCAGCGCCGTATTATGGAGGAACTGGGCCTCCCTTGCTCCATTGGAATTGCTCCGAATAAACTCTTGGCCAAGATGGCCTCTGATCTGAAAAAGCCTAATGGTATTTCCGTGCTGCGGCTGCGCGATGTGCCGAATATTCTGTGGCATAAGCCCTGCAACGAAATGTTCGGGATCGGCGGGAAGACGGCGGAGAAACTGAAGAAGCTTGGGATCTACAGCATTGGACAGCTGGCTGCTGCTGACGAGCGGATGCTGACTGAGCATTTTGGCGTCATGGGCTCCTGGCTGAAGCGGGCGGGCAATGGGATCGATCATGGCGTTGTCAATCCGGAACGGGAACAGAGCAAGTCCATCGGGCATACGACCACTCTGCCCCGGGATGTTGTAGGCATCGCGGAGGCCCGGCCCATCCTGCTCAACCTGAGCGATCAGGTGGCAAGACGGCTGCGCAAACAGGGTCTTGTGGCCGCAGGGATCCAGTTGACTATCCGCACGCCCGATATGAAGACGATCACCCGTTCACGTCAGTTGGACGCACCTTCAGAGACGGCGGAGGATATCTACAAGGCTGCCTGTGACCTGTATGTGCGCCACTGGCGGGGAGACAAACCTGTACGCCTGCTTGGTGTGACCTCTCAGGGGCTGTCTCCCAAGGAAGAGGCGGCGATTCAACTGGATCTGTTCGATTATGAACGCCAGCCCAAGAAGGAATCGCTTAACAAGGCCATGGACATGCTGCGTAATAAATTCGGCGAAAATGCGGTGCTGACGGCAGGGATGCTGAGCGATACGCACTCCTCGCTGCTGCGCAACCACAAGGAACGGGGCACCTCGCTGCAGAAAGATAATCTCGGCCGTCTGGAGCGGGATCAGGACTGAAAATAAGGGCGTGACTATCCGCTTGGATCAGTTGCCATATTTTGAGGCGGAAATGCAAACGTCTTGAAAATTCATTGAAATTGCATTCCTTTTATATTAATATGAGAAAAATAACAGACCGTTCTCACGGCGCTGTATTGTTTAACAGGAGGCAAAGATAAATTATGGCTAAGTACACTTGGGTCGAGAAAGATACTTGCATTGCATGTGGTGCATGTGGCGCGACGGCCCCTGATATTTATGATTACGATGATGAAGGCTTGGCGGAAGTTATTTATGAGAATGACAGAAACCACGGCGTAACGGCAATTCCAGACGATCTGTTCGACGATCTGCAAGATGCTTGCGACGGATGCCCAACCGATTCCATCAAGATTGCGGACGAGCCGTTTAATAAAGAAGGTTAATTCACCCGCGATATTATCGTCATACGAGATAAAAGACATCCTTAGGCCCAATTTTGGTGCTGGGGATGTCTTTTTTTTCATATCCAGCCGATAGTAATAATGAAGGAATCTTTAAATAGCGGAGGTCCCGATGAAAAATATACAGCATCTCAAAGCCTACGTGCAGATGCATCCTGATAATAAGATGGCATGGTACTTGCTTGGGAAAGAATATTATAAGAACGGACAGCACGGCAAAGCCAATTATTGCTTTAACCAGTCCGGGGAAGTCTATGAGGCTTTCGAGCATAGTAAGGTGCCCGCCGAAATGCTTCGTGAGTATGAGGATGGGCTGCTTCAGGCCGGGCGCGAGCGGGACCGGAAACGAAAGAAGATCCGCCGCGCGCTGATGGCGCTAATACTCTTGCTGCTGGTGGTCATCCCTTCGGCGGCTGCACCGGGGCTTGTCGGGCAATGGGAACCCGATGGGTCTTCAGCTGCAGGGGATTCAGACAAGGTTGATCCTGTAGAGGTACCTGCCATTGCTAAACCGGGAAATAGTCAGACACCGGTTAAGTCCAAGCTAGCCTTCACGGCGGTCGAAGGTGGAGGCGCTTCCTCAGCCGGCAAGCTGCTGGTCACGATGCTCGGTGGGGAGCAGGAGGGTTCCAAGACAGCGGTACTCGGTATGAAGCGTCAAGGACAATGGCTGATCTGGAAGAAGCGGCTGCCACTGATTTCTGCGCTCGAAAAGAAGAGTGATGGAGTCATCGAGTATCAGTCCTTTGAGCCGGCTGTCTGCAACTGTAAGCCGCCGGAGCATGGCGAACTGGCCAAGCAGGCCGGAGAGTGGCAAGACGCCCAGGAGGAGCAAGCGGTGCTGTGGAGCGCGATGAAGGCCTACCAGTCTGCAAAGGGAAAGCTGCCGGATTCCCTGAAGGAACTCACTGGACCGTTTCCCGGGAATTGGCTGGGGGGCGTCACGCCTACTATGAAGCAGGCGTTTAAGCCGCTCAGGGCGGCGGCAAGCCCGGGGGCAAGAGGAGATCAACCGGAACAGCCAGCTACGTCACAAGCCGCGCAGGGAGCTGACGGGAGTGGGTCTGGGGCTAGCGGCGGGACGCAGGGCCAGCCCTTTTTTGCCAGCCCGCTTACTATTATTATAGATAAACAAACACACCGTCTGGCAGTCGTCAGCGGCTCGGTGATGCTGCGGAACTATGAAGTGGGCCTAGGCGGGGATCGTACCCCTGAGGGACGTTTTGCGATATCGGATAAGGTTGTTAATCCTAATGGGCATGACAACGGAGAGTTCGGCAGCCGCGGTATGCAGCTCTCAGACACGAATTATGCCATTCATGGCACGAATGATCTGAACAGTATCGGCAAGGATGAGTCATTGGGCTGTATTCGGATGAGACGGGGGGATGTGGAGGAATTATTCGCACTGGCGCCTAAGGGAACGAAGGTAGAAATCAGCAGAGGGGTTCTGCCTGCAGAACTGCTGCTGCCGAAGGAACGCTTCGCGCCGGCAACTTCAGAGAATCAGACCAACCCCCATAAAAAGTACCACTGGTTGAACTAATTGCCTGCTACAATTAACAGAACAACAATCAGAATGATAAGTAATACAAGGCTTACGCCGATCCACAAGAGGGCTTTGCGGTTCACTTCTTCCTTCTTCTGCTGCAGTGTAGGAGGTTTACGTTTGGTTGACATACAGTTCGACCTTCTTTCTCTTATAATCGGTGATTACCCTTACATTGTAATGCGTTTACAATAAAATTACTATACTTGGACTACGGGTCCTTTGGAGCGGGAAAGGGCAAAAAACTTTTCTTTTCACCCGGAAAAGGCTAAAATCAAGTAGAAACCTACAGAAGCGGGGAGACTTAAGCACTAGCGATGACCCCATGAAGGAGCGAGAATGGTGCTGTATCGTAATTTTGGAAAACCGATTTTCTTCAAAATGGACCCGGAAAAGGCGCACCATCTGGTCGTTGGCGGCCTGGACAAAGCAGCATTCATGCCTGGTGGCAGCGCGGCTCTGCGCCTGATGTACGGGGTGCCGGAGACGGCCGACATGGCTGTCGATTTGTTTGGCGTTCACTTTCCTACTCCGGTAGGACTGGCTGCGGGCCTGGATAAGAACGCTGCAGCAGTGCCGGGGTTTTCTTCCATCGGCTTTGGCTTCATGGAAGTGGGGACGGTGACGCCCAAAGGACAGCCGGGCAACGAGAGCCCGCGGTTGTTCCGCCTGCCCTCAGACGAGGCCCTGATTAACCGGATGGGCTTCAACAACGAAGGCGCCGAGGCCATGAAGGAGCGGCTGAAGGCACTGAAGCACCGCAGAATTCCGGTTGCGGTCAATATTGGACGGAACAAGGCGACTAGTAATGAAGCCGCCCATGAGGATTACCGCCAGTGTATCCGTACGCTGTATCCGTACGGTGATTTTTTTGTGGTGAACATCAGCTCGCCAAATACGCCAGACCTGCGCAGCCTCCAGCACGGTAGTGAGCTGTCGTTCCTGCTGGCTCAGGTCAAGGAAGAAATGGAGATTCAGCGCAAGGCGACCGGACTGAACAAAAGCCTGCTGGTGAAGATCGCTCCCGACGTGAGCGACACCGAGCTGGAATATATGGTACATACGCTGACTGAAGCGGGGATGGACGGCATTATCGCTACTAATACTACGATAACCCGTGAGGGACTGAGCCATGAGAAGGCGGGAGAGGCCGGAGGCCTCAGCGGGAAGCCGCTCCGTGACCGTTCCACTGAAATTATCCGCAAAATCTATCGTCAGACCGGCGGCCAAATGCCGATTATCGGTTCGGGCGGGATTTTCACCAGTCAGGATGCCTATGACAAGATCCGGGCGGGCGCCAGCCTGGTTGAGATTTATACAGCCCTCATCTATGAGGGACCTGAAGTGAACCGGAGGCTGCATGCCGGATTGCGGCAACTGCTGCGCCGGGACGGATTCCGTACACTTTCCGAAGCGGTGGGCGCGGATCATCACTGAGGAAGACGAAAGGACAGGAGGACGAAGGCGATGGACGGAAGGGATTGGGGAACTTTTTTACTTCCATATGAGCAAACTGTGGAGGAACTGAAAGTTAAGTTTAAGACCATGCGTTCGGAGTTGAAAAAAAGAGAGGAATATACGCCAATCGAGTTCGTAACCGGCCGGGTAAAGCGGCTCTCCAGCATTCTGGAAAAGGCCAAGCGCCTGAATGTGAAGATGGAAGATCTGGAGACGGGCATCGAGGATATCGCCGGCATTCGCATTATGTGCCAATTCGTGGAGGATATTCGCAGGGTGGCTGAATATATCCGGGCCCGCAAGGACCTGGAAGTCCTCTATGAGAAGGATTACATCACCAATTATAAAGAGAGCGGCTACCGCAGCTTTCATATGATTATCAAATATCCTGTACAGACGGCCCTGGGCCAAAAGATTGTGCTCGCTGAGATTCAGATCCGTACGCTCGCTATGAATTTCTGGGCGACGATCGAACACTCCCTGAATTATAAATATCGTGAAAGCCTGCCCGATGAAATCCGGGTGCGTCTGAAGACGGCGGCGGAAGCGGCATCGATTCTTGACAGTGAAATGTCCAGTATCCGTGAAGAAATTCTGGATGCCCAGATGACCTTCGAGGAAAATTCGAATACAACCACGCAATTGCTGAAGGCTATTCACCAGTTGTATTTCTATCATCTGGTCAATGAAGCCATCGAGAGCCAGGAACGGTTCAATGAAATCTGGCAGGCTCACGATATGGAGGCCATGAAGGGACTTCTGGACCATGTGCGCGGACTCCTCTCTGAAGCGAAGAAGGGCGATCTGCCGGATGGACTATGAACCGCTGTACCTGGCATATCTGGTCTACTTCAACCGGGACAGAGATTATTTCGAGTGTCATGAAGTGCTCGAGGAGCTGTGGCTTGCCAAGGACAAGGACCCTTTATATAAGGGATTGTTGCAGGTAGCCGTCGGACTGTACCACTTCCGGAACAACAACGTTCGCGGTGGCAGAATGATGCTGCAGGGGGCGGCGGCCAAGCTGGAGAATTATCCGGCGAAGACGCTCGGTATCGATCTCGCGAAGCTGGTGGGTGAAGTAAAGGAGTATGCTGTTCGTCTGGAGAATTTCGCTGATCAGCCGTTTCCTTATTTCGATCTTACCATCGACATCGTTGATCACGATCTGGCGCAGCAAGTGAGACTTGCAGCTACCGGCATCACACCGAATATTCCCCAGCGCCGGGGCCCACAACGACCGGACCGAGCACATTCGAAACACAAGTAAGTCAACGCTCTTATTCTTTTGGAGTTCGATTTATAGAATAAGCAGTCTACTTTAAGGGGCACCCGCAAGGGTGTTCCTTGAGTCTTTCATCACCCTATTTAAGCAGGAGGACGGCATCATGGCGGCACAACTGCCCGGCACTTTCACCCAGCGGATGAAGGAACTGCTGGGAAATGAATATCAGCAATTTGCAGACACCTACAAGGAGACTCCATATGGAGGCATCCGGGTGAATACGTTAAAAATAACGGTGGAAGCACTGCGGGCGCTGTCTCCGCTTGGGCTTGAGCCTATCCCGTGGTGTCCTACGGGATTTTATACTGAAGAAGGAGCACGTCCAGGCAAGCATCCCTATTATCATGCGGGCTTGTACTACATTCAGGAACCTAGTGCTATGGCTCCGGTGGAATTGCTTGGCGTAGAGCCCGGCGACCGTGTGCTCGACCTGTGCGCAGCTCCCGGCGGCAAATCCACCCAGATTGCCGCTAAACTTCAAGGCGCGGGTCTCTTGATCAGTAATGATCTGCATTCTGAGCGGACCAAGGCGCTAGCCAAGAATCTGGAGCTGTACGGCGTTCGGAATGGAATCGTACTGAACGAGAGCCCTGAGCGAATCGCGGCGGCGTTCCCCGGCTTTTTTGACAAAATCCTGATCGATGCACCTTGCTCCGGCGAGGGGATGTTCCGCAAGGATGAGGACATGGTGCGTCAATGGGAGCCGGGGACACCGGCCAAATATGCGGACATGCAGCGGGAAATTCTAAACTCGGCTGCAATGGCGCTGGCTCCAGGTGGAACGCTTGTCTACTCTACCTGTACCTTTTCCCCGGAAGAGAATGAAGGCAGCATTGCAACCTTCCTAGCGGTGCATCCGCACTTTTCGGTAGTGCCCGTGGGCGGCACCGGATCGTTCGCGCCAGGATTCGGTGAGCTTGCCGGTACGGCACGGCTGTGGCCGCACAAGGTGAAGGGCGAAGGCCACTTCATGGCCGTGCTGCGGCATGACGGCACCGCGAAGCCGGATGCCGAAGTTGGTACGGCTGACGATGTAACACTGTCAGCTGCGGCTCGGCCTAGGAAAGGCAAGGCCGAGTCTGGCAAGTCTGCCGTGCGCCGCGCGGAGAACGGGCGCGGCAAGGGCGGGCGGCCAGCGGGCCGAGACGGTGGCCGGGGTCAGGCCTCAGCTGAAGAGGCCGCGCTGTCTGCGTACCGCGACTGGGCTCGCGAACAGCTGAGCCCGGAGCTTGAGGGTCATCCCGTGCTGTTCGGTGACCATCTCTACCTGTCGCCGCTGCCACAGGCGGCACTGAACGGGCTTAAGGCGGTCCGTCCCGGTTGGTACCTGGGACAGGTCCGCAATGGCCGGTTCATTCCCGGCCATCCGCTGGCGACCGCGCTGCGGCCTGAAGAAAGCAGCCGCAGTCTGTCGTTGTCTAGTGCCAGCGGGGAGGCAGTTTCTTATCTTAAGGGAGAGACTTTGGCGATCCCTGAGGAGCGACTGGTCGTTAAGCCTGGAAGTCCCTTGAAGGGCTATGTGCTGGTCTGCATTGACGGCTACAGTGCGGGATGGGGCAAATGGCAGGATGGCATGCTGAAGAACGAATATCCCGCTGGATGGAGGTGGACGTAAGATGGGAGCTTCAGGTAACAGCAGCAAGAAGCAACGGTTAGATAAAGTGCTGTCCCATATCGGAGCCGGTTCACGCAGCGAGATTCGTAAGCAGGCCAAGCAGGGCCTCATTACAGTGAACGGTACCGTGGTCAAGGACAGCGGTATTCATGTCGACCCTAATCAAGATGTCATAGAAATTGGCGGCCAACGTTTTACGTACCGCGAACATATATATCTTATGATGAATAAACCCCCCGGCGTTCTCTCGGCAACGGAAGACCGCCGGGATCGGACTGTAATTGACCTGCTGGACCAGGAATACGCGCATTTCGAACCGTTTCCGGTCGGCCGGCTGGATAAGGATACGGTAGGACTACTTCTGCTCACCAACGACGGCAAGCTCGCTCACGAACTGTTGTCCCCGCGCAAACATGTGCCGAAGACTTATGAAGCCACAGTGGAGGGCGAAGTGGATGCTGCCGATGTAGCGGCCTTCGCGGCTGGTGTGGAGCTTGAGGACGGGTATGTGACTCTACCTGCGCAGTTGACCATCCTTAGCCGCGAGCGCGGCAGCAAAGTCATCTCGCAGATTTCGCTTACGATCACCGAAGGTAAATTCCATCAGGTCAAACGGATGTTCCAGGCCGTTGGCAAAAAGGTAGTCTTCCTGAAGCGTGTATCTATGGGCGGGCTGAAGCTGGACGAAAGCTTGCCGCAGGGCGCCTGCCGCGAGCTGACAGCCGAGGAGCTGCGTCTGCTGGATGCGGGTAGAGAAGGGTGAGGTCGGATAAAGGGCCGCTGGGCTCCCTGCTGATTAATAATTTTATGAGCAAGCCGTACTTCGGGTGACTCAGCTATAGCTCGGAGGCCAAATTCACCTTGGCACAGGGGAGTAGCGGAAAATAAAGGAAAAATGGCACCTTAATTAGGCTGAATAAACGAAAAAAGAGCGATTAAAGGCAAAATTGCACACTAAATTCTTCCTTTCGCTGCTTGAAGGGTGTATGCACAAAAAATAAGGTGCATTAATGCCCTTATTCCTTGGCCCATGGGTGTATTCTGTAAATTAAGGTACAAGATGCAATTAGAATAAATAGTGGACACTCGTTAACGGACAGACCGATAATGACAGTAGTGGAGGTGTGTTCACTTGGGAGAACAAAGACAACGATA
>NZ_JBHVVB010000004.1:98974-539839 GCF_042883835.1 Paenibacillus sp. NPDC058177 | reverse complement strand
GTGGCCGTTCACCCTCTCAGGTCGGCTACGCATCGTCGCCTTGGTGAGCCGTTACCTCACCAACTAGCTAATGCGCCGCAGGCCCATCCCGCAGTGACAGATTGCTCCGTCTTTCATCCTCTTAGCAGGAGCCAAAAGGAATTATCCGGTATTAGCTACCGTTTCCGGTAGTTATCCCAGTCTGTGGGGCAGGTTGCCTACGTGTTACTCACCCGTCCGCCGCTAACCATCAGGAGTGCAAGCACTCCATCAAGTCCGCTCGACTTGCATGTATTAGGCACGCCGCCAGCGTTCGTCCTGAGCCAGGATCAAACTCTCCAAATTGGTTTTTTCGAGCGATCACTTCCCCGAATTACTCCGAGAAAATAACCATCCGAAAAATTATTGAAAAGAGCGATTGCTCATTTTGAAACTGACGATTCATTAAATGAATCTTGTTAAATCAACGTGTTCCATTTGTTCAGTTTTCAAAGAACTTGTTCCCTTGCAATTCATCATGTATGTCTTGCACAGGAATTATATCATATCATGTTTCTTTATTTCTTGTCAACTTATTTTTTCAACGCCCTCGTTTCCGTTAGGCGATGTCTCATAAGCACAAGAGATAATATACCATGCGGATCTCATGATTGCAACACTTTTTTGAAAATAATCTATCGTACGTATATTTCCCACCCCTACAGCACAAATTGTTTCCCATAATCCATTGCATATGGCTAAAATAGGATCTATCGTAAACATTAAAAAAGAATCCTAGCACACAATATGGAGAGGAGCCATAATGAAGAACAACTCAACAACCGCTGCCCCTAAGCCAGATCTTCCGGCTGCAGAGCAGCGCAATACGCAACAGGCCACGATTTACCGCATCCTACTCGCTGTCAGTTTTGTTCATTTGTTTAATGATTCTATTCAAGCAGTCATTCCGGCGATTTTCCCGATTCTCAAAGACAACCTGCTGCTTTCCTTTGCTCAGATCGGCTGGATTTCGTTTGCCTTGAATGTAACTTCTTCGGTCATTCAGCCTGTTATCGGCTATGCCGCCGATCGCAAGCCACGTCCGATTCTGCTCCCGCTGGGGATGTGCTGTACCTTTGCCGGGGTCTTTTTGCTGGCTTATGCCAACAATTATATACTGGTGCTATTCTCTGTTGTACTTGTCGGATTCGGATCGGCTGCCTTTCACCCGGAGGGCATGCGTGTTGCCCATATGGCCGCAGGACTTCGCAAAGGACTGTCCCAGTCTATTTTTCAGGTAGGAGGGAATGCCGGGCAATCGCTCGGACCCATGCTGACGAAGTGGATCTTCATTCCTTTCGGGCAAATTGGTGCACTAGGCTTCACCATCGTTGCTGCCGCAGGAATCGCCGTGCAGACCTATGTAGCTCGCTGGTATCGCGAAATGCTTGATTCCGGCTATACCTTCCGCAAAAAGGCCGCGGCCAAGCTAATGGACCCTGCAAGGCGCAAAAGCATTCGGAATGCAACTATCATTCTTGTCTTCCTGGTGTTTGTGAGATCCTGGTACGGGGCCTCCATCGGCAGTTATTATGCATTCTACTTAATGGATAAATACCGGATGTCCCTGGATAGTGCACAGGTGTATATCTTTATGTACCTGGCAGCCGGTGCCGTAGGTACGTTCTTCGGCGGACCACTCGCAGACCGTTTCGGGCGGCGTAACTTGATTCTCTTTTCTATGGTAGGTACGGTTCCCTTTGCATTGGCGCTGCCTTTCGTCAGTCACTTCTGGGCCGCAGTGCTGCTGCTGATTGGCGGCTTCGTACTTCTATCAAGCTTCTCAGTTACCGTTATTTATGCACAAATGCTTTATCCCGGCAATATCGGAACTGTGTCAGGACTAATCACCGGACTTGCGTTCGGACTTGGCGGCATCGGCTCGCTCGTGATTGGTAATCTTATTGACGTTATTGGCATTACGAAAGTATTTGTGGCCTGCGGATTCCTGCCTCTGCTCGGATTATTGGCACTATTGCTCCCAGGAGACAACAAACTGGAGGAATGGGCGGCCGAGTAAGGCCCCAATCCTGATAGGTAGCTCATCCGTTCTCTACTTAGAGGACAGATGAGCTTTTTTTATTTTCCAGCCTGCGCCAGAGCTTGGGTCATTACCTTAGAAAATATTGCTGCCGCCATCCCGCTTCCAGCCGTCATATAATTCTGCTCATCCGTCCGGTCAAAACCGATCCATACCGCTCCGGTCCATTCCGGTGTATACCCGACAAACCAGAGATCCCGATTCCCCTTACGGCTCACTCCGGGCAGATCCAATTGGGTCGTCCCGGTTTTCCCCGCTACTGGGCGGTTCATCTGAGCCTTTTTTCCGGTACCTTCATTAACTACACTCCGAAGCATTGTGGTCATCCTGTCTGCTGTAACTGGAGAGATCACCTGAGCTGAAGATGACGTGTGCTTATAGATGACTTCTCCGCGGGCATTCTTCACCATCCGTACCAGATGCCCCTCATTGAATTTGCCCCCGTTTGCGAACACGCTGTAGGCCTGGGCCATTTTTAGCGGAGAAATGCCTTTGTGCAGGCCGCCTAATGCGATTGCGAGATTATTGTCCTCCTCTGTTAATTCAATCCCCAGCTTGGCCGCAAACTTACGCGCCTGACCTATGCCTACCTGCTGCAGCAGCCACACCGCCGGCGCATTGATAGACTGTTTGATCGCCGTCTGCATAGTTACCTGGCCACGATAATCCCCGTTCAGATTCTCCGGCTGATAGTTTCCATAGGCCGCCCGCCGATCAGACAACAGACTATCTGGAGTGAATTTTCCACTTTCCAGCGCAGGTCCGTAATCAATGATTGGTTTAAAAGAAGACCCCGGCTGTCTGGCATCCATAATAGCCCTGTTCAGCCCCCCTGCCTTCGGCTCCCGCCCTCCCATAAGCGTTACAACCTCTCCGTTACGATGGTCCATAATCACCATAGACGCTTCCACTTGCCGGTCCTTCCCATCCGGTGGGAAAGAATCGGGTTGCAAAAAGGTCTTCTCGAGTACACTCTGGGCATGCACATTCATCGCTGTAACAATCGTATAGCCGCCACTCTGCAATTCTTCTCTGGATTTGCCAGTCAGCCTGGACGCTTCCTGAAGCGCGGCATCGCCATAAGATATTCCAGCAGCCGAAAGCTGCGGTTCCACCGGTGGAGCCTGATATTCTTGAAGCAGTGCAGCATTCAGCTGTGCATGAGATATCAAACCCCGCTGCTCCATTATATGTAGAACAAGCTTACGTCTTTCGGCAGACCGCTCGGGATCATCCACAGGGTTGTAGATCGAGGGCCCTTTAGGAATCGCTGCAAGCGTAGCAATTTGCCAGATCTCCAGCTTATTGGGATCGTTAATGCCAAAATACCGCTCAGCTGCGGCCTTGATTCCATACTGACCTCGCCCCATATACAACTGGTTGAGATACATCTCCAGAATCTCACTTTTGGACAAACGCCGCTCCAGCTCCAAGGCAATAGACGCCTCGTTCACCTTGCGTAAGAGGTTCTTATCTCTGTTCAGATACAGATTCCGGGCCAGCTGCTGGGTGATACTGCTCCCTCCCTCGGCTATTTCCATATTCGCTGCATTTGTTACAAGTGCCCGCAGTATTCCTTTGTAATCCAGCCCGTCATGGGTATAAAAGCGGCGGTCTTCCACTGCCAGAAAAGTAGCTGTTAATAGCTTAGGCATCTCCGTAAGCTGTAGGGAGGTCCTGTAGCCGGATCCTGGAATGGGGACTTTGCGTAATAAAGATCCATCTGAAGCCAGCATTATACTAGACTCCGGTAAAATTAACTTGTCAGAATAACGGCTGACTACGGTGCTTCCATATTCATGAATGTACACAAGACCAGCTAACATTAGCAGGACTACGATTACTCCAAGATCAAACAACGTATACAGGATGCTCAAGACCCTGTCACGCATGTTAGACCAGTGAATCCTTCTATAGAAGTTCTCATGGGGTCGCCTCTCCAGTGGACTGCTCATGACCCAGTAATCAGACGCTCCAACGCCTGCTCCATCCCGGTTGCTTCCTCTCTGGCATTCACGAGAAGGCGGAGCATAGTATTGCTATCTTCCCCCGCAGCTTCCGCCTCATGAAGACAACGGAGTGTAGCTTTAACCCTAAGGATCAGGGCCATGGCATCTTCGTTATCCAGCACCGGGGACGAACCAGAAGTTGGGCTAAAGTCCAAATCCCCTGCAACTGCTGCTGAGAGCTCCCTCGGATCTTCTCCCTTATACGCTTTATGTTGCGTACCTACACCTCTCCTATTGCTGTTAATCCGCTCCAGATGTCCAGCTAATGCTTGCAATTCCCCGGCGGATAGCACCTTCAGTCCCGTGAAAGAACCGTGATTGGCGAGCTTTTCCGCTGCATGCAGCAGTGATTGCATATCCTGTGCCGGCTTCTGTGAGCGCAGCAAAAAGAACCCCGAGAACACCAGTACAAATAACATGGCGGCAAAGGGGGCTTTGCCAATATGATTGATAATCCAGTGGGCAAGCGTCACAACTAAAGCGCCCGAATCCTGGCTGTGACGGGAATACATCCATACGAACAGTCGGTATAACACGAAAAGAACAGCAGCACTCAAGAGTGTGCTTCCGCCAAAAATATATAGATACCCCAGTCTTACGGTCCGCCGCTTCCTCAATGCCAATCCCTCCTTTCAGAAGGGGATAATCCCCCTCTGACACAAGGATAAGGAGGAAATCTTAAGAATGACTCCATAACTTCTTAAGATTTTCTGAAGAAACAAGAAGGAGAGCAGACAAAAGCTACGTTTGTGAAAGCGGAAGACGGACGATAAAGTCCGTACGTTGTCTGCCGCTTACGGCCAAAATAACACCGCCATGCAGTTCAATGATCCCCTTGGCAATCGCCAGCCCCAATCCAGAACCTCCGGTGTGCTGTGAACGAGAACGCTCCGCCCGATAAAAGCGTTCAAAGATATACGGAAGATCGCCTTCCGCTATCATTTCTCCGAAATTGCTGACTCGCACCACGGCTTCGTCTCCCTCCCGGCTCAGGCCGATCTGCAGCTTCTTGCCGTCACGACCATACCGGATTCCATTGGTGATCAGATTATCAAAAGCACGAACCAGCTCATACGGTGCACCCTGTATCCATAGCGATTCGGTATCGTCTTCAATTTCATACGTCATACCAGCTGCAGTCAGTGCGGGAACAGCTTCCTCTGCCAACTGCCGCATAAATGCTTTGAGATCCAAAGGCGCCAGTACAAACGGTATACCGCCACTATTCACCCGTGTATATTCAAATAAGTCATCAATCAGCTTTCTGAGCACCAGTGATTTCTGGTAAGCAATGCCTACGTAATAGCGCATTTCTGTCTCATCCCGGCAGCGGTCCTGCTCAATGTATTCCAGATAGCCTAACACAGAGGTTAACGGAGTACGCAGATCGTGTGATACACCAGTAATCAACTCATTTTTAGCGGTTACTGCTTTCCGTTCTTCCATTAAGGAATGCTGAAGACGATCAGACATAATGTTGATGTTCTCGGCTAGCACACCCAGTTCATCCCCTGACCGGACTTCAATTCGGTGTGACTCCCCGAGCTTAGTGATTTGTTGAATCCCTTTGGTGATCTCTTCAAGGTAGGAAATGATTTTACGGGTATAGATGAAAAAGAATAGCAAAAAGCTGACGATTCCAGCCGCAGCCATAAGCGGAGCTGAACCGATATGGTTAATAATCCATTTCAGAATCAAAGAGTAAGGAGCAGAAGGCGGGGCCGGGTTTAGATACACCATGGAGTTCACCAACTGATAGCATACCGCAAGCAGAATACCGCCCGAGAATACGCTCAGCAAGAAAGCCCATATAAACTTCCAGCGGATGGTACTGATATATTTGGAGTTCAAAATTCATCACCTCCGGCCGATCAGGAAGGCCCGTCCAGTTTGTAGCCAATACCCCATACGGTCTGTACATAACGGGGCTGCTTGGGGTCAAGCTCGATTTTTTCACGGATATTACGAATATGCACCATTACTGTATTGCCCCCATCAAGAAAAGGCTCATTCCAGAGGTTACGGTAAATCTGTTCCATGCTGAGCACCTGGCCCTGATGTCTTGCTAACAGCTCCAGAATGGCAAACTCCCGAGGTGTAAGCTTAACCTTACGGCAGTCCACACTGACTTCATGCTTGGCGGTATCAATGATCAAATCCTCAAACACTAGTTCATTCTCGTTCCGGCGTGTAGGACCGCCTGTATTCAGTTTATGGTAACGACGCAGCTGCGATTTGGCCCGGGCCACCAGCTCCAGCGGGTTAAAGGGCTTGCCCACATAGTCATCCGCCCCGATGCTGAGTCCGGCGATTTTGTCCATATCGGTATTTTTCGCGGATAGCATAATGATCGGCATGTTCCGTTCCTCACGTATTTTCATACAGGCGGCCACACCATCCAGCTTTGGCATCATCACATCCAGGATAATTAGATCCACCTCTTCATTGTTCAGGCACTCCAGGGCCTCCAGTCCATCATAAGCCTTGAGCAGCCGATAGCCCTCGTTGCGAAAATAAATATCCAGCAGGTCCACGATCTCTTTCTCATCGTCTACCAGCAATATCGTTTCAGGTTTCACCGAAAGTACATCCTTTCCAGTTCTTTTGTTAACGTTCCTTCCTTATTCTAACAAAAGATCCCGGCCAATTCGCCTATGCAAATTAACCGGGATCTATAATATTATGCTGGGCCTGGGCCGCAGCGCTTATTCCACTATGCTTTTAGCTCTCCAACAACCGAATCAGTTCTTCCTCATCCTCAATGACCTGAATACCGAGCTGCTGTGCTTTGGCCAATTTGCTGCCTGCCTTCTCGCCGGCAATGACCAGATCCGTCTTCTTGGACACACTACCGGTTACCTTCGCTCCCAGTACTTCCAGACGTTCCGCCGCTTCCTCACGTGTCAGCTTATGCAACGTACCCGTAAGAACAACGGTTTTGCCGCTGAAGAAGGAATCTGTACTTACCGGGCGCGGGGCTTCAGGGGCCTTAGCCTCGACGCCTAGCGCCAGCATGCGGTCAATCCCTGTCACCACGAACGGATCAGCAAAGAATCCTACGATGCTCTCAGCCACAATACCGCCAATATCCGGCAGTTCAGCGAGTTCTTCGGCTGTCGCCTTCATCACTGCTCCCAGATCACGGAAATACTCAGCCAAAGTGCGAGTCGTAGCCTTTCCTGTGTTAGGGATACCTAGCGCGTACAGGAAGGAGGCTAAATCCCGTCCCTTGCTGTCTTCCAGTGCCTGAAGAAGATTGCGCGCTTTCTTCTCACCGAAGCGCTCCAACTCCACTAGCTGCTCAAAAGTTAGCTCATAGAGATCGGCCGGCTCACGGACACTTAGCTCTTCATAGAGCTGTCCTGCCGTCTTCTCGCTAAAGGTCTCAATGTCCATGGCGTCCCGTGAAGCAAAATGCGTAATCCGGCTGACGATCTGCGGCTTGCAGTCCAGCTTGTTGTTGCAGAAGAGATGTGCACCGCGCATTTCCAGCGGGAAACCGCATGCAGGGCATTTGTCCGGGAAAATAATCTCCCCGCCGTCACTCTCCTCAGTCACTTTGCCCAGAATCTCCGGAATCACATCATTGGAACGACGGATGAAGACTCTTGTGCCCAGCGCATGCTTCAGGTTCTTCCGTTCGATATCGCCCACATTGTTAAGTGTACAATTCTGGACAGTAACACCGGCCAGTTCAACCGCCTCAACTCGTGCCAGCGGCGTGACTTTGCCGGTCCGTCCCACATTCCAGCTGACAGATTCGAGAATCGTCGTCGTCTCTTCTGCTTCGAACTTGTAGGCGACTGCCCAGCGTGGGAATTTGTCCGTATAGCCTAGAACTTCCCTAATCCGGAAATCCGTGACCTTGATCACGGCTCCGTCAATGAGGTAATCCAGGGAGGCACGTTTCTCTTCAATCTCCGCCAGTTGCTCAGTCACATCGTCAAATTTATCGTAGTAAGTCAGATAAGGGTTCACCTTGAACTGATTATTCCGCAGGAAATTCATCATCTCCTGATGATCGCTAAACTGCACACCCTCTGAGTAGCCTATATTGTAGAAAAAGGCGTTTAGCCGCCGCTCGGCCGTCGTCTTAGGGTTTAGATTCCGCAGAGCACCGGCCGCGCCGTTGCGTGCGTTCTTCAGCGGCTCGGCTGCCCGGGTATTATAATCCGCCAGTACCGACAGGTTCATAATCCCCTCGCCCTGCACCTCTATCAGACCTTCCTTGAACGGAATGGTCAACGGAACGGACTTAATCGTCTTTACTTGGGCCAGAATACCCTCACCTGTTACCCCGTTTCCGCGCGTGGCAGCTTGCTCCAGCACGCCATTACGGTACGTCAAATTCAGCGTCAGCCCGTCAAATTTGAGCTCAACGGCATAACATGGCTCTGGCAATGGGGTATCCGGGTTCTTGGTGTTATAATCATTGACCAGCTTCAGTACGCGGGCATTCCAGCTCCGCAGCTGTTCAATATTCTGCGCCTTATCCAAACTCCACAGAGGAGCCAGATGGCGATGGGGCGTAAAGCCCTTGAGCAATTCTCCACCCACCCGCTGTGTTGGTGAATGCGGAAGCACAATGCCGCTCTCCGCCTCCAGCGCTACTAGCTTGTCATAGAGAACATCGTACTCTTTGTCGCTAACGAGCGGTGTGTCAAGCGTGTAATAATGATAGTTATATTTGTGAAGCTCTGCTACGAGCTCTTCCATTGTATGCATAACATCCATACAGGTATATCCCTCCGTCAATAAGTGTCCTACAATTAGCGTCGTCCAAAAAGACAATCGTTAATCGTAGTCGATCTATTCCACCTTGGCGATCGGCGCAAAGCCTGCGAGCAGCCGTTTCACGCCCACCGGCGCCGGAAAAGCAATCTGCAGCTCCGTATCGTTGCCGGTGCCTTTGACGGACACAATGGTGCCTGTGCCCCATTTGCCGTGGGATACCTTGTCGCCCGCCTTGAAATCGGCGGACGCTGAAGATCCTGCTCCGGCTGCGGGCTTCGCCCCGCCGGAGGTCACGGACACGCGGCCCTGGCCAGCTGCGGCCGTGGCCGTGCTTCCGCCGAAGCCTGCGGCATTCGGCGTAGACCCGGCGGCCCCGCCCCGGCCGCCGAAATTGCCCCGGCCGCCGCTGGCGAAGCCGCGGCCGCCATAGGCTCCGCCCACATCCGACCCGCCGCGGCGGAATCGGTCGTGGGCAGGGGCGGTATCTTCCTTCAACTCCTCCGGAATCTCCTCCAGGAAGCGGGACGGCGGGTTGGCCGTCGTCCGTCCGAAGAGCGTGCGCACCCGCGCGCAGGAGAGAAACAGTTGTTTCTCGGCGCGGGTAATGCCGACATAGGCCAGCCGTCGTTCCTCTTCCAGTTCATCATTGTCCTGGAAAGCCCGGCTGTGCGGGAAGACGCCTTCCTCCATCCCGACAATGAACACTGTCGGGAACTCCAGACCCTTGGCGCTGTGCATCGTCATCAATACCACCGCATCGCTGCGATCTTCCTCTTCGTCATTCATGCTGTCAATGTCAGCGATTAGCGCAAGGTCTGTCAGGAAGGAGACGAGCGACTTGTCCTCATTATTTTTCTCAAATTCCATCGTTACCGACAAGAACTCGTCGATATTCTCCAGTCTGGAGCGGGACTCGAGCGTGTTCTCATTTTGCAGCTCCAAGCGGTATTGCGACAATTCCAGCACTTTCTCGGTCAGTTCAGTCACCGACAGGAATTCCACCATCCGGTGCAGCGCTTCGATCATGTCGTAGAATTCCACCAGCGCATTCCGGGTACGTCCGGCAAAGCCCAAATCATCCACCGTCTCCAGAACACGGAAGATCGATACGCCTCGTTCGGCTGCAGCAACGGCAAGCTTACCAACAGTCGTATCGCCTAGCCCGCGCTTTGGCACGTTGATAATCCGCGTCAAGCTGATATCATCATCCGGGTTGGACAACAGGCGCAGATACGCCAGAATATCCTTGATTTCTTTACGGTCGTAGAACTTGATGCCGCCTACGATCTGATAGGGAATATCCGACTTGATCAGAATTTCCTCGATAACCCGGGATTGGGCGTTCGTCCGGTACAGAATGGCGTGATTTTGGTAGGCTTGACCTGTTTTCACATTCTTACTGATTTCTCCGGTAACAAAATATCCCTCATCATGCTCAGAATCCCCGCGATAAACCTTAATCTTCGCACCTTCATCCGAGTCCGTCCACAGCTTCTTGGGCTTGCGTCCGGTATTGAGCGCGATGACACCATTGGCTGCATTCAAGATATTGGAGGTGGAACGATAGTTCTGCTCCAGCAGGATAGTTTTGGCTTCAGGATAATCTTCTTCAAAATTAAGAATGTTGGTGATATCCGCTCCGCGCCAGCGATAAATCGACTGGTCACTGTCACCGACTACACAAATCCGGTGGTGGCTGTCAGCCAGCATCCGGCACAGCATGTACTGCGCACGGTTCGTATCCTGATACTCGTCCACATGAATGTACTTGAATTTCTTCTGATAAAAATCCAGAACCTCTGGTACTTCCTTGAACAGTTGAATCGTAGCCATGATCAGATCATCAAAATCCAAAGAGTTATTGCTCTTCAGACGCTTCTGGTACATGGTGTAGACCTTGGCAATCAATCCTTCAAAATAATCGCCGACCTTCTGCTCATATTGGGCCGGGGTTACCAGCTCATTCTTCGCCGTACTGATCACAGACTGAACAGCCTTCGGCTCGAACTTCTTCGTGTCGATGTTCAGTTCCTTCATACAGTTGCGGATTACGGACAGCTGGTCCGTCGAATCCAGAATCGAGAAGTTGGAAGTAAAGCCGATCCGTTCGATATCCTTCCGTAAAATCCGTACGCACATGGAGTGGAAGGTCGATACCCAAATGTCGCGGCCCTCCGGCCCAACAAGCTTGGATACACGCTCCTGCATCTCACGCGCTGCTTTATTTGTAAATGTGATGGCCAAAATCGCCCAAGGCGGTGCCTTGCGGTTCGCAATCAGCCACGCAATTCGGTGCGTCAGCACCCGCGTCTTGCCGCTGCCCGCGCCGGCCATAATCAGCAGTGGTCCTTCAGTAGTCTCCACAGCCTGCCGCTGCGGAGGATTGAGCCGACTAACGGCTTCTTGTATGTTAACAGGTTGCATGTATAACATGCTCCTTTCTTCATTCATATGAATTACAACATTGAAGTAGTTCTCCTATAAAGACTACTCAAAGTGCATTTGCTGCGTATTTTTCACCGCCTGAACCGTCAGCAGTGCCTGCTCTAAATCCTGATAGATGATATTGCCGACCACAACCGTATCACATAGCGCTGCCATCTGCACAGCCTCCGCTTCGGAAGTAATTCCCCCGCCATAAAAAAGTTGACTATGCTCCACAGCCTCCCGTACGGTCCGCACAGTTTCCACCTCTCCGAATCTGCCGCTATACTCCAGATATACCACAGGCAGAGACATCAGCTTGTCCGCAACCTGCGCGTAGGCTGCAGCCTCTTCAGCTTGAAGATCCGTATCAGCTCCCGTAAGTCTAGCCACAGTAGAATTGTCGTTCAGCACAATGTACCCCTCAGTCAGCAGCATGTCCCAAGGAATCAAATAGCCGTAGCGTTCAATCGCCCGGCGGTGATGGCCGACGATCCAGGTCGGGTCCGGCGTATTAAGCACCATAGGGATCATGTACAGATCAAATCCCGGGACAGCCGCTTCCAGATCCGATACCTCCAGGGCCACTGGCAGCGCGTAGCGGCTGATTCTGGACATTAGGTCCACAGTATTCTCATAAGTGACTCCTGAGGAGCCACCTACCATTATGGCATCCGTTCCTGACAAACATAATGCCTCCAGCTCTCCATCACCCAGCTCACGGTCCGGATCCAGCTTGAATACATGCCGCCACGGCTTGATCATCTGCTGCACTGCTCTCATGTTCTTCCATCCCTCATCAGTCATTTAGGCAGGACAAAATCCCCCCTGCCTCCGCTAAAGATATAACTCTAGTCTATGCCAGCGGGAAGGGGGGTGTCAATTTAAAGACGGTAAAAAATACGAACATTTTTTCGCTTTTTTACCATATGAAAGACTACAGACTGCTGCGCAGTCCCTTGATCCGGTTCAGATCATTCTCGGCCACAAAATCAGTATAAAATCCGTCTACGCCCATCCGGTACAGCTTCACAATCTGCTCTTCCTCGTTCACGGTGTGAACGTATACCCGCGCCCCGGCCTTTTTGAGTTTTTGCACAAAATCTCTATTGGCCCGGCTCGCCGGCATTGTTATATCCACCTTATTGTTCTGCACAAATTCAATGACCTCATCATTAGTATCCTTGGAGGTGTAAAGGGTATAAATTATATTTGGAAAAATGTGTATCTTGTTAAGTTCGTCCAGCATATCACGGCTGTAAATCTGGGGAACGATCCGCTCCAATAACGTGGGATCTCTTGTTCGGGCCGCTTCGGTCAGCATCTCGAACTGCTGCATAATTAACCCGGAATCAAACTCCTTGGTATCCGTAACTATGTACGCATCTGTATAGTGCTGCATCAAATCCAGAATCTTCTCTAAATCCAATGGCGAATAGATATTCATTATCGGGCTATTCATAAACTCATCGTGGCTCAGCGGTGCCCCTACCTTGGCGGATGAAAGAATTTCGGTCTGACCCAATAGCTTACTCATATTTGCCGTCCACTCATGTCTGGCAATTAGCTGATTATCCGTGCTTAACATTAAATCCGTCTCAAAGACCCGGGTGCCCTGTTCATAATTGGCTATAAATGCTTCAAAAGCATTGGTATACGTATGCCCCCCAATACCGCCCATCGCATGGGCAACGACCCGGTGAGCGGCAAAGCCCGAGCCAGGCTGTTCCTGTTTCTGTCCAACTGTGAATATAACTAAGAGTCCTAGCGCCAAAATCATGATTACAGAAGCCACAATCTTCTTTTTTTTGTTCATATAAAAGTTTCCTTTTAGTAGTAAGATTGGAGGTATTTAAACACAATACCCCGCTTTGCCGGAGGCAAAACGGGGTATCTCTCATACGTTCACCAGACGGTTTGGTTTAGTAGGCATTCTTATTCATAAATCCGTTACGAATCGTCTTAAATATAATCCGAATGTCGAACAACAGTGACCAGTTCTCAATATAGAAAATATCATGCTTGATGCGCTCCTCGATCGAGGTGTCGCCACGTAATCCATTGCTCTGAGCCCAGCCTGTAATTCCCGGACGCACATGGTGCTTCACCATATACTTCGGAATCTCGTCGCGGAACTGCTGTACATAATATGGCCGCTCTGGACGCGGACCCACTACGCTCATATGACCCAGCAGCACATTGAAGAACTGTGGCAGCTCATCCAGACTGGTTTTGCGGATAAAGGTACCGAATCTGGTTCTGCGCGGATCTTCGCGTGTACTCCAGCCCGTATCTTCTCCGGTATCCACCTGCATCTTCATGGAGCGAAACTTGTACATCATGAAGTTGCGACGGTTCAATCCCACCCGCTCCTGCTTAAAAATAACCGGACCTGGTGAGGTGAGACGCACTCCCAGCGCAACCAGCAGCATTACCGGGAGCATCATCACAATCGCAAACAGCGAGAACACGATGTCAAACATCCGCTTGGCCAGCTTGTTGCCTGCCATATCCAGCGGAATATCCCGTACATTGATCATCGGCATGCCCGCAAAATTATCGAAGTATGGCCTAGCCGGCAAATAATCGAAGAAGTCGGGGATGATGAGCGTGCGCACACCCGCTTTTTCACAAGCGGCAATGATAGAAGGATACTTCGAGTGGGCATCCAGCGGCAGCGCCAGAATTACCTCATCCACAGGCAACATCTCCAGCATCCCGGATAACTGGTCTATCGTTCCCAGGATAGGTTTGTAGCGCTGTTCCTCGATTCCGTCCCAGGTATGGTAATCATCCAGGAAGCCAATGGCTTCATAGCCCAGTTCGGGGTATTGCTCTAGGTTATTATAGAATCTTTTGCCGAGAGTCCCGGCTCCTAGAATAAGTACAAATTGACGGTTGAGGCCTTTTTGGCGAATGGATTTTAGCATGGATTTGAGCAAATAACGGTACAGCATAATGGCAAATATATTGAAACCCATATAGATCGCCAGATACGTACGTGAGATATTGATTTCTTTTACGAAGAACATGAGGCCAAGCAGGATAAAAATAGCTATCGCATGCACCTGAAAAATCTTCATAAATTCATCGACAAAGCGCTTCTTGCGCTTCGGCAGATAGAGAGACATCATAATCCCAATCAGTACGGCAATCCCGCCATAAATCATGCTCCAATAGGCATATGACTGTAAGGATAGCGACTTTTCGTAATCCATCCATTCACTTTCAAACTTAAGCCACCATGCGGCCAGAAAAGATATCTGAATAACCAAAAAATCCGCGACCATATACATTTGCGTTAAAAATTGTTGATTACGGCGAATCATAATCTCACCTCAGCTTTCGATTCGGTGCGTGTACCGGCATCGCCGGAAGCCGACAGACTCTGAGCTGGAAGAGGTACTTTTCTCGGTGATATCATAGCGTTCCGCACCAGCGATAATACAAATTTGAGACCCACTCCAGCATAAACCATTCCATTAATCATACTGTTGTACTGCTGGCGATAATGCTTACGATGAAATAAAATCATTGCCCGATGAAATTCATACACAATCTTGAACGGTCTGCGACGTGCACTACCGCCTTTAAGATGGATAATAGAAGTCTTCGAATAGTAGTAAATTTTCCATCCCGCTTCCTTGATGCGGTAACACCAGTCCAAGTCCTCCCCGTACATAAAGAACTCTTCATCCAGACCACCGACATGTTCAATCGTCTCCCGCCGGAGCAGCATGAACGCACCAACCAGACAATCGACAGGGTAATTCTTATCCGGGTCCAGATAACCCAACTGGTAGCCGTTGAAGCGGGGGTTATTTGGGAACAGCTTGCTGAAACCAAAGGCATAATAAAACGAGGCCGAAGGTGTAGGGAAACCACGTTTGCAAGCCTTGTCCAGTGATCCGTCGGGCAAAATAATTTTGCAGCCAGAAGCCCCAACGTCCGGGCGGCTATCCATAAAGGTAATCATCGTCTCCAGCGTATCTTTACGTACGACCGTATCGGAATTCAGCAACAGTACAAAACGTCCGGAAGCAATCTCCATACCCTGATTATTGGCCCGAGCAAACCCTGTATTCTCCTCATTGGCTATCAAAGTGACATTCGGAAACTCTCTACTGATGGCCTCTACGGATCCATCGTGGGAATTATTGTCTATTAGAATAATCTCATAGGAAAACTTCGTCTCCGAATCATATACCGACCTTAGACAATCCATCGTCAGGCGACGGGTGTTGTAATTGACTATCAATATACTTACATCCACACTCAATGCTATTACTCTCCTGACAAATATAGTAATCTCTCGACAAATAGTATAACACAAAACCCCCAAGAAAGGCGTGGCCTTGGCAGGGAGGTTTTGTATAAGATATCCTATATTATTATTAAAATGGAATCTGATTTTAGATTTATATTGTTTACGCTACTTCTATATAAGACGAACTTAAGATTTCCGCTTAAAGCTCGGTCGTCACTACGGTGAATGTTTGGACTTCTCGTCAATGTTGTATCCAGATTTCTTTTTTATAAGCCGCTTTTAGCGGTTGAAAATCTGGATACAGCTTAGCTTCCGACGCGAGCTTTCCTTCGGAAAGCTTTTAGGCGAGCGCTTTCGCTCCTACAGTTCCAAACCTTCCCCTTCGTTCCTTAAGATCATCCACTTTCCGCTTAATATCTACTTCTCTCCCTATCCTTCACCTTACTCTGTACGGCCTTACGCTTCTCCTTAAGGGCAGGCAGCTGCGAGAAAAAGGACTTCCACGCTTTAAATAACCCGGGCTCTTTTAGAAGCATATATCCATGCGCGGCAATTTCATAGGGCATTGAAACGAGCAAGGTCGCCAGCAAAGTACGGCTATGTTCATTTTTATACATCATCTTATATCTGTTGATATAGGATATCCGCCTAATGAACATCGATTTCCCGCTTCTCCCGGAAGTCTTCCAGCCACGCTCATGATATCCAAGAGCTTCTGTATCATAGTAACCTTGCCATCCCAGCAATTGCGCCCTCCAGGCTACATCAACATCTTCCTTATATGCGAAAAAGTCCGCATCAAAAAACTCACCGCCTACGCTTATATCATCGATCATTCTTCTGGAATACATCGCAGCGGCACCCGATACGCCAAAAACTAGACCAGAATTCTGCCAGCCTACAGCCGCTTCTCCTTGCCCCCGGTCAAAGGCACGACGTGCTCTGTTCATTCTGAGCCCTGTACTGTCGACCAGATTAGGATCTGCTTTTAATAAAAGCTTTCCCGTTGCACTCCCGATCTGTGGGTTGGCTTCCATATCTTCAATCAGTCTACTGACATAATCAGGTGCCAGGACAAGATCCGGGTTAAGCACAAGGACATAATCCGTATTGGTTAGAGAAATGGCCTGATTATGCGCAGGGGCAAAGCCAGTGTTAACCGAATTTTGAATAAGCTGTATCCGATCAAGAGGATTAACTGGGTCGCTATGTCCACTTTGTATGCTATAGTTCTTAACCCTTTCCGCTGTTCCATCTCCGGATGCGTTATCAATCACCACAATTTGTTCAAGAGGATAATCCTGCGCCAAAACTGCATCCAGACATTCTAGGATATCCTCTCCACTATTATAAGTAACAATATGTACGCTAACTTTTTTGTTATTCATAAGGATCCTCGAATCTTTATTTTTCACTTCACAGACTATTGTTCTATTATAGCTAAAAAATAAAAAAAACTCCCGTACCGTGTGTCGGTTCGGAAGTATAATTTGTTATTCTTTTAACTCAAGCAAGAAATCCCTTAATCCTTCACGCCAATGCCGAATATCTTCAAATCCATTGGTGCGGATAGATAGATGCTCTAATACAGAGTTATGCGGTCGAGGGGCAGGCAATGGGAACTCCTCTGTAGTACAAGGCTCAAGCTTGGCTGTGAAATCCAACCCCAGAATATCATGAGCGTCTTCAAAAATGGCCCCAGTAAATTCATACCAAGTACAAGACCCACTGTTGGTGGCATGATATACTCCATACTTTTCAGTCTGGATCAATTCCAGTACAAAGCTGGCCAAATCCACCGTGTATGTTGGGGAACCCTTCTGATCATCTACAACCTTAAGTAATGGCTTTTCCTGACCAAATTTCAGCATCGTCTTCACAAAATTTTTGCCATACTTGCCGTATACCCAAGCCGTACGTACGATAAAATACTTGCTGGATAAGCTTTGTACTAAATTTTCTCCAGCTCGTTTGGATTTGCCATAGATGCTCCGCGGGGCGGTATTGTCATATTCATGGTACGGCTCTGAACCCAGCCCTTCAAAAACATAATCCGTACTGATGTACACCAGCTTCGCACCGGCTTTTTCGGATGCAAGAGCTACATTGCGGCTACCAGTGGCATTAATTAAATAAGCACCATCCACATCGCTCTCTGCAGCGTCTACCGCCGTATATGCTGCACAATGAATAACCGCATCAGGGTTAAAGTCACCAATCACTTTTACCGTTTGTTCCAGATCGGTGATGTCCATCTCTTTCCGGTCACAACCAAATACCTCATGGCCTTCTTTTTGCAGCAATAGAACAACGTCCTGCCCCAGTTGTCCTGCAGCACCTGTAACTAATACTTTCATTGTAAACCTCCGTAAGTTACTTATCGATCCTACAGTGAATCGCCTAAGCGACTTCCATATTGCAGCTCGGCATACTTTTGGTATTCACCAGACTGAATACGGGTCCACCACTCGCGATTATTCAAGTACCATTGGATCGTCTCTTTAATCCCTGTTTCAAAGGTATGCTTCGGCTTCCAGCCTAGCTCATTGGTAATCTTAGTAGGATCGATACCATAACGACGGTCATGACCTGGGCGATCCTGCACATAAGTAATCAAGGAGTCCGGTTTGCCAAGCTCCTGGAGTACAGTGTTCACGATGTGCACATTCGTCCGCTCATTGTTGCCACCAATATTGTACACTTCACCATTCACGCCTTCGTGAATGACAAGATCAATTGCACTGCAATGATCTTCTACATACAGCCAGTCGCGAATGTTCAAGCCATCACCATACACGGGTAGTGCCTGATCAGCTAGTGCACGGGAGATCATTAGTGGAATGAGTTTCTCCGGGAACTGGTAAGGGCCATAGTTGTTTGAACAACGGGTGATGTTCACCGGCAACCCAAACGTTTCATGGTAGGCACGAACCAGCAGATCCCCTCCTGCCTTACTAGCAGAATACGGACTATTAGGAGTTAGCGGAGTCTCTTCAGTGAACAAGCCAGTGGCTCCCAGCGTACCGTATACCTCATCCGTAGACACTTGAACAAACTTAGTGACACTGTATTTTTTCGCTGCATCTAGTAGAACCTGTGTACCAAGCACGTTCGTTTTCACAAACACATCCGGCTCCAAGATACTTCTGTCTACGTGTGACTCTGCCGCGAAGTTAACAACTACATCAACGCCTTGGCTAAACAGGGCATCCATTGCTTGGACATCCGTAATATCCGCATTGATGAATGAATAATTCGGATTACCTTCAACAGATTTCAGGTTCTCCAGATTTCCTGCATACGTCAGTGCATCCACGTTAACGATTTGATATTCCGGATGCTGGTTAAGCATGTATATTACAAAATTGCTGCCGATAAATCCGGCACCGCCAGTTACAAGCAGTTTCATGAAACCGACCACCTTCTTATTCAATAATTAATGATATTCTATTCATCTGTTTCTCACAGAATCAATGAAGTTGGATATTTAGCCAAAATTAAGCTCAGCATCTTTAAGCGAAGGATGACGTTGATCTTTATCCGATAAAATCGGATTGGAAATCGGCCAGTCAATTCCTAGCGCAGGATCATTCCATTGTATGCCACGATCATGCTCTGGGGAATAGTATTCGTCTACCTTATATAATACTTGTGTGTTGGGCACCAACGTGCAGAACCCATGGGCAAAACCCTTGGGTACAAGAAGTTGACGTTTGTTGTGTTCGCTTAAAATAACTCCAACCCATTGACCAAAGGTCGGCGAGTTGCGGCGAACATCTACAATAACGTCGTAGATCACGCCGGATAACACACGAATCAATTTTGTCTGTGCCTTAGGGTTTAATTGATAGTGCAGTCCTCGTAATACACCCACTTCGGCAGAAAGAGAATGGTTATCTTGGATAAAGTTAAGCGTAATACCTAGAGTGTGCATTGTTTGTTCGTTGTAACTCTCCATAAAAAAACCCCGGTTGTCGCCATGGACCACCGGTTCAAGAAGGCTTGCGCCTTTTAGTTTTAAAGGAGTGACTTTCATAATGGATATCCTCCTTTTATCTATAACTTCAATTTACCAAAATCCTCATCAAACAAAATATCCTTGGCCAATTCATTAGCTTTTGCAAGTGAAGTATGCGTTCCAGCATCCGTCCACCAACCCTCAAGGACATCGTAAGTCAATTCATTTCTTTTAATATATGCATTATTAACGTCGGTTATTTCAAGTTCTCCACGGTTAGACGGTGTAAGTGTCTTAATAATTTCAAAAACCCTGCTGTCAAACATATAAATACCAGTAACAGCATAATCGCTCTTGGGATCAGTGGGTTTTTCTTCAATGGAAATGATTTTATTTCCTTGAAGTTCTGGGACACCGAACCTTTGAGGATCAGCTACTTTTTGAATAAGAATCTTAGCCCCTGATTCTTGTTCCTTGAATTTATAAATATATGCAGAAATGTCCTGTTCAAATACGTTATCCCCAAGAACAACAACACATTTCTCATTCCCCACATATTGTTCTGCCAAACCAAGAGCTTCCGCAATACCACCAGCTTCATCCTGTACTTTATACGTGAAAGATACATGTAATGACGTGCCGCTACCGAGCAGATTAACCACGTCCCCCATGTGCTCTTTACCCGTAACGATAAGAATATCTGTTAGTCCAGCTTGCTTTAACCGATGGATAGCATGAAAAATCATGGGATAGTGCCCCACAGGCAGCAAATGCTTGTTGGTCACCTTAGTTAGTGGATAGAGACGGGAACCAGTACCACCCGCTAGGATAATGCCTTTCATACCAAAATCCTCCAATAGTTATTTCTGAGAGAAATGCCCCATCTCAAATGTCAAAGAATTCCGCTCTTCCTTAATCTAACCAAAGAATAAATTGCAAGCAAAAAAATAATAACATTAATAGAAAATGAGATAGGACTGTCTTCTAATACCCCCGTTAAAGTCCCAATAAACTTACTCGACAAGCTTTGATCAAGTATAATAGTATCTGATTTCAATAAGATATCATTGTTACGTGAAAACCAGTATGCATTATTTTCGTCAACAAAATCAAATTTTAGTTTAGCATACTTTAGTTTGTCTGCAGGAAGAAGAGAATTGAGATTAATATCCACGGTTAGTGAGCCCTTACCTGAGTTATCAATGGTAAAGGGAACCCGTGCTCCTTCCCACAAAATTTTAGCATCTCTCGAATCATAAACATGGTACGAAAGAAGAACCCGATCATTATATAATTTAATATTTGAAAAGGAGATACGCACATTAGTTTTAAATTGTGGACTATGCTGCTTTAGTCTGGAGTTTACTTCAATGGTTACATTATTAGAAGTACTCCCCCACACAGTGCCCGCAAATGAGCTGAAAATAAAAAAAACAGAAATTAGTAGTATTGTTCTTCTTATCATAATAATCATAGCGATTGATTGAAAACCTGTTTATATTGATTAGCCACAGTTTTCCAGTCCCTTTCATTAAAATGATTATATAATTTCTTTTGCGATTCATATAAGGAGTTTGGGTTTTCTAGGTTCTGCAGTATTTTCTCAGCAATACAGTACGGATCATATGGATTAAATAGCATCTGATCTTTAAGTTCCTCATTATCAATTTCCGAATTAACTACTGGTATATCGCTCATAATCGAGGGGGTTCCGACTGAAAAAGCTTCTGAAAAAGTAAATGGAAATCCTCCTTCGAATAGCGTTGGGTTGACTGCTAGTCTAGCCAAACTATTTAAAGCTGCCAATAGTGTTGAAGAAATTCCAAAGAAAATAAAGATATCATTGTTCAATTGATTCTCCGTAACATATTCTTTTATTGCCTTTTCAACTTCATAATCACCAGTTAAAAATAATTTCACATTTCCATGCATTTCTTTATTAATAATTTTAACTGCTTTAATTAAATTGAATATATTTTTGTGAGAGCGATATTGTGAAGAATACGTAATAAAATCAATATCTCTAAAATCACTGTTGTACAAAACATGGTTAGGGGAGAAATTGGTTTGAATATACTCATCTATAATTTGCTTAGCATTTTGTTCAAAAGATAAATAGGTTTTCACATGCTTTGACATTTTCAAATGTTCAGCCATATCAATATTTGCATGTTTGATAACTGTGATTTTTTCAGGAGATACTCCACATTTTTCTACCAGATGATGGTATTTAACGTGATCACTATAGCATATAAGGTGGTCTGCTGCTTTAATATTACCCCTTATGTTTTGGTGAATTCCCTTTACCCCTGGAAACTGAGTAGGAAAATCATAAAAAACAATATCAGGAGCGGCTAAAATCTTCTTACACCGCAATTCCCTAATTTGTGGCCAAACCATTGAGGGGATATAACAAGCATCTATATCTTTACGTTTATTAATCATTCTAGCTACTTTAGAAAGTTCAGCAGCTAAGACTAATTGATAGATCTTCCCCTGTGAGCCTTCGAGCAATAATCTTAGTTTGGAGTCGATCCAAGAATAAGGTATCACTTTTTTTGAAAGACGATATACAACTTTTAAAATCTTATACACAAAAAAGAGCAAAATAAAAACCAACAAAAATGGGATAGCGCAAACCACAACAAATAAATAACCCAATAATTTCAAGAAGGCCATAAAAAGGTTTGTAGTACTAAAAAAATCAGTAATACTTCGTTTAAAGAGAGAAATTACGTTTTGTTTCAATCTTCTAACTAGATTATTTCTTTTAGAATTCTTTATTCTCAAAGTACGTCTCTTCAACAAATAGTCTTTTAAGCGAACACCTAAAGGAATTGAACCCGTAGATACAACTTCAAATTTAGACTGCGGAATTTTGTTATCCTTCATCAAAGAAGAAATAGAATGTTTTAACCACTCAGGGCAAAACAAAACAATATCTTTATTGTTCGTGTTACTCTCTTTAAGCAAGAAAGCTAATAGCCTGCCGATGCCTTCATTAGAAAGATTTGCACCAGGATTGAAGCCTAAAAAAATCCCGGTCTTTCTCATAATATTCTCCCCCATACCAAAGATCTTTCTAAGTTTAGAGTATTATTTTTAAACAAATCATTTGAATAATCATTCTCTTTTTGAGTTATATTTAACTCATCTTTATTTAATATTTCAAACATTGAGTCAGAATTATTTATAAACTTTTTATATACAAAAGTATTACCCAACGTTTTTTCATATTGTTTATAAAGAGGCAGATCCTCGACAATAACTATTTTAGAGAATGAAGCTGCTTTTGTGAGTTTAAAGAGCATATGTTTCAGATGATGTGGATAAATAATTTTTTTTGCATATGCGTACAACGCATCATACTCTTTTTTTCTAACATTAACATGTATTGTTATATTCTCACTTAAATGGTTTGATGTTTCAACAAATTTATTCAGTTCATTAAGAAACGTATCATCCTCACCCTTTGAAAAATTATTAAACAGTATCTTAATCTGCCTATCATCTTTATATAACTGAAAATAATCATTTAAATGGTTAATGATATCAATGACATATTGTGGCTTTTTGATATCCATTTCGATAACATCATAATCTCCACTCTGAATTTTTTCATTAGCTAACGAATTTTCAACTCGTGGGCCTGATACTACAAAAATTTTATTTTTATCTAATCCAAGATGCTTAACAAGATCATTTTTTGTAACTCGAGATTGCGTAAGGACGAAAGCAGCCATTTTTAAATTATGCACATTTATAGGAGAAATATTTTCATAGAACTTTCTTGCTATGTCTTCGATATAAATGCCAAATGGTTTAATTGGGGCGATTGGTAATTCCAAATCATCCATCAAGAATAACCATAGATCAGAATTCACATAGTTTTGAGCATAATCTACTGGTATATAGTAGTTGGAATGCCAGAGCGCAGATGGCTTGAACATTAAATCTAATGAGTTTGAAATATCTTCAACCGATATTCGTTTGAAATTATAATTACTTGTGGTAATTTTTGAATCAATCAACTGTTCGAGACCTGATTCGAAAGAATTCTCATTATTATAAGTACTTATCTCAATACTGTGCAGAGGACTAACTTCTTTCACATCTTCACTAAAGCTGATCGCCAAATTAAAATAATCATTAAGATGGCTTTTTTCCATTTTCGAAGGCATAAAAATTGATAGTTTCTGGGCAATTTGCTCTTTTGATTGAGTATTATAATTTTCAACTACAGGTAAAAAGTCTGTTTTCCATTGTTTTAGAACAAACTCATATGAGAATTTAAAGAGTATTTCCTTTTGATCCTCCACTATTTCCCTTATCAATTTTTGATCTCCTGATAATATCTGTCGAACTTTTTGCTTCGCTTCAATTATATTTTTACAAGCACCAGTTTGGCGTTCGCCACCTAGTTTACTTAACAAGCCACCGTCCATATAAACTACAGGCATTCCTGCAATCATTGCCTCAAGAGGATGGTAATGTAGGTGTCGTGGGTTGGTAGAATGATAATACATTACTTTGCAAGTTTTATATAGTTCATTCAACTCTTCCCTCTTAAGGAACCCTGTTACTCGCGGATCATCAACCGGTACCGGCTGGTTTCCTGCTATAACATAATTAAAATCGCTAAAATCTTTTTTGAATTGCTTATAAATCTCCTCTGCTTCAGCTACATACTTAATTCGGGTACAAAAAAACAATAGTTTGTCACTATTGCCACTCCACTGGTCTTGTATCTCGTAAAAATCTTCAGGAAGGCCTAAAGGCATGTATACAGCTGCCTCTTTATAAAGATCGTCTTCAATTTCAGCGAGATTAGGGTAACATTGAGAATAATAAAATCTTCCTCTTATTTGTTCTAACCTATAATGATCATTTTGATCAAAGTAGAAGTTCAGCAATTCAGTATAATTACTAAATTTTGTACCTCCAACCCCAAATGCGCGGAAGAAAATAAGACCGTCAAAGTTATGAATTAATTTTTTAAAAATTAAAAAAGCAGAATCGGTATAAGTTAGCGCAATTGAAAAGTGAGTATTAATAATTTTCTTTATATATAAGGGCATTTCATGTAAAGAAAAAAAGTCATATTCATTAAGGAGCTTTAAATCCTCTTCTGGGATGCTCAAAGTGTCATCATAATCGTAGGTAACAGAGCCACTTGATTGTAATATAACTTTAGATGCAATCTTTGGTGTAAATATTTCAAATCCTAAATCTTTAATTAAGGGGAGCTCAAACTCACTTAGAGTTTGATGATTAAGCAACCATAATATCCTTTTCTCTTTCATAATTACCTCTCAATTATATTGATTTTCTATAGTAATCAATAACTTCTTCCGGATCACCATCTTTAATAATACTGCCTTGTTTAATAAGAATAGCTCGATTACAAACTTCCCTTACTGTGTTTAGATCATGAGATACCAACACTAAGATTTTGGCTTGGCTCATAAGCCCAGACATTCTTTCTTTGGCCTTGGCATAGAAGGAAGCATCTCCTGCAGCAATAACTTCATCCAATAAAAGGATTTCCCCTGGGATAGAAGTCGAAATCGCAAAGGCAAGCCTAACCAGCATACCCGAAGAATAGGATCTAATAGGATAATCGATAAATTCGCCTAATTCAGCAAATTCAATTATCTCGTTCTCCTTTTCACGAATAGTGTTCGGAGTCTCTCCTAACAACAAACCACGATACATAATGTTCTCTCTACCTGTAGATTCCAAGTCAAAGCCCAAACTAAGATCAAACAAAGAACGGATGTCTCCTTTAACTTTGCGCTCGCCAGACTTTATTGGATAAATTCCAGCTATGGTTTTTAAAAGGGTACTCTTCCCTGCTCCGTTGTGACCTATAATCCCCAGCTTTTCGCCTTCCTTTACTTGTAAGCTAAAGTTCTTTAAAGCCTGCACATCCTCTAGCTTTTCTTTTTTCTTCTGTAATTTAAGAAGCGCAAACACTTCTTGCTTTAAGGTTGTAGCATTATAAATGTGCGAAGGATAAAACAAGTCCACATTTTCAAGTTTGATATAACAGTTCTCCATATTCAACTTCCTTAACTTTTATAAGTAGAATATAACCTTGTCTTTATTCTTCCTATTAACAGCAATAGCAATCAAACCTACAACAACAATAGAAACTATGGTAAACATATAATCACTCACAGAAGGCATTATTCCTTCTAAAAAGGGATTGCGTATTAAATTAAGAATATGAGTAATTGGATTAAAGTAAAAAGCTTTCTCTAGCAAAGGGCTAGAAGAAAACATTTCTCTCTTAAAGAAAACTGGAGATACATACCAAATAGCCTGTATCACTAGCGCCGTAATTTGGGGATAATCTCTGTATTTAGCATTTGAAAAGCCCGCAATAGTTGTGACTGACCAAGACAGAAAAAAATACAACACTACCGTTAGTGGTAGTGTAACAATACCTATGATAATGTTTTGCGGATTAGTAAATAAAACCCAAATCGTTAAAGCAGCCATAGCTATAATAAACGTGATTGTTGAGACTAAGGCGGATTTTAAAGTATAGATAATAATAGGATGATTAAACTGGCGAATATATTGTTCACCAGTCATAATCGAATAGCCTCCTCCTATAAATGAGGCGCTCACTAGATCCCATACAATCAAGCCCGATAATACATAAGGTGCATAATCACTAAAGGTCATTTTGAAAACAACACCGAACACCGTAGACATCAGTGCAGTAAGCAGTAACGGATTCATAAAAGTCCAAAGTATTCCTAGTTTGGATCTTCTAAATTTATTCTTTAATTCTGCTCTTACAAGATGAGACCAGAAGTACCTGGTCTCATATATTTTATTAACGTATTCTCCCAAAATAGCTACCTCCGAATAAAAACGAGTATTATTTATGAGTATTATTTTGGCAATGATAAATAAGTCTCTCACAAATAAAGTTAATTTCCTCATCCTCAAGAAGCGCATTTGTTGGAATATTTAGGCCCCTTGAAGAAATCTGATCAGCAAAAGGATAGGTGGATTCTTCAAAATATGGCGGCATAGCATGCATTGGATAGAATAAGGGGCGTGTCTCAATACCGTCTTTTTCGAGCAATTTCATAAGTTCATCTCTCTCAATAGAGATATTATCATTTAGAAGTACTGAAACCATCCAATAAGTATGCTTTGCCCATGACATTTCTGGTTGAAGCTTGAACAGCTCAGAATATGGCGTAAGCTTCTCAATATATGCCTCTGCTACCCTTCTTCTTTCACCTAAATGCCACTCGATTTTTTCAACTTGCCCTAAGCCAACAGCTGCTTGAAGGTTTGTCATACGATAATTATAGCCAACAACATCAAACCAGTAGCGGCGTTCAGGACTCATTCCCTGGCCTCTAAGAAGTCGCATTTTCTCTGCAAGTGCAGCATCATTAGTTGTGATCATACCACCTTCGCCAGTAGAGATCACTTTATTACCAAAGAAACTAAAAGTACCCACATCACCAATAGATCCAACGACCTTGCCCTTATACATTGCTCCATGGGCCTCAGCTGCATCCTCAATCACAAACAAATTATGTTTTTTGGCGATTGCCATAATAGGATCCATATCTGTTGGATGACCATAAAGATGTACTACAATAATACCCTTAGTTTTAGAAGTAATCTTCTCTTCAATCTTGGTAGGATCTATATTCCAAGTATCCGGTTCACAATCAACAAGCACAGGCGTAGCACCGCAATACTTTACGGCGTTAGCAGTTGCAATATATGTGAACGTAGGGATTATAATCTCATCCTCTGACCCAATACCATAGGCAATCAAAGGCAAATGCAAAGCAACGGTTCCATTGGCACAGGATATTGCCTCATTTACATTACAAAATTCTGCAAACTTTCTCTCGAACTCATTCACATATTTTCCGTTCGCTGAAATCCAACCTGTATCTATACAATCAAGCACATATTCTCTTTCATTACCATTTAGAACTGGTCCTGCAAGAGGTATTCTTTTAACTACTTCCATCAGCACTCACCTTCAATTAAATTTTTAGCAGGCACACCAACTACCGTACAATTAGGTTGAATATCTGTTATAACTGCTGCACCTGCACCCACAGTTGCCCAGCTTCCAATACTTTTCCCAGGAATAACAACCGTCTTAGCTCCCAGCATTACCCCTTCATTTACATTAACATTACCTGTTAAAGTCACACCTGGGGCAATATGAGCATGTGACCCAATAAAACAATCATGATCTACACTTGCATTTGTGTTGATAATGACATTATCTTGGATCTTTGAATCAGGATGAATTGCTACCCCTGGAGCAACAACTATCCCTTTTCCCAAAGAAGCATATGGCGAAATATATGAAAATGGACTTATAGCATTAATAGGCTGTAGCCCCAACTCCAAACACCAATCGAACAGCTTCTTCCTGAGAATGTTATTTCCGACAGCTACTATAAAACTATCAGCTTGATCGGGTACTAACGAAGTAATTATTTCATCCCCACCCAAATAACTGACTCCATACATTTCTTTTGCGGTATAACCGAATGAGGTAAATCCTATAATTTCATAACAATTCATCGCTTGTAAGATATCAATTACGACTTTTGCGTGGCCACCACCGCCAAGAACCACTACTCGTTCACGTTGCAAATGAACTCCCTCATCCTTCTATACATGCTCTTTTATATTTCTCCAATAATCTAATAAATCTTTCATGGTCTGGTTTAAAACAAATTTAGAACTCCATTGTGTTTGACCTATTAGTTTTGAATTGTCTCCAAATCTGACATTTCCTTCATTCGTTCTAACCTTTTGAGAATCAACTACTATCCTCGGATTCTGCAACACAGAATGGGAGAAAAGCGACTCTAGAATCTCTGAAATAGAGATAGGATCATTGGAAGAGATGTTGTATGCTTCGCCGGGAACCCCATGTTCCATAAGGAGGTAGTACGCCGTCACAACATCTCTTACATCCAAAAAATCACGCTTAACCTTAATGTTTCCAACACTAATGAAATCCAGTAGATTTGCTTCCATTTCAGAAATTTGCCTTGCAAAACTTGAACATACATATAATGAAGACTGGCCGGGACCAGTATGATTAAACGGTCGTGCCCGTACAATCCTTAAATCAAAAGATTTTACATATTGCTCACAAATTAAATCAGCACAAGCCTTGGCAGCAGCGTATGGGCTTGAGGGTCGCAAGAGATCTTTTTCAGAAAAGGCTCTAGCAACCCCCTCCCCGTAAACTTCGCCTGATCCAACAAAAAGTATTTTGGGGCGTTTTTTTAACCCTCTAATTACTTCCAGCAGATTCAAAGTACCATCTACAATGGTATTATACGATAGTAAAGGGTCGCGAAATGAATCTGGAATATAAGAAGTACCAGCTAAGTGATACACTTCATCAGGTTTTTCTGATCGAATGATCTTTTCTAGGCATTGAGTATCTCTGATGTCACAGGCCATGTACTTGATATCACCACTTAAGTTTGCGGTTCCTGATCGTGATATTCCAACTACACTACGGCCTTTGGTAAGCAATAAATCACATAAGTAAGTCCCTACAAAACCGTTAGCTCCAGTTATTAGGGCTTTCAAGCAGATATCACTTCCTAAGACTATAAATTTCAGTATTTTCTCTGCTTTGCTTCTCGAGGTCACACTCAACCATCAGATGAACCAGTTCTTTAAATGTCGTTTTTTGAGGAGTCCATCCAAGCTGTTCAACAGCTTTTGAAGGGTCACCCTGGAGCAGATCTACTTCAGCAGCTCTAAAGAAGGCTGGGTCTGTGACAACATAATCTCTGTAATCCAATCCTACATGACTAAATGCAATCTCACAAAACTCACGGACAGAGTGAACTTCGCCTGTAGCAATGACATAGTCATCTGGTTTATCCTGTTGAAGCATTAACCACATGCATTCAACATAATCTTTAGCAAAGCCCCAGTCTCTAAGAGCATCAAGATTACCAAGTCTTAATTCATTTTGGAGTCCCAATTTAATTCTCGCTACGGCGTTAGAAATTTTTCTAGTAACAAATTCAATACCTCTTCGTGGAGACTCGTGATTGAACAATATCCCAGAAGAACCGAACATATCATAACTTTCCCGATAATTAACTGTCATCCAATGCCCATACACCTTAGCCACTCCGTATGGACTTCTAGGATAGAAAGGTGTTGTTTCTCTTTGCGGTGTTTCTACTACTTTACCAAACATCTCACTACTAGATGCTTGATAGAAACGAGCATCTGGTTTCATAATACGAACTGCTTCCAGCATATTAGTTACACTTAGAGCAGTAGCTTGTCCCGTTAGGATAGGCTGAGTCCAAGAAGTTCCAACGAACGATTGAGCTGCCAAATTATATACTTCATCAGGATCGGATGTTTTAACAGCCCGAATCAAAGAACTCAAATCTTGAATATCACCCTCAATAAACTCGATTTCGTTTTCGATATGTTTGATGTTCTCCAGAATAGGAACACTTGTTCTTCTTCTCAATCCATAAACTTTATATCCTTTCTCCAGCAACAAATCTGCCAGATAAGAACCATCTTGTCCAGTAATACCTGTAATCAAAGCGCGTTTCGTCATTATAAATAACTCCTCAACCTTCTATATAATTAATTTTATAAGTATTGCTCGAGTTTCTGAACTTTTAATTCTTTAATCAATGATTTAATGTCTTGAGCTTTTTCTTTTTTGCAAATCAGAGTAACATCATCCGTTTCAACGATGATAAGGTCTTCCACACCTAAAGTAGCTATTAGCTTCCCATTACTTTCAATAATGCAACGTTTTGTATCTATACTAATTGTATTCCCCTTTATAACATTCCCACTTTCATCAAGATTATTAATACGTTCAAGAGCGGTCCAACTTCCAACATCATCCCAGCCAAAAACACAAGGAATGACGTAGATATCGCTGGCTTTTTCCATAATACCATAATCGATTGATTGATCAGGCATTTTATGAAACTCCTCTTTAATAACTTCATTCCTATCAGTAACTTTAAATGCTAACTTCATCCTCTCTAGCAACTCATGCATATCTGGCATGAATAATTGTATATAATTCCGAATAACTGAAGTCCTCCATACAAATATACCACTATTCCAGTAATAATTACCTGCTTCCAGGTAAGATGCAGCTACTTCAGCATTCGGTTTTTCAACGAAACTATTTACTCTGTGAACCAACATTTCATTTACGTCAATAGATTCATAAGAGCTTTCAATATAACCATACCCTGTTTCAGGATAGGTCGGGGAAATACCCAGAGTTACCAGGTAATCCCCCATTTCACTTACTTTAACCGCTGTTTTAAGAATATTTATAAACTCCCGTTCTTCTTTAATTATGTGATCAGATGGGAGTACAATCATGCTACTTTCCGGAAACTTCTCTTCGATAATGATGGACGCTAAGCCAACACACGGGGCAGTATTGCGGCCAATAGTTTCTATAATGATATTTTCTTGCGGAAGATCTGGTACTTGAACTCTTATCAACTCAGCATACAATTCATTGGTAATAACAAACACTTGGTTAATTGGAATAAATTTCTTCAAACGATCAATACACTGTTGTATCATAGATTTATTTCCGGAAATATTCAAAAACTGCTTAGGCAGATGGGTACGGCTCTTAGGCCAAAAGCGTTCGCCCTTTCCCCCTGCCATTATTAAACAAGTCGTGGTCATATTCTCTCCAACTTTCAATAATTGATGTATTTTAAACGTTTCTGTATCAACTCTCCTACAGCCTTCGGCGAGTAGAAATCCTTAATAAATTTTTGCCCACTATTTGCTATATTAACATAATATTCTTTGTCATGTACAAGTTTGTACATATATTCACCCGCATGATCTACATCAGGATCAGCCCACATCTGATAAGCTTTATAAGGCCCATGATCCTTTCCGATTTGTACTAATTTGTACTTCACCGGACAGGAATTTTCGTGATTCATAAAATCAGTAGTTGAGGACCAATTTGTCCCGATAGCTGGTTTACCAAGATACATAGCCTCAGCAAGACCCAGGCCAAATCCCTCACTTCTATGAAGTGAGATGAAACAATCTGTTACATTTATTAACGCATTCGTATCATTTCTTGATAGAGTTTCACTTATAATATATATATTCTTAAAATCCCCCACCAGCTTAGTTATTAACTCAATCTCTGGGTCAGCCTGATAATTCCCGTTTATTTTAATTACAAGACCAACATTGTAATCATCAGGACTAAAGGTTCTTTTGAAAGCTTCAATTGAAGCTTGTGGATTTTTACGGTCCTGGTAACTCTTCAAATCATACATCGTCAAAAACAAAAAAGTATCTTCCGGTATTCCATAGTATGAGCGTTCTCTCTTATGATCGACCACCACTTCTATGCTATGCGGAATCCTAACAACAGGAACTGGGCTTTTAAGAGAAATAGCATCTGCCACGAAAACAGAAGGTACCCATATTTCATCTACCAAATTAAAACTTTCATACCATTCATCTGGAAAATCCGGCAATTCCCAGTGCCAAAACCCTATATTGTAGCGCTCTTTGAAAATCGAACTCCCAAATTCAGTATAGATTTCCTGCATTTGCTCAGCATTTATATGAAATACATTTACATTATACTGAGGTTCAGTGACCTCTTTGTGAATCCATGTTTCATCTTTCATGCTAGCAGGATTTGTGCCCTTAAAATTTAGAATAACAAACGGAATTTCTACAGCAGTCATACTCTTTGCTGCAATCCTACAAGATTCCCCAATCCCCATTTCAGCACGAGCAAAACCAACCAAGTTCACTCCTTTGAATTCCCAAGGCTCCCCGCTCTTTATCTTCTCCTTATCAATAGGGAAGGCTCTATTAAGTACCCCTTTTTTTATTTTTTTACGAAAGTCGGGGGAAATAAATTTCACTATTAACGGCTTAAAGATAAGTGAAATTTTATACAAACGCTTAAAGATAAACGATATTATATTAGACATCCTGTAATCCACTTTTCATAATAAAAAAACTCCTTTTTTTGCATAAGTAAAAATTAATATAAACGGATCACGAAACCCTTGTAGATTCTAAGTAGCCCTGCCCCTTACCATATGCTAAAATATTGTCGTACCTACAGGAAAAGGAGATTATAACGTGTCGAAACCAGTATACGGTAAAAACGCTACACAGTCGAGAAATGTTGCAAAGATATCAGGCTCGGTGTGGGCATTAGTTGTTGGTTTTATTTTGTTTTTATTCTGGACCCCGTTTCAGGTGGGACTGTTTAATGGGCAGTCAGTAGATTTTGAGAAACCGATCTATGTATCTACATTGCTTGCAGCGCTTATGCTGCTGATTTGGGTCGGTCTTGGCTTCAAGAAATTCAAGCTTGACGAGCAGCGGGACCTGGTAGGCGTGGCTGCCCTGCTTCTACCCATTACTTACGCATTGTCGCTGTTTGTCGCTGTTTCGCATTATATGGCAATGAATATGTTCTTTATTCAAAGCATGTACGCCGCTGTATTCATTATAGCGTTATATCTCTTGAAGCAAAAGCAAGTAAATGTTGTCATTGAAAATGCTGTGCTTACCATTGCCTATTTAATTGTGGGTTTTGGTCTCCTGAATTGGCTTGGAGGCGGGAAACTCGCGGGTAATCTAGTAGGCTGGTTCTCTAACACTGTCCGCAACGGTATATACTTGGATGCCGTGATGACAGATTCCAACGGTCTTCGACTAACTTCTATTTTCCAATATGCCAATACTTATGCAGCCTTTCTGATGGCGTTTCTATTCGTTGCAGTGTTCGCGCTGGTACGCTCACGTAAATGGTATGGTAGGTTGACCCACGGGTTTATGTTGGTTCCTATCATTGTATCCCTACTGCTAACACTCTCACGCGGCGGTCTTGTAATGCTGCCTGTGGTGTTTATATTGCTTCTATTGTTCTTAAAGCCTGCGCAACAAATTCTGTGGATTATCCATCTGGGCATTTCTGGATTGTTATCCCTCGTCATCACCAACCAGGTTACGAATCTCGGAATAGAATTAAATACTGCCTTCTCCTCTTCAGCAGCGCTCAAGGGCTGGGGTTACCTTCTTGGAGCTTCAGTAGTTGTAGCAGGTCTTGGTTGGGTCATTCAACGGTTTGCCGCTCCATGGCTGCAAGAGAAGCTCGGAAGCTGGTCTTTACGTAAATGGACAGGCTTATGGCTTCCGCTGGGCTCCGTTGCGCTGATTGGTCTTGTAGCATTCTTGCTTATTGGCACAAGCGTCAAGAGTATCTTGCCTGGTAATATCGAGACACGTCTTGAAAATATCAACTTTAAGCAGCACAGTGTACTTGAACGTTTTACCTTCTACAAAGATGCTGTCAAAGTAGTGAAGGATTATCCGATCCTTGGTGCTGGCGGCGGTGGATGGTCTTCGCTATATGAACATTACCAAAACAACCCTTATACGAGCCGTCAGGTACATAATTTCTTTTTACAGTTCCTGATCGAGGTTGGTATTTTAGGTTTCATCGTATTTATGGGCTTCATTCTCTATATCTTCTATAAATATATCCGCGGGTATGTGAGACGGGACAAAGATGAGTTCAATAACGGATTTTTCTATCTTATTATTACGCTTTCCATTCTTATTCACAGCTTGCTAGACTTCAATATGAGCTATGCCTTTATGGGCATTCTTGTGTTTCTTGGTCTGGCAGGGATGGCTGCTGTAATGGACAGCAAACCACTGCGTCGGAATTGGAATAAAGGCGGAGTTCGCTTGGGGTATATGGCCGTAACTACGTTAGGATCCTTGTTCCTTCTGTTCCTCTCAGTTACCTACATCAGCTCCAGTAACGCTGCAGTTAGCTCCAAGCAACTCATGGAAGTCAGCCAGTCGTATGAAGAAATCAAGGCTTCTCTTTCCAAAGCCCTGAAGAACCGTCCGACCCATCCTGAGTCGGTAGCAAACCTCTCTGCCATAGATCAGCAGGTTTACAAACAAACCGAGGATGAACAATACCTGAACGAGTCCTACAGCCTGTTAACTCGCGCGCTTAAGGATGAGCCGTACAATAAGATTCTTTTGAGCCAACTGATCACCTATTATAACCTTAAAGGTCAAAAGGATCTGGCTCTAGCGGTGTACCAGGATAATGCCGACAAGTTCAATTGGGACATCAACTGGTACAGCGGGCTGATCAGCAGTTCTTTTGAACTCGGTCAAGAGGCATACAACCAGAAGGATTCTTCGAAAGAACAGGAATACTTTAAAACAGGTCTGGCAGCCTATGACCATGTTGTAGCTGGCGTAGAGCATCTTAAGACACTCCCTCCAGAGCAATTGCAAGGACGGCCGTTCTCAGTCACTCCGGAAATCGCACTGAATGCCGGTAAAATGCAGTACATGTCCGGGCAAGTTGAGGCAGCTGCAGAAACACTAAAACTTGGTCTCGGTCAAGATTATACCGATCTGAACAACCGGGAAATTGCCCGCTGGTACTTGGCGGCACTGAAGAAAAACGGTGGTCAGGATCAAGCCGTATACGATCAGCTAATCGCTGCGGAGCCTGCAGAAGCAGCTCAAATTGATGAAATTGCAGCTACGCAATTCTAATTCCCTGAATACATGCATTACACAAAAACACGGGTATCTTCCTCGAGAGGAAAGTTACCCGTGTTTTGTATTTAGTAGATGAAAGTCGACTATTTCGTCGCTTTAGCTGCTTCACTCTCAATGATCTCTTTCAGATAAAGAAGCAGGTCGTCTTTTAAATCTTCATGCTGGAGTGCATAGTGTATTGTGGTTTGAATAAAGCCCATTTTCTCACCAACATCATGACGGTGGCCTTCAAAATCATAGGCAATAATCCGCTCCACTTCACTTAGGCGTGCTATGGCATCGGTAAGCTGGATTTCTCCGCCTACACCCACCTGTTGCTCACCCAGCATATCGAATATCCGTGGAGTCAGGATATACCGGCCCAGTATGGCCAGGTTAGAGGGCGCATCCTCGCGTTTAGGCTTCTCCACAAGGCGGTTGGCTTTGTAGACCCGATCAGCGATAGGAACTGCGTCCACGACGCCATATCGGGACACCTCTTCCCAAGGCACAGGCTGAACACCGACAATAGAGGATTTATATTGGTCATAGACCTCAATCATCTGTCTTAGGCAGGGTTTATTCGATTCGACAATGTCGTCACCCAGCAGAACTGCAAACGGCTCTTCCCCGATGAACTTGCGTGCGCACCAGATGGCATGACCGAGACCTCTCGGTTCCTTTTGCCGAATATAATGGATGTCAGCCATTTCGGACGACTTGCGGACTGATTCCAGCAGCTCCCACTTCTGTTTTTCCGCCAGATTAAACTCTAGTTCGAATGAATTGTCAAAATGGTCCTCAATCGCACGTTTGCCTTTCCCCGTTACGATAATAATATCCTCAATTCCTGAAGCTACAGCTTCTTCTACAATGTACTGGATGGTTGGCTTATCTACAATGGGTAGCATTTCTTTGGGCATGGCCTTGGTCGCAGGCAAAAAGCGTGTGCCGAGACCGGCAGCCGGGATAATGGCCTTACGAATCTTCATAACATAGGCTCCTTCTATTATAATCAATTCGATATCTCGCAGATGATGAATTAGCATATATATTTTTTAATTATAACAGTAATATCCCATTTATGGCAGTTCAGTGCTCCTTAAAAATTGCTGAATACTCTATCTACCCAAATCCCTCAAAATAAAACAGGCGGACAACCCGGGAGATTCTCCACGTTTTGTCCGCCTGTTGTGTATATCTTTAATTATTTCGCATTCACGAGTTGTCCGCGGGTAACACCAAGCTGGTTAGTAGCCTTGAGGCTCTTCCATACTTGGGTGCCAGAGATTTCACCACGCAGTGCACGGCTGTACAAGCTGATTACCTCAGCCACCTGTTCAGGTGTCTCTTCTAGGAACTCTACCCGGTATGAGGAGACTCCCAGCTCACGGAAGTTGTTCAAATACTCTGCGCCGGATTGTTCTACAGCGTTATAGACTGTGTTACGGCAGCCCTCATCCACGCGTACAGGGTGAGACATGCCGATCCGGTCCTGGAGAGACGCCCGATGCTCTTCGCACGGCCGTCCGCAGTTCGTGTAGTCTGTTCCTTCGCTCATGAAGGTACAATACACGCAGTGCTCAGTGTGGAACATCGGCAGATGCTGATGGATTACGATCTCCATCCGCGAGGTATCACTGCGGCCTAGCAGATCCACCATTTGTTGAATGTTCAGGTCGTAGGATGGTGTCACCATATCGCATCCGGCTTCCAAGAACAGGTCAACGGCCTTGTGATTGGCGATATTCAGCGAGAAGTCGCCAATCAATCGTGGATGAACAGCATCCGGCTGCTCCATCCGGCGGCGCAGATAGTAATACAATGCGCCTGTATTGCGCACCAGCACCGCATCCGGCTGAAGACGCAGGATGTTAGCATGGTAGCCGTTCTCATTCGGCATGTGGATACGCGGCGTTGCCAGCGCAATGCTTGCGCCCGCAGCCCGCACAGCCTCCACGGCTGCCGGGAACTGCTTGATGAACTCAAAGTCGGCGTAAATGTTCTTCACGCCGGCCTTGAGTGCAGCCTCAACCTGCGGGAGGCTGCGGCACAGCGCGGTAAGCCCTGCCGCGCCGCTCACACCCCAGCCATCCCGCACAGCCGGGATGGCTGCTTCAGCGACGCCCCTGCGGGTCGCGTCGCCGTAGACCTCTACCGCCCGTTTCACGTAGACGGGCGGTTTCGGGCGCTCGCCCGCAAGCAGCTCCACCGCGCGGCGGCGGATGCTGTTCAGCTCGCGCATAGGCACGATGACGTCGCCTTCCAGATGCGACTCCAGCGCCTCTAGCTGGAACACCGTGCCGCCCAAGCGGCCGAATTGTTCTTCCAGCAGGACGGCGTCCATCGGACGCTTTTGCGCAGTCTCCAGCGCAAGCTCCGAATCCACCTGGACGGTCACGCCCTTCTGCGTGTCCGTCCACCAAGTCTCCAGCTTCTCACCGGCGCGGCCACTGACCTTCACCTGAACCGGGAATACCCGGTATGGCTTCTCAGTCTCGTAAGACTGACGCAGCGCTTTGTCCAGCGCTGGGTCATTGGTTTTCCAGATCCGGTCACCGACATGCAGACGGCGAAGATCCACATCATTGCGTCCAGCAATAATATCAACAATCCAGCCCTCACCGGCTTCACCTTCCAGCTTTACGCCTTTACGGCGCAAGTCGTAGACACGTCCGCCTTCTTCCTTCTTTGTTGGATCGCCTGCGTCGAATACAATCCCGTCACCGCGTTTGAGCGGTGCGTGAATGCGGCAGACTACACCGTCGCGCAGAATTTGTTCAACCGTACCCAAGTAGACACCACGGCTTTTCGGGAAAGTCCCGTCAACCAGCTTCTTATTGTTCGTCCCATCTAAAAAACCATGTGTGAAGCCCCGCGAGAAGCTCTGCTGGAGCTCGCGCATTTCTTCCTTGGATGGCGCAGACCACTCACCATCAAAGTAACGGTCGATGGCCTTACGGTATTTGCTAACCACGTTAGCTACATACTCAGGGGTTTTAAGACGTCCTTCAATTTTAAAGGACGTTACGCCCGCTTCAATCAGCTCTGGCATCAGTTCGATAGCCGCCAAGTCCTTCGGCGAGAGCAGATAAGTCACATCACCCATCGGTTTGATCTCACCATCGACCATCAGGTCATATGGCAAACGGCAGGCCTGCGCACATTCCCCACGGTTGGCGGAGCGTCCGCCCCACATTTCCGAGGTTAGACATTGACCGGAATAGGAGACGCAAAGCGCACCATGAACGAATACTTCCATCGGCAGACGCGCCTGATCACCGATCGTACGAATCTGCTTCAAGTTATTTTCGCGGCCCAGTACCACACGTTCCATCCCGAACGGCTTTGTAAATTCAACCGCCTCCGGCGAAGTAATGGTCATCTGTGTGGAACCATGAATCGGGAAATCCGGGGAAATCTCGCGAATCAGCTTAACCAGTCCCAAATCCTGTACAATCACCGCATCTACACCCGCATCCACGCAGGCATCAATCAGTTCCTTAGCTTCAGGTAGTTCATTCTCAAACACAAGTATATTAAAGGTCAGAAAGCCTTTTACACCATAGCTGTGTAGAAAAGCCATAATTTCCGGCAGCTCGTCCATGCGGAAGTTGTTCGCTCTAGCACGTGCATTAAATTTCTCTACGCCAAAAAAGACAGCGTCCGCCCCGTTCGCCACAGCCGCCCGCATACAGTCCCAGTCACCAGCCGGAGCCAGCAACTCCACGTCTTCTCTGCGTATGTCCTGCTCTTTCATTTATATCCTCCCAAACCGTCCAAGACGGGTCATTTCTATACGTTTAACTTATTTATTGTATCAAAAATCACACCTATTCGCCATGTGTTTGCCAATATTTAATATAGTGCTGAATGTAAATAATTCACTTTGATCGCAAATAAAAAGACACCTTTATTTCGCCACGGCGGTAAAGGAGTCTTTCGGACTTCACTTTTCAGTTATCCTGGATTGCCCTTATTTTAGCTCAACCAGTTCATCACCATGGCATAATCGGAAACGACGAAGACAAGCAAGCTCACTGCACCAAAAGCAATGGCGAATTTGTTCTTCTGCGGAGCCTTCAGCAGCCGTACTACCCCAACCAAGATGAGGATCGTGAACAAAATCATGAATACATCAAAGGTATGAAATTTAGACGGTTCTTGCGCGGCAGCTTCTGCAAGCAGCATGGCGATACCTCCTCAAAAGTTTTGTCAAGCAAGCGCCTCTATTCCCATATTCCCTTCTATGTTATCGCTACCATTTGGGCTGCGCAAGAGGTATTGTGCAAAAAATGAGGTAAATGTCATAAAAAATATAATTTTCATCCATTTTTCACTTAAAAGAGATGATTTTCATCATTTACAAAAAGGGATGATCCCAAACTCTCCCCTCTGTGCCATCTCGCTTGCTTTTACTTTTTTGTTCAGCTTGTATAAGCTTACCCTTCTTTTAGCTATGTAAAAAGAGCCACGCTATCGCGTGACCCTCTACCTAAGATTACATCCTCTAGCTAATATCCGATGTCTCCAACCGCAGAGCTTCGGTCCGCTCCGTGTCACGGAGCAGGATAGGCTTCAAGTATCTGCCTGTGTAAGACGCCTCAACAGTAATCAGCTTTTCTGGTGTGCCTGTAGCCAGCACTGTTCCTCCACCGCTGCCGCCTTCTGGCCCCATATCGATCAGATAATCGGCGGTCTTGATGACATCCAGATTATGCTCAATGACCAGCACAGATTCTCCGGAGTCTACAAGGCGATGTAGCACTTCCAGCAGGCGGCCGATGTCATCCACATGCAACCCGGTAGTAGGCTCGTCCAGGATATACAGAGTCTTGCCTGTGCTACGGCGGTACAATTCAGAAGCCAGCTTCACACGCTGCGCTTCACCGCCGGACAGTGTCGTTCCCGGCTGGCCAATCTTGATGTACCCGAGACCAACATCAAGCAACGTCTGCATTTTACGGTGAATACGCGGAATGTTAACGAAGAATTCCGTCGCATCCTCCACAGTCATTTCAAGCACATCGGAAATATTTTTGCCTTTATATTTTACTTCCAGAGTCTCACGATTATATCGCTTGCCTTTGCAGACCTCACAAGGCACATAGACGTCTGGCAGGAAGTGCATCTCGATCTTGATGATTCCGTCCCCACGGCAGGCCTCGCAACGCCCTCCCTTGACGTTGAAGCTGAAGCGTCCCTTCTGGAAACCGCGCACCTTAGCTTCATTAGTCTTGGCGAACAGATCACGAATGTCATCGAACACGCCGGTATACGTGGCCGGATTAGAACGCGGAGTCCGTCCGATTGGCGACTGGTCAATTTCAATCACCTTGTCCAGATTCTCAAGCCCTCTGATCTCCTTGTGCAGTCCCGGACGAACCTTCACTGCTTTGTTCAGATGGCGAGCGAGACTCTTATACAAAATCTCGTTGACCAACGAAGACTTGCCGGACCCCGATACGCCTGTTACAGCCGTAAAGACACCGAGTGGGATTTTAACGTTGACGTTCTTCAGATTATTCTCTTTAGCACCACGGATTTCCAGCCAACGATCATCCGTCGGACGGCGCTTGGAGGTGACAGGGATAAATTTCCGACCGCTTAAATATTCTCCTGTCAAGGAATTAGGGTCCTTCATAATCTCTTCCGGCGTACCCTGAGCAATGACTTTCCCTCCATGAATCCCTGCACCTGGGCCGATATCAATGATATAATCGGCAGCCATCATCGTGTCCTCATCATGCTCTACCACAATCAAGGTGTTGCCAAGGTCACGCATATGCGCAAGGGTAGAAATCAAGCGATCATTATCACGCTGGTGCAACCCAATACTCGGCTCATCCAGAATATACAGTACACCCATGAGGCTGGAGCCGATCTGAGTCGCCAGCCGGATACGCTGTGCTTCCCCTCCGGACAAGGAGCCTGCTGCCCGGCTGAGTGTCAGGTAATCCAGGCCTACGTTTACCAAAAAGCCGAGACGGCTGCTGATTTCTTTGAGAATCAAGTTGGCAATCGCTTGCTCTTTCTCAGAAAGAACAACATGTTCAAAGAAATGCTCGCAATCACCAATAGAAAGATCCGTAACATCAGCAATATTGCGATCATTGATCGTCACTGCCAGAATCTCTTTCTTGAGGCGTTTACCTTTGCAGACATGACAAGGCTTCGCGCTCATAAACCCTTCGATGAACTCACGGATCCCGTCCGAAGCCGTTTCGCGGTAGCGGCGCTCCAGATTGGGAATGATACCTTCAAAGGCAACCAAAGCATCTTTCTTTTGCCCGAAATCATTTTCGTAACGGAAGCGTATCTTCTCACTACCGGTGCCGTTCAACAGCTTATCCATATGATCCGGTGTCAGTTCGCTTACCGGTATGTCCTGTGGAATATTAAAATGCTCACAGACAGACTTCAAAAATTGCGGGTAGTAATTGGAGGTGCTTCCGGTCCAGGCCAGGAAGGCCCCATCTTCAATAGATTTCCCCGTATCTGGAATCAACAGATCAGGATCGACCACCATTTTCACACCAAGACCATCGCACTCACCGCAAGCTCCGAACGGGCTGTTGAAAGAGAACATCCGCGGCGCCAATTCTTCGATACTAAATCCACAGACTGGGCATGCGAAGTTGGAGCTGAACAGCAGCTCTTCCTGGTCAATAATATCAACAAGGATTTTGCCGCCCGACAACTTCAGCGCAGTCTCAATGGAATCTGTCAGCCGGGTCTCGATATCTTCCTTGATGACAATCCGGTCCACAACTACTTCGATGGTATGCTTCTTGTTCTTCTCCAGCTCGATATCCTCGCTCACATCACGCAATTCACCATCCACGCGCACGCGAACAAAGCCTTGCTTGGAAATATCCGTGAAAAGACCTTTATGCTCGCCCTTACGTCCTGAAATCACAGGAGCCAGTATCTGCAGACGTGTCCGTTCTGGATACTGCATAATACGATCCACCATCTGTTCAACTGTCTGCGAGGTGATTTCAATACCATGGTCCGGGCAATGCGGATGACCGATACGTGCGAACAAAAGCCGCAGGTAATCATAGATTTCTGTGACCGTCCCTACCGTGGAACGAGGGTTGCGGCTAGTGGTCTTCTGGTCGATGGAGATTGCTGGCGACAATCCATCGATGGAGTCTACATCCGGCTTCTCCATTTGTCCCAGAAACTGGCGTGCGTAGGCCGACAGCGATTCAACGTAACGTCGCTGCCCTTCAGCATAAATCGTGTCGAACGCCAGCGACGATTTGCCGGAACCACTAAGTCCCGTCAGCACGACGAAGCGGTCACGGGGGATCGTCACGTCTATATTTTTAAGATTGTGCGCCCTAGCGCCTTTAATTACAATATTTTCGTTCGCCAACACTATAACCTCCTAGAGTTCACCCACCCCACTTAACCTTCCGGCTAGACCCGAAGAGCTAAAACTCTCAGGATATCGCTCAAGAAACTGTAGTGATGGGTGGGATTGTGCGGAATGGATCGACTGAACTGAAAGCCGTACAAAGGAATGATCTAAAAAGAACGGCCTGGGATAGCACCGTTCAAATAATATTTTTTTATCGTAAAAAAGAGCGACTTTACACCACTACTCGGCACGCAGCTCCAACAAGGCATCACGAAGCTCTGCGGCACGTTCGAACTGTAGGTTCTTGGCCGCGTCCTTCATCTCGGCTTCGAGACGCTGCATTAGAGACTGACGCTCTTTCTTGTTCATCTTGCTACCCGCTCCGGTCAGATAATCAGCCTTCGACTCTGCAACCTTCGTTGCTTCGATGACATCACGTACCCGCTTATGGATCGTTGTTGGTGTAATACCATGCTTCTCATTATAGGCGATCTGAATGGAACGACGGCGCTGAGTCTCACTAATTGCCTTATCCATAGAGTCCGTAATTCGGTCACCGTACATCAGTACCCGTCCTTCGGAGTTCCGCGCGGCGCGACCAATGGTCTGAATGAGCGACCGCTCCGAACGAAGGAACCCTTCCTTGTCGGCATCGAGAATGGCAACCAATGATACTTCTGGTAAGTCCAGACCTTCTCTCAGCAAGTTAATCCCCACGAGCACATGGAACGTACCCAGACGGAGATCGCGTAGAATGGCCATCCGCTCCAAGGTTTTGATATCAGAGTGCATATAGCGGACCTTGATTCCGATTTCTTTAAGATAATCGGTCAGATCCTCCGACATTTTCTTAGTGAGAGTAGTGACGAGCACCCGTTCATCCTTGGCGATACGATCGTGAATCTCGCTAATCAGATCGTCGATCTGACCCTCGGTTGGACGAACCTCAATAATAGGGTCCAGCAGGCCTGTAGGCCGGATAATCTGCTGCACCATTGTTGGGCAATGCTCCATTTCATACGGTCCAGGTGTAGCCGACACATATACAAGCTGGCTTGCCTTGCCCTCGAACTCCTCAAATTTGAGCGGCCGGTTATCAAGCGCAGACGGCAAACGGAACCCGTGGTCTACGAGAACGTTCTTGCGCGCTTGGTCACCATTGTACATCGCCCGGATTTGTGGCAGCGTCACATGCGATTCATCTATGACAATAAGCATGTCATCCGGAAAATAATCCAATAGAGTATAGGGGGTCGCCCCTCGTTCCCGGAAGGTAAGCGGACCAGAATAGTTCTCGATCCCGGAGCAGAAGCCCACTTCCTTCATCATCTCGATATCATAGCGTGTACGCTGCTCTAACCGCTGTGCCTCCAAGAGCTTACCTGCATCGCGCAGCGCAGTCAGACGCTCTTCCAGTTCACGTTCAATATTGACGAGCGCCACCTTCATGGTCTCTTCCTTCGTTACAAAGTGAGATGCCGGAAAAATAGCGACATGATCGCGCTCACCAATCAGTTCACCTGTCAGCACATCAATCTCTGTAATACGCTCGATCTCATCGCCGAACAGTTCAACACGGATGGCATGCTCCCCTTGGGAAGCCGGGAAAATCTCAATGACATCACCCCGCACACGGAAGGTGCCGCGTACAAAATTCATATCATTACGCTGATACTGAATATCCACAAGCCGGCTCAGAATCTGGTTTCGCGGCTTCTCCATGCCAACCCGCAGCGATAGCAGCAATCCACCGTATTCCTGCGGCGAGCCGAGGCCATAGATACACGACACACTCGCCACGATAATTACATCACGACGTTCGAACAAAGAACTGGTCGCCGAGTGACGCAGCTTATCTATCTCTTCGTTTATGCTGGAATCTTTCTCAATATAGGTATCGGAGGAAGGAATATAGGCTTCAGGCTGATAGTAATCGTAGTAGCTGACAAAATAGTCTACCGAGTTGCTAGGAAAGAACTCCTTAAACTCACTCGCAAGCTGTGCAGCCAATGTCTTATTATGTGCGATCACCAGTGTGGGGCGGTTAAGCTTCGAAATCATTTGTGCGATGGTAAAGGTCTTTCCCGTTCCTGTCGCTCCCAGCAGCGTCTGGTGCCTCTTGCCCTGCCGGATGCCTTCTACTAATTCCTCTATGGCATGAGGCTGATCGCCCTGGGGTGTATATTCGGACTCCAGTTCAAAAGTCTTCGTGCTGAGGACAATATCACTCATTTGCCCGTCTCCCCTCTATCGACTAAAATATATTAATATATTATTGTTATCTGAAAATAAGCTCTTCATACGATGGTGATAAAATTTGGAAGATAAGAATACTTGTTCCCGTTCATTATACAGTGTTGACGGTAACGTTGCAAACCATAATATATAGAAATTTAAGGAGCATGCAGCATGGATATTACATCAATAATCGGTATTGTGGCCGGACTCGCGGCCATGATCGGCGGCTTCTTCTGGGAAGGCGGAAGCCTCAGCGGCCTGCTACAGCCGAATGCCGCCCTCATTGTGTTTGGAGGAACGCTTGCAGCTATACTGATCAGCTTTCCGGCATCCAGATTGCGCACCCTTCCTGCTGCGCTGTCGCTGGCTTTTGGCAAAAACGCCGGAAACACTGAAGAAAAAGCCGAAGAAATCATTGCAATGGCAGCGATTACGCGGCGCAACGGGGTTCTTGCTCTGGAGAAAAGGGCAGAGGAGCATCCTGACCCCTTCACCCGCGAAGGCCTGCAACTCATGATCGACGGTACCGACCCTGAGCAGGTCCGGCAAATCCTGGAGCTGGAGATGGACGCTCTGGAAGCCAAACATGAAAGCTATGCCAAGATTTTTGAGGCAGCCGGAGGCTATGCGCCTACTATGGGCATCATCGGTACGGTGATGGGTTTGATTCACGTACTAGGAAGTCTAACTGATCCTTCAAGCCTAGGTCCCTCCATCGCGGTCGCCTTTACGGCAACGCTGTATGGGGTTGCCAGCGCCAATCTTATTTTTTTACCCATTGCGTCCAAAATCAAATCCCGCAGCCAGGAGCAACTGCATGTTATGGAAATGCTGCTCGTCGGTATCCTCGCACTTCGTAACGGGGAACATCAGCAACTGGTGCGCAAGAAGATGAATTCTTTCATTAATGATTTGGCTCCAGCTCCCGCTGAGTCTATCCGCTCAAGAGGCCATTCATGAGACAGCGAAATCGCCGAAAACAGAGAGGAACCGAACAGGACAGCCGTGACCGCTGGATGATCACTTACGCAGACCTTATTACGCTACTGCTTATTTTTTTCGTTGTTCTTTATGCAATGAGCAGCCTGGACACGGAGAAGTATAATGTCGTCACTGGCTCGTTATCCCAAACCTTCAAGAACGGGAGCGCCTTACCAGGCGGAGGCAACGGTCTTCTGGATGGGCAAAAAGGATTAAACGGCACCAGCCCAGGCCGGCAGTCGCAACCAGGTAGTCCGGCACCGGGAAAAGGGCAGGACGCAGGCGGAGCCGAGTCCAGCGAAGGACCTTCCCCAACGAAGTCGGACAACTTGAAACCTTCAGATCGAGAGCTGGCTTTTCGCGAGCAGGAAGCCCGGCTTGCCGAACTGATGGGCGTGATCACCAAATATGTAAAGGACAATAATCTGGGCGACCAGATCTTTGTAGCTGATAAGCCGCAAGGCATCGCGATCACACTCAGTGACCGTTTTCTATTCGATCCTGGCAACGCGGCGCTTAAAGACCCTGCCCTTCCTGCGTTGAAGCAGCTGTCAGGTCTGTTCCACGGAATCGGTGCTACTATAAGCATTGAAGGCCACACCGACAACATGCCACTCTCTAAGCTATCCCGTTATAGCGACAACTGGGAGTTGTCCGGGGCCCGGGCCCTTTCTGTCCTGCGTTACTTTGTGGACAAAGAAGGGCTGAAGCCAAGTACATTCCAGTACGCGGGTTATGGCGATACGCGCCCGGCGTCCGACAATTCTACCGAAGCCGGACGGCAGAAGAACCGCCGCGTAGAGATTATCGTGCTGCGCCAGCTTCAGGGCAAATAACAAACTTATGCAGGTATAGTATATATACGAAAGTAAGAAAAGCTCCCGCGCCGCCTATTAAACGGCCGGGAGCTTTTCTCATACTTAATTAGCAATCCCATCTATTTTTATGAGCATAAAGATCTAATTTTTCACTAATGCGAATTATCACCCCTATCTAAACTCATTCATAATTTCCGATAACAACCTAATAAATCGACTTTTCAAGAATGGAAAATCGTGTTATTGTCGAATTGTGAAGAATAGTTGATTTCAAAAGGGGATGACTTATGAAGTTTAGTATCAGCAACAAAATATTAACTGGTTTTTTAATTATTGCAATTTTTTTAGGATTTATCAGTTTCATATCTTTTTACTATTTACAGGAGATTGATGAATCGTACACCGATCTGGTTAGCAGGCGAGAGAAGATTTTAGCTAATTCCAAAGATATCCGAGCAGACTCTATACAGCAAATGAGCAGTTTACGCGATTATATGCTTAACCAGGACAAAGAGCAGCTTGATAAGCTGCATGATGTGAATGGGAAAATGTCAGAACTAGCGACCGCCACTTTAAGTATGGTACGGCGGGATATCGATAAAAACGACATCAAAAAATTGCAGGAACTGAATCAACAATTCAACGCAGATGCTACCAAGGTTGCTGCATTAATAGACTCAAATAAAGAAGCTGGAATAAAATCCTCTGCTGATGTACTTCAGATTGGTCGGGATATGCAGGAGCTTGCAAACACTATCGCTGACAGACAGCAGAAGCTGGTTGATGAGGGATCTCAAAACAATTCAGCGATGGTTGCCTCAATCAAAAGAGCAATTATGATTATTAGTATCGCAGCCTTCCTTCTGGCTATTCTTGTCGGAATCTTTATCTCCAGAATCATTTCCAAACCCATCGTTTCTATAGCTAACGCTGCCAAAGAAATCGCTTCGGGTAACTTGACTCTTAAAGCCATCGAGACGAAGAACCGGGATGAGGTCGGTGATTTAGCCAAATCCTTCAACCAAATGGTGACCAATCTTCGGGAACTGATTGCCCAAACCACTACAAGCGCTGAGCATTTGGCGGCGGCTTCGGAAGAATTGACGGCAAGCGCTCAACAGACCAACGTAGCGACAGAACAAATTGCTACCTTTATAGAAGAAGTGGCCACCGGATCAAACAAACAGACTCATAGCGTACGAGAAAGTGTGTTAGCCGTCAATGAAATGTCCTCAGGCGCACAACATATTGCTGCCAATGCACAAAATGTCTCCTCCTCCGCCTCTGAAGCCGCAGAAAAATCGTTTGAAGGCAGCCAGGTCATTCAACGGGTTATGGATCAAATGAGCTCCATCCACCAAACCATCAAAAATCTATCGAACGTGATTCATGGGTTGGAGACGAGATCCCAGGGCATTGGGGAAATTGTTAAAATAATTACCGACATCGCCGCACAAACAAACTTGCTGGCATTAAACGCTTCAATTGAAGCTGCACGGGCAGGAGAACAGGGCAGAGGATTTGCAGTAGTAGCAAGTCAAATTCGAAATCTAGCTGAACAGTCTTCCCATTCTTCACGCCAGATTGCCGAACTAATATCAACTATACAACAGGAAACACAGGACGCGGCACAATCTATGGAAGCCAGCATACAGGGAGTGGATGAAGGCATTCTTGTGGTACATATGGCAGGCACATCATTTGAACATATCGATCAGTCGGTACAAAGAGTATTGTCTCAAATTCAAGAGGTTGCTGCTGCTGCAGAAGAGATGTCTGCAAGTTCAGAACAAGTCAACGGTTTAATGGAATTTATATCTACGATCGCTCATGAATCCGCATCAGGCATTCAAGAGATCTCCACTTCAACAGAGGAGCAACTGGCCTCTATGGAAGAAATCTTCTCCTCTGCTTCATCTCTATCCCAAATGGCTGAACGGTTACATAGTCAAATCGACAGATTCAAGGTTTAGGCACGTTATCGCAATTAAAAATGTTGTAACAACAAAGAGCGAACGGGCATACACCCGTTCGCTCTTCAAATTAAATTAATGATTTCATCAAAAAACTCTCACTAAAACAACAATAAACGCGATAATTCCCGCCAGAATTAGCAGGTTCGTCACTTGTCTTATGAACCCTGGAGGACCCTCAAGATGCAATTTCTTTTCGTTGACATCAAAATTCGCTTTGGCTCCATAAGGGTCCATTGGTGGAGACTGCAGCGGTATGTTGTGATTATCGGACATAACGTCAGCTCCTTTTGCAAAGTTTTCTTAATTATAACATTTATATGAAATTATTCACAGTTACGTTTACTCACCTGTCACCTTCTCGGGCTCACGGAACATGTATTTCAGTAGCGGTGGAGTGACAAGGGTTGTCACAATCACTACAATAATTACGGATGTGAAATACTCTGGATGCAGCAGCCCACTTTGTAGTCCAGTAGCCGCTATAATCAAGGCAACTTCACCCCTTGAAATCATACCTGCGCCGATAATTGCCGAGGAACGGGTGTTAAATCCGGTCAAACGTGCCCCAAGGCCTCCGCCCAGCATTTTGGTCAGAATAGCGACAACAGTAAGCAGCACGACAAAACCAATCTGTCCTCCTACACCAGCAAAGGTTACGTTCAATCCGATACTCACAAAAAACACCGGTACAAAAATTGAATATGCAATGGGCTCAATCTTGGTCTCTACCGTATGTTTGAATGAGGTCTGGGCAATAGCAATACCAGCAGCAAAAGCGCCGATAATCCCGGCCATCCCGAGCAATTCAGCAAAGTACGCATAACCAAAGCAGATCACGAGCGCTGCAGTAATCGTAGCCTCAGTAACTCTAAGTGGAGCAAGCCATTTCATTAGCCTTGGGACCAGGAAGGCACCCGCGATGATTGCGACGGCAAAAAACAGTACCTTTTTACCAATTAGAAGTCCGATAGACACTTCCGTCCCTGTACCGAAAAAGCTCATCAACACGGCCAGTAAAATCACTACCAGAATATCATCCACTACGGCAGCGCCAAGTATCGTCGAACCTTCGCCCGAATTCAACTTGTTCATGTCCTTCAAAACCTGAACAGAGATGCTCACAGAGGTGGCACTCAAAATGACTCCCATAAACAAGGCATTATGGTCAGCAAAACCGAACCATTCTCCTATAGCAAAGCCACCTGCAAAGGGTAATATGATCCCACCCACTGCCACAGCAAAGGCCGATTTCCAGTTCTTGCGGAGCTGCTCCAGATCCGTCTCCAGACCGGCTATGAACATCAGCAACAGCACGCCGATCTCCGACATGTAATGAATAAATTCCCCATCCTGCACCCAACCCAGCACTGCAGGTCCCAGTACAATTCCGATTATCAGCTTGCCGAGTACTGCCGGTTGCCCCAGTCTTACAGATAAATCTCCGGCCAACTTGGTAAATAACAAAATCAACATCAGATAAAGAATAAATTGCATGGTTTCTCCCACTCCTTTTTCTCTGTCCGGGCCCCTCCTATGAGATAATGATGTCCTAAAAAAGACAAAGAGGAGCCCTTGGTGACAGGCTCCTCCTAATAGCAATAAAATATGCAATTAAATACATGTACATTAATTATAACATGAGTTTACGCCGTTGTCGTTGTCTTCCCTTAGTGACTGTGCGTTATTATCTTAGCTCTTCAAGATCCACTGGTCGGGACCGGATCAATGCAGCCACAATGTCCTGTTCATTCTGTACCTGCGCGTTGCTGAATACTGCCTGATAGCATACTCCCTGCTCCAGCCAGAAGTAGCTGATAAAATCAGGCTCGTGTGGTGCGCTTAGTTCTCCGTCAACTTTATAGGGAGCTGTCTGCAATACTTCTTGCCCCCCTACAATGACCGGTGTTACCGGTACCTGAACCTGGCCACGATCGATTCGCCCAAACAGCGCTTGCCCATCATTCTTTATCTTTGCATACAGTCCATCATCCTTGATCTGTGCAAAAGTGAAACGTGCCAAATGCTCGTTGTCACTTGATGTTTCATCAACATATCTGTTATAGAGCACTCGTGACAACTCGTCTTGTTCATTCTCGGGATAACTAAAGTTGATTTTGCTGGTCTCATTGGCACGTTCAAGTTCATAGTTCAATACTTTCAAGGGAAACTTAGGTGTAAAACCTATGGACGAAGCTGCCAGCTCCAGGTCTTCCACGTCAAGGATATCAACAATCAGCAGATCTTTATTGACGTAAGTATTTTTCATCCGTTCATCAGGAAGATTCATGGAAGCTATTAATGATTCTGACTGTTCTTCGGTTAGCGAAGCACCACCAAGGTTCAGCTTATAACCGATTTCATTACGCTCCCACAAATAGTAGATATCTTTCAAGCGATTATCCTCAGTGGCATGGATCTGGAGAATATTTAAATCACCAATTACAATTTGCTGTTCTTGTATTTGAGCTTTATTTTCACGAATAACATTAATTCGTTGCTTCACCTTCTCTGCCATGTCCTCAAGAGTATATATCCCCTCGCTTGGCACTTGTTTTAAAGCCTCCAGGATAATTTGCCCTGTCCTGTATTTCCCACTTCCGGCCTCAAAAGTCAGGGTAGCACTATTCATAAGATCCGTGCCTTTATTGGCACCCGCTGCTGAGAGATGCGCCATCTTCAGTCCATAACCCATAGGGAGCACAGCCGGCGCCTCAAAGGCAAATCCCGCTTTCTTCACCGCTCTGTCCAATCGGTTATACTGCCGGCTGCCTTGAGCCGGAAGTATATCATTACTAACGATCTTCGGATCGTTAATTCCCACAGGGACTGCGCTTCCTGAAGCATTGGTAAGTGTAACTGCGCCAAGAATTACGATGAATAAGAGGGCAGTCATAGAGATTTTATAGGACCCTTTTTTAAATGAGCTAATCATGGAGATCCTCCTGACAAGTTCTTGCCGGCGACGGGAGTTCGAGTAATAGAGCAATGTCGGTGGACGCCCTGTAGCGGAGTAACGCTTCATAAAAGCAACCATCGTCATTCCGTAGGCTGGAGCTTCCTCTTCGCCCATTGTCTCCAGTACATAGGCGTCACAAGCCAGCTCTCTGTCAGCCTTGATCGCCTTCATGCTAAGCCAGATCAGCGGATTGAGCCAATGAATCGCGGCGGCAATACCCCCGAGCAGGTTCCACAGCATATCCTTACGCTTATAGTGTGCCAACTCATGCGCTAGAATATGGGATAACTGTGCTGAATCCATCTCCCGAAGCAACGACTGAGGAATAAAGATCCACGGCTTCAGCAGACCAGAAATATAGGGACTTGCCAAAGAAGTACCCGTATAGAGCGGTAGGGGCCGGGATATCTTGAATACCTCTCTTACTTCATCAAGAAGATTCAGAATATGGGGCTCAGTCACCTGGATCAACTGCTGTCTCCGACGGTCCATACGTCTTGCGAACACCGCAAGATGGATTAAGAGGATGAGGGTGCCCGAGGACCACACGATCGCCATAACCTTCATCAGCGTTGAAAATTGTTTAGTAACAGCGTTCTCGTCATTTCCAACACCTTGATAAATTCCCTGTTGTTCCTGTGAGGCAGCACTCGGCTGATTTAGCACTCCCTCTTCCGGCAAAGGTAAAGACAACTGTCCATCCCCCATAGTGTGGCGTTGCCCAATCTGCTCTGCAGAATGTAGTAGCGTCTCCTTGACGTAACGGCCATAGTCCACCACCTTGAAAATACTAACCGGGCTTTCCGGGAATACCGGCAGCAGCAACCGAATAATAACCAACAGCCATAGCCAATGCCGAATGCGCGGGGCCAGCGTTTGCCGGAACACCCTGCGAAGAACCAGTACCACAAGAATCACAACACTAGCTGCGAGAGTGGATTCGAGAAAAGCAGCAAATCCCGCATAGAATACATTCATCTTTGCTCACCGGGTGAGTTGTTCCCTTTACGGTCTTTTTTCTCGGTCAGAATCCGTTGCAGCTCTTCAATCTCCTGCTCGGACAATACGGCCTCTTCCAGAAAATTCGTCACCATCAGATCTGCAGCTCCGCCAAATACCCGTTGCAAAAAGGATTGGCTTTCTGCCTTCACGCATTCCTTCTCCGAAACTAAGGGATAGTAATGGTAGGTTCTACCTTCTTTGTTATAGCCAATGGCTTTCTTCTTTAGCAGCCTTGTGATAAACGTACGCACGGTCTGTTCACTCCACTGGATGTCATGAGGCAGCGTAGCGGCAATATGTTCAGCTGTGATGGGATGATCACTCCAAATGATCTTCATAATCTCCCACTCTGATTCGGATATTTTGGGCACAGGGGTCATAGGTGTTGCCTCCTCCGTTTTATATCTACAAGTGTAATTCTAATCTCAGGGATAATATTACATTTGTAGATTTAGAAAGTCAAACCCTAATTTCCTGTTTCTTCAAAATAAAAAACCGCTCCTCCAAAAGTTATCTCTCGGGAGGAACGGTATATTAACTATCGTTTTAGAGTTGTCAGCCTATGCTCCGCTTCCCGCCTCATTAGGGCGGAGCGTCGCTGATCCAATCGCTAGCAATATAGCTGCCATGAGGCCCAAAATGGCGAACGGCAACCACAGTTCGGACCAGCCACCTCCGGTTGCGGCGACATCAACCGCCTGCATTGCCCATTTTTGCGGAACAAAGTTGGCAATTTTCTGCATGTAATCCGGCATGATGGAGATCGGCCAGAAGCAGCCGCCTAACATGCAGGTTGGCGTTAGAATGAGTGCGTTCAGCATACCGGTGTTGTTCTGGTTGCGGACTAGCCCTGTGATGGTGCTGGCAATCCCCATGGATACCAGCATAAAAGCGGCCAGCACCAGGAAGTAGAGATATAGCGGAACCCCGAAATCATATCCAAGAATTCCACGAGTCAACGTAAGTAATGTGATAATCTGAATTAACCCGACAAGAAAACTACCCAGGAAGTTGCCTATAGCGATCTCGTAAGCATGAACAGGAGCACTAAACATTCTCATCATGGTTCTGTCCCTGCGGTCTTTGACAATGATAGAGACGGAACTGGTCACAAGTCCCATCAGGAACAACAATGTAAACCCGGTGACACTAGTCTGCTCCGCTCGGGGATACAGATTATAATCGGTACGCTTACTTCCGACCTTATGCTGTTCAGCCTGCTGCAATACTGCTGAGAACTTAGATTCAGTATTGCCCCCGGCTGCGCTAGCCGTCCGCACTGCCTCAGCTGTATGGCCCATCCGCCCGGCAATTTCGCCAGATTTGCGCTGTAGCATAATCGAGGTCTCCGAGATTTTCAACTCGTAGAAGCTGATCTGTGGCTTCTTCCCGGCAAGCAGGTCCTCTGTATAACCAGGTGGAATGAATACGCCAGCCGTTCCTTTTTGATCCGTAATCTTGGCCTTTAGCTCCGCTTCACCAGAAGTCTGGACGAGCTTGTAATCACCGGTAGCAGCAAGCTCCGCAATGACATGCCGTCCACCTGCGCCGCTATCCAGGTTGGTATACAGCACAATAGCAGGTTCCTCGCCTGAGCTGCCTGTGGTCGTTATAATTACCGACACCACAATACAAGGCAAAATAATATAGATGAGCAAACCGGAACGGGAACCAATGGTTCGTTTTGCCATATTCCAGGCAATGGTCATGATGTTACGCATGGTATCCCACCTTCCGGTATGAGATGAGGGCTGCGCCAAACAGGACAACACAGATCAGCGCCATGGCCAACAGATTAGGCATGATCCTGGATACATCTACATGCAGCATCATTCCGAGGATCGCCTGCATCATCCAATGGTTAATCGTGAACGCCCCCACTGAGTTGACCCAGGATTCGGGGAGGGGAGCCATCCCTCCGCTCAGAAATGTCATGCAGACGGTGAGCACAGTAATCACACTGCGGGCACTTGCTCCGCTTTTGAAAAACATGGACACTACGATAGATAGCGTCATGGACGCAATAATCATCAACAGACAGAAAAGTATCAGCAGAACTGGACGGTTACCCCAATACACGCCATACAGCCAATGCGATAGCAGAATAATAGCCGAACATTGCACGATAGAGACCGTACCCACACCAAGCATTTTTCCAATGAATAGCTGGGAGCCTTTGACGGGCATGGAATTCAAGCGAAACAATGTATGTTCTTCCTTTTCATTGAACAACGAAATATTAACGGTCAGGCCGCAATAGAGCAGGAACATTAAAAGCATCGATACCGCATAGAACTGGGTGGCGCTGTACGAGCCCCCGTCCTCCCCAAGCTCTCCTAACTTCAAAGGGGACGGAGTATTCTCATTCGAAGGGGCAAACGCTGCAAGACTTTCTGGACCCAAAATCGTTGCAGCCGCCTGAATATCATTGATATGGTCGACGAAGTTATCGAACACCGTACCGGCCACCAGGTTGTTGGTATGATCTTTGCCAAGGATAAACTCCAGCTGAGCCTGCTCCCCGTTCTGTACCTTCTGGTCAAAACCTGGGGGTACTATGACGGCATATCCATATTTCCCCGCTCGGAGCCCGCTCTCTGCCGCCTCCCGGCTTGGCAACGATATAGGAATGATGATATCTTGCAGCTCAGGTGTTGACAGAAAATCCGCCACAAGTGCCGATTTTGCCGTGTTCTTGGTCGGTAGATTCACTACACCAACCCGAACGGAGTGGATGGTCTGTTTACTTTGACTGCCTACTACCCCCGACAATGAGGTACCGAGCAGAAAGATCAGCAGAAGGGGCAGCAAGAACTGATTCAGCAGAAGCGCTCTCGAACGGAACAGTCGGCGAAGCTCGTAGGTCATAATGGTCCATGTATTCATTCTTTTATCCCACCTCCATTAATCCCGCAGTGACCGTCCGGTCAAACTCAGGAACAGTGTCTCTAGATTAGGCTCGTCGACATGCAGAGAAGCGATAATTCCTTCGTGTTTGGCGAAAATAAACAAGATATCCTGAAGCTCCCCCTGAGAAGAAGGCAGATAAATCTCCACAACATCCTCCCTAACCTCTACCCGGTTGATCCGAGGATGCAGACCAAGCTCCTGAATCAGCCCAGGGTTAATATTGCTTGCTTTGATCACGATTTTTTCTTCACGAGCCACCCGCTCCCGCAGCTCCTTCTCCGTACCGCAGGCGATGATATGGCCTTTATCCATGATCGCTACCCGATCACAAATAGCAGCGACCTCCTCCATGTAATGACTGGTATAAATCACCGTAGAACCAAGTTGGTTCAGTTTCTTGACCGATTCCAGAATATGATTGCGTGACTGTGGATCAATCCCCACGGTTGGTTCATCCATAATAATTAGGCGCGGACGATGCATAATGGCACAAGCAATATTCAATCTGCGCTTCATCCCCCCGGAAAAAGAAGACGGCTTATCCTTCGCCCGATCACTAAGCCCGGTAAAAGCCAGTGCCTCTTCCACACGTTCTTTCAACAACTTGCCACGCAATCCGTATAGTTTACCGAAGAACGTCACATTCTCCGCTGCCGTCATAACCTCATAGAGCGCAAGATCCTGCGGCACTAGCCCGATTCTGCGTTTCACCTCAAGGGGATTCGCCGCTACCGAAATCCCGTCTACCTCGATGCTACCGCCATCCATGGATAAGAGGCCGCAGAGCATGCTGATGGTTGTGCTTTTTCCTGCACCGTTCGGGCCTAGCAAGCCGAAGATTTCCCCCTCCTGAATGCTGACGTTCAAGTGGTCCACTGTCAATTTGCCGTCATATCGTTTCACTACATCGGTCAGTACCGCAAGTGCCATGCATCATCTCTCCTGTCAATTCAAACTGTTATGTCTTTATTGTATCGCGGGAAGCATAGAAGTTAAGGTACAGAAGGTCACTTTATGAAGGTGACTAAAGTCATCTCCTGAAATTCACAGTCTGTATGCTATGCTAAGTAATATAAAATGAACAAAAGGAAGGCACCGCTGTGAACCGAGAGCTGACATTGCTGCGTTATGGACTTATTGTGATCCCTGCGCTGATAACGATGCATATTCAGGAATATGCCGATTACGAGTTGTTCACTTTGCACCTGCTGATTCTTTTGCTGCTGGTCGTGATGGAAGGACAACTGCCTCTAGCCTTTAGGGCATTGCTCAGTGGCATTGAGATGTTATTCACAGCCTGGCTGTGTATTCAATATGGCCCATTGATGATCTTTCCCGCTATATCTTCCCTACTGCTCTACTCACAGCTTAAGCCGCGGCTGGTGCCGGTGGTCTTTACTACTGTGCATTTGATCTCACTTAACACCGCCTTTCATTCTAGCTCACAGCTTGCGATCGCTTCCATCAATCTCGCCTTCCTGCTGGCTGCTTGTCTCATGGTACTATTGCACCGGGCCAAGCATGGGCAGGCCGAAACGCTGTTTCTCTATGATGAGCTGCGCAAACGGCATTTCGAGCTGGATGAGGCCCGAACCCGGCTTCAGCAATTCGCAGCCCAAGTCGAGAATACCGCCCAATCCGAAGAACGAGTTCGGATCGCCCGCCAATTGCATGATGATATTGGACATCGGCTGATTCGGGTGAAAATGATGATGGAAGCAGCCATTCATACGCTCCCTTCTTCCCCTGACACTGGAATGGCCCTCATGGTTCAGATTCGCGACCAGCTCGCAGCCAGCATGGATGATATGCGCGCAGCTGTTAGGCGTATTAACTACGCGCCTCAGCTCGAAGGTGCTTACGCACTGGACAGACTGCTGGAGGAGACGGGCCGCGATACCGGAATAGTCACCTCCTACAAGGTGGAAGGCATGCCGTTCCAGCTCTACCCAAGCCTGCAAGTCGTGCTTTATAAAAATGCGCGCGAAGCCATCACTAATGGGCTGCGACATGGTAAGGCCACAGCGATTTCCATCAGACTTGGCTATTCAACCATCGAGGTAACCATGGAGATTAGCAACAATGGCTTGCTTCCCCTTGATAAGAACCGATTACTGAATCGAGGAGGGATGGGACTAAAAGGCATGGAGGAACGGACCTCCCTGGTCGGCGGTACCTTGGAGCTGCGGCTGGAACCGGAGTTCACCCTAATCACTCGACTTCCAGTATATAAACAGTCTGAAATACTCTAGCTATATAAGTTGAGGCTCAACATCGTAATCAGAGCTTGCCAAAACAACTTCTTCATAACACCCGGTTTAGCAGGTTGAAGCTCACTCAGGGGAGCTAACGGACCGTAACGTCTTTATTTGCGCATCAAGCTGCTCCTGGAACATGTAGTGGACTCAGATGACGTTATTTCCTCCTAAACAGCGGATTTTGAACAGGATTTCTGCCCTTAGGAGCTCTGGGGTCCGTTATCTTCCTGCGTAGTTGAATCGATAGGCAATAAAGTCTCTGGAGTCCGTTGCTTGGCGAAGTAAGAAGTAAGAAGTAAGAACTCATTTTGCGATAGATAAACGCTCTTTCCCCAAGAAAGCAATTATAGAAAGCATACGCTGTTTCTAGGTTTTATGCGTGAATTCCAGTACATTTTAAAGCTATCTGGCGGCAAGTACGGCTTTTAGCCAAAAATCAGATTAAAGGAGACCTGCTGAACATTATGATCAAAGTTCTCATTGTTGACGACGATTCGTTTATCCGTGAAAGTCTGAAGGTGCTTTTGGGTATGGACGGCAATATTGAGGTAGCTGGAACAGCTGGAGACGGCAATGAGGCACTGGCTCTGCTGTCGGGGGGCTTAGCGGCAGACGTGGTGCTAATGGATATTCGCATGCCCGGTTGCGGAGGCGTTGAAGGCACACGGCTGATAAAAGCAAACTATCCACAGATTTCGGTGTTGATGCTGACTACCTTCGACGATGATGAATATATTATCGAGGCCCTTCGGAACGGAGCGCAGGGATACTTGCTCAAGAACATCCCGCCAGACCGTATTATCCAGGGGATCAAAACTGTACATGAAGGCAACATGCTAATCCATCCCGATATTGCCCGTAAGCTGACTACCTTCCTAAAGCCCGCGGCACAACAGGAAAACACACCCGCGCAATGCCTTGAAGCTTACGGGCTAACCAAAGCGGAACAAGCTATCGTCGCTTCTATCGCCGAAGGTCACTCCAATAAGGAGATTGCCGGTGCCTTATTCCTGAGCGAAGGTACCGTCAAGAACTACATCACCGACATCCTGAGTAAGCTCAGCCTTCGCGACCGCACGCAGATTGCGATTTTTTATTTGAAGAACATTCGGGAGTGAGGTTATAGGTTGACTGACAGGCTGGTTAAAATCCTGACGAGCGGTGAGTGTGACTAGTGCTGGCAGGCGTGATGGCGAGCGGCAGCGACTAAAAGGCCCCAACGTTCCGCCATTGCATGACTAACCCCAGGTTAGAATCCTAACTTCATTCTACATAACAGATAAATAACTTAGCCCGCAGAAACAACTGGATAAACTCCCGTTATTCTGCCCGTTAAATCATAGTTTTGCAAGAATAACTGGAAAAGATCCTGTTATTTCCTCCCCATAGCCATGAAAACCTAATAAAGCGCCGGATTAACGGGAGTTTATCCTGTTAATCCGGCGCTTTATTTCATTTCACTTTATTTAACAGGACAATTTCCTGTTAAGCACAACTCGGACCTTCTACTGCTATAAAGTGAAAGATAGACAGGAGGACCCATTAGTCTCTTGTTCTAACTTCAGAAGACTTAGCTGTTTCACAGCTCTAGAGCACCTTACACGGCCAAGGATTATCTGCATCTACCTACCTTGGATTCAGCTTTTTTAGGGAAGCAGGCGTGGATGAATTGTCCAACTGCATCGCCAAAGGCCTAATCCGCTTTGGACTCGGCAGCGGATTTCGCCCGTTTAAGATCATTAGCCGCTGAGCGGTTGCTGCGGCTGAGGCTGGCCCGCAGACTAATGATGCCGAAGATGCTCGTTGGCTTCGCCAGCGCGATGGTCGTCTCATCCGGCTCTGGCGCAAGTATGATGCCGAGCTGGTGATGATCACCATCATAGATGGCGGTCTGCAGGTACTTGCTCTCGCCTGCCCGGTTCTGCACCTCCAGCTTGCAGAACGCCGGGTTCTTGCGCAGCGCCTCATGCAGCTGCGCGGCTTCGGTCAACAGGACCCCGTTGACCTTGAGCAAGACCTCGCCGGGCAGGATGCCCAGCTCCTGCCCGGGGCTGCCCGGCAGCACGGCCAGCACTTTGCGGCCGTGCGGGGGATGCACGAAGATGGGACTGCTGCTGCGCTCTTCCAGAGCGCTGTACCAGGACAGCCCTTCGTGCAGCAGGACCGCTGCGAGCGCCGCGAGCAGCGTCAGCGGGCTCCACCAGAAGGCCAGCAGGCTGAGGCCTAGCAGGACGCCGCTGTAGATCAGCAGCCGCCCTGCCGTACGGGCAGCTTTGCGCCCCGGCAGCAGGCTGTGCGTCATCTCGCTAAAGCCGATGATGACGGGCAGGGACACGATGCCTAGCCCGCCGCCCAGCAGCGGCTGCCATGGCAGATCTCCGGTTCCGGCAGCGGCAGGAACCAGCAGGAACAGCGGCAGCGGCCAGAAGGCCTGCAGCTGAAAGCCACCGACGACCTTGCCACGCTTGCCTTTCAGGAAGAGCGGCGAAGCCAATCCGGGGCCCTGCCAACGAGCCAGCAGGGCCTCGGCCAGATGCAGCAAAGCGGCCAGCACCAGCAAAGCTGGAATGTCCATTTCCCGCAGACCGGTAACTAGAGTTCCGACTGTCCCCGTCTGGAATGCATTCGGAAAGAAAGAAAACACGAATTGTATAACACCTAGTATGCCTATAGCATAGGCAAAACATAGATAACGAACACGAATCAGCAATAGAAGCAGGGTAACAATCCAAATACAGGCCACTGCTGGACCAGAGATCGAAACACCCAGTAAGACAGCAGCAACAGATACCAGAAGTCCCATAACCAGGCCACTCCAGACTGTACGCCAAATTTCCTGACCCGGACTATGCAGCTTTACATGAATAAGTTTCCGTTCCAAGGCTACCTGTCTTCGGTAATACAGGGCAACAAAGATAAGAGCAATATAGTAATAGGGCTGGATTAGCAAATTCAGCGCTGCCTTGCCCAAGCTTCCCAACAGTTCCAGCATCACATTCAACCGTTCGTCACGCTCCTTTTCGTCCGGCTACTACATTTCTCAAAAATCAAAGAAAAAAAGAAGGCTGAATTCAGCCTTCTTACTTGTTCGACGATGCTGACTTGATTTCCTTCTGAATCTCTTCAATTCCCTTATTCCGTTGATTATCATTGGCCGGATTCTGGATAGCCTTGATCAATGCCGCTTCCAGGGTCTCCGCAGTCTTGGCATCGATAATGCCTGTGACCGTTAGCTTGGCTGTGCTCTGGAATTTCTTCACCGCTTCTTTGGTAGCAGCGTCGAAATATCCATCTTTACGGCCCGGCTTATAGCCTAGTCCATCCAGCATAATCTGCGCACTCTTTACATCTGCACTGTTCATATTGTATTGCAAGGTCGCGCTCTTATTGATCGGAGCTACCGAGAAATAGTCGGGCTGAGCCACTGCAATATCTGGCTTGATGCCTTTGCCGTGAATCCAAGTGCCGTCAGGCGTCAGCCATTTGGCAATCGTGATCTTCAGCAAACTGCCGTCTCCGAGCTGCTTGTCAAAGCTGGTCTGCACCGTACCCTTGCCGAACGAATTATCCCCGATCAGCTTGGCGCCTGCCGATTGCTGCAAGGCCCCTGCCAGAATTTCCGATGCACTTGCGCTGCCTTTATTCATTAGAACAACAACCGGATATGCTTTGCTGGATCCTTTGGATTTACTAAGCTCACGATTTTTGTTCTTATCTTCAACTTGCACAATGGTTTTACCTGACGGAACGAACTGCTCCGCCATCTGAATCACTACAGGAAGTACACCACCAGGATCGTTACGGACATCGATGACCAATCCCTTCATGCCCTGCTTCTCCAGCTTGTCCAGCTCTTCCTTGAACCGCTCTGCTGTATTCATGGAGAATTGAGTCACCTCGATGACACCGACATCGCCCTTTTCCAGCTTGGCGTAGACGGTCTCCAGTTTCACGTCATCACGGGTGATGGCAAACTCCAACGGCTCTGCGGAGCCGGCACGCTGAATTTTGAGCGTCGCCTTGCTGCCCTTAGGACCGCGAATTTTAGCAACAGCTGCATTTAACTCCAGACCCTCCAAGGATTCACCGTTGACGGAAAGAATCACGTCTTTGGCCTGAATGCCCGCTTTCTCAGCAGGTGATCCTTTGATCGGAGACACAACGACAACCTTGCCATTCTCCGAGGAGACTTCGGCTCCAATTCCGGAGAATGAGCCTTCGATGCTCTCCTCGAATTTCTCTGCCGTTTCTTTACCCATATAATTGGAATACGGATCGCCCAGCGCTTCCATCATCCCATTGACAGCACCGTCGATCAGCTTGTTCCGATCTACAGTTTCATAGTAATTCCCCTCAATCAAACCAAGAGCCGTACCCAGCTTCTTGGCTTCCTTCTGATCCAGGCCGCTGCTTCCGTTAAGCGCAGAGGAAATTGCACCTTGCCCTGCAGCTTGTCCGGAAATCTGCATATAACCGGTCACACTCAGGGTCAGCAAGCTGCCGCACAGTAGGGCGGCGATCATTAAAAACGCCGCTGTGCTTTTCTTCAACATCAGTTCCCACCGTCCCTTCTTGTCCCTCTCTCGAACCTTGCGTTTTACCCGTTCAGCATAGAACGGTATCCCTTCCAGTATATGCCCTATGTCCAATTAATATTTATTAGTCCGAAAATTACAGGTACGGCATCGGATTAACAGGCTTACCGTCGATCCGGACTTCAAAGTGAAGATGGGGGCCCGTGGAACGCCCAGTGGAACCGGACTCCGCGATGACCTGACCACGACTCACGTGATCACCGGCTTTCACCTTAATCCCGCCGTTACGAATATGGCCATACAGTGTCCACATGCCGCCACCATGATCAATAATCACACAGTTGCCGTACCCGTTCCACCATTCCGCTACCAGCACTGTGCCGGAATCTGCAGCATGGATACTGGTTCCTTGCGAAACGGCAAAGTCCGTACCGGTATGCAGCTTCCCTACTTCTCCTGTGACCGGATGGGTTCGGTAACCATAAGGAGAAGAGATTCGCGCTGCACCTACAGGTCTCAAAAGCGGACCGTCTCCGCCTGCATAAGCTGTGGAGCTTGAAGAAGATGCTGCCTTAGCTGCCTTCTTCTTGGCCTCAGCCTCTCTGCGGGCAGCTTCAGCCTTAGCAGCGGCTGCCTTTCTCGCCGCTTCCTCTGCTTTAAGCTTATCCTTTTCCTTCTCCAAGTTAGAACGCTGACTGGCCAGCTCTACAAGCTTCGTATTCTGTTCCTCACTGATATCATCAGAGTCCTGAATTTCCTTGTCATAGTAAGCGATAAGTTCTTGTTTATCCTTTTCCTTCTCTTTTAGCAGACTGCGCTGCTCCTCCAAATCGGTGTAGAGCTGCTTGGCTTGGGCGTACTTTCCTTCCAGCTCTTGCTTCTTGTCGATGACAAGCTGCTTGTCCACCTTATGCTGCACCAGAAGATCCTGATCCTGATCCACGATCAGCTTCAGGGAATCCGCCCGGTCCAGGAAGTCGGTGAAGCTATTAGACGAGAGCAGCACATCCAGGTAGGATACGGCTCCGTCCGTATACATAAGGCGTACCCGAGACTCCAGAACCTTTTCCCGAGAAGCGATACGCGCTTCCGCATCATCCAACTGAACAGCCGTCTGATTCAGTGACTTCTCTGTATCGGCGATTTTGCCAGAGATATCTTTCATCTTCCCTTTAACCATATCTACTTGCCCCAGCACATACTGCAAATTCATATTAGTCTTGTTCTTATAGTGCTGTGCTTCCTGATTGCGCGAAGCAGCCTTCACCTGCTGCTCTTTGGCTTCCTTAACTTCTTGCTGCAGCTTCTTGAGCTGCTTGTCGATTTCGGCGACACTCTTTTTGTTGGCATATCCTTCAGAGGGCCCGAACATAGTGACAGTCAGCAATAATACGGCTAACCCGGCAGCAATCTTCTTCAACTCGCACTCCCCATCCTTTATCCAAAATCAAAATTAAAATCAGAAGCCTGACTTGAACCTTCGAAATCTCGTTATACCTTCAAAAACTTGCGAATGGACACGGTACTTCCCCAAATGCCAATCAGCATGCCCAGCCCAACCAGCAGACCGCACAGGAGCATCCAGATCTCACCGAACGGGATCAGCTTCAGCCCCAGCATCGGGTCACCCTGCACAGAAGACAACAGACTGGTGTAACCTGCGTAAAGCAGGCCCGAGGTGACGAGTGAACCAATTAATCCGATCAGTGCCCCTTCTATAAAGAAAGGCCAGCGAATAAAATAATTTGTCGCCCCAACCAGCTTCATGATGCCGATCTCTTTGCGACGGGCCAAAATGGTTACGCGAATCGTATTGGAGATCAGGAACATGGACATCAGGCCTAATCCTGCTACAAAAATAAAACCAATATTGCGCACAGCACGCGTCACTTTAAACAACGTCTCGATTGAGCCTTTTCCGTAATTGACTTTATAGATAGGCTGCTCTTCATGAGTCTCGTTCAGCGCTTGGATCTTCTCAGCCACAAAAGGGACAGTAGTCGGCTCAATGACCTCTATTACCAGCTTGTCCGGCAAAGGGTTGTTGTCCTCATCGAATCCTTCAAGAAGTTCAGCGGCGTCCGCGCCCATATCTTCACGGAATTCCTTGAGACCCTGCTCCTTGGATACAAAAGTAATCTTGCTGACCTCCGGCATGCTGCCGATCTCATTCTCCACCGTCTCACGTAGCTTCTGGTCGGTATTAAGCGCCAGATGCACATTGATCTGAACCTGACTGTCCGCCTTATCGGCGATAGCGTTCACATTAAGTACAAGCAGAATAAAGACACCTAGCACGAACAACGAGACGACAATCGAGGTGATGGAGGCTATGGACATCCAGCCGTTGCGGAATACGTTTTTAAAGCCTTCCCGCACGTGTCGCAAGAAGGTCTTAAAACTCATAACCGTATTCCCCTCTCACTTGGTCTCTCACAATGTTGCCGTTCTCGATGGCCAGAACCCGCTTGCGCATTTTGTTAACAATGTCACGGTTATGCGTAGCCATGACGATCGTAGTGCCACGGAAATTGATCTCGTCCAGCAGTTGCATAATGTCCCAGGAGGTCTCCGGGTCAAGGTTACCCGTAGGCTCGTCCGCAATAATAACGGACGGATTATTAACGATCGCCCGGGCAATCGCAATCCGCTGCTGCTCACCGCCAGAGAGCTGTGAAGGCTCGCGGTTGGCTTTGTTCTTCAGACCGACCAGATCTAGTACTTCATTGACGCGCTTCTTGATAATTTTCTTCGGAGCCTCAATAACTTCCATTGCAAAAGCAACGTTCTCAAAGGCCGTCAGCTTCGGGAGCAGCCGGAAATCCTGAAAGATTACGCCAATATTCCGGCGCACATAAGGAATTTTACGCGGTTTGAGCTTGCCTATATTGAAACCGCCCACGGAAATCTGACCTTTGGTCGGCATCTCTTCTCTATAAATTAATTTCATGAAAGTCGACTTCCCTGCACCAGACGGACCGACAACATATACGAATTCGTTACGGTCAATCTTGACGGACACGCCCTGCAGCGCATGAGTGCCATTGGGGTACGTCTTCCACACATCCTGCATTTCAATCACTCTATCACTTCCCGATTATGACATATTCCGCCGTGAAGTCTTTCGACAAGGTCCAGCCCAGACTTCCATAAACTGCACTTTACAGCAGGCGTCTCTATTGTAACAAATCTGTTACTCCTTGAGTACCCGAAAGTTTTACATTGGCCGCACATATACTTGAAATATCACGGCTTTCCTAACCAATTTAACCCCTCAAGAGGAGATTCCTATGAAAAAAATTCACGCTGCTCTCATTGCATTGATCAGTCTTATTCTAGCAGGTTTGCTTGTTACCGGCGGGCTTCATCTCTATACGAGTCAGCGCACATTGCCTGACGGAATCAACCTTGCCGGCTGGGAGATTGGCGGTATGAATATCGATGATATTCGCTCCGGTCTCGAGCAGCGGCTTCTCGCACTCGAAGCCCTTCCGCTTGTTCTCAAGGCGGAGGGTACTGCAGATGTTGCTATCACTTTGAAGCAGGCCGGGCTGACCTACAAAGCTCCGGCTTTCCTGCAAGCCCTTCAGGAGCTTAAAGAGGGAAATTTGTGGGATCGCTTCAACGCCCGCCGCAGCTTTCCCCATAGCTGGAGCCTAACCTCTCGTCTGGATATCAAACAGCTCAAAGATATTCTCAGCCCCGCATGGGAGAGATCCGCCTTCGGCGTCCCGGTGGATGCCACCCGGGTCATTACCCCTGGCGATCAGGTGGTCTACACACCGGGAACCAATTCACGCGAGGTGAACTGGACCGCGCTGGAGACTACTTTGCAGGCAGCGCTCCCTACAGACTTCCAACAGCTGGAGGATCTACAGAATACTCCCCTTGTTCTGGAAGTCCCCTTAACCGTGCTGGAGCCAGCGATCACCTTGAAAGAATTAAAAGATCAGGGTATCGAGCGTAAAATCACACAATTCAGCACTTCACTCGGCAGCAGCGGACCAGGCCGCACACATAACGTAGATGCCGCGGCCAAAGCTGTTAACGGAACCATTCTCCCGCCAGGTGCTGTGTTTGATTATGGCAAGGCCATTGAAAAAGCCCGTCAGGAATATGGTTTCCGGGAGGCGCCAGTCATCGTCGGCGGCAGGCTGCAGCCCGGCATGGGCGGCGGTATCTGTCAGGTATCCAGTACGCTGTACAATGCGGCGCTGCGTACTGGTCTTGAGATTGTAGAGCGGCGCAATCATTCCGTACCCGTCAATTATCTGCCAAAGGGACAGGATGCTACGTTCGCTGAAGGATATATCAACTTCCGCTTCCGGAATAATACCGGCAAGTACATCATTATCCAAGCCGAGGTTCAGGGACGCGCCTTGACTGTTAAGCTGTTCGGCACGTTCCCTAAGAATATCAGCTATGGAATCCAATCGAAAACGGTGGAGATCCTGCCACCGAAAGATATTTTCGTCCGCGATGCCTCTCTGTCGCCTGGTAGCTCCCGTGTAATCCAGCAGGGCAAAACAGGATATGTAGTCGAGACTTACATCACCCGCTATGTCGACGGTAAAGCCGTGGAGACTTCCCGGTTGTCCCGCGACGTCTACCCTGCGCAAAAACGGCTGGTCGCAGCCAATCAGCCCGGTGCGGGCCGGAACCCCACTCCAGAAGCTACAGAGCGTCCTTTTATGGAGGATGGTGTGCGCAGCAGTCAGTAGCAGGCACCTATCGCCTCTATCAAAAACGGCCGGACCCGCGAAGGTTCGACCGTTTTATTTTCATATTCGTGTACAGGCAGTCTGCCTGTTTTTACGGGTAAATTACGCAGAGAACCATCGCAGTTTACGATTCAGGAGTATAGTAGGAATACACCCGATTTCGAAAGGATGACTTAGAATGACTACAGCTATTATCAATGATCTTGCAGGACTGATTCGCACTGAGCCCGCTGTCTATGCTTCCCGTACTTGCCGCGAAACGCTGCGCGTGATGTTCCAGCATCCCGAAGCCAAAAGCATTGTCGTCTGTAACGCAGCTAACGAGCCATTGGGACTGCTAATGAGTGAACGTTTCTTCCTACGTGCTACCGGCCGGATGGGCGCAGATTCCTTCTACGGCGAACCAGTTCTGAAGCTGATGAACAAGGCTCCACTAATGCTGGACATTGAAGCCCCTCTGGAGACCGTGATGGCGGCGGCTACCAACCGTCCGGATGAATCCAAGGATGATTGCGTGATTGTCACTCGTAACGGAAAATATGCCGGCGTTGCCTATCCGTCCGATCTGCTCCGCTGCCTGCAGTAGAGCTTTTTTTATTTGTACTGCCTATTCTCCGCTCTCCACTGCAGTCTCTCTTTTAAAAAAGAGCATTAGGTGACACATCAATCCTCCAGTATCCCTCCACCTTCTTCAGCTTTACGATTACATCCTTGTTAGCCCCTTGATTCTTATAGGGAACTGTCAATTCAAATACTGCGGCTAACGCATTTTTGGAGACCATCCGGGCAGTAGCCTTTTCAAAATCCAATGATGTCCCATAATCCCGGTTCACTTGTGTCATCCTTCCTTCATGATCCATAAATTGTGACCGGGCATAATAAACCGCTGCATTGTGGGTAAACGCCTTTTTTATGTAATTCAGCAGTTTCTGCTCTGTGCCGATGTCGCTGGAGAGATAACGATATTCGTCGCCTTTGTACTGAAAAATCTCCCGTTTGTAATCTCCCCCGCCCTGGCTGGCGTAGGAAAAGATAGCATTCGCATGTACTAGCAGTGGAATAATACTTTTCTCGGTCAAATTGTTAATCGTCGCCGGACCTTCCTTGCCCGGTATCGAGGCCCCCACCGTTTTTGCTATAGGGTTTGCTGTAGGTGTCGAAGCTGCCACCGCCCCTCCTCCGGCCGACAGTAGTCCAAGGGAAAGAGCCAATGTGCCAATCATCCATTTTTTATTCATCTTGTATTTCCTCCTTTTCAAAACTAGCCATAAAAGTGCGCTTAAAGATGCTTATTACACCCCGTAAGCTAAAATACCCAATCCATGAGCCAATGAAAACGCTAATCAGATCTTTCGATGTTTCATACCATTTGGGGACTATGCTATTATTTGTGCTGGGAGGAGGATATACAATGGCTTTAATTGAATGTAGATTTTATTCGGAAGTGTTAGGTCTCAGCACCTCCATGACTGTAATTTTACCGCAAACAACAACCTCACAGATCGGTATGAGCAATGTAACGCGTGGTGAGCTGCACCCTACGCTGTACTTGTTACACGGCTTGTCGGATGACGACTCCATCTGGCTGCGTCGGAGCTCGATCGAACGATATGTTGCCGAAATGGGGATTGCAGTGGTGATGCCCCAGGTGCATCACAGCTTTTATACAGATATGGCCATGGGTGGCCAATACTGGACCTTCATCAGCGAGGAATTACCTGCGCTGGCACGTTCCTTTTTCCCGCTCTCGCATAAACGCGAGGACAACTTTGTAGCGGGATTATCAATGGGCGGCTATGGAGCATTCAAGTTAGGACTGCGCAAGCCCGAAAGCTTTGCAGCCGTGGCCAGTCTGTCAGGTTCACTGGATATCGCACAGCATTTCAAAAATACGGATGACCCGGCTGCCAAAAGAGGGTATCAGATGATTTTCGGCGAAAAAGACGTTGCAGGCACACCAGACGATCTCCTGTGGCTCTTAAAGGAACTGGATCAATCACAAGGGCCCAAACCGGCCTTTTATCAATGCTGTGGAACAGAGGACTTCCTGTATGAGAACAATCTGTCATTCCGGGACGCTTGCCGCAAGACTACCCTATCGCTAACCTACGATGAAGGCCCAGGAGAGCATGAATGGGGTTATTGGGATGCCAAGATCCGCGATGTTCTGGCCTGGCTGCCACTCAAATAAATAGATTTTATTTTGCAAAAAAAGACTGTCTCCCCCTTGCTTCAGTAGCCAGGGATAGACAGTCTTTGTCATGTTCAGGAATATTCGCGCCTATCGTGGGGTCATCTGTAATAACAACCTACAAAACAGCGTTGCTGTGTTTTACAACCCACTCATTCGCTTCATGCAGGGCAGCTTCGGCCCGTTCGATGGCAGCCTTCACTTGCACCGTAGCTGTGCCACCGTATACATTACGTGCGTTCACAACAGCTTCCGGCTGAAGTACCGCATAGATGTTCTCATCGAACAACGGCGAGAATTGCTTGAACTCATCGAGCGTGAGATCCAGCAGGAACTTACCCTCGTTGATACAGTACAATACAGTCTTGCCGATGACTTCATGCGCCTGACGGAACGGTAAACCTTTGCCCACCAGGAAATCAGCGATATCTGTCGCGTTGGAGAAGTCGGTGTTCACCGCTTCGCGCATGCGGCCTTTGTTCACCTTCATCGTAGCGATCATTGGAGCGAACAGTTGCAGCGCCCCTGTCAGCGTAGTTACCGTATCGAACATGCCTTCCTTATCTTCCTGCATATCCTTATTGTAGGCCAGCGGAAGCGACTTCAGCACGGTCAACAGACCGATCAGGTTGCCGTATACGCGGCCTGTTTTGCCCCGGACCAGTTCCGGAACATCGGGATTTTTCTTCTGCGGCATGATACTGCTGCCGGTGCAGAAGGCATCATCCAGTTCGACGAAGCTGAACTCAGTGCTGCTCCACAGTACCAGTTCCTCGCTCAGCCGGGACAGATGTGTCATCACAAGCGAAGCATTGGCCAGAAACTCTACGATAAAGTCACGGTCGCTGACAGCGTCCAGACTGTTCTCGTACACACTGTCAAAGCCGAGCTGCTCCGCCACAAAATGACGGTCGATAGGGAACGTCGTTCCCGCCAACGCACCCGCTCCCAGCGGCAGCACGTTGATCCGTTTGTAGCTATCCGTCAGGCGCTCCGCGTCACGGCGGAACATGGACACATAGGCCAGCAAATGATGGGCGAACAGAATCGGTTGTGCCCGCTGCAAATGCGTGTAGCCAGGGATAATCGTCTCTACATTATCTTTTGCCTGCTCAATCAGGGATTCCTGAAGATTGTGGAGTAGACCTACCAATTCCACCACGCGGTTGCGCAGATAAAGATGCATATCCGTCGCCACTTGGTCGTTACGGCTACGCCCGGTATGCAGCTTGCCGCCGACTGGACCGATTTCTTCAATCAAATGCTTCTCAATGTTCATGTGGATGTCTTCATCCGATACCGAGAAAACAACCTCTCCCGCACGAACCTTATCCAGCACTTTGTTCAGACCCGCCTTTATCGTCTCAACATCCTCCTGCGGCAGAATTCCGCATTTGCCCAGCATGGTGACATGGGCCAGACTGCCCTGCACATCTTCTTCCGCCAATGCCTTATCAAACCCGATGGATGCTGTATATTCCTCCACCAGCTTGTTCGTTCCTTTGGTAAATCTTCCGCCCCACAGCTTGCTCACCTGTCGACTCCTCCTCCTTGGACGCCAGAGAGCCGCTCCTGTCCTTGCGGGAGGAACGGCCCACTGAACGGTCCGCTTGTTTGATTGCTCTATCTGAACGTACTCTCTACTTATTTATTCGATTCTGCCACGCCAGAAGATACTTTAAGACGCAGGGCATTCAGGCGGATAAAGCCTGTTGCATCCCCTTGGTCGTAAGCCTGAGTTGGATCAGCTTCCATAGTCGCGATCTCAGGGTTGTACAAGCTCACTGGGCTCTTCACGCCGGCACCGATAATGTTGCCTTTGTAGAGCTTGACGCGCACTGTACCTGTGACGTTTTGTTGGCTCTCGGTAACCAGCGCTTGCAGCGCCTTGCGCTCAGGAGCAAACCAGAAACCGTTGTATACCAACGTGCTGTAACGGGTAATCAGGCTGTCGCGCAGGTTCATGACTTCGCGGTCCATCGTGATGGACTCCATTTTCCGGTGCGCTGTGAACAGAATAGTTCCGCCCGGTGTCTCATATACGCCACGGCTCTTCATGCCGACAAAACGGTTCTCAACCATATCCACACGACCGATGCCGTGCTTGCCGCCCAGTTCGTTCAGCTTCTCCATTACCTGAAGCGGAGACAATGACTCGCCATTGAGAGCTACACAGTCGCCTTTCAGGAATTCAAGCTCCAGATATTCCGGCTCATCTGGTGCATCCTCAGGCGCATTGCTCAGCAGGAACATCCCTTTGTTCTCTGGTGCGCTTGGATCAAACCAAGGATCTTCCAGTACGCCACTCTCATAGCTGATGTGCAGCAGGTTGCGGTCCATGGAATACGGCTTCGCTGCCGAAGCCTGAACCGGAATGTCGTTTGCTTCTGCGTATGCGATCATTTCCGCACGGCCCGGGAACTGGTTACGGAATTCTTCCAGACGCCAAGGTGCAATTACCTGGATACCAGGTGCCAGTGCCGCAGCATTCAGCTCAAAACGCACCTGGTCGTTGCCTTTACCTGTTGCGCCATGCGCGATGGCTGTTGCGCCTTCAGCGATGGCGATATCCACCATCCGCTTGGCAATCAGTGGACGAGCGATACTCGTACCCAAAAGGTATTGCCCTTCATACAACGCGCCCGACTGGAACATCGGATAGATGAAGTCACTCGCGAATTCATCGCGTAGATCGTCGATGTATACCTTCGACGCGCCGGTAGCGAGCGCTTTTTCCTCCAAGCCATCAAGCTCTTCCTTCTGGCCGATATCGGCTGTGAACGCAATGATCTCCGCATCATAAGTCTCTTTCAGCCATTTCAGAATGACCGATGTATCAAGTCCGCCGGAATAGGCGAGTACAATTTTTTCCTTAGCCATGAACAAGCAACTTCCTTTCGTGTGGGCTATATAAGATGTATTGAATACGAGCACCTTTGAAGTCTCGCGTCTGGTCGTAACTGCGCGGAATGTTTGGACTTCCGATCGTTGTTATCATCAGATTTCTATATTTAAGCCGCATTTTGCGGATGAAATCTGATGATAAAGACGACCGCTGACGCTTCTCCAGTTCCAAACTTCCACTACGTTAATTCCTCACAAGCATCAAGATGCCACTATCAAATCCATCTTATATAGATAATTATATTTTAAATAAGATTTAGTTCCTTAACCCATCAGTGCAGCCATGAGTGCCTTCTGCGCATGCAGGCGGTTCTCCGCTTGATCAAAAATCACCGAGTTCGGGCCGTCGATCACACCTGTGCTCACTTCTTCCTCACGGTGTGCTGGCAAGCAGTGCAGGAACAGATAGTCGCTCTTCGCACCCTTCACCAGTTCCTCATTAACCTGATAGTCCTTGAACGCCGCTTCACGCGCCAATTGCTCTTCTTCGAAGCCCATGCTGGCCCACACATCCGTGTAAATGACATCGGCATCCTGCACCGCTTCCTGCGGGCTGGTCGTCACCACGATCTCTGTGCCAGTCTCCTTGGCAATCTCGCGGGCCTCTGCCACTACTGCTGCATCCGGCTCATAGCCTTGCGGGCCCGCTACCGATACATGCACGCCTAGCTTGGCTCCGCCGATGAGCAGGGAATGGGCCATGTTGTTCCCGTCGCCGATATAAGCCAGCTTCAAGCCCTTCAAGCGACCCTTGTGCTCGTATACCGTCTGGTAGTCCGCCAGCACCTGACAGGGATGAGCTAAGTCACTCAAGCCGTTGATAACCGGCACAGAAGCATACTTTGCCAACTCCTCTACCTTGTCATGACCGAAGGTCCGGATCATGATTCCGTCCAGATAACGGGACATCACTTGTGCTGTATCGCCAACGGTCTCACCGCGTCCGAGCTGAATGTCATTTTTGCTCAGGAATAACGCATGACCACCCAACTGGAACATGCCTACTTCGAACGATACGCGGGTACGCGTGGATGATTTTTCAAAAATAAGACCGATTGTCTTGCCCTTCAGCGGCTGATAAACTTCGCCGTTCTTCTGCTTCTTCTTCAGTTCAATCGCCAGCTCAATCAGGTACGTAATCTCCTCCGGGCTGTAATCATTCAGTTCCAGAAGGTCGCGCCCTTTCAGCTTCTTGGCAATATCCTGTGCTTCACTTGGTATAACCTGATTCATGAACTAGGCCTCCCCGTTTGCTTCTGTAGCATAAGTATGAATGAGTTCCGAAAGGATGTCCACCGCCTGATCGATTTCCTCTTTACTGACATACAAGTTCGGCAGCAACCGGATGACATTCGGTCCAGCTGTTACGAACAGCAGCCCCTTTTTCTGTCCAGCCAGCACAATATCGCCTACAGGACCCTTGCATTCAATACCGATCAGCAGACCCTTACCGCGAATTTCAGTGATAAAAGGAACATCCGCCAGCTTCTCTTTCAGCTGTCCGACCAGATAGCTGCCCGATTCAGCCGCAAGCTGCGGTACATTATCTTCAAGCATCGTTTCAATGGTCGCTGACATAACTGCTGCCGCAAGAGGGGTTCCCCCGAAAGTAGTCGCATGACTGCCAGGCGAAAACGCTTCGCGCAGATAACCTTTGCCCAGCATCAACCCCGCCGGGAAGCCGCTTGCTACGCCTTTTGCCAGTGTGAAAATATCCGGCTCAATATTGTAGTGCTGATGACCGAACAGCTTGCCTGTACGTCCCATGCCAGTCTGTACTTCATCTACAATCAGCAGCAGTCCATGCTCTTTGCAAAGTACAGCCACGGCTTCGAGAAACTCTGGTTGTACCTCAAGCACGCCACCCTCGGCCAAAATCATTTCAATCATGATCGCTGCTGTATGCTCACCGATTGCCGCCTTGAGCGCAGACAAATCATGTAGTGGCACGGTTTTGAAGCCTGCCGGAAGCGGCAGGAAGCCTTCCTTGACCTTTTGCTGCCCGGTAGCCGTCAGTGTTGCCAATGTGCGGCCATGGAAGGACTGCTCGAAAGTGATAACCTCGTAACGGTCCACACCCTTGATCTTCTGCTGGTAACGACGTGCCAGCTTAATAGCCGCTTCATTAGCTTCCGCCCCGCTGTTGCAGAAGAAGACTTGGTCCGCACAACTGTTCTCGGTAAGCAGTTGGGCTACCTTGTCCTGTCCCGGAATATGGAACAGATTGGAGACATGCCATAGTGTATCGATCTGCTCCTTCAGCTTGGCGCCGACTTTCTCCGGAGCATGACCCAAACTAGTCACTGCCAGTCCGGAGGTGAAATCCAGATACTTGTTCCCTTTGTCGTCCCACACCCAGCTGCCCTTACCTTTAACGAGGCTGATATCGAATCTGGCATAGGATGGGAACACTGCGCTCAACTTGTCTGCCGGCTCCTCTTGTCCTGCCGCGCCACCTGCCGCTTTACCTTCTTCCACTTGTGTAAGCTTGCTCATTCCATTGTCACTCTCCTGTCATCTGCGCCGCTAATGGGCTGCCTATTTATAGTGAACTTGAATACGTCCAAGATACATGTACTCTTTATCGGACGATACGCGTTCCGATATCTTCTCCCTGTAGTACCCGTCCCAACACATGCGGCTCCTTACCATCCACGATAACCACTTCAGACACATTACCCTGGATGCAATCGATCGCTGCACGAACTTTGGGGATCATACCGCCATAGATTTCACCGCTGGCAATCAACGCTTCAATTTCCTGTACCGTCACCGAGGGGAGAACCACCTTCTCCCCGTCTATGGTCCGCATAATACCGGGAACATCCGTCACTACGATCATTTGCGGTGAATCAATATGAGAAGCCACAGCTCCCGCTGCCGTATCTGCATTAATATTGTAACGCTGGCTTCCCGCATCCACCCCGATCGGGGCAATCACAGGAATATAACCCAAGGCGAGGATACCCGTCACAATCTCTGCCTTCACCCCGGTTACTTCTCCGACCAGCCCTACCTCAGCGCTATTGTCTACCGGACGAACGGTAATCAAGTTGCCATCCACGCCGGACAATCCAAGCGCAAGCCCCCCGCTGCCTTGAATCCTACGTACGATCGCTTTATTAATGCTACCCGCCAGTGTCATCTCCACAACATCCAGAACTTCTTCTGTGGTCACTCGCAAGCCGTTTACGAAGCTGCTCTCGATGCCCAGCTTAGTCAGGTTCTCTGAAATAGCCGGTCCGCCCCCATGTACGATCACGGGCTGAATCCCCTCCGCTTGCAGGTCACGCAGATCCTCAAAGAACGAATCCGGAAGCGCCGCTAGCGTACTGCCACCACACTTCATCACGAACAACCGGTCGGTCGCCTTCGCATCTCTATCTATTGCATTCTGTACCATTATCCAAGCCCTCCCTGAAGCACTTCAGCAGCCATGCCCGCAGGGTTAGGTGCGGTATGCAGCATTAATGCGTACATAATCGTAAGTAAGATCGCAGCCCCATGCAGTAGCCGTTCCCTCTCCATCATGCAGCTTTACTGTAATCAGAACCGTGTCACTCTTCTGCAAGTAGACCAAAGCCTGCTCTTCATCAAAAGCAACCGGCTTCGACTGTAGCAATACTTCAATTGCTCCCAGCGAGATGTCCACCCGTTCCGGTGAAACCGGAACTCCAGCACGCCCTACAGCAGCAATAATCCGTCCCCAGTTCGCATCCGCGCCGAAAATCGCCGATTTCACCAGACTGGAACCGACCACCGTCTTCGCAATGGCAGCAGCAGCTTCATCGTTCACTGCCCCGCTGACCTGAACCTCGATCAGCTTCGTTGCACCTTCACCGTCACGGGCAATCGACTTCGCCAGACTCTGGCATACATGCGTGAACGCAGCGGCAAAGTTATCCCAATCGGGGTGCAGCCGGTTCAGCTTACTATTTCCAGCAAGCCCGCTGGCCATCGCCACGAGCATATCATTCGTACTAGTATCACCATCAACAGTAATCATATTAAAAGTAACATTCGTAGCAGCGCGCAGCAGATTCAGCAAGTCCTCACCGTCAATGGCTGCGTCTGTAGTCATAAAGCCGAGCATCGTTGCCATGTTGGGGTGAATCATCCCGGAGCCCTTCGCGGCTCCAGCAATCACGACCTCTTCACCGCCTACGGACACTTTTACGCAGCACTCTTTTTTCACCAGATCTGTAGTTAGAATCGCTTGGCAGAACTCTTCTGCTCCGGCAGCTCCCCCGTCCAGCTTCTCCGGCAATCCGGCAATCCCGCTCCGTACAGCATCCATCTTGAGCAGTTCCCCAATCACACCAGTTGAAGCAACGGCCACATTCTCTTCCGCCACATTCAGCTGACGGGCAGTCGCGGCGCGCATCTCGTACGCATCTGCTTCCCCTTGTTCCCCTGTGCAGGCATTGGCATTGCCGCTGTTCACGACTATCGCCTGTAACGTTCCATTCACCAGACTTTCCCGGGTTACCTTCAGTGGAGCAGCCTGAAATACATTCGTTGTATATACTCCTGCCGCTGTAGCAGGCACCTCACACAGGATGGCGCCGAGGTCGTTGCGGTCTGTTTTTTTCAAGCCACAGTGCAAGCCTCCTGCTTTGAAGCCCTTAGGTGTTGTGATGCTGCCGCCTTCCACGACGGTATATGTTTGCTTCTCGCTCATTGTCTCTTTTACCACTGAACTCTACGGATACACAGGTGTATAGCCGAGGCCAAGGGTTTCCTCCCATCCCATCATCAAATTGAGGTTCTGTATTGCCTGCCCAGCTGCACCCTTCACGATGTTATCAATAACGGATACGATCGTAATACGCCCGGTACGGGCATCTGCCGCAAAGCCAATATCACAATAATTGGAGCCGCTAACTTCCTTCGTTGCCGGAATCACTCCCGCGTCGCGCACGCGCACATAAGGTCTGCCTGCATAATACTTACGATATAAGTCCACAAAATCCTGTTCCGTATATTGCCCGTTCATTCCAGCATACATCGTGCTCATAATACCCCGTGTCATAGGGACGAGGTGTGTGGTGAATGTCACCGTAACATCTTTCCCGGCAACGTCTGAAAGCGTCTGTTCAATTTCCGGTATATGTTGATGCTTGTTGACCTTATAAGCTTTGAAATTCTCATTCATCTCTGAAAAATGCACCATCAGGCTCGTTCCACGACCTGCTCCAGACACCCCTGATTTCGCATCAATAATGATGCTGTCATGCTTGATCCAACCCGCTTCAATGGCCGGAACCAGCCCCAGCAGCGTAGCCGTAGGATAACAGCCTGGATTCGATATTAAATCAACTCCCGCCGCCCGCTCTCCATACACCTCGCACAGCCCGTATACCGCCTGCTCCAGATAAGCTTCGGCCGGTGCCGGGTGTTTATACCACTGCTCATAAGCCGCGCCGTCCTTCAAGCGAAAATCACCCGACAGATCCACAACCTTGAGTCCTGCCTCAAGCAGCTGTGGGACCAGCTTCGCACTTACCCCCGACGGGGTAGCTGTGAATACAACATCCGCCTTCCCGGCAATCTCTGCTGCATCCACTCCGTCCAGCTTTAGCTCCACTACCCCGGTCAGATGCGGGAATCCTTCTTCAATAGGCACCCCTGCGCTAGATGAGGAAATCACTGATGTGATCTCCACCTTAGGATGACTTTGCAGCAGCCTGATCAGCTCCACGCCTCCATATCCCGTTGAACCAACAATTGCCGCCCTCAGCTTGCTCTCCACTGTCATCCCCACTTTCTGCTTGATGTTGATACTCTAATCTATCTGGTCTTGCCTGATATTCAGTCTATTGTATAGCCGCTCTGAAATATGTATTATTATACGACTCAATTAATATAAATACAACATGTTAAGTTAACTTTGTACATAGTTTCGGTATAAAAAAAGAAGCGCGACTCTCCGCGCAGGAGAGTTCACGCTTCTCTTTTAAATCCTTCGCCCAGCACTTCATGGGCCTCTGTAATAATTACAAACGCGCCCGGATCAACCGATCTGACGATTGCTTTAAGTCTTGTGATTTCGTTCTGGCCGACCACAACCATAAGTACCGTGCGATCATCGCCTGTATAGCCACCCTGAGCATTCAGCTTCGTTAGACCACGGTCCAAGTCATTCAGTATCGCCTGTGTGATCTCCTCTGTCTGCTCCGAGATAATATACGCGACCTTGGTATAGCTAAAGCCAACCTCCAGCGCATTAATGACCCGGCCGGTAACAAATAAACCAATCAGCGCATACATCGCCTGCTCCATCCCCAGCACAAACGCTGCCAGCGTAATCACCGTACCATCCAGCAGCACAACTGACATGGAGAAGCTCAGACCGGAGAACTTCTGAATAATCTGGGCCAAGATTGAGAGACCGCCTGTCGAGCCGCGTCCACGGAAGACCAGCCCAAGACCAAGACCTACCCCAATCCCTCCATATATGGAAGCAAGGAGTGGATTAGTAGTCGGAACGGGGCCATCTTTAGTCAAAAAAATAAACAATGGCAGCACGAAGCTGCCCAGCAAAGAGCGCATTCCATACTGCTTGCCCAGCAATACTACCCCCATCACGAAGAGTGGAATATTCAACGCCCATTGGGTAAAAGCAGGCTCTGCCCCAAACCAGGCTTCGGCCAGTACGGATAGACCGGATACCCCTCCGGAAGCAATCCGGTTCGGCAGGAAAAACAAATTGAACGCAAGCGCCGTAATCAGTGACCCCAACAGAATCAGTCCTAAATCCACTGCATGACGCAGTGGTCCATTCAACGGAATGAACGGCGGCTTATTGCGTGAGTTGATCTTTTGCATGAAAGGCTCTCCTTCAAAGTAACTTTATCTTTTCTCTTGACGCCAAAAATTCCTACGGCCTCCGAGGAAGCGTAGGAATTCATTTGTACTTATTCAGTTTCAGTCTTGATTTGGCTGCGCAAATATCCATCAATAAATGCGTCCAGATCGCCATCCATTACAGCACCCACGTTTCCGGTTTCCACGGAAGTGCGGTGATCCTTTACCATACTATAGGGATGGAACACATAGGAGCGAATCTGGCTACCCCAGGCAATATCCGACTGTTCTCCTCGGATTTCATCCAGCTGTTGCTGCTGCTCTTGCAGCTTGCGCTCATACAGCTTGGAACGAAGCATTGTCATCGCCCGTTCCCGGTTCTTGATCTGAGAACGTTCATTCTGACAAGTCACAACCACACCAGTTGGTAAGTGCGTGATCCGCACCGCCGAGTCTGTCGTATTGATATGCTGACCACCGGCACCACTTGCCCGGTAGGTATCGATTTTAAGATCCTCTGTACGGATTTCAACTTCCACATCATCCGATATTTCTGGTACCACATCACAGGATACGAATGAAGTATGCCGTCTGCCGGAGGAGTCAAAAGGCGAGATACGTACCAATCGGTGTACGCCCTTCTCTACCTTCAAGTAACCATAAGCGTTAAAGCCTTTGATTAGCAGGGTCACGCTCTTGATTCCTGCCTCATCACCTGGAAGATAATCCAGCACTTCGACCTTGAAGCCGCGTTTCTCTGCCCAGCGTGTATACATCCGCAGCAGCATTTGTCCCCAATCCTGGGACTCCGTGCCGCCTGCACCCGGATGCAGCTCCAGGATAGCATTCATCTTGTCGTATGGCTGGTTCAGCAGCAACTGCAGCTCGAACTCATCCACTTTACCGGCCAGAGCGCGGATGTTGCCAGCAACCTCAGCCGCCAGTTCCTCATCGCCCTCTTCATCGGCCAACTCAGCCATCATCGCAGCATCATCATAATCCTGCTGCAGCTTCTCATACTGATCTACCGAAGATTTAACAGCATTCATCTCGGCGATAATGCCTTGGGCTTGCTCGCTGTCATCCCAGAACCCGGGAGCCGCCATCTTCTCTTCGAAGTTAGCAATCATCTCTTGCTTAAGGTCTAAGTCAAAGAGACCCCCTAAGGTTGGTTAATTTCTTACCGATTTCCCGCAGGTCCTGCTTTACATTTGGATCTATCATATGTCACTTCACCTTTCAGTATAAGTTGTTGCGTTTCCCGCATATTGGAGTAGCGAGTTGGAATCTCTACATTCCTATTCACCAAAACTACGAATTTAAAAAAGCGGCCAGGCCGCAAACGGGAATCCCCGGGCCCAGCCGCTCTTTGTTGTTATTATACCCTTTAGAAACGGTATAGCAGACTCTGTAAAAAGAAATGTCTATTATTTAAAGAACATTCTCTTAAATGTCCCATACCACTCTATAGAGATACATTCACGGTCCTTTGTTAGCTTATGCGTTCTGGCCGTGGCAGTTCTTGTATTTCTTGCCGCTTCCGCAAGGACAAGGATCGTTGCGGCCGATTGCTTCTTCCACATGCACCGGACGCTTCTCAGCCGGCTCACCGTTGGTAGAAATTTTATCCTCTTCCACTACGGATTGACGCTCTTGATTCGTCTCGATATGTGCCTTCATAATATAAGTCGCCACTTCTTCTTGAATGTTGGCGGTCATTTCATTAAACATTTCGAAGCCTTCGAACTGGTATTCGCGAAGCGGATCTGTACCGCCGTATGCACGAAGGTGAATCCCTTGACGCAGTTGATCCATCGCATCAATATGATCCATCCATTTGCTGTCTACGGAACGAAGTACAATAACCTTCTCGAACTCACGAACCAGCTCTGAGCCAAGACGTTCTTCGCGGGCTGCATATTTCTCCAGTACACGATCAAAGATATAGTCAGTGATCTCTTCAACTTCTTTGCCCCACAGATCATCACGAGTCAATGTGCCTTCATCCAGCAGTTTGCTGTTCACATAATCCGCAACTTCCTGAAGTTCCCAGTTCTCAGGAATATCGTCGCTACAATGGGCACGAACTACCCGGTCTACGACCGGTTTGATCATTTCCATTACAACATCCTTGATATTCTCCGATTCCAGAATCTCACGACGCTGCTTGTAGATGATTTCGCGCTGTTGGTTCATTACATCATCATACTGCAGGACCACTTTACGAATGTCGAAGTTATTGCCTTCCACCCGTTTCTGGGCAGACTCGACAGCACGTGTAATCATCCGGCTCTCGATCGGCTGATCTTCTTCAAATCCAAGACGGTCCATCATGTTCAGTACATTATCTGCACCAAAACGCTTCATCAGCTCATCGCCGAGGGACAGGTAGAATTGTGTGGAGCCAGGGTCTCCCTGACGTCCTGCACGTCCGCGAAGCTGATTGTCAATCCGCCGTGATTCATGACGCTCTGTCCCAATGATATGCAATCCACCGAGTTCGGACACACCTTCACCCAGAATGATATCTGTACCACGACCCGCCATATTGGTAGCGATCGTAACCGTACCTGGTTGTCCTGCATGAGTGATAATTTCCGCTTCCGTCGCGTGATGCTTCGCGTTCAATACCTGGTGTCTAACACCTTTGCGCTTCAGCATTTCAGAGAGAAGCTCGGAATTTTCGATTGAAACGGTACCTACCAACACTGGCTGATTTTTCTTGTGACGCTCCACAATCTCAGCCACAACAGCGTTGAATTTGCCGTTCTCGGACTTGTATACCACATCTGGCATATCTTGACGCTGATTCACCTTATTTGTTGGAACCTGAAGAACCTCAAGACCATAAATCTTCTTGAATTCCTCTTCTTCCGTCTTCGCCGTACCAGTCATACCAGCCAGCTTACGGTACATCCGGAAGTAGTTCTGGAAGGTAATCGTTGCCAGCGTCATGCTCTCGTTCTGTACCTGAATTTCTTCCTTGGCTTCAATCGCCTGATGCAGACCGTCGCTATAACGGCGGCCCGCCATCAGCCGGCCTGTGAATTCATCAACGATAACCACTTCTTCTTCATTCACCACATAATCCACGTCACGGCGCATGATAACATTCGCCTTGAGTGCTTGCACAATATGATGGTTCAGCGTTACATTGCTGTGGTCATAGAGATTCTCAACGCCAAAAGCACGTTCAGCCACGGCTACACCTTTTTCAGTCAAGGCAACAGATTTCACCTTGATGTCGATCGTGTAGTCTTCTTCTGCCTTTAATTTCTTTACAAACCGGTCAGCTGCATAGTACAGCTCTGTCGACTTCTCAGCTTGTCCCGAAATAATCAGCGGTGTACGCGCCTCATCGACCAGGATCGAGTCTACTTCGTCAATAATACAGAAATAGAGCGGACGCTGAACCATTTGCTCCTTATAGAGCACCATGTTATCCCGCAAGTAGTCAAAACCAAACTCATTGTTCGTACCATACGTAATATCGTTGGCATATGCATCTTGTTTATAAGCATGGTCCATGCCGCTCAGGTTAACCCCGACCGTCATGCCCAGGAAGTTATAGATTTGTCCCATTTCGGCGCTGTCACGCTGAGCCAGGTAGTCATTGACTGTAACGACATGAACGCCTTTACCGAGCAATGCATTCAAGTAAACAGGAAGTGTACCTACAAGGGTCTTCCCTTCACCTGTCTTCATCTCAGCGATACGGCCCTCATGCAGTGCCATACCACCAATGAGCTGCACGTCATAATGACGCTTGCCCAGCACCCGCTTGGATGTTTCACGCACCGTAGCAAAAGCTTCGGGCAGAAGCTCTTCCAGTGTCTCACCCTTTTCGATCCGGGCGCGGAATTCTTCTGTCTTTCCTTTCAATGCTTCATCGGAAAGCGCCGCAAAATCCGGCTCCAGTCCATTAATAATTTCGACTGTTTTCGAAAGTCGTTTAACATCACGATCATTAGTATCACCAAAAATTTTCTTTACAAGTCCTAGCATGGTTAACCCCTTTCATGCAACACAGATGGTGGAACCTTAGCCCATCCCCACTTAAATTGAAAGGGCCAAAATGCAGAAACGATTCCGCTGCTTCATAAATTGTAACAGTTTGTAAGAGATGCCGCAATACAAGCAAATACTTGGCACATTTTCATACATAACTATATATACGCATAAGAGCCCTATTCGCTTCACGCGAATAAGGGCTCGTTTAATTTTTTTACATCTGACTGATAATAAACGCTTCTAACTCTCACTAATTATAGGAATTAGCTGTAGTTAGCTCTGTTCAATCAGTCCGTATTTTCCATCATTACGTTTGTAAACAACACTCACTTCGGATGTATCAATATTGGAGAAGACAAAGAAGTTATGTCCTACCATATTCATCTGCAGGATAGCTTCCTCCACATCCATAGGCTTCAGAGTAAAGCGCTTGTTCCGTACAACTTCCAAATCATCGTCCGTATCCTGTTCTTCTACAGCTACAGAGCTGCCGTTGCCTTCCACGAATAATGTCTTCAGGCTGCCTTCCTGACGGAACTTGCGGTTCAATTTGGTCTTGTGTTTACGAATTTGGCGTTCCAGCTTGTCCACTACGGCATCAATGGATGAATACATGTCATCGCTGCGATCTTCCGCACGAAGCGTCACACCTGCAAGCGGAATCGTTACTTCCACTGTATGAAGGCCGCGTACAACGCTAAGCGTTACATATCCTTCTGAGGTAGGGGGTGCATCGAAATACTTCTCAAGTCTGCTGAGCTTCTTATCAACATAGTCTCTCAAAGCGTCGGTCACTTCAATTTGTTGACCTCGAATGCTAAATTGCATGGGGCACTCCTCCTTTGTTTACAGCTCCATTATACCAAATTGTTAGAGCTAAGTAAAAAACAAATCATGACAACCTTTACATTAAGCTAACAAATTTCCCGCAAGATATTCGCCTTTAAAAAAGAAGTCCGGAAAGAGGATAGAAACGACCCTTTCCGGACGATTACAATTCTATTCTGCTACAGACTATAATTGCTCATTCACAGTTGTTAACTAAAGTCCTCACTTGTGAATCTGCTACCTGAATCCCTTCTGTTATGGCTGCTTTGTATGCAAGCGAACAACCTCTACGGAGGACCAATTGCTGCCGGAGCCACTAACAAGATAAACCTTATAACCCGTTCCAGCATTAAGTCCAGTTAGGGTATACGTATGACCTGTCCCTGGAAGTACAGACACAGTACCTGTCCATGGCGCTGCCAGCGTGGTACCTGCACTATTCTGACCGGCTGCCACCTGTCCAGCGCTTGGTACAGCATCATTCTCAGGAAGCACTACGTACTTAACCTGCTGGGCCGTTCCGCCAGCCTGTCCATACTTGAAGTACACGTCAGCGGTTACGGTTCCAATCTGTCCCGGCTGTGCCAGCGTAATGGCATCTGCATTGGCTGGGGCTGTCTTCAACTGCACTTTTGCTACGGAGGACCAATTGCCGGAGGTGTCCGTAACCACAGCGAATGTAGCATATTCTGTGTTGGCTTGCAGGCCATAAACGGAGAAGGAAACTGTTGTGTTAGCGGCGGTTGCCTTAATTCCATGGTTTACAACCGTTACACCAGCACCACCCTGTCCACCTTTTACTTCCGCCACACTTGGTGTTATCAGCGTGCTCGTATATGGAACCACAACATAATACACTTCACCTGTTACTGAAGGTGTGAGGTACACATCTGCAGTAACCGATCCGACATGTCCATAGGTGACACCAGTAACCGTTGGAGTAGTGATGGTCCCGCCACCGCCTCCACCACCGCCGCCTCCGCTTCCCCCACCTGGAACAGTTGTCGGAACTGGGGTAGGACTGGCTGTAGGTACAGTTGTGGCCGACGGCGTTGGTGTAGGTACTGGCGTAGGATTCACAACGCCTGGTGTTGCTGGTTTATACACTACCGAATTGCTTATAATACCTACTGCCTCGGCGCGGGTCAGCGCTTTTTTAGGGCCGAATGTTCCGTCTGGATAGCCGTTGATGATTTTCTTATCTGCAGCTGCTGCAATCGCACCACGGCTCCATGCAGCAAACTGGCTGCTATCTTTAAATTTAGTAGTCGTCGCATTCGTGCTCAGCCTCAACAGCTTGGCAGTGATCACAGCTGCCTCCTGTCTGGTTAGGGGATTATTAGGACGGAACGTATTATTTTCATACCCTCCAATGTATCCCGCTTTGACAGCCTTAGCTACTTCAATGTAGGACCAATTCGAGCTCTTCAGATCCGTGAAGTTAACAGTTCCTGTCTCTGTGAATCCGAACAGTCGGTTTACGAAGGCAACATATTCTGCACGTGTAATCGCATTATTGGGCTTAACGGTACCGTCAGGGTACCCACCAAGATAGCCCTTATCAAGCCATTGCTGCAATTGCGCCTGAGCCCAGTGTCCCTGAATATCTTTGGGAACAGGGGCTGCAGATACACTGCCCAGAGAGCCGAGCAACATGCTCACTCCCAGCATTCCGGTCATAAGACCGCGCCACATCTTTTTCATTTTGCAGTTCATCCTCCTACAGAAAGTATAGTGTGCGCCTGGTAAGCTAAAAAGCTCAACGTAACCCATTACCCGAGTAGTTGGAGGACTAAACCTTTTTATGGAAAATTATAGTTATATAAAATCATCTATGTGCGCTCATCCGCCCAATGATTGCGTATACAATAAAAAGAACCTTGGGAATATTCCCAAGGTTCTCGCTAGCGTTGTATCAATTGCTAACCATCTACCATATATATGTAGGTCGGCTTCGCCGGATGATTATAATTTGATTACGTTAGCTGCTTGTGGTCCACGTGCACCTTCAACGATATCAAATTCTACGGATTGACCCTCATCCAATGTTTTGAAACCGTCTGTTTGAATCGCGGAAAAGTGTACAAATACGTCCCCACCGTCTGCAGTTTCGATAAAACCATAACCTTTTTCTGCATTAAACCATTTTACTTTACCTTCCATTGATTAAACATTCCCTTCGTCATCAGATGAACGTGAGTCTTGCTCACAACTCGACTATACCATCGCTGCTTCTCAATTGTCAATTGGAATAGTAAATGATTTCATTCAATTATTTACCATTCATTAATTTTCCAGATTAAGAGCTTACAAAATGATAATAGAATCAAAAGGAGCAGACGTTATATAATACCCGTCTGCTCCCTCGGTGAAACAATAAAGACATTATTTTTTGCGGTCCATTAAAAAACTATCCGGCGTGTAGGCGGTGTTATACATATCACGCTGTACTTTTGCAATGTTGCGTTGTTGTAGCCATTCTTGGGCTTCATTCCTTAGTGTTTCCATCCGATGAGTAATGGATGAATCATGTTTCAAAAGAAGCCGGACTCGCTCTTTCTGCGGTTCAGTTACTGTAGAAACATTATAGGAAACTTCAATACAATCAATTACCGTTTGTCTCTCTATAATGAACTGTTCCAGTTCCTCGTATGTTGTCATATCCAGTCTAACTATTAGTTCATTCGTCAACTCCTCCAACTGGAGGATCAGACTATCCATTAGGATTCCCTGGAGCCCCATTTACCAGCTTACTAGCAGCTAACCAAGTCTCACGGAGATCCGTTAGGTAGTCTAATGCTTCTTCTGCTGGCTCAAGAGTCTTTTTGATATTAGATTGGATTAGTAAATAATTAATATACTCATATAAAGAGTGTAGATTCTTAGATATATCGTAAGTATGATCCAATGTACACATCAATTCACTAACAATCGTTTGAGCTCTTCCAAAATTATAATTGACTTTTTGGAAATCATTGTTATTTAACCCTTCAACTCCAGATTTCACAAAACGTATTGCTCCATCATATAGCATTATAACAAGTTGAGCAGGAGTAGATGTCTGGACAGCGGATTGTCTATATTTTTCATAAGGAGATGTAAGCAAGCCGCTCATTCCTCACTTTCTATTTAAAAAAATTTGAAAGACTGGTTGATTGATTCTCATATTTGCTCATAGCAGCTTCCATAGCACTAAATTGTTTGTAATACCTTGTTTCCATATCTTTTAGACGATCTTCCAAACCAGAAATTCGTTTGTTATAATCCTTTAACTTCCGGCCCATCACACTTTCCTCTTTAAATATACTATTTGCATCAGTTGAAAATTTGGAAGTACCTGCCTTATCAACCAATTTGGTAAGGGCATCATCCATGGTTTTACTTAACTTTTCGTATACACCTGAAGTTGTACCATCAGCTGTACCCTTAAAAATACTTATCACCTTTTGAGAATCACTTTCGAGGGCAACTTTAAGCTTTTCTTCATTAATATAGATTTTACCACCTTCATAATATTGACCTGTCGTAATGCCAATCGAGCTTAATTCTCCTATTTTCGACGAAATAATTGAACGCATTGATAATATCGCAGATTTTAATATCTCATCGTTTTTCAAGAGACCGCTTTTCGCTTTCGCTTCCCAAGCAGTAACATCGCTCTCTTTCATTTCTTTTTTCTGATCATCTGTAAGTGGTTGAAAAGACTTATACTGCTCCTCACCTACTTTCGTATTAAACATGCTAAGTAAACTATTATAATTTTCGACAAAAGCTTTAATTGTGTCCATTGCCTTCGTAGAATCGGCCTCTGTTGTAATTGTTACAGGATCTGCTGCTGTGTTAGTAGCCAGCAATGTTAGATTAATTCCATTTACAGTTAATGAATTATTATCTGAATGCAATGTCCTACCGGTAGCATCTGATGGTTTACTTTTAATTATTACTTCCGATTGTTTAGCCCCCTGCACAGCTCCGAGGCCAAGTAGTGTTGCAAATGAACCCGTCCCACCTGTAATATTGTTAGTTGCACCGTACTCTTTGGCAGTAATAGAGAATTTACCGCTAATTTCGTCAAATGTTGCGTTGACCTTTGCGTCTGGAGTAGCATTAATCTTATTAATCGCATTAGCTATAGTATCATCTTTACTTAAAGAGATGGTTTTGCCATTAATAATTAAATCATAGGACTCACCTGCATTACCAGATAGCTCTCCTAATGTAGTGTTTAATTTTACATCGCCAGCCGTGGTTTTTGTCAAAGCTCCTGATTGCATGTATGACTTCGTTGCTAGGCTGACAACTTCTATTGACATAGGTGCACCATTAGCATCAGCAGTAGCCTCTGCCTTTACTGCAGTTGTGTTCCCCGTAACTACGGCTTTCTGGGTGTTCATCGCAGCCGAAAGATTAAATGACTTTATCTTAGTATTTTTGAAATCAACAATTTTACTGTTTACTTCTCGATAACTATCACGGGTCCATTGTAGAATTGTTTTTTGTTGACTCAGCTTATTAAGCGGCGCCCTCTTCGCTGTCATCAGTTTAGTCACCATACCATCTATATCCATACCCGAAAATCCAGTAATTCGCATTTATGTTCCCCCTATACCTTTTCGTCTACCAGAATCCCTGCGATTTCCATCATTTTGGCTACTAAATCCAATGTCTTCTCCGGTGGGATTTCTCGGATCAGTTCACCAGTGTCCTTGTTTAGTACCTTTACCATAATCGCATGCGTTTTCTGATGCACACTCACATCAAGAGTAGTCGTGGGACCTTGAAGAGCCTTCACAGCACGTTCAATGGTGCGAATTAAATGCTCTTCACCCAGAGAAACATGAGCTCCTTGTCGCTCTAAATCTGTCAATTCCGCTGCACTCTTTATAATATTCGTTTTATTCGAATCTTTACCCAAAGCAGCAATATCATTTGGTTGCCTTACTTCAGCTGTATAGCCGTTCATGGCGCTAGTCGTTACTGAAAATTGAAAATTCATTCAACAACCCCCAATCGCAATATAGGTTATTTATCGGTTGTTTACATCTGCTTATGTAGAGAAAAAACAATAACATCCTCGTTTTTCAGTAACTATGGGAAACATGGAAGCAAAGGCGAAGTTCACTCCAAATAACCGTAACGGAATTAAATGAGTGTAGTGGCAGTAAGTGAGTACCGCGAAAATAGAATCATCGTCTCTCGGGACCAACTAGGTGAGCTGGCTTAGATTTTTGTGAACATGTAAAGAGTATTTATGAAATCCCATGGACTATAGCACTTAGTTTTCTGTTTGTCTTATCCGTCTCTATAGCACATCCATAATCATTGCCAGAGGATTTCAGATATGATATAGAGACAGATAAAAAAGCTCACTCTTTTTATTTGATATAAATATTCAGATATTCCATGATTCAATATTTATTAACTCTATATTTAATTGTTGCTGCTCAACTATCTTCATTATTTCATCTAAGTAATTAGGATTCATTACAATCACCGTTGATACCGCTTTGTTTCGCAAAGAATCAATCCCAATTATTTCATGACCTGTTCCAGGTAAATACTTGCCTACTTTATTTGGATTCACATCTATCACACAGGTAATATGCTTAAGATCTGGATCAATCAAATTCAAAAAGGTTACTCCTTTGGCTCCTGCACCCCAAATCGCGATTTCACCCTTTTTAGAATAGTGAGAGAGTTGTTCCTGTACATTCTGTCTCCATTCCATCTCATATTGAGAAAACAGCGTGCTAGTTCTTGTATCAACAGCTAATTGAGGCAGTGAATTATGTGTATTTCCATTAGTCTCCACAGGTCTAGCTTCTAACCACATATATTGACCATTAAAAATATGTTCAACATTCACAACTTCAAATCCAGTCAATTCAAATGCCTTAGCAAGTGAACTTTTATTAAAGTAAGAACAATGCTCATAGAAAATATCAAACATTACTTTGTTTTCAAAAATCCATTCTATACAAGGTGTTTCAAAGAAGACTCTAGCATTAGGAGAATGTGTTAGTGCTTTTCTTATTGACTTCAGTAATTCCAGTGGCTCCGAAATATGTTCAATAACATGTCGACAAATAACAATATCCGCCTTAATATGAACACAATCTTCATTGTACAGTCTTTTTTCGAATCTCAATTTACCCTCTAGTTCCAATTCCGGTCCAATGTAACTCGGATCGAATCCGTAGCCGTAATTATCCCCGGATTCTACTATTTTCTTCAAAAAAACACCTTTACCACAACCTACTTCTACAACGTTTAGATTTCTAACGCCCTTATTATTAATAAGGTTAGCAACTAAATCATTTAAATAATTATTGAAATACAAAGAGTACGATTGAGTATTCTCATAATCACTACCGTAAACAACCTTGCTCGAATCAAAAGCGCTATTATAAACAAAACCACAATCTTTACATCGGAGAAGAGTTAGATTTCCTTTTAATACCTGCTTTGCATCTTCAAAGCTATCAATCAATATATTTTGATACGCTGGTATACCTTTACGAGTTAATATGCTCTTTAGATTTGTAGATTCGCATATTGGACAGTTATTTTTTGACACTTTGCTTGCCTCCAAGAAGATAGGATTGCCACCATTGTACGGTTTCATATATTCCTTGTTCTAAAGTGACCGAAGGATTCCAGGCAGTATTTTCTTTCAGCCTTTGCATATTAGCCACGACAGATTCCGGTTCATCCACAGCGGCTGAAATTGCATTAAGCTGAATAAGTTCCCGTTTATTCAGAAAATTCGCAATAGTACTTATAATTTCATGCAGCCGTATCGGTCTACCTGAACCAACGTTAATTGGACCATTAATCTCACTATCCAATACATTAACTAACGCTTTTGCTGCATCCTTAACATACAGATAATCACGAATTTGCTGTCCATGGGTACATTTTGCATGTTCACCCTTTAATAGTGATAAAATAACAGACGGAACCAGGCGATCCTCATGTTCCCAAGGACCGTACAAATAAAAAATGCGTGCCCACGCACTAGAAACTCCATAGTATTTTTCATATGCCATCAGCATATGACTTAATGAATTTTTACTAGCTCCATATATATTGTTGTAATTTAGAGGGGTCTCAAACTCTTTGCAAATACCATGGCTTAAATCATATTCAGCGCAGGATCCCACTCCTACAATCCTCTTTCCTCCTGAAGAACAAAACATATCGAATAGTGCTAAGCTGGCCTGCATCCATTTAAAGTTCAAAGGAGAGTTCCAATATTTACCTGGAGTGGTGTCCCATGCGAGATGCAAAAGATGTGTTGGCGACCCAATTAATGAAAACATATCATCCATCTGATTGCTGTTAAGCAAGTCCACCTTCAACCAAGTAATATTATCGGTATTTTTTTTATTTTCAAGGCTTGATGTAATTGCATATATTTGATCTTCTCGAACCGCCAATTCATTCAGTACATGTTTTCCTATAAATCCATTTGCGCCCGTTATAATTATCTTTTTCATTCTTCATACCTATCATAATTCAAATCTCTTTCAGAAATTATTCTATCTTTTTCTTCTTTAGGCCATGTTATATTAAAAACCGGGTCATCCCACTTTAATCCACGTGCATACTCTTCTTTATAAACTTGACCCATTTGATAAAACACTTCAGTATCGTCGGACAATGTTTGAAACCCGTGTGCAAAACCCTTAGGTATATAAAGCATTTTATAATTCGTTTCTGATAGTTCAATACCAAACCATTGTTTATAGGTCGGCGAGTTAGGCCTGATATCAACGATAACATCATAGATGGAGCCCTTTGTACAACGGACTAATTTTGTTTCTTCATAAGGAAATGACTGATAATGCAAGCCCCTAAGGGTACCCTTATATTTATTATATGATATATTACACTGTACAAAAGAGGCTTCCAATCCTCGAGATGCGAATTCTTCATAGCACCAGGATCTTGCGAAATGTCCACGCGAATCAGTTAACAACTGCATTTCTATTAAATAAGCCCCGGATAACTTTGTTTCTGTAAAGCGCATTATACCTGCCCCCACTTAATTGTCAGCTATACACTTCAAATATCCTTCTGGAGCAACTGTTATTAAAAGTTTATCCTCTATAGTTTTGTCTACAATAAATCGGTTGTTTTGTTGTAGAAACTGTCTCGCAGCAGTTTTGGGACTGTTACCAGATTTCCATGGACGTTCTTTAAAGAAATGATCTGGCATATCTTCAACAATCGTGTCAAGTACAACTAGATAACTTCCTTTCGTAACCAAAGGAGAATAGAGCTCTAATTCTTTGAAAACATGTTCATGAGTATGATTAGAATCAAGTATAATTAAAACAGATTTACGGTCAGAGATTATATCTTTAACTTGATTGATAGTCTCCAAACTTGTTGAATCACCTTCAATCAAATGAATCCTATCCGAAAATGGATGACTTTCTATCTCTTTACGGTTATGTGGTCTAATATCTACGTCTACACCTATTACAATTCCCTCATTACCAATTAGCCTTTGCAATGAAGAGTAGAAGATAACTGAACCGCCCCGTGCAATTCCAGTTTCAATAATCACATCAGGTTTTACTTCCCATATAATCTCCTGTAGAGCGATAATATCTTGTGGAAATTGAATAATAGGCATACCGAGCCAAGTAAAATTATATGTGTATTTATGTTCGGTTTGCTGAAGAATAAAATCATTTGTTATTTTCTTAAGATTAACATCCTCAGCTTGCTTTTTAATATTCTCCATTTTCTCCATTTCAAATTCAGCTCTATTCATATAACTCACTCATCCCTTTTTTATTATTCAATAATAATTGCTTCCGGCATTGGGATAATCCATTTCCCCCCCCATTCACGGATAAATGAAGTCTGATCCATAATTTCTTCTTTCAAATTCCAAGGTAGTATCAGTACGACATCCGGCTTGGATTCTTGGATCATCCCGGGAGAGTGAATTGGAATATGGGTACCGGGTAGAAATAATCCTTGCTTATATGGACTACGATCCACTGTATAGTCTACAAAGTCAGACCCTATCCCACAATAATTAAGCAAGGTGTTTCCTTTCGCAGGAGCTCCATAACCCACGATTGTCTTTCCTTCATTTTTTAATTTCAGCAAAAGTTCTAGGAGATTACGTTTAACTTGTTTAACTCTATTCGAAAAATCATTATAAGTTTCCATCGTTAAAAGTCCTGCTTGTTCTTCTTGATCCAATAGGTTCTGAACGCGTTGATCAACTTGTTTTGTAAGATCTTCCGAATGTTTTGCGTAAATACGCAAAGAACCTCCATGCGTTTCAATTTTCTCTACATTAAATATTCGCAAGTCATGTGCATCGAATATTTTGTTTACTGCCGTAAGTGAGAGATACGAAAAATGTTCGTGATAAATAGTGTCAAACTGTACATCTTCCATTAGCTTTAATAGGTGTGGAAACTCCATTGTAATTATTCCGTCAGACTTCAAAAGGATCTTCATCCCCGCTACAAAATCATTAATATCAGGAACATGAGCCAGTACATTATTACCAAGAAGAAGATCTGCTTGTTTTCCTTTTGCAGATAAATCTGAGGCCAGATCCCTGCCGAAAAAGTTAGAAATAGTAGGTATCCCTTTATCAATAGCAACCTTTGCGACATTTTTTGCTGGCTCAATACCTAATACAGGCACATTACTCTCCTTGAAATATTGAAGCAAGTAGCCGTCATTGCTTGCAATTTCAACTACGTGACTGTTTGTAGTTATTGGGTATTCTGTTATCATCTTTTGAACGTAATTCTGTGCATGCAAAAGCCAGCTTTGCGAAAACGAGCTGAAATATGCATAATTCTGAAATATGTGCTCTGGTGTTTCAAAATCTTCAAGTTGAACTAAATGACAATGACTACATACAAATGCATGTAACGGTAGAAAAGTTTCTGCTGCATATAAGCTTTCAGGTTTAATAAAAGAATTTGAGAGTGGAGACATACCTAAATCAACAAAATTCTGTGTAAGCTCCTCACCACAAAAACGGCAGGTCTGCATTATTTATGCTCCTTTATTAACTCTTCAAATGATGTTATTTGATCTAGTGTAAATTCACGAATATTCTCTTCTTGTAGGTATGCATATGTCCATGCTACGACCCATTGCACACATTGTTGGATAGATAGGTTCGACTTCCAACCTAATCTCAATCTTGCTTTCGAACAATCTAATTTGAGATAACCCGCTTCGTGCGGGTGATTACCATCGTCCATTTGAATGTTTAATTTTTGTTTCCATCCTGTTTGGAATAAACTTAATAGGGCTTCTACTGAGATTGCATCATAATCGGAAGGACCGATATTCCATGCATCACTATATTCTTCACCATTACTCCACATTTTCTCAGCTAATAGTAAGTAACCATAAAGAGGTTCCAACACATGCTGCCATGGTCTAACTGAGTGAGGGTTTCTAATCTTTAGAGACTTATTAGCTTGTATTGATCTAACTAGGTCAGGAATTAAACGGTCCTCAGCCCAGTCTCCACCGCCAATTACATTACCAGCTCGCACACTAGCAATAGCTACCTTATGTTGATCATTATAAAAAGAACGCCTATAAGAGGCAGTAACTAGTTCTGCACAGCCTTTGCTTGCGCTATATGGATCATACCCGCCCATCGGGTCTATTTCTCTATAGCCCCATTGCCATTCTTTATTCTCATAGCACTTATCACTCGTAATGTTAATGATGGCACGTAGGTTCTCAGCATCGCGAGCGGCTTCAAACAAGTTTACTGTCCCCATCACGTTCGCCGAAAAAGTTTCTACCGGTTCTTGATATGATCTTCTCACAAGTGATTGTGCCGCCATATGGAATATGATTTCCGGATCAAACTCGGAAATTGTTTTTTTTAATAAGGATAAATCGCGAATATCCCCATATATTGAAGTCATTCCATTCTTCACTTCTGCTTGAGTAAATAGATTGGGAGTAGTTGGGGGTGCTAGCGAGTAACCCGTCACTTGTGCACCCAGTTTCTGTAACCAAAGCGACAACCAACTTCCTTTAAAACCTGTATGCCCTGTAATCAGGATTCTCTTATTCTCCCAAAATGATTTCATGATTCCCATACCTTCCAAGGAGCTTCTCTTCTATCCCACATTTCCTCTAATTTCACTTTGTCTCTTAATGTGTCCATTGGCTGCCAAAAACCATAGTGTTTAAATGCGGACAACTGATTATTTCTTGCTAAGCTTTCTAAGGGGTCAAGCTCCCAAACCGTAGCATCATTTTCAATCAACTCAAAAACTTCCGGTTCAAGAACAAAATAACCGCCATTTACCCAACTTCCATCTCCTTGAGGTTTTTCCTCAAAGCTAGTTATTCTACTATTTTGTAAAATATCTATAGCCCCGAAGCGTCCAGGAGGCTGTATTGCAGTTAATGTAGCTTTTGTTCCATTGGCACGATGGAAATTGATAACATCTGAAATATTGACATCACAAACGCCATCTCCGTACGTAAAACAGAATGTTTCATTACCAATATATTTTTGTACTCTCTTTAACCGACCACCCGTCATTGTTTCCAATCCAGTATCGACAAGAGTCACCTTCCATGGTTCGCTACTATTATTGTGTATCTTCATATTATTATCACGCATATCATAAGTTACATCTGACATGTGTAAATAATAATTCGCAAAATACTCCTTGATCATATAACCCTTATAACCTAAACAAATAATAAAATCATTTATTCCATAATGGGAGTAGATTTTCATAATATGCCATAGTATCGGCTTACCACCAATTTCAATCATTGGTTTAGGTTTCAAATGAGTTTCCTCGCTAATTCTAGTACCATAACCTCCAGCTAAGATGACTGCTTTCATGATTGCCCACTTCCCATATATAGGTATATAAACCTTCTAATCCATTACCATCCGGTAACGCGTCTGTACATTTCTGCAGCACCATAAACATCAGTAATGTTAAAGTCGCTCAAATCTAACATAAGATCTCCAGTTGGAGTGAAACCTTTTTGAAGACCTTTTGGAATTTGCGGTATTTTACCGAAATCAGGATTATTAATATAATTCTTAACGAACCATTCCATAAGAACTTCATCATCTTCTAAACTTTCATATATTCTCTTTATATAGACTGGAAATTCATTATCTGAATTATCAAGCTCTTCTAAACATATTTGTATCATGCTTTTCCTATTTAAATTGAACCTTTGAGAATACGGTACTAGTAGTTCTTTCACAGTTAAAAAGGCCTCCGCAACCGCAGTTACAACATTCGGGACATTCGGTATAACTTTAAATCTATCCACTTTCATTCCATTGTTCAATTTCAAAAAATCTTCTTGTATTTCTTTAGATTCAGTATCTAAAGATGGCTTCAAAAAAGATACACCATTGCTTTTACCGGAAGATCCTCCGATAGACATAGGTAAATCTATAGAAACAAATTTCTCTTGCGTACAAGCTAAAGCAAATCCAGAATACACATCGGGAATAAGTCCATTAAAAACATTGCCAGCTATTTTTTCCAAGTGAAATACCAAATCTCTATGTACAACCGCATTACAATATAACATAGGCAGTGTACTATAGGGTGATACGAAATTTAATACATTTTCTACTACTTCACTGCTATTAACAACCCTTTGAGTTATGTTCCCTGCCGTTGTTTTAGGAATATGAAAAAAGTTTTCTAAACCTTTAAGTTTAACGTCCGGCCACCCATAAAAAATATGATTCCAATGAATTATTTTTGTATCTAAAGAATATAAAATATTATCTAACGTATTAAGTGCATGAAGTAATAGACCATCATCTGAGCCCAATACCAGAATATATTCTCCTTCTGCTTTAGAAATTGCAAAATTATAATTTTCTGTCATTGCAAGCTCTCGCTCGGGCCTAAAATATTTTATTTTTGATTCACTGAATTCCTCTATTAATTCTTTAGTTAGATTATCACTACTATTATCGCTAATAACAATTTCGTAGTCTTCAAAGCTCTGGTTAAGGCAAGTCATTAGCGTATATTTAAGTACGTTATGACTATTTCTCGTTGGTATAACTACGCTAAATCTACATCGCTTTTCAATTTGATCACTGATTGTTGAAATATATTTCTTCGTGATTGCATTTTCTTGTTCTTTATACTCTCTGCTTTCTATTAACTTACCTTTAACTATTAACATATCGCACATATTCTTATTTAAAAAAGGACTCTTAAGTAAGAAGCCTGCTCCTTTGCTTCTTAACTGGTCATACGAGTCAATGGCTTGATCGTAGAATCCAGTATCGTAACAATAGTTTCCAAGGGCGTAAAGATAGTGCGCATTTTCATTATTTTCTTTAAAATCTAAAACGCTCTGTTTGACATGAATATAATGTTTAGCCATTTGAAGTAAGCTGACTTTAAGTAAGCTTACTTCTTTATTATCAAGCAGAAATAACAATTCTGCTCTTTCGACATAGCTTAGATTAACATCATTTACAATAATCTCTGCACACTCAATTATTTGATTATTAAGTACTGAAGAGTAAATAAAATTATTAAGAGTAAATGATATCTTTAGGGAATGATAAGCATCTCTAGCCAGTTCAAAATATTTTTTAATATCAGTTTCAGCAAAAGTAAGGGAATACAAAGATTTTAACAATGGATTTTGATTTATAACGCCCTTCCAATTCCCTCTTAAAACTGACACTACCTTTTCTTTGGTGTATTGTTCTGTCCTACCATCTAAAATATCCAATAAGCATTTACATCTTAATTCCCATGTATTCTCTGCAATAAATTCATTTTGCGTATGGAGATCGACTTTCATTTCAATAGCTTCATTTATAAACCGATTAAACTCCTCTGGTCCATTACTTACTTTAATGAAATCCAGGTTACCAACTAGCTCAGGCATATTTGTAGCCACTACTGGCAGACCACTCATTACATATTCATACATTTTTATTGGGTCACAATTAACGATTATATCTATATCGTCTTTAAAAGGTATAATTCCTGTATTCATATATCTCAAATAGTTTGTTAATTCACTATGCTCCTTCATACCAAGAATAAATAAATTATTCTCTTTTATTGATAAAATCCCCTCTTTGACAGGTCCTATTACAACGAATGACTTATCCTTATTATCACGAACTAGTTTATAAAACAATTCTTCGTCAAACCAACGGTCAACAGCTCCTACGTAACATACTCTAGGCTCAGGAATGTTGATAAGATCATCCGGAATACTATCATTTCCACTTCTATTGAAATCTTCAATGTTGACAGCATTTTTAGAAAGGAAAACATTATCTTTATTCATAGTTTTAGATAAATAAAGTGCGGAACTAGTTGTGGTTATTATATCGGCTCTATTTAGCAACAGGTCTTCATATTCTCGATCATGTTTACTACTCCAGTACGAGTACTCTAGATCACTGTGATCATCAACACATTCGTAAACCACCTTGAAATTACCAGTAAGCTGATTAATTGTAGACACTTGAGATGGGAAATAACATAAGACAACTACTTCTTCATCAGAGGCGTCAATCAATTCCTGAATAACTTCCCTATAATTGTTTAAAATATCTTTGTCCTCATAACTAGCTAAAATTGGTGTATGGATATTTATTAATTCGATCGCTCGAGTATTACTATGACTATATTTCATTAATTCTTCTATATCCACAGAACTATGCGATGAGGAAGCTCGAACCGTCGGCTGAACGTATTCAATCTCATAACCCAGCTTTGAAAGAGATTTCGCAATTTGATGGGGTCTTTGTAACATTGCTCCCCACGGACAGGATGAGAGAATAATAAACTTTTTCTCAGAGGTGTCCTTTAGCAATTTCAGTTTTTGTAAAGTACTCCGAATTGTGCTCCTTTGATTAAAGTCATCTGTTTTTTTATAGACCAACCAATAGAAGTTAATTGCTTTTTGAATGTCCCCCTTATTTTCGTATAGATATGCAAGATTGAACAACACATCTTTATTTTTAGGATCTAGTTTAATCCCTTCCCAAAGCAGATGCTCTGCATCATCCAGTTTATTTTCTATAATGGAAATAATTGCTTTCATACTCAAAATATCAACATCATGTTTTCCAAAAGTTTCATATTCTTCTATAAGTTTCTTAGAATTTTTAATATCTCCGCTACTAATAAGGAATTCTATGTTGTCTTTAAATAACTTTTTCTCTTGTTCAAAATTATTTGAGATTTCAGTCATTTATCGTTTCATCTCCACGGGGTTATTTTTTTATAAAATCAATTTAGTGTATAAACAATATTATTTAAAAATACTATAGGGCATTAAATCCCTTAGTCCAGTTTGCCAGAGGGAAATACTTTCTGATTTCTTCTTTGATTACTCTCATGCCTTGCACATCCTGAGACTTTTCATATAGGTCATAACATCTCTCATAGGATGAATACTCCGAATTCACATCAAGCAACTTTGAATAAAACAATTGTGCATCTTCAAGATAACCAGCCTTTAAACAAGTATCTCCGATCAAACGAAGTAGTTTTATATTGTTCGGTTGCTCTTCAAAAGATTTAGCTAACAGATCAATCGCAACTTCAGTAAATCCGTAGGAAAGAAGTATATAACCTACTTCGCATTTAGTTTCCAAACTACTCTCAGATAATAATACATTCGTTATTTTTTCAAACAAATCAAATTCTTGCAAAGCAATTAATTGAGTAATTATCGTTAACAATAATTTCTCTATTGAGGTAGTTAAAACAATTTTGTTTATCGATTCATTCAAAACAATAGATTTTAGTGTTTTAGCTTCTTTATTATTCAAATTTAATATTGGAGCAGCAAAATCATATAGCTCTTCGTCTCTTAATATTGCTGCGAGCAGGATGACATCTGAATGATTAATATCCTTTTCAGGTACTTTCAACCAATTACTTTTAGCCAATTCATACTCTTTGGCATATTGAGCTGCAGTAGCTTTTATATGAGATTGAACTGTTATACTTTTATACATCGCTAAGTACCTATTTAACAATGGATGACGTGTACTATATAAAACATCCAATAACATTTGTAACTCATTAATATTAGATACGTTATAAATCATATTTATATTCTGATATACTTCTTCAGCAGAAATATTAGCCTTTGAGACTAATTCAAAATATTTCATTAACGCTGGAGCATATGACTTTTTTATTTGCAAGACATTCACTATCTGATCGTAGCTTTCTGATATTCGGTTCTGACTCTCATATAATTCTGCTAATGAAAACCGGGCCATGTAACCACCCGAACCTTCAGTCAACATCGCACCATGATCGCCCATTTCCAAACACTTTTGAAAAGTTATCTCAGCATCCTTATTGTATCCAGCTTGAGCAAATATTTTACCCTGCATGTATCTCATTTCTGTATCCATTGGAAATAAATTAATAGCATCTTTAAGAATTGTTAAAGCATCTTCATTTCTGTCAAGTTCACTTAGACAATAGGATAATTTTGTAATAAGTTCTGGTAAAAAAACTCGATTTGAGCTCAAAGGATACGCTCTCTGAAAGTACTTAATTGCTTTTTCGTACTCATCTGCAGACATGTACGTTTTGCCCATATTATATAAGTTATAAGCATCCGGATTCTCTTCGACTTCTTTCAACATCAATGGAAGATTTCTTTTTACTTTTCCCTTCTCCTCCATAATCTCCGTTGTGTATCCAGTGTGATGAATGACAGTACTTGCTGACCCTCCAGTAAAATCATGTTTTTCATCCAGTATATTCAAATGTTCGTGCAACCGATTTTGATAATATAGTCCTTTATGATTAGCGAACAATCTAACCGCAATGTGTTTAAATGCTCCACCGTAAGACAAAACATTGTGTATATTAAGTAAATAATAATCTTGTTCAGATTCGATATCTGCCTGCAAATCTGCATCTGAATCCACGTACTCGTCCGCATCCAAAACAAGAATATAATCGCTGTTGGCAAATTGAATAGAATAATTTCTCGCATCAGAAAAATCATTTTTCCATTCATAATCATATACATCCGATGTATATCTTCTTACTATTTCAATTGTTGAATCAGTTGAACCTGTATCTACAATAATTATTTGATCAACCTTATCTTTAATACTTTCCAAACATCTTTGAATGTATTTCTCTTCATTTTTAACAATCATACACAGAGAAATTGTTTTATTCATAGGTTGACCCTCTCATCTATAAAGTAAGTACTCTAATCTATATATCGGTTTTATTAAAACCAAAGATTAGTCGATTTACCCAATAAAAAAAGGAACCCAATGGGTTCCTTTTGGAAAAATAATTAAAATTAACGAAGCAATTGCAGTACGCCTTGTGGCTGTTGATTTGCTTGTGCCAACATCGCTTGAGCTGCTTGAGCAAGGATATTGTTCTTAGTTTGGTTCATCATTTCCTTGGCCATGTCTACATCACGAATACGGGATTCAGCAGCAGACAAGTTCTCGGAAGTTGTTCCCAAGTTGTTGATGGTGTGGTCCAGACGGTTTTGGTAAGCTCCCAGCTTAGAACGTTCAGCAGAAACTGTCTCAATGGCTGTATTAATAGCAGTGATTGCAGCATTCGCAGATGCAGCGGATGAGATACTAATACCATCAGTAGTAACCGCAGCATTTGCACCAGTAGCTCCAGCGTTTGAAGCTCCTGAGCCTGCTACACCCAGCTTAGTAGCGTCCATTGCAGTAATTGTCAATGAAATGTTTTGATCAGCATTAGCTCCGATGTGGAAAGACAAGTTTGCTGCACTAGTTACTCCACTGGATGCACTTGCTGAACCGTCCAACAATTTCTTAGTATTGAACTCAGTCGTATTGGAAATACGAGTGATTTCTTTCGCCAATTCATCAACTTCTTTTTGAAGTTCTCCACGGTCAGAAGTAGTGTTGGTATCACTTGCAGATTGAACAGCCAACTCACGCATACGTTGCAGGATGCTGTGTGTTTCATTCAATGCACCTTCAGCTGTTTGAATCAAGGAGATACCGTCTTGAGCATTTTTGGAAGCCATATCCAAACCGCGGATTTGACCACGCATTTTTTCGGAAATTGCCAGACCTGCAGCATCATCACCTGCACGGTTGATGCGAAGACCAGAAGAAAGTTTCTCTACTGATTTGTTAGTGTTGGCAGTATTAACACCCAGTTGACGGTGTGTATTCATAGCAGCGATATTGTGGTTAATAATCATTTGATATTTCCTCCCTGAAATTAAGTTAGTTCCACATCCATGTGGTAAACGCCGAACCATTAAGGTCGGCCGCCCTGCCGGATCAGCGTCTAATACTTATATCGACTGCATGTCCCCAACTATTTAGAGTAATTCGAAGTTTTTTTTGATTTTTTCAGTAAATCTGCCTTTATCACAAAAAAACCGGGTCCACAGACCCAGGAGTTAGTTTAGCTATCATTTATGAGTTATTACTATGCGGCTCTTGAAGTCGATGAATCAGCGCACTGAGATCAGATTGCAGTGGAGCAGCAGACTCACGGTTGGTTTCTTGAATTGAAAGATATACCTCTTTTCGGAAAATATCAACATGCTTGGGAGCAGAAATACCTATTTTCACTATATCTCCCTCTACTCCTAAAACTGTCAGTTCTATCTGATCTTGAATGACGATGGACTCTCCTTTTTTGCGGGAAAGCACTAGCATATTACCCACCATCCTTTCCGTCTATTGGTGGCAATTGCAGCAGTCTATGCTTCGTACGATAAGGCGATTTATGCAGAACTATCTGTTTCCCTACATTCCCGTCGGGGTTTAAGACAATAGGGGCCAATAAATTAATTGTGGATTGTTCTACTTGTTCCTTTAGTGTAATGATGCAACGGACACACACATTCGAACCAATCCTAAGTTCTTCTGCCTCATCATCAGGCAGTTCAAATTCATACGAAGGATAAAATACAAACGGATCACCGAGCAGAAAAGATAATCCTTCGTTTTTCACTGACTGCAAATACCAAAAAGGCCCTTCAGTCATTTCTATCAAAGCAAAGTCTGTCTCTTCATCAAATCCCGGAATGCCTTTCGGAAAATGATATAGCTGTTCCTTAATCACTTCAAGTTTACCCCAAGATAGTGTTTCTATAATCAAGTTGGTCTCACTCCTCGAAAGTTTAGCATCGTAAAACTTATTCTTGACTTACCTCATTATAATTTCAAATAAAAGAAAAGCTATAGAGGCGCTTTCCGGCAACATCTATAGCTCATTCACTATAATTGAACATTCACTTCTGGAGGAATAAACTGTATAGAGGCATATTGCTGCATATAGATATCTAACTTACCTCGATTAAACTCAATCTCCGGGAAGTGTCTTTCAACCTCGAGATTGACCTGTGCAGCTCGGAAATTTATCAACGGTGCGGTTGTCTCAATATTAATATCGACATTGTCGTACGATGCGGGTCCACGGTTTTCAGGAAATGAATTTGGTTCAGTATCCGTCCCATACACCTCAGCAATCGTATTGCCCGGCCTAAAAAATTGAGCCATCCGATTCCCCTGCTCCACCTTTCTGGCAATTCCCTGAAGGTATAGCTGCTGAATTCCAGAGTAAATCCGCTTATTCATTTCAAGCATATTGCCACCATGATAAGCAGCCCAAGCCCGTGACTGATCCACATTAAGCTTTGGTCGGTAGGATTGCACAGTAAGCTCTCCTGGAGTAGTATTTACACTCAAATCGGCTTTAGGTTGGGTAATAGAAATTGAGCCAGGGTCAGCATCAATACCTATCAAAGCAGAAGTCTGACGAATCTGGAGTATGGGTTGAAGCATTAGGCTCACCTCAATTACCTGATAAAGTCAACTAATGTAGTAGAGATTATCTTGGCTCCTACAGAAAGCGACGCGTTATAAATATTCTCTTGAATCTTGGATTGCATAATAAGTCCTTCATAATCCGCATCCTCAGTTTTAGCCTGTAGATCCGTCAAATTCGTGTTTAGATCAGAAAGGCGCTCTTGCATCAGTTCAACACGATTCGTTTTAGCTCCGATTTCAGATCGAGCGGACAAAATTTTCTCAACTCGTGTATCGATTTCTTCCAGTTGATTAGACACAGCTGTAATATTACCGGCTTTCAAACCATCTGCAATATTATTGATTATGCTGAATAGATTGTCTGTATCTCCAGTATGACCAAAAACATCATTCCCACTGATATTTATGGGCATTTGTACGCCCTCGCCTACAATATATTGAATATAACCTGTGTCCGTAGTTATAGCTTGAGAAACATCGTAAGTACCATCCGCGCCTTTAACAAAATCATAAGGTTTGGTATCGTATTTTTCTCCATTAAAAATGTATTTTCCGTTAAGTCTACTATTTGAGATATCGACAAGTTGCTCTTTCAACTGTTTTACCTCTTCATTAATACTATCCAGTGCTGACTGAGGGTTACTCCCTGTGGAGGCCTGTACAGTCAACTCGCGGAGTCTTTGTATAACATCTCCGGCTTGTCCAAGAACCGTATCATTGAAGTCCAACCATGAAAGAGAGGTATCGACATTCTTTGTGTATTGCTCATTGGATGAGAGCTCCGCACGGTAGCGAAGTGAATAAGTAATGCCTACTGGATCATCGGAAGGCTTATTGATCTTACGTCCGCTGGAAAGCTGCAATTGGGTGTCGTTCATCGTGCGAGCATTGCGGTTTATGTTAAGCATTAACTGCGAGCTCATCATATTTGAAGTAACTCTTAGCATGAGACTTCTCCTCCTTATCTTCCGACAGTACCGGTAGCATTTATCAATTTATCGAGCAATTCGTCATAGGTAGTCATAAACCGTGCAGCAGCACTATAGGCATGTTGGAAGACCAGCATATTGGACATTTCCTCATCCAGAGATACACCACTGACCGATTGGCGACGAGCATCCACCTGTTGAACAAGGTGATCAGAATTCTCTGTCTGCCGCTTTGCTTCCTGCGATTGAATACCAAGTTGACCAACCATAGAACTAAGATAAGAACCTATGGTACCGGTTTTGGTGCCGTCAGGCGTTGTCATAACATTGTCTTTTAGATTACTCATGAGCAGTGCCAGGGTGTTGTTCCCTTTGATGACTTGAGTATTACCATCTGCTCCCATAGTGGTTCTCAGCGAGGTTGCAAACAGGCTTACGTTCGCTGCAATGGTAGAATTCAGCTTGATGTTGCCTGCAGTAATCTCTCCACCGTCGTCTGATGTGGTAAAGAACGGTCGGCCAGCATTTCCATCCATCCCATAACCTAACTGATGCAGACCATTTAGGCCTTTAACTGTAGTCTTCACATCTTCATTCAGTGTAGCTCCTTTGGGCATTGCTTGTCCTTTACCCAAATTCGTTACTGTGCCATCAGCCAGAGTAATTCTAGCATCATTTGTCAGCACTGTGCCTTCTGGAAGATTAGAACCTGCCGGAAGTGTGACATCCACATTTCCTGTAGCAAGTGTGTTGGCCATAACGTCAAGTTGTCTCTTGTAATCAGCGACATAGGTTCTACTTGACATGATCATGCCGTAAACCTCTCCGGTCTTCATATCCCCTGAACTATAAGCATTGTTCAGAAAAGCACTGTCTACAGTAGCCTGAACGGCCTCACCTTGAACAAGCGGCTGTCCGCCCAAGGAAATATTATATCCGGTCTCTGTTTCTACCACGCTGATGTTCACAATTTTAGAAAGCTTGTCCGTCAGTAAATCGCGCTGGTCACGAAGATCATTCGCCTTGTCGCCCATGCTTTCAATCTTAGCTATGGATTGATTTAAATCTGCGATGGTAGAAAGATAGCTCTGAATTTCCTTGCCTTTGACCTCAATATTGGTGTTTAGATCTCTGTCAAGATTATTCAATTGAGTGCTCATATAATTCATAGCATCTGTAAGGGCTTGTGCAGTTTGTACTACAATTTTGCGCGCTGTAGGATCCTCCGGATTCTTACTCAAATCCGACCAGGATTTCCAGAAGTTATCCAGTACGGTGCGGATACCCGTATTCGATGGTTCGTTCACAATAGCTTCCAACTTATCTAGTGTATCCGATTGAATACTCCAACTACCATTAGCAGAGTTCTCCTCCCTGAATTGGTCATCGAGAAATTGCTCCCGAATCCTATCAATAGAAGAGAATTCCACGCCTGTTCCAAGCTGACCAGGAACTGTTGAGTTGCTGAGACCATAGGCTTCAATGGGCTTAGACGCATTCATATTTACACGCTGGCGGGTATAGCCCGGAGTATTTGCATTCGCTATATTATGTCCGGTGGTGTTAAGGGCTGTAGTTTGGGTGAACAAGCTTCGTCTTGCCGTTTCTATCGAATGAAATGTAGACGTCATTCCTCTGGCTCCTCCTCTGGTTTTGCTGCGGCAAAACGTTTCGTTGATATATTCTATCCCCGGGCGTCAAATAGACCCGACCGATACACATTGCTGCCCTTATCGGACGGATGGTGATAGGTCATCTCCTGATTTGGTCTTCCGACCAGAAGGTCCAAGGAATAATCTATAAAAGTAAGTGATTGCTCAATCAACTTTTGGTTGAGTTCATTAGCTTCTTTTAAATGGTGTAACGTACCTGAAAGCTTCTTCTGGATCTGTAGCAGGCGCGACTTGTCTTCGGGGTCGAATACCAGCCTGGACAGTTCTGTCAGGTTCAGGTTCAGATTGGAGCGGATTCCCACTCCCTGTAAAAAGGCATATGCTGCCTGTGTACGTTGTTCTTCAAGCTGTCCAACTAACTTCATCGTTTTGGATTCACGATTGAGGATGTCGATCAGCACTTCAACTTTATTCTCCATAATTGCCTGCTTTTTGGTAGCGGCCAGATCCAGCATTTGGATATGTACCTCGTCCAGCCGCTCCAGCAGTTCGATCAATGTTGTCAATGCCATGGATGAATTCACCTAATTCTCGGAGGATTGCTTAAAATAGGGGGCGAGTTTCTCTGCGAGTTTGGCTGCGTCTACTTGATAAGTACCAGCGGAGACCTGCTGCTTCAAGCTTTCAATCTTAACGGCGCGTTCAGCATCTACCTTTCCGCTGTTCTGGGCCTGCAAGAGCTTCAAGGCTTCATCGGAAAAGGTAGCCTCATCCTTGCGCGAATTCTTCTTCATTTGTTCCTGCCTTTGCGATTCGGCACTCCGCTGATAGGGGTTAATCGCGTTAATTCGTCCGGTCTCGTTAATTTTCATAACTGCCACCTTCCTTGTAATATAAAAAAGCCGATAATCTTTACTAAGTTTATCGGCGCTTGTTGAAACATTCTTTATAGCTGCAAACGTTTTTTTGCAGATTTAAGGGTTACGAAGTTTATCTATGGCGCGGTATGCACCCTCGTGCGTATGACTGGAGGCATCGGCAGCAGCGCTCTCCTTGGCAGCATTAGATAGATCCTTCCGCAGACGATTACGGCAGCTGTCACACATGTGACCTTCCCGAATCAGAGTTCCGCATACTTCACATGGATACATCATATTGGGTGCGTTAGCTATGGAGATCCGGCCTTCCCGAATAAAGCGGGTAATCTCTTTAATGGAAATCCCCGTAGCATCGGACAATTCCTGAATGTTGGTTCCTCTATTTTCTCGCAAGTAATTTACGCAGATCTCATATTCATGCTCCAGTTCCTTGATGCAGGGCTGGCATAATTCCATGAGATTCTTGACGTATAACCGGCCGCACCTTGGACAATTGTCGAGATTCATAACAAGCAGCCGCTCCTCCCATACATTTTGTGCAAACATAACAATTCTTATGCTCCTAGATTACATGATTGAAGAGCATTCGTCCATCTCTTGCAATGGATATACGAAGAATTAGTTCCCTAGGAGCGGGCCAGAGTCAAACTGCGAATCTCCACAGCTATACCACATTCCTCTGCAAGACGCTGCAGGGGCTCAGCACAGGCACGCAATGTACTTCCTGTAGTGTAAATATCATCTACTATAATGATGCGCAGAGGAGCTCCAGAGTTACTTCGTGTTTGTAGCCAGCCAGCGAATCTATCCTTCATCCCGGGGTCAATGGCAAAGGCATGCTTCATATCTGATAGCCTCTCGGCCCGGCTCTTAAAACTTTGCTTTCCCGTATGATAGGTGCGAAGCAGCAGGCCAAGTTGCGGAATGCCCCTACGTGAGGATAACACATGTCCTAAACGTTCTGCCTGATTAAAACCCCGCTCCACCAGTCTGACCCCGCTGACCGGAACGGGAACCAGGAGATCTGCTCGCCACGTGTCTTCTTCTTTATAGCCAAGATAGGAAAAGAGGGTGTTCCTTTTCTGTTCTTTTAACTGGATCTGTCTTTCCCTTTCCTGCTCCGCCTTCAGCAAACCATAGGCTCTGTCTAACATTAAGCCGAGGAGAAGAGTGTATCTCTCATTTCCTCTGTATTTATATTGTCCTATCAATTCACGCATCACCTCGTTATAAGCCACGGCACTACGGTTGCAGATCAGTGGGGTCGGTTCATTAGATCGCGTACAATCCGGGCAGCCTACATGCCTGCCGCATGTGGTACAGCGGGGAACCTGTATCCACGGTATCGTGACAGCACAGTTTGAACAGACTTCGGGCAAAGGCGATGATCCCTTACTGTTCTTCCCGCAGATCAGACACCTGGTTAAAGGGGGCGCCAGCAGTAATTCTGCTTTTCTCAACCATTGTGGCAGCATACTCATTAGAGACTCTCCTTACGAATGTAACCTTTTTGACGAGCAATTCGGTTCATGGTACGGATCTGGGCGATGGCCCCTCGCTGCGAACGGCTCCACTGCGGAGAGATGTAGAAGACTCTCCCCTCTGGATCATCCTTGGAACGCCCGGCACGGCCAGCCATTTGAACAAGTGAAGCCTCATCAAAAAGAGAACTGTCCGCATCTAAGATAAACACATCGCTCCGCGGCACGGTTACCCCGCGCTCAAGAATCGTTGTGGTGACGAGCAGCGAGATACTACGGTCACGAAACGCCATCACTTTCTCCCCTCTTGCTGCGTCCTGAGAGGAAGTCCCTTCTATAACTACACTCGGGAAACGGCGGCGCAGAAGCACCAGCAAACCTTCGATGTGGGCAATTCGGGATACAAATAGAAAAATCTGTGCGCTGCGATTCAGCGATATTTGCAGCTCTTGAATCAGCTTCTTCGGCAAAGCGCCCCGTTTCAGGCATATTCTCACCGGGTCCGCAGCCAAATGCCGTGGTACAGGTAAAGGATGCCCGTGAAAACGAACCGGAACCCTGGCATGGGCCAGCTTCCCTGATTTGACTTGACGTTGCATGTCCGTTGGTGGCGTGGCAGACAGGTAGATGAAGCATCCGTCCGGCTTACATGCCTGCCCTGCCGCATAGGCCAGCATCGGATCGTTATGATAGGGATAGGCATCCAGCTCATCTATGATAACGAGATCGAAGCTGTGATAGAAGCGCAGCAGCTGATGGGTGGTCGCCAACGTCATCCGGGCACCTACCCAGCGCTCTGCGCTGCCGCCGTATAGCACGGCTAGGTTCTCCGACGGGAAGGCCCGTCCTAGCCGCGGCGCCAGCTCCAGTACAACGTCGCGCCGCGGTGTTGCTACGAGCGCCTGGCCTCCGGCGCCGAGTACGGCCTCCAGGAGCGGGAAAATCATTTCCGTTTTTCCCGCTCCTGTCACTGCCCAGAGCAGGAAGCGCTCTGGGCTCGGGACCACGGGGCGCTTGAAGCCCAGGACGGCGGAGCGCTTGAAGCCCGGGATGGCGGGGCGCTTGGAGCCCGGGACTGCGGGGCGCTTGAAGCCCAGGACGGTAGAGCGCTTGGAGCCCGGGACGGCAGGGTGCTTGAAGCCCAGGACGGTAGGGCGCTTGGAGCCCGGGACTGTAGAGTGCTCTGGGCTCGGGACCGCGGAGCGCTGCCGCCGCTCCGCCAGAAAAGCCAGCGCAGCCCCGGCGGCTCCCGCCTGGGCCGCGCTAAGCCCCCACCGGCGTGCCGCCACGGTGGGGTCAGAGCTGGCCGTGCAATGCACGGCCGGGGTCGCTGCGCTGCGCAGCAGCAGCGTACAAGCCCGGCTGCGCCCAAGTGCGAGGCAGGCCTCGCAGTAGGCGCAGCCCGAGAGCCCGCACGCAGCACAGGGCGTGCGGGCAGTGGCAGCGCTGCCGCAGCGACGGCAGCGCGGGAGGGCGCGGCGCGGGGCGAAGCCGCGCCGGAAGCCCAGATGCGGCGGCCAGGCTGCAGCCGCACGAAGAGCGCCAGCGTCCAACGGGAGCTGGCGCAGCCCTTGACGCGCGGCTCCGCCACGCGCGTCCTCGCCGACGGCGGCTTCAATGCTCAGCCGCCCTTGCAAATGCGCCAGCTGGGCAGCGCGGCGCCAATGACCGCATAGTTCCGGGCTTTGATCCAGCAGCAACGCTTCCAGCTCCGCTTCAAGCAGGGATCGCCCGGATACCGCATGTACCAATTGTTCTGCTTGTCTTGTCAGCAGGTCCAGATCCTCAATCCTTTCTTCAAGGAAGCTTACTTCTTCTCTATCACTCCGATCCCTAAAATTGCTGTTCCATTTAAGAACTTCCATCCTCTCATCTCCGAATGAAGTTACATTGGTAGCTTTCCGCTGCTCACTTCTCAAGAAAGCCTGACCTTCCTCCATTCTGTTATCATCACTAACCCCCTCTTTGCAACCACGGTCCGTCAATCTCCACCTATCACCCTCACATTTCCATATCGAAATTCCGATTAACAGCCACTCTGAATAACTTATGACATTACCATTACCGTCTCCCTCTGCCTTTAGTTCAGGCTGAAGAATATCCTCTATGCATTTACTCCACTCCCTACTGCTCCAAGTATGCATATGTTTATCCGACCGGAATCGGTCACGAAAGAGCACGGCCCAACCCAGTGGCATTTCGAGCGTAAGTAGAACCAAACGCTCCACCCCTTGGTTATGGCTCCACCCTCCGAATTTCTCCTCCCGACCTTCCCACCAACAGAAATCCACAATTGGTGCCAGAGAAATCCACACCCTCCATGTACCATTACACTCCACAGCATAAGTTGCAGCCTTCATCACAATTCCTCCTTCATTAAAGCTCAGAAGTAGTCTTCTATAAATAAAACAAACCTTAAATTCGAACATAAGGTTTGGTCATCACTTCAGTCGAATAATTGGACTGACAGTGCTGTTGTCACCATATTCTTCTTATTAAGCTGCTCTAGCAATTCAAATCCGGCTAGCTTATACTACAACGGGAGCTTTCTTCCGGAATCTTTTAGGCGAACGCTTTCGTCTCTTTCAATCCCAAGTCCCCTTCGTTCCACTTCATTTTCTCTTCTTGGACCTCTCAAGACATACAAAAAAGCACACTCCCCTATTTACCGGAGAGTGTGCTTCACCCATTGCTTACATAGTTATTTAAATATCGCCATGCTTTGATTTTGATCCCCTACTTCCATCCACCTGCATCATAGGCCATCGGACAGTTTGCCCGGACAACCGCAAATCCAGAATAATTCCCCGCGATTTCGACATTTCTTCCTGGCCGAGAGCAGGCACAGCGGTTGCCAATTCTAGGGAGCAGCCGCTCCTGGCCATCCTGGATACGATCCCCATTGTTGTATCACTGGAGTTATCGTCCATTACAAGTACTCGTAAGGGCTTTCCTGTAAGAAAAGCATGAAACGTCAATGATCGAATATACCATTCCACCACAGATTCGTGATTTCGGGTGATAAGAATATATTGAATCCAATTTCCGGATTCCCGTGCCTGACGGGACTTCTCCCGGTTATGCAGCACGTGAACAAGGGCTACAGCGGATGAATAAACCGCCGCAATCCATATTAATTGGGCTACCATGGAGATGCACCTCCTCTGTATACGACACTATATGCCGATACGTAGGGGTCGGTGACAGCCCACATCTTTTCATGTTACAAGCCTGATTCCCGGACGCTGCTGCCCCCTGGTTCATCATATCCTCATCTTTGCAGACAATAACCAGGGGGCAAAGACAGGCGTAACAGTTTCTTATCCTTCCGATCACCTTGGTATACTGATACCAGACTACCGGACATTTAAAATACTATGTAACGTCGTCCCAGATACGTAAATCCTCCAAAACGCTCTATTAAAACATTAGATGGTTTACAAGGTTACCCAACCGTATTTGATCGAGTTGATTACAGCCTGTGTACGATCATCCACTTCCATCTTCTGCAAAATACTGCTGACATGGTTTTTGACGGTTTTCTCACTGATAAAGAGATATTCACCGATCATTTTATTGCTCTTGCCTTCTGCCATCAGACGCAGTACTTCGGCTTCACGGCGGGTCAGCGGATTATTGTCCCCGGCAACGAATTTGACACCAGCTTCCTTCACCGTTGTCTCTGCCATTGCACCCGTTTCGTTCAGATAAGTCATACGACGAAGTTGATTGATCAGTTTACCAGTTACCTTGGGGTGGATAAAAGCATGGCCGCCGCATACCGATCGGATAGCATTGATCAGTGATTCTGCTTCCATGTCCTTCAACAAATACCCGTTGGCGCCTTTGCGCAGCGTCTCAAACACGTAGCTCTCATCATCATGAATGGATAAAATAATAACCTTCACATCAGGGAACATCTCCCGGAGTTTTTGCGTAGCCTCCACGCCGTTCTCAACTGGCATATTGATATCCATCAGGACAATATCCGGCTTGTTGACATTGCAAAATTCCAGGACCTGAATGCCATCGCCACATTCTCCAATGACCTCGATATCTTCCTCCATGTTCAAAATCCTTTTGAGTCCTTCACGAAAAAGCTGATGATCATCCGCCAAAAGCACTTTTATAGCCATTTTTTCAGAGCTCTGGTTCTCCATTATATTACTCCTTTCCCTTCTCCACATTCGTCGGAATGTGAATTACGATTGTTGTGCCCTGGTTCTCGGCTGATTCAATTTCCATTCTTCCTTCCAGAAGCTCCACGCGTTCGCGCATTCCCAGCAAGCCGAAGCTTTCCCGGCTGCCCTGTTCTGTCTTCATTTTTTGCACATTGAACCCCAATCCATTATCTCTTACCACAATCTTCATTAACTGTGCCTGGTAGGTGATCTCCACCAATACATAGCTAGGGTAGGCATGCTTCGCAGCATTGGACAGTGCTTCCTGGACAAGGCGATAGACCGCCGCTTCCATGGCTGAAGAAAGGCGATACTCCTTGCCTCTAGTCTCAAAAGAGGTACGGATCTTCGTCTTCTCCTCAAAATCATGCACATATTTCCGCAATGTCGGAATTAGTCCTAAATCGTCGAGCGCCATCGGACGAAGGTTGAAAATAACCTTGCGCATTTCCTCCAGGCTGTAACGAACCTGCCCTTTCAAGTCTAATACTTCGTCCTGCACCAACCCAAATTCCTGCTTTACCAGCATTCTTTCAACAATTTCCGTCCTAAGGACTAGATTCGCCAGCATTTGAGCGGGACCGTCATGAATTTCCCGGGCAATTCTCTTCCGTTCCTCTTCCTGGGCCAGAATAATTTTGAGTCCAATGATCTGGCGATTCTTCGCTGATTCGACAATTCGGGTCACTTGTCCCAGTTCTCCAGACAAATATTCCAGGACTACACTCATTTGCGAACCAATCGATTCCGCACGTTCCACAGAATTTTCGACACTGCGGACGCGCAATTGCAATTCATCACGGCGGGTTCGCAGATAAGCCTCCCGCTCGCGTGTCATCATCAGCTCAAGCTGAAGTTCCGTAGCTTTTTCATAGGCAATACGTATATCCTTCTCCGAATAACGGACAAAATCACGGCTGACTTCCGTCAGCCGGATACGGGAGCGGTGGTATTGCAGTTCCAGCTTGTCTACCTTTTGCAATGTTTCATCCGTTTCTTCCATCACACGCTGCAGTTCTTTAGTGAGGGCAACAAGCTCGTCACGCGCTACCTGCAGGATTTCATATATCTGATACTTGCTGCTCTCCATCACGTCGATGGTGTTCTTGATGACGCGATCTATCGCATCGGCTTGAAATTCCACGGATGCTTGCCCCATTTCTATCGGATCGTTGTTAAAGGCTTGCCTTTATATTAACATATCACGATTCGATAGTTACGGTCTTCGTGTTCTGTTCCCATTTTACGGTTAATCCCAATTGTTCAGAAACCAATCTAAGCGGTACTAAAGTCCTGCCTTGTAGGAGTAAGGGAGCCACTTCAGCACTTTGACGTTTTCCGTTCAAGACGTATTCCTTCTTGCCCAGCGTCAGATCGAGTACCTTCGATCCGCGTAGTACGAGAATTCTCTTGCTAACAGGATCCCATGTTGCAGTCCCTCCAAAGGCATCTAGTACATAACGAATCGGCACATAGGTACTGTTGTCTTTAACAATCGGAGCCACATCTATCGGTTTTTTCTGACCGTTCACAGTAACCGTTTTGGAGCCGATAATCATTGACGCTGTTCCTTTCGGAAGACCTGCCTCACTCGATAGCGATGGCATCGTAAAAGTGATGTTGTCAAAAGCTACCGTTCCTGTCTTGGAGCGTTCATCCTGTCCCTCTTCTACATTCACCACATAAAGGCGTTTAAGTGTCGCCGGGAATTTGATGCCTGACCCTGTTAGATCGATGTTCAGACTCTTCCATCCTGTCCAGTCAATCACCTTAGCCAGATCGACATACACTGTTGCACCGCTATTATCCACGATTTCTGCCCGCATCCAGTTTAGGCTCTTGTCACCCATGACATCGACGGACATCGAGGTAGCTGTTGCAGGAATTGCTTTGCCATTCGTTCCATTAAACTGGGCGTAAGCATACATTTTACCGCTGCCGGCAGTCATGTCATAGCTCATGGACAACACCTTCGAGCCTGCGCGATCAGGTCCTCCGTCCGTAACGGCTGCTGTTCCCTTAACACCTGTAGCATTAGTGGTGAACGCGATTGGATAATTCACATTCTCAAAATCCTCCCAAGGCGTAGCCGCCGCCTTCGAGAGTACAACTGCGGTACTGAAACCATCATATCGGGCAATCGCATAACCGGTAGTGACACCTTCATCCACAGAGGCTACCGTCAGCTTGCCATCCTGTACACTGCCTTTGAAACCAACAAATTCCCACTTCAATGCAGAAGCTGGAACTGCCACGGACGCCCCACTCTTCGTAACAGCTGTTACTGGAACCGAGACTGAAGCTCCGGCTGTTAGAGGCGCTGTAGGGGTGCCTATGGTTAAGCTGTTCAGATCACTTCCGCCCAGTACTGTCACCTTAGTATCTGCACTTGCTCCACCGCTAGCTGCTGTTAACGTAACGGTTCCCGGCTTCACAGCTGTAACTTCACCTGCTTTAACAGTCACACTGTCACCACTGGATTTCCATGTAGGATTTCCAGCTGCAACATCAATCGGGTTGTAATAAGTATCGTAACCCTTCAAAGAGTAAGTCGCATTCTGACCGATCAGCAATGTAGTGTTTCCACTAATCTTAATACCTTTCACTTCACCTTGCGGCGCAGAGGTGTACACGCCGAGGCCATTAACGATACTCCGCTGCTCTGTACCATACTCTGTATTAAAAGTCAGTGTAGTCGAGGTTTCGGCAAGCGGCCGGTCCACCATGGTTGTCGAACCGCCACCGTCCAGATTAAGTCCTTTCCAGACTCCAATATTGGTCATGAAGGACTGAAGCTCGCTGAGCGACATTCCGGTGCTGTTGCTGTTCTTCTCTACAGCTATCACATACACATAGCGGCCATCCTGGGAATAACCCAGTGCTGTACGGGCACGAGTACCGTCGATACTGCTCGTAGAGCGGGAGAACACCGAGGCCTTCCCGTTATTTACGAGAATCGTATGTCCACCGATCATCGTTTGCAGCGTGCTCGGGTCCAAAGCCTGCTGTGTTGTTTTGGAAATAAGTGAATAAGTGCTGGTTACGGGTTGACCAACTGTCAAATGATCCATCATAAACTTGGCTGCTTGTCCATGTCCACGCAGAATGAAAGCACCCTTGGGAACAGCTATCGGCAGCGCAGCATTTTCAGAGAGTTTAGTGACTACACCGTTCTCTACCAGCGCCTCTGTCGGAGTAGTAGAACTATTCTTAGGTCGATCCAGCGCCGTCCATACATCAGTATATATGTACAGGGCATTCGCATGGCTGTAGGTAGAAGTGCCGCCTTCCGGATTGTAGGCCCCTTTGTTGACACCTGAGAGCGGGAATTGACTTCCATCCCCCGAGGATACCGTCCCTTGGAAACTGAACTCATCAATAATTGGTTTCCGGTCTTTAGTCACGGCAAAAGCATACATGCCATCCAGCTGGGAAGGGGTGGACACAAGCACTCCACCAGATACTTGACCTCCAATGGGAGAACCTTCTCCTCCAGTATTAAAGTAATCTCCGTTCACCGCTGCGACTGCGCCAGTCTCCTTCGCCATACCGCCAGTGCTTTGGCGAGTGGTCAGCGTACCACCCTTGCCGGTCATGACATCCAGGGAAACATAAGGATTGCTCAGGTCGACACGGATCACATCTGCTAATCCGGAGGCGCTTTTTCCCGAGCGTACAGCTGTATATTTATACTTCATCATAACGGCTCCAGAGGTAATAACATCCTCACTGAGCTTGTTGACTGTTAGTGCCGTTGCCGCAGCTGCTGTAGAAGCATTGCTCGCTGTCCATGGACTCATGAATTCACTACCGATTACCGGCATGATCCAAAGCACGCCTGCCAATGAGGCGGCGACCCATCTCTTCGCAGTCGTTGTTCTTCTATCCTGCACAGACTCGTTACGCTGCTTACCCGTGAAAGCATTGTTCATTTCAGAATAACTCTCCCATCTCTTAATCTACTCTTCAATTCTATTCTCAACGTCTGGAAATCCATGCCCTATTTTCCTAGTATACATCAATAATAGACTTGATTTAGCCCGAAAAGTTGCGAAAATTGCGAGATTAAGAGCTTTCGCAGCGGGAAATGTTCGTACAGTGGCGCATTATTTTATGAATGTGCCTACAAAAAAAGCCCGACTCTATGAGCCGGGCTTGAGACAAATTCAACCTCTTCTTCAATAATATTTTGTTATTACAAATATCCTGCTTTGCTCAGCATCCGCTGTAGCATAACCGCTCCTTCCGCACGGGTCGCATTACCCTGTGGCAGGAACGTTCCTCCTGGCATACCGAGAATAATACCAGCTTGAACCGCTTTGGCTACAAATTCAGCGCTTTGATTCTGAATTTTAGCCTTATCCTTGAAAATACTCAGCACGTTTGCCGAGCCTCCATTGAGTGTAGTGGTGTTCCCGGTATAATCCAAAGCACGAATCATCATAATCGCCATCTGCTCGCGGGTTATATTTTGACTCGGACGGAAAGTTCCGTCTGTATTTCCGGTTATAATACCAGCCTTAGCCGCAGCTCCAATATAATCCCCGGTTTGCGTGTTCGACTGGACATCACGGAATCGCTGTGCACTTTCACGGTCTCCTTGCAGCCCCAATCCTCGGCTAAGCATGACAGCGAACTCTGCCCGAGTGATCTTCTGATCTGGAATGAAGTTATAACCGTAGCTGCTATCGATAATATTTTTGGCCGCCAATTCTGCGACGACATTCTTACTCCAATGCTTAATCATATCTGTGAAAGAGCGCATCGACAAAAATGTTCCCAGAACAAGATTACCTGAGGTCCGGGCAGTAAGAAGTGTATAATTACCTGATTTGCTCATTTTTGTAGGCAGATAGACTGCATCATTATACGTAAGATCCATACGGGCAGCCGAAGTTTGGGCGTTATTCAACGTGGAGGTCGTACGTGCGGTATACTCTCCACCCGCGGTCACTGCTACAGCATTCGAGAAATTCGTGCCTACGGCAGCATGTATCCGTATATCCATTAATCTCGTAACAGCTTGCATTCCTTGGCTTTGAATCTTTTGCTCCAGCGTTCCAAACGTCCCTATCGGCACACCTTCCATACGGAACATGAGTGAAATATTGCTGACATCGGAACCCAGACTGGTCACAAGACGATTTATATCAATATCACCGAGTGCGATGGTGTACAAATGCTCACCAAAACGAATAGTCAGCTTCGCATTTTTGTTCCGGTTTACTGTATCCTGCAATGGTTTTAAAGGAATCGTTACATACGCTGAGTTCTCTGTAGAAGGCACTTCGAAAGCAAGTATAGGGGCTCCCGTCTTCAAGAGGTAATCATAGCTTGCTGCCACTTTCTCTGAGGACAGGCCGTATCTTTTAGCAGGTTGGTTATACAATGAAAGGTCATTAGCTACAGTAGCCGAATCGCTCTTCAAAATCGCATATTCCGTCCCAAATTCACTGGCGGCAAGCGTTCCAAGATAAGATGGACGATTGCCGTTGCTCGATGTCGAACCAGTCAGATTCTGAACAGCTAATCCATTAAAGGAAGCCAGGGCGTTACCGCTAAGATCCTTGATCTGGCTTGAGCCGATATAAGACAACTCTACCTTTTGACCACTCTTCACCATAGACGAAAGTACGAGCTTTAAGGTACTTCCTGACAAAGTATAGCTTTGCACGCCCACAGTGCTACCATCGACCTTTACTCCGAACTGATTATTATACAAGGTAGATGAAGCTTGCATATTCTTATTGAACGTCACAGTAAGCTCGTCCCCATTGACTGTCGCGCTTGCTATCTCACTCACGGCCGTGGTTGACGACAGCGTCACTGGCTGCAGGTTAATATAGGCTGCAAAATTACCGTTCAAATCGCTGATTCCCGATGTACCCGGTACATAAGAAATCGTCACGTCTTTGTTCACCGGCAGAGCACTCTGCAGCGTCAAGATGACCTGAGAACCGTTGACAGCTACATTGGTTACATAGTTAGGCGAATTTCCAACAAGCACAGAAAACTGACTGTTCATCGGCAGGTTTGTGGTAGATAGCCCTTCATTGTAGCTCAGCGTAATTTTGTTACCAGCGCCCGTGGCACTTTGGAATACTGGAGGAATGGTATCGTTGGTATTCCGGATAAAAAACTCACTGAAATCCGCTATATTTTGTCCAAATTGATTCTGTAAAGGATACGATGACGCATAATACGATACCCGGACTACCGTGCCGTTCCCAGCATCACCGTTCACTGTCAGATATACAGAATTTCCGCTATAGCTGATGGAACTGACACCAAGCGAATATCCATCTGCTGTTACTAAGAACTGGCTGTAAGCGTAGGAATGTACCGGCTTGAGAATATCATTAAAATTAAGCACCACTGATCGATTGGAGATTCTTCCGTCCTTCGGTGTTGGCATCGAAGATTCAATAGTATTCGTTACCTCTCTGGAAGAAAAGGTGCTGGCGGCATTCCCACTAGTGTCCTGTATCGTCCGCAATCCGCCGGAATACGTGACTTTAACTACCTGGCCCACAGCTACACCTGTGCTTAGTACTACAAATACACTGTCACCCTGAATATAGACACTATCAATCGGTCGTTTCTCATCATTTACGGTCACTGCAAAACTGGAAGTCAGTAGCGCAGCTGAAGAATTCAATGATTTATTGTATTTCAACCGAATTGTCCGATTATTTTCAAGCTGTGCGCTTGATAGCTGTGGCGCTGTTTTATCAATAACTGCAGTACGGAAGCTCCAGGAGCTTTTTCCGCTTAAACCATCGTATAGAATTTTGGAATCTGTTGCATCGGTAAATGCACCTTTGGCAATATCTATGTAGTAGGTTGTATCTCCATCCAATGCTGCTCCTGGTGTGATGAGATATTCTCTGGCCGTTGTGCCTTTGGTAACGGAAGCTGGAACCTTGACTCCATTACTTTTATATAAAGTGACACCATTAGCTATGGAGCCATTGAAATTGACATCCCGGCTAAACGTAATTGCAAATGTTTTGTTGATTGCCACACCCTCACTACGGTCGGCCGGATTCAATGAAGATACACTAGGTCCTGCCTGGGAGACTGTCGTAAAGCTCCAAGTGTATGGACCTGAAGCCGGGAATACATTACCGTCCTGATCGTAAAAAGAACCCTGAGGTATTGAGACTGTGTAAGCAGTGCCATTCAGTAGTGGAGATGCCGTAGAAGCCGGATTTAGCGTAATCACATTGCTGCCTCCGCCGGTGACCCCGGTAGAATTTACATCAAGCCATCGGGTTCTACCATCAAGGACCCCTCCGGCAGCCACTGTAATCACTCCGGACACTGGCTTCATCGGACGGTCAAAGGTAAGTGCAAGCGCTCCTGTGGTAGATACTTCTCCCGCACCGTTGGCCGGATAAGGAGTTACCGGGAAATCTGCTACTGCCTTGGTTGAAAATGCCCAGACACTGCCGTCCGAGATCCCTGCAAACGTTCTGAAATCATCATCCCTGAATGCATAGGCATCAATTAATACATAATAATTCGCCCCAACCTTCAGCTTATTAGCCAAGGTTAAAGTGACTGAAGTAGCGTCCGCACTGCTCTTTATATCCACACCGGGTTCTCCGTCTACCATTTTAAAGCTCTGAACCGTTGAATTGTCGGCTGAGGAGATCAGCTTAACAGATCCACCGCCTGGTAGCAGCTTCTTATTAAGCCTCAGACTGATCTGCGCCAAAGTGCCAGCATCTACTCTTGCATTGTTGGCAGGGGAGAATTCACTCGCAGCAATGGTATTGTTGGCCTCAGGAGCGGTTGTGAAATCCCACACGGTAAGTGCTGATTCATTGCCATCAGCGTCTTTAAACACGCCTTTCGGTATAGTAACTGTATAGGTCTTATTCGGGGCCAGTAGTTGTCCAGCTCCCCATTTGAGCTCGTAATCCTTGGAAGTACCTATTAATCCGTAACTGCCTATAGGAATCGTTACAAAAGGCGTACTGGCGCCCTTGGGGGTGATGCTAATTTCCCCAGCTTGGGGATTCACCAGCCTGTCGAAATTCAATCTGAGTGTAGTGTCTACACCTACATAAGCTGCTCCCTGTCCTGGGGAGACATTAATTCCGAATTCAGAAGCAGCATACACTGCCGAACTCCCAATTCCAAATGATGTACTGACCGATCCCAATAATAACTCTCCTGCTAAAAACAATGCCGTCCACATGGAGATTTTCCTTTTCATCTTTCGATAACTCCTCTCAAGCCGTACTTCACATTTTTATCAAAGCGCATATACTCTTATATTTCGGTTGAAGTGCTTCCAAAGTTTAGTAGCGCTATTTCATGAGGCTCCATCATCATTACTCGTGTTCGAACAAAAAAACACCCCAAAATCGCCACTTCAATTGAAGTAGCAATTTTGGGATGTTTTAAGATCAGAATATGATTGCTGGCAGTAAATAGATTGCTAGCTGCATAGTCAAATTTTTACTTAGATGCCCGACAAGGATCTCAGCAATTCAGCCTTATCTACACGTTCCCAAGGAAGATCAGCATCCGTACGTCCAAAATGTCCGTAAGCTGCAGTTTGTCTATAGATCGGCTTACGCAGATCCAGCATGGAGATAATACCGGCTGGACGAAGATCAAAGTTGTCACTGATCAGCTTCGCAAGTTTCTCTTCGCTGATTTTACCTGTACTGTATGTATCTACGTTAATGGAAACAGGATTTGCTACACCGATGGCATAAGCCAGTTGGATTTCACATTTGTCAGCAAGACCAGCCGCTACAAGATTCTTCGCTACATAACGCGCTGCATATGCTGCAGAACGGTCTACTTTAGTTGGATCTTTACCGGAGAACGCGCCTCCGCCATGACGTGCGTAACCGCCGTAAGTATCGACGATGATTTTACGACCGGTCAGACCAGCGTCACCTTGTGGTCCACCAATTACAAAACGACCCGTAGGGTTGATAAAGTATTTAGTTTCTCCATCCAGCAGCTCAGCAGGAACCACAGGCAGAATTACATGTTCCTTAATATCCGCTTGAATCTGCTCCAAAGAGATCTCCTCTGCGTGCTGTGTAGATACAACTATAGCGTCTACACGTACAGGTTTATCATCCTGGTACTCAATAGTAACCTGAGTTTTTCCATCTGGACGCAGATAGTTCAAAGTTCCGTTCTTACGAACTTCAGATAAACGACGAGCGATCCGGTGCGACAACGCGATTGGAAGTGGCATCAGTTCTGGCGTCTCATTGGTCGCAAAGCCGAACATTAAGCCCTGGTCGCCTGCACCAATGTTAGCAGTTTCTTCAGCAACCTGTGCAGGATCACGGTTCTCCAGTGCAGCATTAACCCCTTGGGCGATATCAGCGGACTGCTCATTTAAAGAAGTCAGGACAGCACAAGTATTATAGTCGAAACCATACTTCGCACGAGTGTAGCCAATTTCTTTAATCGTGTTGCGCACAATAGCTGGAATATCTACATATTCCGATTTAGTGCTGATTTCACCAATTACCAAAACCAGACCAGTGGCTACAGCCACCTCACAGGCAACACGGGCGTTTGGATCATTTGCCAAAAAAGCGTCAAGTACAGCATCAGAAATCTGATCGCAGATTTTATCCGGGTGCCCTTCTGTTACTGATTCAGAAGTGAATAAGTGGCGTCCCTTGATAGACATGAATATCAACCTCCCATACCAATTATATGAATCTTTCAACAGCTCAATAGTCCATAAGAATATATTAGAAAGCAGCTAAAATGTGTGTGTCTTCAAAAAAATGAACCTTTTCCACAGGGAAAAGGTCGATTGCTTTCCTCAGAAGTCATATTATCTTATTTAAAAGAAGCTGTCAATTCCGCCCGGTTTCGTTGGTACCCTGGGAATTTAGGATTAAAACAATGATTGTTGCGCTTGCTGGATGAGTCTCTTCGTAATTTCTCCACCAACAGAGCCGTTATCTCTGGAAGTTAAATGCCCCAGATATTGACTTCGTGAAGATGATCCTGCAAAGCCCAGTTCGGAAGCAAACTCCGTATCCGCTCCACCACCATAGGATGAACCGTATAGTCCAAATTCCGCTGCAATTTCATATTGCAATTGCTTTAGCATTGTCCGACTTTCAGGTACGACTTTACGATTATTACGTGCCATGTGCTGCACCTCCTGCATATTGTAAGAATACAGGTCTATTGTGTGCATAAAGACATACCTTCAATCGGCTTAATGTTTGTTAATGCAGGAAAAGAGTGCCGCTCGAAACAAGCGTTTATATATAATTTTTAAAGTATAGTCGTTTCTATATATGGGCATGATTAATATAAGAAGAAATAACGTAATGACGTTGATTCTTTGTTATTTCAAAGTATATCCACCACGAACCATAACCACGAGCCCAAGTGTTTGTCCTTCTTGAACAGCAATGCCTCGTCCATCGCGTGGGAAGGACAATAAGTGGTTAGTGGGCGCGGATACTCCGTTACCCAAATCCTTACCGTCTGTTAAATCAGCAACACCATTGGCATCCTGTGAAAGGATAACCGCTTTGCCTGCACGTACGATAAATTCTGCACCAGCTGAAGCAATTAAGCTTTGGCCTGGCTTTACATCAACAATAACAGACTCGTTACTTGTTGTATTAGCTGGGTTTGGTGTAGCTGTAGGCGCTTGAGTTGCAACGGCTGTAGCTGTGGGAGCCACTGTCGCAGTAGGCGCTACGACTGTACCACCTTGCAAAGCTTTTTGAATTTGTTGGTCTACATAACTCTTGGTCACTACAGGATCATCTGCTGTTCCAGGCTGTGAGCCCACACCAGCTCCTTCGGCAGTAATATTCATTACTGACCCAGCCCAAATTCCGCCGATCAATAGCAGCGCTGCGAGTGAAGCTTTCCATACCGGTTTCATCAATGTCCTCCTCATGAGATCTGAAATGGCTATAAAAAAAGCATAGCCTCCGAAGAGGCTATGCTTTGCTTCAGTAATCGGAGATTACTTACCTTGTACTACAGTGTCAACAACTACTTTGTTACCTTCAACGTCCTTGATACCAGCAGTAGACAGAACCTTAACTTCGATGCTGTTCACATCGTTAGCGTTAAGATTTTGAGTACCAGCAGTTCCATCAAGTTTCTTGAATGTTACATAGAACTTACCAGCGTCAGTTCCTGCACCAGCAGTAATTTCGTTAGCAACAAAGATTTCATTTTTAGCGGTGCTCTTACCGTTGATGATGAAATCGAAGTCAGCTGCTTTAATTGTTGCAGCATCAACTTTACCACTGAATCCAAGTACCAATACATTGTTATCTCCACCGGAGACAGCAGCGGTAGTCAGAACTGGCTTCACGCGGTTAGTCAGAGTAGTTTTGTTCTCAGCAACAAGAATTCCGTTTCCAGCTTTATCGGAGATACCGAATGCTGTGAATTTGTATTCTTGAGTTTTAGCGAATGTGCTTGCTGGGATTGAAACTCTAACAACAGCATTTTTAGGAGCTTTTGCATCTTGACCAGCAGGTACACCGGAAACAGTCACAAGACTTCCAATAGGAAGTGCTTTATCGTCCAGGGTGTAGCTGTTAACATCGGTAAGCGTTTGGACATTCAAAGCATCATTGTCAGAAACTGTAACATCGTAGTATACATCGCCAGTTACTACAGTACCGCTAGCATCTTTAGCAAAGTTGTTATTAGCAACGATGCTTACAACTACAGGTCTTTCAGTATCGTTAGTAGCAGTGGATCCTACTTTCAATGCAACTGTTGCAGCAACAAAAGCATTGTTTGCGAAGGAATCATCAGTTACCAAGCCTTGTGGCAGGCGCACTGTGTAGTCAGCACCACTAAGGGTAGTTGCGTAAGTCAAAGTTTTCTTGTCAGAAGACAAGGAACCAGCTTTCACATTAAGCGAAGCAGCAACTTGACCTGTTGCATCATTAACGATAGTGATTACTTTAGTGTTAGTGTTGGCAGTATCAAGAATTACTTCTTTGCTGAACTTGATAACCAAGCCTTTAGCAGAGTAAGTAGCACTTACTACGCCTGGAGCAGAAGTATCCTTAGTGAAAGTGATAGGTTGAGTAGCAACAGCACTCAAAGTGTTACCAAGAGTATCACGTACGGATTGACCGAACACGATGGAACCAGTGAAAGTTCCGCTTGTTGGAAGACTGCTCAGTGGCGATCTCAATTTGATAGTGTCGCTATCGGATGTAGTCACGACTGTGAACACACCTTTGCTATCACCGTTACCATCATTCAAACGAACATTACCCACCAAGGAGTCTTTGTTCACTTTCTTATCAAACTTAACTTCAACATAACGGTCGCCAATTGCAGTTACACTCTTAATTACAGGTGCAGCAACATCGGAAACAACTGTTACAGAAGTTTTGATTGGGTTAGGGTTAGCAACGTTACCTGCGAAGTCAGTTACGTTGTTCAGGGCTACATCGTAAGTAGTACCGCTAGTCAAGTTAGCAGTAGTCAATACGAATGTGTCATAAGTATCTCTTTGTACTGTTGCAGCTTGACCATTTACATAAGCAATGATACCAGCTGGTTTAACAGGCTCGCTAAATTTCACATATACTTTGTTTGTAGTTGTTTTAGCAACTGCGTTGATAGAAGCTACTGTAGGTGCAGTTGTATCAGCAACAGTCAACAATTTAGTGAAAGCAGCAACTTTTTCGCCGGAAGTTGTCTTAACAGCGTCGCTAACAACAACTGTGTATTGACCTTTCAGGTACTCAAGGTTAGGAACAGTGATTGTAGCTTCTGTGTTATCAGCGTTGAAAGATACTTCAGCGCCAGTAGTAGTTACAGCAGGAGCATTGCTCAATGCAGTTACTTGAACTACATCTTTAATCACTTTACCGTCTTCAGCAATAGTGTCAGTATCAACAGCACGGTTGAACTTAACAACCAATTGCTTAGCGTTTGGAGCTTCTACGTCAATAACTTTAGGAGCTTGCAAAGTTACTTTTGTAGTGTACTCTTTTTCAAGGTACTTAAATGTGATTGGAGTTTCAACGCCTGCTACAAGAGCAGTTGTCAATTCAACAGTTGTAGTTTTCTTGTCAGAGAACGTTACAACCACTTTAGTTGGGCTGATCGCTTCTGCAGAAGCAACAGTCAATACTGGAACAGATTGCTTTTGATCAACTGCATATGCACTTTCAACTACCAAAGAACGGGTAGCGTTAGCTTTGAATGCAGTGCTTTGAGCAATGTATCCTTCGTTGATGATTGCTTGAACATATCCTTTAGCCCATGCAGATGCATTGTTGTCAGTTGTAGCTGGAGCTTCCAGTTTCAACGCACGGAACAATACAGTTGCTACTTCTTCAACAGTTACTTTACCGTTGTAGTCGAAGATACCTTTAACAGTATCTTTACCTTCCATCAGGTTAGCTGCAGTAACAGCTTCGATGTAAGGAACTGCCCAGTTAGTTGCGTTGTAACCTTTGTCTTTGTAAGTCAACTTGTTGGTTACTTCTGGCAGGTCGAACAATTTAGTAACGATCTTAGCGAACTCAGCGCGAGTCAGATCGTATTCAAGGTGAGCTTTACCATCTGGGTAGCCGTTAAGGATACCTTTAGCTGCCAAAGCGTCAAACTTTTGTTGCGGAGTTGCTGCTGCGTCACCAAACGCTACAGAGGCAAACATCGAGAATGCCATTGCTGTAGATAATGCTACGGATAAAATTTTCTTCATAACCTTTTTTTCTCCTCCTTGGACGTTCATGAACTGAGAATTTTCTTTAGTTGGGTAGCTCATGTCACTCATTAGCCGATGCACCCCCTTTCCCGAGTTGAGCAAATTAAGTATAAATAATGTCTGTGACGGGTATCACAGAAACTGGTAAACAAGTTGTAGGCATGATAATACTAGCTTCCTAATTCTACCTAAGTATTATACAATGTGCCTCAGGTCACGTAAAGCTAATTTTTCCATTTGGATTAATTGCTTTATGTTTGAACACTGTCTTCAGTGCTCTGTGTAAGTGACTCTACACCTTAAACGCAGAAGGTTTGGAAAAGTTGCGGTTTTTAAAAAATATTTTCGAATTTCCTTTCCGGTTCCGCCCCAATAGAAGCTACATATGTATGTATTACTAACTATTTCTAATGATGGGTGGCTACGGAAAATAGTATAGCATAGCAAGTTTCAAGACGTCATTAAGCAATATTTGCTAAGATAGACTATCTGAACACTCCTCCAATTATGTAGGACCATAGTTCAGGTGGATAACAAATAGGGTGTCTAACAAAGTCACTATGGACTGGCTAGACACCCTATAGCGCATAAGCGCCCTGTTCTATACATAAGCTTATCGAATCTTCATAGAGAGCTGAATCAGCTCCTGGCGTTTCTCTGGGCTAGAATTCACATTATCATACATAGCATCAATTGCTGCACGGTTCTCACGGTAGCTCTTCTCGTGCTTAATTGTAGAGTGAGACCATTCAATTAGCGCGTTTTCGGCAATAACAAGCTCGTTATACGCATCATGGAAGCCAGTAGCTTGTACAAGCTCTTCCATAACCTCCTGGGTAATCTCCTGAAGCGCACGCTTAGCTGCAATTTCCTTCTCCAATACCTTAGCTCTATTCTCAAACATATTCTTGGCTTTCATGTAATCCAGTTGAGCTTTTGATAAAATCGGTTTCATCGATGGCTTTCACCTTTCAGAAAATAATATTTTCTACGTTATTGTAACGTAAATGGGAGCAGATTACAAAGAATTGTAATTGGTAATAAAAATGAAGTGAACAATTATCGAATGAAATTTATAGCTATCTCTGACTAAATTCAGATTTGATCAATTGAAAATCCATGATCATTATACCTAATTTCAATTTAAATATAAAGTTAGCCCATAATGGTATGAGTAAACAATAAAAACGGAGGGTGAGTACTCAACCCTCCGCTTTGAAATTATACATTGTTGATTCTTGCTAAAAGCACCTAAATATTCAGAGCCTATTTTACCTAGCTTAAATTTTTAGGGAAGATATTGCTGCTCTTCTTCAATAATTCAACAAGGATTTTACCGGCTTCTGCCCTTGTCATGTTGGCCTTAGGATTGAAGTTGAACGTAGCCTTCTTCTGTCCAGGTACATTCACTGCCGCTCCGTTCATAATTTTAGCCGCTGATACCGCCTGAATGGCTGGTAAGGCATATGAATCAATCTTCCCGGAATCAATGAATGATTTAGCTACAGCATCTTTTAGCTTTTGATCATTAGCAGGCAACTTCAATTTCAGCGCTCTGGCAATCATAACTGCTGCCTGTTCTCTTGTAATCGGCTGGTCTGGTCCGAATACTCCGTCTGTAAGACCAGTAACAATTCCTGCTCTTGCAGCAGTCTCAATGTGAGCATAGTCCCAGGTAATAGAGCTGGCGCCAGGCACAAGGTCAGCATAGGTCTTCTTATCATCATAGTTGAGTGGAAGATTCATGCCTTTAACCAGAAGGGTAGCGAACTCTCCTCTTGTTGTCTGATCATCCGTACCAAATTGTTCGAAACGAAGGTTATTCATAAAACCTTTGGCGTACAAAGCATTAAGAATATTACGCGCCCATTGGTGATTAGTTACATCATTATAGCCACGATTCATCTTCATTACCATGTAATAGCCAAACTCATCAAACGGAACGCTAATGGTATGCTTCTTGGCGTCTACTGTTCCGCCAATGTTCTCCCATTCCCGCTTGTCGTTATATTTAAATACCGTAACAATATTCCCTGCTTCTTCTACCACATTAGGGTCATAAGCCAAAGTCAATGTTCCCCGTTTAGAAGGGGTAATCCGGCGCTCAGCCGGGATCTGCGGATCACCGAACAATCCATCCACAGAATAAGGGGCTAAACCGTTTGTTGCAGGGATATGTCCTGCAGTCGAAGTAGTCCCCAGTTCACCTAATCCTCCACTGATCCAGTAAACATCGGAAATACGTCCAAAGTTATTGGTTTTGAAGGTGGAACTGAAACGAAGGGTGAACTCATCCGGTATTTTCCATGATGGAATTCCACTGTCCTCAAAGTTTTGCGGGAACCCGATTACGTTGCCGTAATCATTTCTCCGTTCTACGATGCCTGTATTCGGCTCAGCAATCCCAAACCGAAGCTTGGTATCAGGATAGAATTTAGTTAAGTTTCGCGTATCTGTGCTCTGCATGACTGTTCCTTTAGGGAAAGATAGTTCCAGTCCTTTGTTAAACACACTATATTTATCTGCTACTTTAGGAGCCATATACTGCGCATCTACACCTACTGTGCCTGTGTAGTAGATGTCAATGGTATCTGTGCTCGTTGCACTACCACGGACGATCTGAATTTTGATCTTGTTCGATTTGTCTTGCTTGAGGCCTACATAATCCAGTACAAATCTGTTAGTCCCGAGATCAGGACGCTTCACAGCAGATTCCTTATCAATAATGATATCTGTTGCACCTTCAGCCTCGATATCAAAATGAACGAAGTTCTTGTTCACGATATATTGACTGCCAACAGAAGGTTGTGGCGAAAGAATGCGATAAGCACTCACTCCCCTAACGATCTCCAGACGTTGACTTGTTTTAGCGCCTGTACTATTAATGAGTTCCAACGTATACACGTAGGTTCCTGGCGCATCATTGGTGAGATCCTGAATACGCATAATAAAGTCTCTCTGGCTACCAGCAAAGTTATAGGTATATGTCTTGTCAGCAAACTGAACGGTTTCTTTATCCGAATCGCTTCGGGTTGCAGGGAGGTCTACAGAAAGGATGTTTTTAGTACCCATATTTAGATTCATCTTCACTGCGCCGCTTCCTCTTAACACCAGATCATAAGTTTTCAGGCTAGTATCATATTTATTGTCTTTGAAAATAAAGTCAGGAGTCAAATTGAACAGCTTAGAAATCGCTTGGTCTGTTGATAAGAAATCTCTGACCGGGAAATCAGGTCTCCCCAAACCTACTGCAGGTTGAAATTTACTAATAGTAGAAACATTCTCGTCTACGATGTAAATGCGTAGTTCTTTGCGAACCTCCCGGGTTTGCCCTTGAGTGTCAACACCCGTTCCGGTAAAGGTAATTTTATTTTCTCCATATACCAATGGGCCTTTCGCAGCATCAACCGCCAGTGTAACACTGAATTTACCAGTTTCTTTATTGATCCAATTTTTAGTAGCGGCGTCTTTAGTAGACCCGACTTTTATTCCGTTAACGAATGCTTCAGCAACAAAGTATTCACTATTCAGATTATCAAAATCAATATACTGTCCATCAACTTTAAAGGTTTTACTCTCTTCTGAGTTAATGTTATAGGTCTGACCATCCGCAAGATTGGCTACATAGATGTAGTTCTTGGATGCAAAGGAAATCGTGACATCCTTATAGGCACTTGAACCTTTTAAATTAAAACGAACCGTCTGATTACCATTTTGGAAATCGCTTATTTTATATATATATTCTGTGTCAGACTTCTCTTGATGTAGTACTGGTGTCAATGCTTTGGTGGACAGAGGCAAATAGCTTGCATTCAATGATGTGTCGTTAGGTTTGCCATTCGTTTTTACCAAGATGTAAAACTCACCAGAGCTAACCTTTGAACCATTTAACGGTACACCTGGAGGAACTACCCCAGTTCCATCATAACCGGCCAAGAGTTTCAAATCTGTAATAACAGTTTTACCCTGCATATATTGAAAATCAACAGAGCGGTTAACAGTTTTGGTTCCGTAAGCAATTGAAAGGCTATGGACTTGATCCTGCAAACGATTTGGCGGTGTTGCTGCATCCTTCTTCAGGGTTATCGGAACGCTGAAAGTAACAAGGCGGTAAGAGGGCGAATCCTTCTTCGGAGCAGGAACCAAAACCTCTGAGCCTGTTTTCAAAGTCAGCTTCCCACTGCTGTCAACCTCTATTCCGCTACCAAAAGTTGGCGCAAGTGTAGCGTCATTAAGTTTAACTACCCCATTAGTTTGAAAAGCAGTGCCTGAATCCTGCACCATCATCTGAACAAACAATTTGGCTGTGTCTTTATCTTCAACGAAGACAGGTTGATCATTACCCAGCAAATCCTGAACATGATCGTTTGAATCACCCAGGTACAAGGCAACTATCGGACTCTTATCATCAAAATAAAAAATACTGTACTGAAATGTTAGAGTATCCGAGCCATTTTGTACGACTAATTTTAAATTGTTCACTCCAGGATTTAGCTCCATGCGTTGGGAGAAAAAAGTCCCGTCCTGAAGCAGTGAGGTAGCCAGTGGACTTCCACCATTGATAGACACGGTTACCTTTGAAGCGTTCTGTGCTTTTCCTTCCAGAGTGATCTCCTTGGTGGCCACTACCAACTGAGCGCCCTCATTCAAGTCGAGCTTGTCCGCCCCTCCGAGAACCTGAAGCTTCTCTACATAAGGAACCTTGTCAAACAAAACATAAAAAGATTCCGAACGGTCATTGCTTCCTTGTGAGCCGGTAAATGTAATCCGGTTGATCCCCGGATACAGTGTTACATTAGCCTTAAAGCGATTGTCAGGACTTTCGTTATCAATCTGAACGACACCTGGCATCACATGGGTAGCATCGTCAACCCATTTATTATTTTGCTGATCCCAATTTAGGAGTTGAACGTTAGCTCCCAGCGTCGAGCCGGTAACCTTAGTAAAAGTACCTGTAACTAACAGGTTGGAATCAGTTACCTGTAATACATTCGTTCTGGAAATTTGCTTTGCACCAGGTAACATCGTCAAATCAACTGTATTTCGTAACACCTTATCATCTGGCGTAAAGTAGCTCGTAGGCTTAAGGTCAGGATCTGCCGCAAAAGCAGTATTCGCAAGTCCAACTGGGAACAAGGATACTAGCAAAACTGACAGAAGCATCCATACCAATGTCTTTCTCATGCGCTGCATGTCATTAATCTCTCCCTTTTGATGATATTACTTATTTTATCGGTCCTATTGAGGTTAAATTGAAGGAAAATGGCTCAATTAGTAGATAAAATGATTATCTATTGCATTTATGTAAAAAGCCCATCCAAAATGGACGGGCTTTGATGGTGCTATATTTTCCAAACAATCTATTACTGTATTTTTTACATTTTCGATCCTCGTTCTTGCGTTACCTTTAACCGTAAACGGGCTAGCATATTAAGCAGCGGACGTTTGGTCTTACCCACCAAACCGGTAATCTCGGCGCCGATCTGCAGGAAGAACAACATTACACAGATAACGACGAAGGTAACCCAGTTTGCCTCATAAAGAGCTGCGGAGGATTGGATGACTGCCAGAATTCCGAAGAAGGTGGCAATGCCGTAGATAATCAGCACCGTCTGACGATGGCTGAATCCAAGTTCACGCAGGCAGTGATGCAAATGGCCTTTATCTGGTGCAAAGATCGGCTTCTTCTGCAGCTTCCGCCGTACGATGGCGAAGAAGGTATCCGACAGTGGGACTCCGATGATCAACAGCGGGGTAATGAACGAGACGACAGCAATCTGCTTAAACCCAAGCAGGGCCAGAAGCGCCAGGCTGAAGCCCAGGAACAGGGAACCCGCATCTCCCATGAAAATCTTGGCCGGATGGAAATTAAAGAACAGGAAGCCCACAATACTGCCGAGAAGCAGTAAGCACAGCAGCGCAACCATGATATTACCCATGATAAATGCCATTGCAGCAATGGTAGCTATCGCAATTCCGGACACACCCGCAGCGAGCCCGTCCAATCCGTCAATCAGATTCACGGCGTTGGTTACCCCTACAATCCAGAAGATTGTCAGTGGAATAGCAATCCAGCTTTCCAGTGAGGAATACGTATTATTAAAAGGAATGTTTACAAAGTCAACAGTAATTCCGAAGCCGAATACAACGATACAGGCTGCGGCAATTTGGCCCAGTAGCTTCACCTTTGCCGATAATTCGAAACGGTCATCCAGTCCTCCAAGAAGAACGATCAGTCCGCCGCCACTCAGCAACGCTTTGATGAAGTTGGCCTCCCGCGTAGTAAATTCATACGGTATGAACGGTAATACGGCAAGCAAGCCTAACACAAACGCCAGAAAAATACCTAATCCGCCAAGGCGAGGCATAATCTTCGTATGCACTTTGCGGGCATTCGGCACATCCGTTGCACCGATTTTGATGGCGAACTTCTTCACCAACGGTGTCAGACACAACGCTAGGCCCATGCAGACGATAAATCCGGCGATGTATATGATTAACATTTGATCAGTCAACCCCCATTTCTCTACCGCATTGAATTATACGCTGTTCCAAAAGAGAATTCCAATTCCGTTTCTAGGCTAATTATCCTACTTTATCGGCGAAAATCATCATTTTACTCCACTTTTGTTACTTTATCTTTCTCGCGCATCACTTTTATTGCGAATTTCGGCAGGGCAAGCATTCTCTTGTACCGAGTGGGCTCCTTGAGAAGACGGTATAACCACTCGATACGCATTTTTTGAAAAGCTACAGGCGCCCGGCGGCTTTTGCCAGAAATGACGTCGAAGCTTCCTCCGACTCCCATCATGATCGGTACCGCCAGCCTTGATTTGTACTTGGCAATCCAAGGTTCCTGACTGTCTGCACCACGGGCAACAAACAGCATGTCCGGAGCCGCTTCAAGGATGTCGGCAATAACACCATCGTCTTCGGCGAGACCAAAGAATCCATCTCGGTAACCTACGATGACAATTCCAGGAAACCTGGACTTCAACCGGCTTGCTGTCTCCTGAATCACTTCGGGAGTAGATCCCAGGAGATATACTTTCCAGTTATATTTTTCCCCAGCATGCAGCAATTCATGTAACAGGTCAAAACCCGCGACACGCTCAGCTACAGGCTGATGGCAGTAATTGGCTGCCCATACAACGCCTGTACCATCAGGTACAACCAATTCTGCGGATTGCATGATTTTCATATAGGCCGGATCATCCAACGCTGCCATAACCATAATTGGATTGGCGGTAATGACCTGATGCGGCGTGCGGGATTGCACAGCCTCAGTCAAATAGGAGACCGTTGCGGCCATATCTACTTTGGATACCCGAATACCGAAAATGGGTACTGTAGGTATCACACTGTCTGCTTTCACTCTATATCACCCTTTGCGGTGTAAATATTGTGCAATGTGCCGGGCCGGTGACTCGGCGTCACTGACCAGAGAAGCAATAAGTGCCTCCCGTTCCAGTCTCCAGTCACTTCCGCTTTCCAGAAGCTCAAGAACCTGGGCAGCCACCTTTTCGCTATCCAGCGTGGTCGTTGCTCCCACTGGCTGGCAATTGATTCTGTCCAGAAAATGATCGATCTTCGGATCATAAGAGATGCCAATCAGTGGCACACGTCTGCCTGCAGCGTAGATTAGGCTGTGCAGCCGCATACCGATCAGCACATCACACCCTTCAACCTCACGCAGCATTTGCAGCGGATGGAGCGTATCCTCACAAATACTGATTTTACTCCCCTTTGATGCCACATCTTTAAGCTGATCCATGACATAACGGGAGGCCTCATTGTCAGATGGATGGTGGAAGGGCAGGAATTTGAAATGCAGCGGTGTTTTTTCAGCAGCTTTCAGCAAGCCACCCGCAATCGCCTTCAGTTCCGCACGGTCCCCTTCCCAATAACGCACCGATATTCCGACTACCGGTAAAGAAACTTCGTTTCCTGCTTCGGAATCTTCAGCGTAGGCAGAACTACTCTTAGCAGCAGCATCGGCAAACTTTCTTGCCGCTACGTCAGTAGCCTGTCCGCCTTGTTCCTCAGGCAATGATAATCCCATAACCGGATCTGGCACAACCTCAACAGTCTTGCCTCCAAGCCCCATCGTGTGCAAAAGCTGGCGGGACTGCTCGTCCCGCACAGAAATATAGGCACATTTGCGAAAAACTGATTTGATCAAAGGATGGAACAGCTTGCGGTTAACTGGGCCAATGCCCTGGGCATAAATGAAGGTCGGCTTCCCCATCCACTGGGCCAGCTTGATAATACCCAGATAATAAGGAATCGTCTTACTGCCGGTCACATCCTGGAGCAAGCTTCCTCCTCCACTAATGAGACCGGAGCTTTCCGAGATCGCCTTCCGTACCTCTTTCAGCTTCATCCGGTGTACGGACTTTACTCCATAATTGGCTGTCGTCCATTCAGGATCAATGGACAAAACCACAGGTTCAATAGATACGCCAGTAGCTGCCGACTGTTTCTGCAATGCATTCAGGATGGATTGCAGAACAGCTTCATCCCCACTATTTTGAAAACCGTAATAACCTGAAATAACTATCGTTTGAGGAGTGGCGACCATCTTTTCCAACACCCTTCCCCAATTTGCCAAACAATAACAGCGATAATCCCAATGATCAATCCCAGTCCAAGACCGAGCAGACCGCGCACCAGTGAGATCAGGGCCGGTGAATGGATATGTGCAAAGGTATCGACCATCGAGAGCTGTGCAATAACAGCCACGATCATAATGAAGGCTGCATTCCGGTATTTAAAGGCCAGGAATGCCCCAAGAATAAACAACGGGTGCCCAAGCAGGAACTCCTTATTCCGAGGACGGACACCGACAGTGTTCTCCAGGAACGTACGGAAGACCTTCTCAATTGGCGTTACACTGCCGCTGTTACCCGTACGGCTCAAGTAGTACATGCCGACAATTCCGATAACCCCGGCTGCAATTACCCAAAGTAGTGTAATCGGTGTACGCAGCAGCTTACCTGTTTTGTTAAAGGTAAACTCTCCACGATATAGGAGCACGTACAACGCCACCAGTCCGATTGGTGCAGTATGCAGCAAGCTTACCCCGCGGAACTGATTCAAGACCAGGCTATAGGTGATGTTGTTAAGCAGAGCAATCACGAAAGGCACCGCACTCAGGGAAATCAATGCCGTCTTCACATACAAGACCAGGCTGTGTGTCAGGCGCCGCTGAGGACTCATTACAGCATAGGTGCTGCTATTCTTGCTTAATTTGCTTCCAGCTTCGCTGCTGCGGACTGGAGGGCCCATTTGATTGATTTTACGAATGGCGAGCACAGTCGCCACAGTTGGCGCACTAATGGCCGCAGCAAGTGCCAAGGCCTGCTCAAACAGCTCAGGGCGTAAGAGTCTCAATCCCGCACCTGCAACCAGCCCCAGTACCCAGACAGGGAGCGTAAGCCATGGTATAAAGTACGAAACCATCAACGCTACCAACGCCAGGGCACCAACCACAGCCACCAGCTTGAGGTAACGCTGATAAGACGAGTGCTGAACATCAAACGCTGTCGCCTGTCCCAACGTAAAACCGTTATCCTTGATTTTATCGACTGCGCCTCCAGGCTCGCTGAGGCTCGTAATCAGATTATCCAACGTATCCGAGATCTGCGCCTTAGACGTATCTCTTGTCGAGATCGTGTTCAAGTACAGCATGCGGATGTTGCGGTCCTTGGTGGCCAGAGCGAACCGGTCAGCTATAACATCGGGCTTCAGGGATGAGTCTGCCTCACTCAGGGAATACAGACGTGTCACATTATAATCGAGCATATAAGCAAGCTTATTGAAGCCCTTTTGCTGTTTCTTTATATTCTCAATGGCTGCAATTCCGATTCCATGTTGCTTAAGGAGGTCCGCGAAGGCTGTGAGGCTATGCAATTCTGCATCATCTTTAAAGCCTTTTACAGACTCCCCTTCGAAAAGAATCCGTTTCACGCCAAGCTGTGCATATTGATCCACCAGCTTTTTCACGGAAGCTTCATTGTATGGTAAGGAATCTACAAGCCGGGGTACGATGTTGAATCCCTTGGCATGCAGCATTTCAAGCGTAATCGGGTCTGGCTGAATAGGCTTCATCGAGGCATTTTCAATTGGCGTCTCGACAATAAGTCCTTCCTGACCACGGAAGCTCCAGTCTCTCGTAGCAATGCCCAATTCCGTGAACTTATCACGCAGCAGAGGTGCCAGAGCATCATGATTCTTTGCGCTTGTAAAAAGAATATACGTGTAGTTTTGATTTTCCGGGATAATCGTATCCGTCAGGTTGGCGATATCCGCCGCTCCCCACATCATCAAACGGCGGGCCCGGCGAAAATCATCCAGCGTGCTTTCATAGATAGCCATGCTTTGCACGCCAGCTTCCTTCAGGCGATCCAGCTGTTCCGAAATATAATCCTGCGGATTTGACCGGTAGCTGGAGACTGCCACCAGATCCCGATAATCAAATACCAATTCCACCGTCTTCGATGATCTCTCCGTCACCAGGCGGTCGTAGACGACAGGCAGGGCAGCTATAAGGCCGACCACAACTATTATCCACAGCCACTTTCTCGAAGAAATGTTCCATCGCTGCCATTTTTGCTGCACCAAAAGTACCTCCTCTTTCACTTGAAAGACCTCTCTTCACAAATCAAAAGCCCGGCGTACCGGGCAAAGCTCATGGAGGCTTAAGCATAACAGTACCTGTTATCCGGCCCAAGTCCCCGCTTTACCACATTATACCCGGGCTTTGATCACCAGGAGAAATCCAATTTCTTGTTTTATTTCCTATTTCCCATCGACACGAGCCATAACCTGTTCGGACAGAGCTGCTATCTTATCCTTAGCATTCTGTAGCGATTCGCCCCGCACTGCAAAATAAACCTTGATTTTCGGTTCTGTGCCGGAAGGACGCAGACAGAACCAGGAACCATCAGCCAGCATATATTTAAGAACGTTTTCCTTCGGCAGTCCGTTCAGACCGAGAGAGAAATCGAGAATTTCACTGACAGCTGAGCCAGCAATTTCTTGTGGCGGATTGCTGCGCCAGTCACTCATAATGCCCTGGATTTGTGCTACACCATCTTTCCCTTTCAAAGTGCGTGATTCCAGGCTTTCCAGGAAGTAACCAAACTGCTCGTACAGCTCTTGAAGAACATCGTACAATGTTTTGCCTTGTGCTTTATAGTAAGCTCCAGCTTCAGCGATTAGCATAGCCGCCAGAACCGCATCTTTGTCGCGCGCATAGTTGCCGGCCAAGTATCCATAGCTTTCTTCATAGCCGAACAGATACGTGTACTCGCCGGATGCTTCGAACTGGGTCATTTTTTCCCCAATATATTTGAAGCCTGTTAATGTATTGAAAATGGTTGCACCATAGTGCTCAGCGACAGCAGCACCCATTTCACTTGTTACAACGGTTTTGACCACTGCACCGTTCTTCGGAAGCTTGCCTTGCTCCTGCAGACGGCTCAGATAATAATGAATCATGAGCGCGCCGGATTGGTTACCGGACAACACGACGAACTTGCCTTCGTTGTCACGCACTACAGCACCCATACGGTCCGCATCAGGGTCTGTTCCGATCAGCAGATCAGCGTTCAGTTCTTCACCCAGCTTGATCGCCAGTGTAAAGGCTTCACGCTCCTCCGGATTCGGTGATTTCACCGTGGTGAACTCGGAGTCCGGCTGCTCTTGCTCCGGCACTACATGCACTTGGGTAAATCCGATTTTCTCCAGTACACGGCGAACAGGATGATTGCCTGTACCATGTAGAGGTGTGTATACGATTTTGAAATCACGGCCAAGCTTGGCTGCAATCTCCTCACGCGCTACACTGACCGCAGCAACGGTATCGGTGAAGGCTTCATCCTCCTTCTCACCCAGCCAATGCAGTAATCCTTGGCTCTCAGCCTCTTCTTGAGAAATACGTTTCACAGTATCGAAGGAGTCTACCTCCATTATGTAGGAAATGACCTTCTCCGCTTCATGCGGGACAAGCTGTCCGCCTTCAGAATTATATACCTTATAACCATTGTATTCGGGAGGGTTATGACTAGCCGTAATTACTACACCGCCGGTTGCCTGTAAGTGGCGAACACTGAAAGACAGCTGCGGAGTAGAACGCAGGGAAGGGTACAAGTAAGCTTCAATCCCGTTGCCTGCCAGCACCAGTGCTGTCTCTAAAGAAAACTCCGGAGAGAAACGACGGGAATCATGGGCGATGACGACAGAAGGACGGCCTTCTCCAGTGTGCTGCTCCAGGATATACTGAGCGAAGCCTTGAGTTGCTCTGCCTACCGTGTAACGGTTAATCCGGTTGCTACCCGCACCAATAACGCCGCGCAGACCGCCAGTACCAAATTCCAGATCTCTGTAAAAACGTTCCTCAAGCTCCTGTGGGTCGTTCTCCAGCGCACGCAGCTCCGCCTTTGTAGATTCATCCACAGATGGATCTTGCAACCAGTTTTCTAGCGTTTCTGCAGCTTTCGGGCTTAATTGGGTCATATGAATCTCTCCTTCTCCATATATCATTTATAGGGTATCAATTCAATGCAAACATAATTTCTCCGGATGCAACAACCTTGCCATCCACTTTTGCCGTGGCCTGTCCCTTTCCGATGCTTCCCTTCAGGCGGGTAATCTCCACTTCAAGCACCAGGGTATCACCTGGAACTACCTGACCGCGGAAGCGGAAGCCGTCGAGCCCGGCCAAGAAGCCGATTTTGCCACGGTTAGCTTCAACACCCAAAATTGCCACTGCGCCCACTTGAGCCAGCGCCTCGGTGATCAGCACACCTGGCATAACAGGATATCCGGGAAAATGCCCTGCAAAGAAAGGTTCATTCACCGTTACATTTTTGATGCCTACTGCACGTTTGCCCATTTCTATCTCAGTAATTCTGTCCACCAGCAGAAATGGAGGCCGGTGGGGGATAATTTCCTGAATTTCATTAACATTCAACATTATGACAAAACTCCTTTCGGATGTACCGCGTGTTTACACTAGCTTGCAGCTGCAGCCTCGTACATAAATCATACTTTCTTAGGCCGGACTGCATAAACTCAGTCTGCTTCGGCAAAAACTATATTATCCTTCACCACCTGCAGAAGTGGAGGTTCAGATAAGGGGCTTTCTCCACCGTACGCGGCAGCCTGGTGGAGAGGGTCCTTTTTGTTCACTTAGTCCCCCATCATTATACATTTTCCAGTATAAAAAAGAAAACTCCCTTGTCAACAAGGGAGTTCCCACATTACTCCGGTCACGGAGCAAAAACCAGATCATAGACATGCTTCCATGTGCTCCACTGCAGCACATCACTGAATTCTTTTTTGCCTAATACAACATACCCGGCTACCAGCCCTCCTGCAAGGGCAGCCACCAGCAGCAATGGAATCAGAAACCACTGGATAATGGTCCACTTCCGCACGCCCCGCTTCTTCACCGGTGTACGTTCTTCTTCCTGCTTATCGTGATTCTGACGACTCATTACTTCACCTACCCACGCATGTTATTGGCCAGGCCAAGCATCTGGTCACTGGAGGACAAGGCCCGGGCGGCCAGCTGGTACGTGCGCTGAATCTTCATCAGCTCAGTCATTTCCTTGCTGAGATCCACGTTGGATTGCTCCAGCCAGCCAGAGCGCACCCCAACTGTCGCTGCCTCATTCGCAGCCCTCTGCACAAAAGCCTGCTGTGCTGTGATGCCATCCGCTAATTTATAATAGCTGCCGTCGATGGCTTGCAGTGCATCCTTGCTGAATGGCTCTGCAATCATGATTCGCGGACCCTCCGTCACAGGACCATCTTCCCGCTGCTTAGTAAGCACCTGTCCGGTCTCGTCAATCGCTGCAATAACGCCAGCGGGCACCGTAAGCGGGTTCCCCTGTGTGTCTAATACAGAATGACCCTGATTGTCCACTAGCAGCATATTCGCCGCATTATTGATATCCGGGGTAAAGTGAAAATCACCCTGGCGTGTATATACAGTATCTCCGTTCACCTGAATACCGAATACTCCGTTCCCTTGAAGAGCCAAATCTGTCGGATTCCCCGTCTCTTTCAAGGGGCCTTCTTCCCAATTGTTTGCAACCTGAGACATACGCACCCCAAACCCAATATTGAAGCCAAGCGGTGTATTTCGTCCCGGCTGGTTATAATCGGGCGATTGCTGTTGTACACGGGTCAATACATCCTCAAAGGAGCCCTGTCTGCCCTTGTAACCAACTGTATCTACATTCGCGACGTTATCGGCAATAACATCCAGACGTTTCTGAAGACTGGACATGGAGACCGCTGCACTGATTGTTGAGTTATTCATGAATCAATCCTCCTATACCCTGCCAACTTCATTAACGGCCTTCTGCAGGCTGCTGTCGTAGAACTGGATAACCTTCTGATTCGCTTCATATGCCCGGTAAGCAGCGTTCAGATCTACAGTCACCTGAGTTGCATCCACATTGGAGTTCTCCAAAAAGCCCTGACGAACCTTCAGGTTATCTCCATTGTTCGCAAACCGGATACCGGCAGTGTTGACATCCTCCGCATGAAATACACCATTACCATCACGCACCAGCTCCTGGGGTCTGGTGATGACACTGACGCCAATCTTCGTCCCCGAAGGCTGTCCTGTTCTAGGGTCCAGCAAATTGCCCTGCCCGTCCACTTTAAGGTTGTCCTGCGGTTCTGTCAAGACCAGCGGGTTGCCTTGATCGTCCAGCACCTTGAACCCGCCTGCACTAAGCACATTGCCCGTCGGAGTAACCGTGAAGCTGCCGTTGCGTGTATAGAGATTGTTGCCGTCATTATCCTGTACAGTAAAAAAGGCTTGGGGACGGTAGATTACCTCTCCTTGGGGACTGGTATACTTGCCTGATCCGTCAAACGTAATGTTCTCGCCTGTAACGGGGTCCGCAACTTGTAAATTCGTGTCCAGTGCAAAATCAACCGGTTTGCCGCTTTCAATCAAATCACCCTGCAAATATTGGGAAATCGATTGTTCTGCAAATACACCTGTGTTGACCCGTCCGATCGGCTTTGTCACGCCATTACTCATGGCGGAAATCAGCACATCAGGAAACGCATGGCTGACACTGTCAACCTGCTTGTACCCCGTTGTATTCAAGTTTGCGATATTCTGCGTTGCCGTATCATGCCGACGTTGTTGTGTAACCATGCCGGCAGCAGCCGTGTACAGTCCTCTTAGCATTAAAGGATGTCCCCTTCCTAGGTCTTCTTCTATCCTTTATTATCGGCTGCCTAGAACTTTTTCTTAACGACCTTGTCCAAATGATCCAGCATGATTCCCGTCCCTTTAACAACACAATGCATAGGATCTTCGGCAATCCAGACAGGTACGTGCAATTGCTCTGACAGCAGCTCGTCCAATCCATTCAGCATCGCACCGCCTCCGGTCAGAACAACGCCACGATCGATAATATCTGCTGACAGCTCAGGAGGTGTACGTTCAAGCACCGATTTGGCAGCAGCAACTATAGAAGAAACCGGGTCCCACAGGGCTTCCTGCACCTCGCTGGAGGATATGGTTAAGGTTTGGGGCAGTCCACTAACCATGTCACGTCCGCGGATATCAAGTTCCGCCTGCATGCCGCTTGGTCGTACTGTACCAATGGAGACCTTGATGTCCTCCGCGGTGCGCTCCCCGATCAACAGTTTATACTTTTGCTTAATATATTTTAAAATGGCATCGTCGAACTTGTCCCCTGCAACTTTAATCGAAGAGGCGGTAACGACGTCGCCCATGGACAATACGGCTACATCCGTCGTTCCGCCGCCAATATCGACGACCATGTTTCCACTTGGTTGATAAATATCCATTCCCGCACCGATCGCTGCGGCCTTTGGCTCTTCTTCCATGAATACTTCCTTGGCCCCACTGCGTTCTGCCGCTTCCCGAATAGACTTCTGCTCAACAGAGGTAATGTTCGTAGGCGCGCAAATCAGAATGCGGGGCCGTGCGTACCAACTGCGACCGCCCACACGGTCGATGAAATACTTGAGCATCATTTCCGTAATTTCAAAATCGGCGATAACCCCGTCCCTAAGTGGACGGATCGTCATGATATTCCCGGGAGTGCGGCCAACCATCCGCCGGGCTTGCTCTCCCACCGCAAGGACTTTCTTCGTATCACTTTCAAGCGTGACCACAGAAGGTTCATCCAGAACGACTCCCCTTCCTTTAACATGAATGAGCACATTGGCCGTGCCGAGATCGATTCCGATATCCTTGCTAAGCATAATGAAAGAGCCCCCAAAGTGTTATTTTAGAATAAATTAGAAATTATATAGACCAAACCAAAGAATGATACGTCCATTTTCGGTCCTACGAAAAAAGTAGGCAATTGGACTTATTTCCTTAGTTCAACATATATAGTACCAAATTTAAAAATACCATACTTTAGGGGATGTATACAATGCGTTAAAACTTAAATATTCCTTAAAATTCCGAAAATGTTATGGCTTTGACGCTACAGCAACCTCACGCTTTTTTCCAGTGGTCTTTTTATATTTAATCTTTGTGGCTTCTCCTCCCCGAAGATGTCGGATGGATTTGTGATATTCGAGAATGTGCTTCACCTGATCGGCCAGATCAGGGTTGATCTCTGGCAGACGCTCCGTTAAGTCTTTATGCACCGTGCTTTTGGAAACGCCAAATTCTTTGGCTATGGTTCGGACCGTGTGCCTAGTTTCCACGATGCAGCGTCCAATTTTGATCGTACGTTCCTTGATGTAGTCGTGCACGCTCCCGCCTCCCAACTGTGGATAGTTTGGTACATTATATGAGTGGCGGGCCTATATATTCGCGCTTTCAGGACATGACAAGCCTTGAGAGGCTCATTTTATTTGGTGGACAACCGTAAAACAGTGCACAATCGCTCCTGATTGTCCGTGTCAGCGGGCAATGATTACCGGGCCACTGTAGGACTTGTAAAGTCCTGTACGCAAAAAAGCAGAGGGCACCTGGCCCCCTGCCTTTCGAAAAAATAATTATTTGCGCTCTGGCAGCAAATCGGAAGGATTCACAAGCTTGCCGTCTTCGTACACTTCAAAGTGAACATGATTGCCGAGCGTTTTCTCGACTTCATTGCGTCCGGCAGGTGCAAGAGTATCTCCTTGCTTGACCTCATCGCCTTGCTTCACCTTGGCTTCGCCCAGGCTTTGATATACTGTCTTCAAGTTGCCAGCAGAAGTAATTTCCACTACTGTACCGTTCACCGGATGATTCTCTACCCGAGTGACTTTACCGCTCAGTGCAGCCTTGACATCAAACGGCTTGTTGTCTTCACGGGCAATATCAATTCCCGTATTAGGCGTAAAGGTGTCGTTATATTGCACCATTGCCTCTACGTGATTCTCTTCAGTCCCGTTCTCGTCATAATACGGCTTGACCACTTCGATCTCGCCGGGATTGCTCACCGGCCAGGCAATGTCTTCAGCTGAAGCCACAACTTCCATGGCATCGGGATTTCCGTTTGCTGCAATCGCTTCGTCCGCTCCGGCTTCCTTGTTGACAACCGCGGCGGTGTCCTGAGTCAGCGGTTTAGTACCCGCGTCCTGATAGACCCACACCAAGGTTAGTATGATTGCCGCTGCCGCCGTGTAGACTGCCGGGAATACCCACCGCTTGGATAACAGTCTGTTCCATGAAGAAGGTTTCGCACCTGAATCTCCCTGCTTATTTTTGAGAGATTCATCATGGTTTGTTTTGTTTTTGTCTTGTTCATTCATAGTTTATCACCTCAGTAACCAGTGTTACCGGGCAATCTGCTTTTATACGTATCTTTCAAGTTATTTTTTCAAAAGAGTTGAGACTTGTGCAAAGTTGATCCCCGTATAGTAGTGTTTGAGAATTCGGGTCGCCGTTCCACCCTCTTTAGCCATCCCGTTCGCCCCCCACTGACTCATACCCACGCCATGTCCATTGCCATAGGTTGTGATCAGAATCTGGTCTCCCTTGCGCTTCCAAGTGAACTGGCTGGACCTTAGTCCCAGCTTTTCTCGTACTTCCCGGCCAGTGAACACCTGCCCGCCGATCGAAATCTCCTTGATCCGGTGCCCTGTTGTAAGAGACAACACTTCCATTGGCAACGATGACGGGGAAGTGGTTCCATCCTTGACAGACGCCGATAGATCTTTGATTGCCGGGACAGCTCCCTTACCCGCTCCCAGCTTGGATATCAGCTCCTGAACCGTGAACGTTGATGTTACTGCATAATTGGGGGTAATCTCTTTATCCCATGGACTGGCTACGCTGCGCAAATAGGGCACCGTTCCCTTCCAATACTCTTCTGAATTCTCGGTATATCCTCCACTGGAAGCAAAAAAAGAGGCTGTGATCGGCTGTCCGTTATACGTCATAATCACGCCACGGGTCTCCAGAACCGCGCGGTGGATTTTCTCCTGCTGAACTGGCGTAAAGTCCTGCTTCAGCTTCTTGGACGACACGTAAGCCTGATGGCTCACTGTGTCGGTAACATTCGCGCCCGGCACGGGCACGCCGCTGACGTCGCCGGCTACGAGGCGACGGGCAATGAAGGTGCGGGCCGCCACGGCCTGCGCTTTGAGCGCCTCCAGCTCAAAGTCCGCCGGCATCTCGGCGGCTACCACGCCGCTGACGTAGTCTTCCAGCGGCAGTGTCTCTATTTGTCCGCTGCGCGACAAATAGACAGAGACTTGCGGCTGCGGGACGTTCTCCGCAGCCGGGGCCTGCGCCGCCGGAGCCGCTGTGTGCTGCGGCGGTGCAGGCGGCGGGGTTTGGCCGTGCCGCGGTGTAACCACGGCCAGAGGCAGCAGCAGCGCCGCCAGGAGAGGCGCTGCCAGCCAAGCGACTGGCGCTAGGCGCTTCGCATACGGCGCCGCGCGCCGCAAAATGAGGCGCGGATTCTTCCAGCGCCGGGTGTAACGGGAATCTTTCATCTCTATGGCTCCTTCCTGTGCTTCACTGGCTGATTCTTATAGATATGAGTTTCGGCCAACTGCTAGAACAGGAAATGAGAGAAAGAGAGTCGGACAAAAAAGCCAAGCGGCAGGAACGCCACTTGGCTTATCTTTGCAAATTAGTTCGAATTATACCCAGGTCGGTTGAACTTGAAAACGGGGTTTCACTTCTTCGTTCTTGAAAGTCTCGCTTTTGGAAGCCTCCGTCTTAGCGACTTCTTCTTTCTCAGCAGCAGCGTCTTCCATGGAAATACGCCAGATATCCGCACCAAGTCCCGACAGCTTCTCCGCTAAATGAACATACCCACGGTCGATATGATGCGTTCCGGATACCTCTGTAGTTCCTTCAGCCACAAGACCTGCCAGAATCAACGCGGCTCCTGCACGCAAATCGGTAGCGCAGACTTTGGCGCCTACGAGGCGAGCATTGCCCGTAACGATTGCGGAGCGGCCTTCAATCTTGATCTCTGCATTCATGTTGTGGAATTCATCCACGTGCATGAAGCGGTTCTCAAATACAGTTTCGGTAACCACGCTAGTGCCCTCAGAGCGAAGCAGCAACGCCATCATTTGTGACTGCATATCTGTTGGGAAACCAGGATACGGCAGAGTCTTCAGATCAACAGCCTTCAGCGGCTTGTCGCTGATGACACGCACACCGTTCTCATCCGGAATAATGGTTACACCCATTTCTTCCATCTTAGCAATCACGGGTCCCAGGTGATCGGCAATGGCACCTTCTACATAAACATCGCCGCCTGTGATCGCTGCAGCAGCCATGTAGGTACCTGCCTCGATACGGTCAGGAATAACATGATGCTTCACGCCATGCAGAGACTCAACACCTTCAATGCGAATCACGCCTGTGCCCGCGCCGCGAACGATAGCGCCCATTCCGTTCAAATAGTTGGCCAGGTCAACAATCTCAGGTTCCTTGGCCGCATTCTCAATTACGGTCACGCCTTCGGCAAGAGCTGCCGCCATCATTATGTTTTCGGTCGCGCCTACGCTGGCTACATCCAAATAAATCTTGGCTCCGCGCAGCCTTCCGTTACTTTTCGCTTCAATGTAGCCTTGGCCGAGACTGATCTCTGCACCAAGCGCCTCAAATCCTTTTAAATGCTGATCAATGGGACGAGTACCGATTGCGCACCCGCCTGGCAAAGAGATCCTTGTACGTCCCAATCGGGACAACAGTGGCCCCATTACTAGGAAAGAAGCACGCATTTTGCGCACCCATTCATAAGGTGCTTCACATGAGGAGATACTTCTGGCATCGACCTCAATAATATCGTTCTGGTATGTAACCCCTGCACCCAGAGATTCCAGCACTTTGCTAATCGTCATTACATCGTCAAGCGGAGGTGCGTCCACAATGACGCTAACTCCTTCTTCTGCCAATAAAGAGGCGGCTATGATCGGTAGTACGGAATTTTTTGCGCCGCTAACTTTCACGCTCCCGGTCAATCTGTTGCCACCGCGGACGATAAATTTGCTCATTTCGGTTTCCCTCCGCGTCCATTATTTCTCGAAATAAATGTTTTCATCTTAAATTTAAGTGCCACTGTCATATTATCGCATATTCCGTCATTTCATCCTGTTTTTCGAGTACATCCCTTAAAATTCAGTGTTGACATAATAAAAAGTTATTATTCGATATCTTACTGCAACTTATGGCCTACGAACTTATAACCAAACCCTTACATCTTAAAACATGTGGCGGATCTGCGAGCTCCAGCCCAGATAATCCAGCAGGAACCCAGCCACGAAGTGACCCAGAACAATCGCCAGTAACAAATGCAGCAGCCTGCTTTGCGGGCTCTTGGGATATCTTATGATGAGATCGAGCTTAAGGTTCTGCAAAGCCCACCAAGATAATACAACGCAGAGCAAAGATACAACCATTGAAACCAAACCGCTGCGGCCGATTGCGCTAGACAACTCCGCGGTCAACATTTCGTTCATGTTTACCCCCCGTGTAACCTTACTCGGAAATCGACTCTTATATCATACTTGCGTAGGTGAAAAGAATCCAGTACTTTTACAAATTTTTAAACAATATAGCTCCAATATCCTAGAATATCACCAGATGTTCACTTTAACAACCTCCATAAGACCTTAAATCATACTTTTTAAGTAGAATCCAGTAATTTACTCGCTGTCCAGCTGATAGATACAAAAAGGCGGCCAAGCCCATAAGCTTGACCGCCATACTGCTACTGTTGTCCTTTTCCAGTGGACACTTTGATCCGTGTAACGGCGCGTTGCAGCGCCAACTCCGCACGGCGATGATCAATATCGTCCTGCTTGCTAAGCGACTGCAAACGGCGCTGAGCCCGTTCTCTAGCCGCCTCGGCGCGCTCAACATCGATATCCTTAGGCAGCTCGGCACTTTCAGCCAGCACGGTTACCTTGTCTTTGTGCACCTCAACGAAACCGCCGTGTACGGCGATTGAGATCGTCACACCGTCCGCTTTAATAGACAGCGGAGCAACCTGGAGTGGAGTTACAAGCGGAATGTGTCCGGGCAAAATACCCAATTCGCCTTCTACCCCACGTACTGTCAGGCTGTTTACCTGTTTTGAGTAGACTAGACGATCCGGCGTGACAATTTCCAATAGAAAAGTGTTCACTTCCATTCCTCCTAAAAGCTTTACCATAGTAAAGCTTGCATCGAGAGCCTTAACTCAGCTCAGGGTTACAATGATTTCGCTTTTTCGACTGCTTCTTCAATCGTACCTACAAAGAGGAAAGCGGCTTCCGGAAGATCGTCATGCTTGCCGTCCAGAATCTCTTTGAAGCTGCGAACCGTTTCTTTAATCGGCACGTATTTGCCTTTGAAGCCGGTGAACTGCTCGGCCACGTGGAAAGGCTGAGACAAGAAGCGTTCCACTCTACGAGCACGGCCTACAATCACCTTGTCTTCCTCGCTAAGCTCATCCATACCGAGGATCGCAATGATGTCTTGAAGCTCGTTGTAACGTTGAAGCAACTGCTTCACGCCTTGAGCCACGTTGTAGTGCTCATCGCCAACAACTTCAGGTGCAAGAATCCGGGAGCTGGAAGCCAAAGGATCAACCGCTGGGAAAATCCCTTTCTCGGAGATTTTACGCTCCAAGTTGGTTGTAGCATCCAAGTGGGCAAACGCCGTAGCTGGAGCCGGGTCAGTATAGTCATCCGCAGGCACGTAGATAGCCTGAATGGAAGTAACGGAACCTTTTTTCGTCGAGGTAATACGCTCTTGCAATTGACCCATTTCGGTTGCCAGCGTAGGCTGGTAACCAACGGCAGACGGCATGCGTCCGAGCAAGGCGGATACTTCGGAACCCGCTTGAGTAAAGCGGAAGATGTTGTCGATAAAGAGCAGCGTGTCGCGGCCTTCCACATCACGGAAGTATTCCGCCATGGTCAGACCAGTCAGTGCTACGCGCAGACGCGCACCCGGAGGCTCGTTCATCTGTCCGAACACCATCGCTGTTTTCTTGATAACGCCGGAGTCCGTCATTTCATGGTACAAGTCGTTCCCTTCACGAGTACGCTCGCCCACGCCCGCAAATACGGAGATACCACCGTGTTCTTGAGCAATGTTATTGATCAATTCCTGGATTGTTACGGTCTTACCTACACCGGCACCACCGAACAGACCGATCTTACCGCCCTTAGCATAAGGAGCAAGCAAGTCGATAACCTTGATTCCAGTTTCCAGAATTTCCGCTTGCGTGGACAATTCATCGAATGTCGGAGCCAAACGGTGAATCGGGTTCTTTTGCTCAGCTACGATCTCTGCGCCGTTATCAATCGGATTTCCGAGTACGTTAAATACACGGCCCAGTGTCACTTCGCCAACAGGAACCGAGATTGGTCCTCCTTGGTCGATAGCTTCCAGCCCGCGTACCAACCCGTCTGTAGTAGACATGGCGATACAACGCACCAGATTGTCACCCAGATGGTTGGAAACCTCAAGCGTCAAATCGATCTTGCGGTCATTCTCCAAGCTGGTCACAATTTTAATGGCGTTGAATATCTCGGGCAATTGGCCGCGTTCAAATTCAATATCCACAACCGGACCCATAATGCTTACAACGCGTCCTTTGTTCATCTTAGTTTCCCTCCTCGAAAGCTATTACATTAAGGAGAAACGACAGTGCCGTCCTTACAGAACTTACGCTCTAAAAGGCAGCGATACCGCGTATCGCTTATACGGCACCCGATTCTCGTAAAATATAAGCTAATGTTAAGTACTACTTAACACTCTATATATTTTAAGACTGCGCGTTTGCCCCGGCTACGATCTCGGTAATTTCCTGTGTAATTGCCGCTTGACGAGCACGGTTGTACGTAAGGGTAAGATCCCCGATCATCTTCGACGCATTCTTCGTTGCATTGCCCATCGCTGTCATCTTCGCACCCAGCTCACTGGCTTTGCCATCCAGTATTGCGCTATAAATCAGAGTCTCGGCATACTTCGGAAGCAGCACTTCCAAAACGCCCATAGGAGAAGGCTCGTATTCATAGTTCGCACTGGCTTCATGACTCTTTTTCTCGCTCACTGTTTCCATCGGCAGCAACCGATCAACGGTCGGAACCTGAGTGATGGCATTAACGAAACGGTTGTAGCATACATACAGCTCGTCAAAGTCACCATCTACGAACTTCTGAACAGACGAGTTGGCAATGGACTTGATGTCCGCAAACTTCGGTGTATCAGAAAGCTCGGTCACCGTCTCGATAATCGGGTACTCACGGCGGCGCAGGAAGTCACGGCCTTTGCGGCCAATAACAAACAACACATACTCGTCTTTCGACTTGTGGCGTTCTGCGATGAGCATAGTCACCTTACGCAAAATATTGGCGTTGTATCCACCAGCCAGACCTCTGTCCGAAGTAACGATTAGGTATCCTGTCTTCTTAACAGGACGGGAGATCAGCATGGGATGCTGAATACCATCCGAACCGGAAGCGATACTCGTAACGACCTCTTTCAGCTTCTCTGAATAAGGACGAGCAGCCTCGGCTTTCTCCTGCGCTTTTCTGAGCTTGGAGGCAGCTACCATCTCCATCGCTTTGGTAATCTGTCTGGTGTTCTTAACGCTTTTGATTTGACGTTTAATATCAAGCATGCTTCTTGCCATGATTTCACCACCTTAAAGCTTTGACGAAGTCAAAGCTATCTTCGTATGCATCAACTTTGAGCTTTGACGTCGTCAAAGCTCAATATCACTGAAATCATTCTATTAACAAGAGCTCTGCCAGCGTTGCCCAAGCAAGCGGAAGAGCCTTATAATCAAGGTTTAGCTGGTCGCGAAACCTTTCTTGAATTTCTCAATGGCTTCTTTCAATGCAGTCTCGTTATCCGCAGTCAGATCCTTCGTATCGGTGATAGACTTGAAGATCTCAGGAGCGCTGCTATCTACGAATGCCAAGAATTCTTTCTCGAAACGTCTAACGTCTTTGACAGGAATATCATCCAAATGACCTTTAACAGCCGTGTACAAGCTAACTACTTGATACTCAACGGACAGCGGTTGGTTAACACCCTGTTTCAGAATTTCCATCATACGGGCACCGCGGTTCAGACGGGCTTGTGTAGATTTATCGAGGTCGGAGCCGAACTGGGAGAATGCTTGAAGCTCACGGTATTGAGCCAAGTCCAGACGGAGCGAGCCCGCAACCTTCTTCATAGCCTTAATCTGTGCGGATCCCCCTACACGGGATACGGAGATACCGACGTTGATCGCAGGACGTTGGCCGGCGTTGAACAGGTCGGATTCCAGGAAGATTTGGCCGTCAGTGATCGAGATTACGTTCGTAGGAATGTAAGCCGATACGTCAGAAGCCTGTGTTTCGATAAACGGCAAAGCGGTTAATGAACCACCACCAAGCTCATCGCTAAGCTTCGCTGCACGTTCCAGAAGACGGGAGTGCAAGTAGAATACGTCACCAGGGAAAGCTTCACGGCCCGGTGGACGACGGAGCAGCAAGGACAACTCGCGGTATGCGGAAGCTTGCTTGGAAAGGTCATCGTAGATAACCAGTACGTGCTCGCCTTTGTACATGAAGTACTCACCCATTGCGCAGCCTGCGTACGGAGCGATAAAGAGCAATGGAGACGGCTCAGATGCCGATGCAGTTACAACGATGGTATATTCGAGCGCACCATGGCGGCGGAGAGTTTCCACTACCTGTGCTACTGTGGATTGCTTTTGTCCAATGGCAACATAGATACATTTCATACCATTGCCTTTTTGGTTGATGATAGCATCGATTGCGATTGCGGTTTTACCGGTTTGACGGTCACCGATGATGAGCTCACGTTGTCCGCGGCCGATCGGCACCATCGCATCAATCGCCTTCAGACCTGTTTGCATCGGCTCATGAACCGATTTACGGTCGATAACGCCTGGTGCATTGTTTTCTACAGGACGGAATTCAGTGGTTGCAATTGGTCCTTTGCCATCCAGCGGCTGTCCAAGCGCGTTCACGACACGGCCCAGCAGGGCTTCGCCAACAGGAACCTGCATAATGCGGCCCGTACGCTTCACTTGATCGCCTTCACGAATTTCCGTATACTCACCCAGGATAACAACACCGACGTTGCTTTCTTCCAGGTTGAGTGCCATGCCTACTACACCGTTGGAGAACTCCAGCAATTCGCCTGCCATCGCGTTTTCCAGACCGTAGACACGGGCGATACCGTCGCCGACTTGAATGACGGTGCCAATTTCGGCAACTTCGATATCGGTTTTATATTGCTCAATTTGACTTTTGATCAAAGTGCTGATCTCTTCAGGTCTGATGCCCAATATCCTCACCCCTATCTTCTATGCTTATCGTTAAAAGATTTCTCGAGACGTTCCAGCTTGCCGGACAAGCTGCCATCATACAGCGTGTCGCCGATAACAACCTTCAGTCCGCCGAGCACACTCTCATCAACCACGTTCTTCACACGGATCGTGCGGTTCACCAGTTGACCGAATTCGGCTGCTACCGCTGTCTTCTCATCTTCGCTAAGCGAATAAGCCGAGTATACAGTGGCATCTCCGATTCCGAGAGCGTCTCCTTCGATTTTGATATATGTTTCCAGCAGATCGGCAAAAATGTCGGTTCTGCCCCGGGATACAAGCAGTTCTACCGTGTTCAACACAGTCGGGGAAAGCTTGTCTTCAAGCACAGAACGCAGCACTTTCAGTTTGTCGGATTGCGAGATGCGCGGAGCCAGGATGAAGCGTTTCACTTCATGATCGTTATGAAGAACTTCGACTACCGTCTTGAGCTCCTCTTCAACCTGAAGCGTAATTCCTTTCTCTACCGCAGCGCTATACAGCGCTTTGGCATAGCGTCCCGCAACTACCGTATCGCGGCTCATGATCTGCCTCCTACCTCTTTGAGGTATTGATCAACAAGCTGCTCCTGTTCGCCGCTCGCGCTTACTTCTTTCTTGATCAGCTTGGAAGCAATCCGAACGGATGCTGTACCAATCTCGCTGCGAAGTTCTTCGACAGCTTTGTTCTTCTCGTTCTCGATATCCCGGACAGCCTCGTCCTTGATGCGAGAAGCTTCGGATTTGGCTTGCTCCAGAATCTTGTCCATTTGTTGATTGCTGGTGATCTGAGATTGCTGGATGATGTTCTGAGCTTCCTGGCGTGCATTGTTCAAAGCCTGCTTTTGCTCCTCTACATACGCGACCGCCTGCTCTCTGGTCTTCGCCGCCTCGTCCATTTGCTGCATTACCAGCTCACGGCGTTTCTCCATGATCCCAAACAATTTACTGAATGCAAACTTGCTGAGTAGGAAATACAGAAGCGCAAATGCGACAATTGAAAAAACGATATTTGTCCAAACGATATCCACTGAGGTCACTCCCTTCCATTACCGCGTCTTGCGGACGTATACAAAAGTAAGGCGCGGATGGCACCTTGCCCTCCCCGCCAAACCGTAGGTACGGTTTATTAAGAAAACATGATCAGGAATGCAATAACTGTTGCGGCCAAAGGAATAACCTCGACGATACCTACACCGATAAACATTGTTGTTTGCAGGGCGTTACGAGCTTCTGGTTGACGAGCGATGGATTCTACCGTTCTACTAACGATCATACCGTTACCAAGACCTGCGCCCAGTGCGCCCAAACCAACCGCGATTGCTGCTGCTAAAAATTCCATTTGTAAATATCCTCCTTTAATTTCGGTTCAAATTGTGTTTAATGATATAACATATCTCCCGCGAAGGTACTATCGGCGGCTGCCGTTTGTCTTCACGACAGCTCATTAATGTGCTTCTTCTTCGTGAATCGTCATCTGCGCGATATAGACCATCGTCAGAATCGTAAAGATAAACGCCTGCAGTGCGCCGACGAATATACTGAAGCCCTGCCATACGGCCAGGAACGGTATACTGAGAATTCCAAGCTTCAGAATGACAGTGATCAGAACTTCACCTGCGAAGATATTCGCGTAAAGCCGGATTGCCAAAGCGATAGGCTTGGCCAAGTTCTCAATAATGTTGAGCGGCAGGAAAATCGGAAACGGCTCAATATAGTGCTTGAAATAATGCTTGCCGTTGAGCTTAATGCCCAGGTAGTTCATCAGTACAAACACGATAAGTGCTAGCCCCGCAGTGACATTGATATCCGCTGTCGGCGATTTGTACCACAGGATCTCAACGTGGTCGCCATGTGCAAGATTCTTCGTAGCTTCAATCACATGTCCGAATACTGTAACCGGCTCATGCGCCATAGTCACGACTGAAAACGGCAGTCCGAGCAAGTTGGATACGAAGATGAACAGGATTAACGTCAGCCCTAAAGATATGTAAGGCTTCCCTTTCTTCAGATCCATTGCACTTCCAATGACCCCCTGCACAAACTCCACAACCCATTCCATAAAGTTCTGTAGCTTGGAAGGATTCTCAACGGACAGGTTGCGAACTGACAGCATAACCAGAACAAATACCACTGTACAGCTGATCAGCAGCATCAGCACTACGGACAAGTCTATCGGAATTCCGCCTAGCATGATTTTCGGCATAGCATGCATAGCATCCCCCCCCTTTCTCTTTAATCTGGTTACATTTTTTTCTTGATGCTCAGATATATTCCCGCAGGAATAGCGAGAAGCTGGGGAATGAAAAGGCCGGCTATGGTTGCTTCCAGCGAGAAATGCTCGATTTTGACCGAGAACATGGTGACCAAAATGGCGAAGCAAATCCGTGTGACAAAACCGAGGCTGAAGGCATTCCCTTCCTTGTTCGCAATACTCTGCGTTACCCGTCTGACCTTAACGGCCAGGTATCGGAAATTTACCAATCCCGCCACCAGCCCCAGAGCCATGCCCAGAGTAATAGTCCGGGTCTCGTGATGAAGCGCCCATCCCATTACCAGTCCTGCCATAAGGACAAGGGTCACTCTGGTGACAGTATTGATCATGGGAGTCATATTATCCATTCTGCTCCCCCAAAAATTTTTTGATTAACAGGACCACATTCACAATCCCCAAAATCATACCGGTGATCGTGCCTATAGCCAGCCAATAATTGTGACCGTCCATCAGGTCTCTCAGCCATTTGGCGAGAAAGAAACCTATAATAATGTAAGCGGCTAACAAAGTGCCTGCACTTCCAATGACAAGAGCAGTACGTCCAAGGCTTTCCCTGTTTTTTTCCTCTTTCATGGCTACAATCCCAACTAATTTTACTGAATTCCCAGACTCTTTGTCAATTCATTGAACATTGCCCAAAAACCCTTGAAAACATGAAAATAATCACAGCAAAACGTTCCAAAACCATATAAACCGTACAGTTTCACTGTATGTTGATTTCAATTCATTCAGAATATTAGTTTTAATGATTTTATTTATTTTTTGTGAACATTCTGTGAAACTCTTCCGGACGCTCCTCAACCACTCCAAAATGATGCAAAATCGCATTGACAATCCTCTCGGATGCCTTGCCGTCTCCATATGGATTTGCGGCCTGACTCATGGATTGATAGAGCTCCTGATCAGTTAACAGAGCATGTGTCCGTTGATACACCTTCTCTTCGTCCGTCCCCACAAGCTCCAGTGTTCCGGCCTCGATCCCTTCCGGGCGTTCCGTAGTGTCACGCAGCACAAGCACAGGTACTCCGAATGAAGGAGCTTCCTCTTGCAGGCCGCCGGAATCGGTCAAAATCAAGTGGGTATGCGGATAAAAATTATGCAGGTCTACGACATCCAGTGGATCAATCAGCTTGATTCTCGGGTGTCCGCCGAGGATCTCATGCGCCGGTTCCTTGACTGCCGGACTCGGGTGCACGGGATACACAATGACCACATCTTCGAATTCATCAGCGATTCTTTTGACAGCACGGAAAATATGACGGTGCGGTTCGCCTTGCGATTCCCTGCGGTGCGCCGTCATCAAAATAAGTCTTTTTCCTGACGCAAAATCAAGTACAGGATGCCGGTAGTCCGGCTGTACGGTATATTGAAACACATCAGTAACCGTATTGCCTGTGATATAAATACTTGATTCTTTTTTATTCTCGTGTCTCAAGTTGTCTGCTGACTTGTCTGTTGGAGCAAAGTGCAAATCGGCCAACACACCGGTCAACTGACGATTCATCTCTTCGGGATAAGGGGAAAGTTTGTTCCAGGTCCGAAGTCCTGCTTCCACATGCCCGACTTGAATTTGCTGCAGGAATGAAGCATAGCTGGCCAGGAATGTAGTCAGCGTGTCACCGTGTACCAGCACCAGATCAGGCTTGGCCTCACGAAGCACCGGCTCCAATCCTTCCAGTACCCGAATGGTAATCTCGTTCAGGGTCTGGCGGTCTTTCATAACATCCAGATCATAGTCCGGTGTAATCTTAAACACCTCAAGCACCTGATCCAGCAACTCGCGGTGCTGGGCCGTTACACAGACGATAGATTCGATATGTTCGGGATGTCTCCCCAGCTCAAGAACCAGGGGTGCCATCTTGATCGCCTCGGGGCGCACTCCGAAAATCGTCATCACTTTAATTTTGGACATATCCCCTACCCACTTTCTCCATAGTTGCAATTCTTCCTAAACAAGCTTCCGTTATAGTATTCGTGATTACTTTGTTCCGTACAGGCGGTCACCTGCATCACCAAGTCCAGGGATGATGTATCCATGCTCATTCAGATGGTCGTCCAAAGCTGCCACATAGATGTCTACATCCGGGTGAGCTTCATGTACAGCAGCAACACCTTCCGGTGCAGCAATCAGATTCATCATCTTAATCTGGGTACAGCCACGGTTCTTCAGTGAAGTAATGGCAGCAATGGCGGAACCGCCGGTAGCCAGCATTGGATCAATAACAATCAGTTCGCGTTCCTGTACATCTGTAGGAAGCTTAACGTAGTACTCAACAGGCTGTAGTGTATCCGGGTCGCGGAACAGGCCAACATGACCTACCTTAGCCGCAGGCAGCAGCTTCAGTACGCCTTCCAACATACCAAGTCCGGCACGAAGGATAGGAACCAGTCCCAGCATTCTTCCGGAGATCACCTTACTTTGTGTCTCAGCAACCGGCGTCTGCACGGTTATCGTTTCCAGCGGAATATCGCGCGTAATCTCGTAAGCCATCAATGTGGCAACTTCATCAACGTGTTCTCTGAACTCCTTAGTGTTAGTCCGCACGTCGCGGATAAATGTCAGTTTGTGTTGAATCAAAGGATGATCGCAAATCACCAATTTTCCCATTAACTTGTCCCTCCGGTAATTATAAAGTCTTTAGTCTCAAGCCCTAGTAAGCGCTTTGCACCTGTTCAGTGGCTAAATCTCATCTATTATATCATCACCGCCGCCGCTTTTCACCCTACGACAGAAACTGCAACTTATACTCTTCGAAAAAAGTCAATCTTCACATTATTATCCAACTGCGGGACCTAATAACCCATTTCGGGTCTGGCGCAGCCTGATGAAAACGTCGTTTAGTCTGCACATTTTCAGGTTTTTCATACTTTTCACAATTTCATCACGCTTTTTATTGAAAGTTCCATGAACTTTCATGATTGATTTCATTACATTTCAAGCTATAGCCAATCTTCTAATTGTGAACATTATGCAACAAAAAAACCTCCGTAGAGCCGGAAGCCCGGCCCACAGAGGCAGAAAAACAGCACGAATACTGAAATTATAGAGATTAGTATTTCAACTCAGGGTACAGCGGATATTGATCTGTCAGCTCAGCTACTTGGCGACCAGCTTCAGTCAAGACCGCTTCATCCTTCGGATTCTTAAGCACATTCGCAATGATGCGGCCAATAACACTCATCGCCTTCTCATCCATGCCACGGGAAGTAACTGCAGGTGTACCCAGACGGATACCGCTAGTTACAAATGGGCTGGTAGGGTCGAACGGAATGGCGTTCTTGTTCACGGTAATACCAATGGAATCCAGTACTTTTTCCGCTTCTTTACCGGTAACGCCCAGGTTACGAGTATCAATCAGCATCAAGTGGTTGTCTGTTCCACCAGAAATAATGTTAATACCTTCACCAAGCAACGTCTCGGACAGCACCTTAGCATTCTTGATTACATTCTCGGCATAAGTTTTAAAGGATGGCTGCAACGCTTCACCAAAAGCAACGGCCTTGGAAGCAATTACATGCATCAGTGGTCCACCTTGCGTACCTGGGAATACAGCCTTATCAATCGCAGCAGCCCAAGGTTGCTTACAGATGATCAAGCCACCGCGTGGTCCACGCAGCGTTTTGTGTGTTGTAGTTGTTACAAAGTGAGCATGTGGCACTGGGTTCGGGTGCAGACCAGCAGCAACCAGACCTGCGATGTGGGCCATATCTACCATGAACAGTGCGCCAACATCATTGGCAATGGCAGCAAGTTTTTCAAAATCAATGGTACGCGGATAAGCACTCGCACCAGCTACGATCAATTTAGGACGGTGTTTGAAGGCTGCCTTGCGCACTTCATCATAATCAATAAGGAAAGTATCCTCTTGCACACCATAAGCCACGAAGTTATAGAGCAAGCCGGAAGCATTAACCGGACTACCGTGCGTCAAGTGACCACCATGAGCCAGGTTCATACCAAGTACAGTGTCGCCAGGTTTCAGGGCTGCCAAATAAACGGCCATGTTTGCTTGTGCGCCAGAGTGTGGCTGCACGTTGACATGCTCTGCGCCAAACAGTTGCTTAGCACGGTCGCGCGCCAGATCTTCGACAATGTCTACATCTTCACAACCACCATAAAAACGCTTGCCCGGGTAGCCTTCAGCATATTTGTTGGTAAGCACCGAACCCATAGCTTCAATAACGGCTTCGCTGACGATATTCTCAGAGGCAATAAGCTCAATGTTCGCGCGCTGACGTTTCAGCTCCAATCCCATCGCTTCCAGTACTGCCGGGTCACTCTTACGCAATTGTTCCATGTTCTTAGTTCCTCCCTGGTATTGTGTTTATGTTGTATTTAATGAAAACCATTAAGTTATTCGCAGAGCCGGGCTCCGCTTTGTTCCTGTGTCCGGTAGACTGCACGCTCGCCGCCGATCAAGGCAGGCCTGCTCCATGCAGCGTTCACTCTGGCTTCTCCAATATAGCGCAGGCTAGGACGAAAAGGCACGGCCACACGTCTTAAATGCATGCCGATCAGTGTCTCTCCGATATCTATGCCAGCATGAGCCTGTACGGTTTCTGCCAGCACAGGGTCTTTCATGGAGCGGTAGGCAGCAGCAGCCATAGAACCTCCTGCGCCGGGAATCGGCACAGCTGCAACCTCCTGCAACCCTAACCCATCCAGCAAAGAGCGTTCCATAACCAATGCGCGATTCAAATGCTCACAGCATTGATACACCGGATGGAATCCGAGTTCATCAGCGACCTGAGTAATGCCTTCAAGCAGTTGCTCTGCCACAGCCAGCGCTCCACCAGTCCCGATTCGGGCACCGGCCACTTCACTGGTGCTGACTCCTACGACAAGAATTTTGCCGGGACCCAGCTTCCCTGCTGCTGCAAGCTCTCGAACTACAGTAGCCGTAGCCTCAGACAGTAAGATTGCACTGTCAGATGGGGAATCTTCTTTCCCACCAGTTCCTGCCGGGATAGTCGCGCGTTCTTCCCAAGACTTCTGCTTCACCACTTCATCCATTGCTCTACCTCCTAAAATGTTATGACGCAACTCTCATCATCACCACTTTCGCTGCAGGGACAGATACGGCTGTACCTCTCCAGGAGGCGAAAGTTCAAAACTTTCGGAGGCTGGCAGATACTCTTGATTACGCTATACATCACCCATATCTGTAAGTAAGAAATATTTGGAATTATCTAACAGTCAGATAATTCCAAATATTTCAAACAAAAAAGAGCAGTCCGCAGGTAGCTGCGGATTTGCTCTTTTGCCCAGGCGACCGGCCGTTTATTCCGATGCTCCATCGTGGTTTGATCCACAGTTGTCGCCAGTTACACCGGAACCGATATTTCTTACATCTTAAAGCAAAGAGAGCCGAAAATCAACCATCTTTACAAACGCCGTGCTGACTCCAGCTTATCCAGCAGGCTATACAGCGCCTTACGGATCTCAGCAGCTGTCAGCTCATAATCATCACGGGTGCCGCCAAAGGGATCGGAGATGTCAAAGCTCGGAATGCGTTGCCGAATCTCGATGATCCGCTGCAGTGCAGCCGCATCCGGTTCTCCTCCAAGAGCAATGCTCATTTCTGCTTCGGCGTAGAGACTATCCAGCTCCTTGATATCTTCAGCGACCTCCGCTTCATCATGTACATATTCTTTGAGCGTATATGTCTTCGCCACGGCATCCGGGAAAAATTGTAGCAAATGCCGCTTGTGACTGCCTGTCAGTGTTAGCACAAGATCCGCCCAGGCCACCTGTTGACCTGTAAGCTGTGAGGATTGAATTGAATCATGAACGCCTTCATCGCGCAGAATCGCCGCGGTATGTCTGGATATAGATGTGCCTGAAATGGCGGATATCCCTGCAGACCGCACCTCCAGCTCCATTCCGCGCTCCTTGGCGTACTTCCGCAGAAGCCCTTCTGCCATGGGACTGCGGCATGTATTGCCGGTGCAGACGAATAAAATATGCAGCATGTTTATCCACCTCCCATAAAATATTTAAATTCATCCCGCCATAGTTTGGTCTGCACAAATTACTTGACTGTACAGAACTATGGACAGAAACGCATAATTGAGATAGAACAATCCCGATGCCGTTATTGTATCAGAAGATGAACAGCAAGCCAAACCCCAGCAGGATCGCCCCGCCAATCGCCTCGCCGTAAGACCCAAGCCCACGACTGACGTGGCGCCCTAGCAGCAAACCTGTAATCGACATCAGCCCTCCGCAGACACCAAAAGCTAGTATCGTCAGCAGAATACTGTCCACGAACATCCCTAAAGATACGCCTACCGAAAAAGAATCTACACTGACACTGAGCGATATCAATAGCATCCCCCAGAAGGTGCGATGATCCCATACTCTCGGACTGTCGTCGCCCGAGTGAAAGGAATTGAAGATCATATGCCCGCCCAGAAGGAGCAGCAATCCTCCGGCAACATAGGTGGTAACCTGTCCCAATAAATGCCCGACGTAGCTCCCTGTCACCAGACCGAGCAGAGGCATGAGCACATGAAAAAAGGCAATCAGCAGGCTGAGCTGCAGAATATGCAGCAGACGAATACCTTTCATCCCGATCCCTACTCCAAGGGAGAAAGCATCCATTCCCAGCGCAATTGCCATAATAGCAATCGTTACAACCTGTCCCCAACCGGCATATACCTCTCCTAAGCCCATGGTCATACCCCCAAAGTCGCAAATATCTTGTACAACCACAATATGCGGACAAGAAGGTAAACATGACCATTGGGAAAAGAGAGCTTACGCTTGCCGGGAGATTATCGGGCCGCGATAACAGTTCCGCCGGCGGCTTTCATGAGCCGGTTCATAATGGCAGCGCCGAGGCCGGTCTCCGGACAAGCCTCGGCCAGAATGTAGGTCGCTCCCGCTTCATCAAAGCGCCGCAGCGCGGCATATAGGGAGCGGGCCCCTTCCTCCGGCGAGTGAATCGAGCCGAGAGACACCACGCAGGCAGCAGGAGAGGCGGGATAGAGCGCGGCATGCTCCTCGAAGAGGAGCAGCCCCGTAATCCCGCCGTCACGCTGCGCCGCCTGCAGCAGCTCTGCCGCAGTCTTCGCCACGGCTTGCGGCGAAGACCCGCGCACAACGCCGAGCCAGCCGCGCGGCGCGTAGTGCGTGTACTTCATGCCCGGCGCTCGCGGAGCCGGGCCAGTGTCTTCGCCCGCGCTGTCGCCAGCGGGCGAACCGGCAGCCGAGGCCGCTGGCGAAGCTGCGGTTTCGGCTGCATGGGCGGGCGCGGTATCCACAGCGCCCGCGCCGGCCACCGCCTCCAGCTGCTCGGCGGTAATTCCGCCGGGTCGCAGCACGGCCACCGTGCCGTCCGGCAGGACCTGCACCACCGTCGACTCCAGTCCGACGCCGGCGGCACCGCCATCGACGACCGCGTCGATGAACCCGTTCAAGTCTTCCATAACATGTGAAGCCAGTGTCGGACTCGGCCGGCCCGAACGATTGGCACTGGGTGCCGCTACCGGACAGCCGGCTTCACGCAGCAGTGAAAGTGCCACCGGATGATCGGGAATACGAACGCCAACGGTATCCAGACCCGCTGTCACCCTTGGAGACAGCACGCCAGTCCGGACAGGAAGCACGAGCGTTAGCGGACCAGGCCAGAAGGCTTCCATCAGCGCCGCCGCTGTCGGATGAATCTCTTCTACCAATTCATCCAGCGCCTTCTGATCCGCAATATGAACAATGAGCGGATTGTCGGACGGACGCCCCTTTGCCGCGAACACCGCTTCTACCGCCGTTGTATTCCGGGCATCAGCCCCGAGACCGTACACGGTTTCCGTAGGAAACGCTACGGTTCCGCCCTCCCGTAGAAGGGCTGCTGCTGCGGTAATCGCGGCGTGATCTTCTTCTTTTTCCATAAGTGAAGCCCCTGCCGTCTCATCCAGCAAGTGAAGCTTCAAGTACGTTGTATTCTCTATATTTCCTGTCTGCCGTGGAAGGGCAAACTTAGTCTCGATGTTCTTTTCCATACATATCACAAGCTTTCCAAGGAGTAGATTAATGATTACAAGCAGAGCATTTTCATATAAACAGGCCAAGTCACGCCGCTTCTGAATATTTTTAAAAAACGACCCCACCCTGTGGAGCCGCGACGTTCAGCTTTTAAAATACTACCATATCAACCCTCAGGACCACAATCCGCTAACCCAGTTCCACAGGTTCTGCAGCAGTTCCCAAACAAAGAATTTTACCTCAGGCGTTTTTCCGGACTCGGCACTTGGATCTGTAGTCACTCCGTCTCCTTGCGCCGCCTTTTCACCTTGAGCTTTGATTACGGTCTTGCCTTCCGATCCGGCAGCAGATACAGTCTTCGCCTTGGCAGCAGCTGGGGCTGCGGCATCGCCAGACCCGGCATCTATGAAGCAGAGCGGTGGAAACAGGACACACCACCAGTTTTGACCCTTGCCTGCGCCCAGCGTAACCCGTAGAGCTTCATAATCACCAGCCGGATACACCTTGCCCCCGTACATTTTGGTAGGGAACGGAACCACGCCCAGCTCCACATTATACGAATAATCGATGCCCCGCTGCTCCAGTTCTTGTCCCACTAAAGTGTTCAGCTCCGGCAGATGCCGCCGAATTAAGGCCCGGGCCTGTTCCAGACTTTGCGGGTCCTCAAGGTCAGACACCCATTGGTTCATTTGAGCCACCACAGCATCGCGGATTTGACGTTTAACAAGCTGATCCTGTGTCCCGTCCGAATTAGCCAGAATCCGTAGCCGGATGGACTCCGTAGGAATAGAGGATTCAGCTACGGCCGCATCGGTTTTCTGTCCTTCCCACATCATGAGGATCACCATAAAAAAACAAATTAAAATGGCAGTATACTTAAAGGTAATACGCAGTGAATCCCCTCTGTGCCCTTGATTACTATTCATATCAGCCGCCCCTCTCTCTTAACCTCTCATATTCGTCAGTATGTCCAAGAGAGAGAGAGTCCAAACCTAGTAATCTATTAAATTATACCTTTAACATTCGCGGATTGGCTGAGCCAGCCGAAGGAACAGGGAAGTCGGGCTCGGCCTCGCCTCCGTGCAAATGCACACTCATTACAATGCCCATCGCAGCCATGTTGATGAGCACTGAAGTTCCGCCATAACTGATGAAAGGGAGTGTAATCCCGGTGAGCGGCATCAATCCGATGAACGCCCCGATATTTTCAAGAATCTGATACAGCAGCATAGCTGCAACGCCAATAATGAGGAATGTACCACTTCGTTCCCGGCACTCCAGTGAGATGACGATCATTCGGTGGATAAGGATAAAAAAGAGCAGCAGGACAAACGCAGAACCCAAAAAACCGAATTCTTCAGCGATCTGCACAAAGATAGCATCCGAATATGTGTATGGAACCCTCCCGGCTTGTACGGAGTCCCCGTTCATATATCCTTCCCCGCCCATACCGCCCGAGGCGATAGCAATTTTAGCATTCTTGGTATGATAGCTTGCATCTGCTGTGGCCAAATCCGGGACAAGCCAAGGATCTAGACGTGCAATCAGATGCTTTCGTCCAATCGTCTCCCCGAGAAAATGAACGGCTTGATCATGATAATGAATATAACTCAGCGCAAGACCCGCCCCGGTAACGACAATCAGGAGCAGGCCAATCAGCGCATGTCTGAATTTAATGTTTCCGATCCATACCAGACCGAGCATAATCACAATATAACTCAGTGCATTTCCCAGATCATTCTGCACAAGCACTAATACAAAAGGGATCAGCGTCAGCAGGCCAATGGGTATGACCCCTCTCCAGAAAGTCAGAACAGCCCCTTGCTTGCGCAACAGGAATGAGGCCAGAAACAGAATCAGTACGAGCTTAAAAAGCTCGGCAGGCTGCAGCGTCAGGTTCCCCAGCTTCAACCAGCCCTGCGCCCCGTTTTGTTCTTTGCCGATGAAAATGACCAGTACCAATAGTCCAAGGCCCAAGGCATAAATGTATTTTCCATAGCGGATAAACAATTTGTAGTCCACAAAGGCAAGCACGAAAAAAGCTATAAACCCTAAGAGATCATACTTGAGCATCTGGAGGTGAAAACCGTCCAGTTTCAAGGGACTAATCCTCCCGACTGTAACGCTGTATATAGAAAATATACTAATACTCATCAGCAAAATCAGTACAACAACAATCACAGGGTCCACTCTCTTCAATTTCTCCAGCATGGTTCAGTCTGCTCCTCATCCTCGTTCATTTTCAGCACTTATTTAGCTATGTCGTTCTATGACCAACTTACTTTCTATGAAGAATTTGCTATACACGGAGAACTTACTACCCATGGAAAACCTATTATCCATGAAAAACTCACTATCCACGAAAAACTTACTATCCACTTCAAGAAGCTGTTGTCACTATGGTGAATTCTCGGACCACCTATCGCGTTGGCCCCATATTTTCTTTTATAAACTACTTCTATTCTTTTAAAAGCTCCGCAACCCCTGTCAGATCATTTGCCTTCATGCGAATGATCCACCTAATGACCTCCGAATTGTAATTAGCGGCAATTCTGTACCTTAAATCGTCTGCATCTACCGGTTGAGGGAAATTAAGTGCAATATTGTACCTTAAATCTTCCAGAATACCCTGTCCAGCGTGCTTTTTCGAAAAACAAGATACAAAAATGCCCTTATTTCCCTCATTTGCCTATATTAAAGAAAAATAAGGTACAAAAATGCTCTTAGTTGGGGAGATAAACTATTTTTCACCATTAAGAACGTAGCTCGTACATTTATTGTAAATGATCCCTATAAATCATACAAATTTATACATCACTCTTAAATCCACTCCCCCTGCTCATAACGCAAAAAAACCGCCGGGCACTATCTTTTCAGACAGTTCCAGCGGTTTGCAGATGTAATGATGATATGGAGTTATGCCTGCTTCGCAGGGGCTTGATAGGAATTGCCCGGATTAGGCAAATCCTCTTCTACTTCTTGGCCGTGCAAGCGCACACTCATGACTAGACCAATGCTCGCCATGTTGATGAGCAGGGAGGTTCCCCCAAAGCTGATGAACGGCAGTGTGATTCCCGTTAACGGCATCAGGCCGATGAAGGCCCCGATGTTCTCAAAGATTTGATAGAGCATCATCGCGACAATGCCGACGATCAGGAATGGCCCTCCCCTATCCCTGCTTTCCAGGGCAATCAATATCATTCGGTGGATCAGGATAAAGTACAGTAACAATACCAGCGCGGAACCCACGAATCCAAATTCCTCAGCAATCTGCACGAAGATAGAGTCGGAATAGGTGTATGGTACACGATCCGTCTGTACGGAACTCCCTTTCATGTATCCTTCACCACTCATCCCGCCAGAAGCAATAGCCAGTTTGGCATTTTTCGTATGATAACTCGCTTTAGGCGTTGCCTTGTCAGGCACAAGCCATGGATCAAAACGTTCAATCCAGTGGGAACGGCCAATATCTGTAAGGAATACCTTGATATCGTCATGATAATGGATGTAGCTCATAATTCCGGCAATTGCCGAACTTGCAATAACAATTAACCCGATCAAAGCATGTGTGAACTTGATATTCCCGATCCACAGCATCCCGAGCAGAATGACAAGATAAGCCAAGGCATTACCCAAGTCATTTTGCGTCATGACAATCAAGAAGGGAACTAATGTAAGCAAAGTCAGCGGTACGACATCACGCCAGAACAATAATTTGTTCTTTTTCTTTCGGACGAGTACAGCCGCCAAAAACAGAATGAGTACGAGTTTGAACAACTCAGCAGGCTGAAGGCTCATGCCGCCTGGCAGCGACAGCCACCCCTGCGCATTATTCTTGGTCTCGCCCATGAAGCTGACAAGCACCAGCAAGCCGATACCGCCCAAGTACACGTATAAGGCATACTTCACTAATATCCTATAATCGAGAAAAGTGATTCCGGCCAGCGCAATAAAGCCGATCACATAATACTTCAGCATTTGGATATGGTGACCGTCAAGCTTCTCTCTCCCATGGGTGACACTGTATATGGCTGAAATGCTGACGCACATCAAAATTAACAGAACGACTATGATGACGCCATCGATTTTTTTAATTTTCTGAAGCATGTTCTGCCTCCTTGCTCTCTGCTGGCTTTCGGGTACTCATCATGTACAGAACAGCCGCCATTGTCTATTGTAAGGGACGGCTCAGTAAAAATACAAATCCTTTGCAGCCAGCGGCCCCCATTGTACCTATAACAACGGTTCTTGATCTATCTGCTTAGTCCAAGCACATGACGGGGAATCCCGGCGAGATCATCTACGGTGATGATCTCGTTCCAGTGACCCGCAGCTTTCAGGAGCGCAGCCACCTGCTCTGCCTGGCCGAAGCCAAGCTCAAAGCCAATCAGGCGCGGCGGAGCCGGGAGCAGCGGGAGCTGCTCCATCATGCGGCGGTACGGGTCCAGCCCGTCCGCGCCGCCGTCGAGCGCCGTGCGCGGCTCATGGTCGCGCACCTCGCGCTGGAGCCCGGCGATGTCGCCGCCGGGAATATACGGCGGGTTGGAGACGAGAATATCCGTCTCCATCCCCGCGAACGGCTCGAGCAGGTCGCCGAGCCGCAGGTCCACGGCCGTGCCGTGCCGCTGCGCGTTGCGCCCGGCCACGGCCAGTGCCGCCGGCGAGATGTCGCCGGCGCAGACCGCCCACGCCGGCGCTTCCGCCGCCAGCGTGACAGAGATCGCTCCGCTGCCGGCGCCGATATCGACGGCGGTCAGCGGACGTGCGGCGCCTGTGGCAGGGGCGCCGCCTTCTTGCGCGGCTCCATCCGCCGCGCTGCCCTGATGCGCCGCTGCGCCCGGCGCAGCAGCCGGCCATAGCTCACCGGCGTACCGCAGGATCGCCTCCACGAGCAGTTCCGTCTCCGGCCGGGGAATTAGCACATCCGGTGTCACCTCGAAAGCCCGGCCGTAAAATTCCTGCTCGCCGATGATATACTGCACCGGCTCACCGGATGCACGGCGGGTAACCCCGGCCTCCCAAGCTTCCCGGACATCCGCTGGAAAAGCATCCGCCAGCGCCATGTAATACGCCGCGCCAGACAAGCCCAGCACATGCTCCAGCAGGAGCTGGGCACTGCGATGCGGCTCGTTGCAGCCGCTACGGCTCAAAAAAGAAGAAGCCTCCGCAAAGGCTTCCCGGATGCTTTGCACGCGAGGCATGACATATACGTCGTGTTTCAAAGCATTATTCTCCTTTTTCCATCAATTCGGTCTGTTCAGCCAGCGACAATGCCGAGATGATGTCCGTGATCTCCCCGTTCATCACTTGCTCCAAACGGTGCAGTGTCAAGCCGATCCGGTGATCCGTCACCCGGCTTTGCGGGAAGTTATACGTACGAATCCGCTCACTGCGGTCACCAGTGCCGACCTTGCTTCTACGCTCTCCGGCATACTTCGCTTCTTCCTCTTGGCGCTTCATGTCAGAGATACGAGCGCGAAGAACCTGTAGCGCCTTCTCCTTATTGGAGTTCTGCGATTTGCCATCCTGACAGGTAGCCACGATGCCTGTTGGCACGTGAGTTACGCGAACTGCAGACTTCGTTGTATTAACGGACTGACCGCCCGCTCCACTGGAACAGAAGGTATCCACACGAATGTCCTTGTCATGGATTTCAATTTCAAAATCCTCAGCTTCTGGCATTACGGCTACCGTCGAAGTAGAGGTATGAATACGTCCGCCCGATTCTGTGGTTGGAATACGTTGTACGCGGTGCGCACCACTTTCGTATTTCATTTTGCTATAAGCACCCCGACCGTTAATCAGGAAGATAACTTCCTTGAATCCGCCAAGGTCATTCGCACTAACGTCCATCAGTTCAATACGCCAGCCTTGTGCATCAGCATAACGCGTGTACATCCGGTAAAGATCAGATGCAAACAGAGCCGCTTCATCTCCGCCGGCAGCGCCGCGGATTTCCACGATTACGTTCTTATCATCATTAGGGTCTTTAGGCAGCAGCAGAACGCGGATTTTCTCCTCCAGATCAGTCTGGCGCGACGACAGGTCATCGATTTCCATCTTGACCATTTCCTTCATTTCATCGTCCAGCTTCTCAGCCTGCATCATTCTGGCGGCTTCCAGCTCTTCCATTACATTTTTATATTCAGCATAAGCCTCATAAGCGGGCTGCAGATCAGATTGTTCTTTGGAATAATCCCTCAGTTTCTTACTGTCGTTTGCAACATCCGGATCACAAAGCAGTTCACTGAGTTTCTCATAGCGGTCCGCCAAGGATTGCAATCGGTCCAACAAGGGAATTCACCTCTCCTAATTCAAAGTTCAATACCTTTCAAGCGTACTAAATGTCGGTAAATCAAAGATGATACACGACTTTATATTATACCACCGTTCCTCGCGGTTGGCTACACTTCACTTCGCTGAGAATCGGCATGATACTAAGATATTTTCTATATAAAAAGGGGACAGCCAGGAAAAACACTACCTCCAAGCTGTCCTTTATTATAAATAGGCCTCTGCTTCCTTATACGTTGAAGCGGAAGTGCATCACGTCGCCGTCTTGCACCAGATATTCCTTACCTTCCAGACGAAGCTGCCCGCGTTCCTTGGCACCGTTCATCGAGCCTGCTGCTACCAGATCGTTATAAGCAACGACTTCCGCACGGATGAACCCGCGCTCAAAGTCGGTATGGATAACACCGGCTGCTCCTGGCGCTTTGGTTCCTTTACGGATGGTCCAAGCACGAACTTCCTGAACGCCCGCCGTGAAGTATGTGTACAGACCTAGCAAACGGTAAGCGGCTTTGATCAGACGGTTTAGCCCGGATTCTTCCAGACCCAGCTCCTCCAGGAACATCGCCTTGTCTTCGCCTTCCAGCTCAGCAATCTCCGCTTCCACCTTGGCACTGATTGGCACAACTTCCGCGTTCTCGGAAGCAGCAAAATCACGTACCTGCTGCACGTATGGATTGCTCTCCGCACTTGCCACTTCCTCTTCGCTGACATTGGCCGCATATAATACCGGCTTCTGTGTCAACAGGTGTAGATCGCGGATAATCAGACGCTCGTCCTCAGTCAATTCTACGCTGCGGACAGGTTTATCGTTATACAGAGCTTCCTTGATACGCTCCAGAAGTTCAACCTCCTGTGCGTATTTCTTGTCTCCACCCTTAATGTTCTTACGGGAACGCTCAATCCGCTTATCCACGCTCTCCAGATCGGCAAGAATCAGCTCCAGATTAATGGTCTGAATATCGCTGATCGGGTTCACCTTGCCATCGACATGCGTAACGTTCTCATCTTCGAAGCAGCGTACGACATGGACGATCGCATCCACTTCACGGATGTGAGCCAGGAACTTGTTACCAAGCCCTTCGCCTTTACTCGCACCGCGCACGAGGCCTGCAATATCCACAAATTCAAACGCGGTTGGAACCGTTTTGTTCGGCTGAACCAGCTCGGTCAGCTTGTCCAGACGCTCATCCGGGACTTCAACCACGCCAACGTTCGGGTCAATGGTACAGAATGGGTAGTTCGCGGATTCTGCACCCGCTTGTGTGATAGCATTAAACAATGTGGATTTCCCTACGTTAGGAAGCCCGACGATCCCTGCTTTCAAAGCCATTTATATGACAACTCCTATTTTCAGTTGATTTTGGAACAGATCACCGATAAGTCGTACGATCTAAACCATTATATATTAGAACAAATGGTCCAGCAACACCGGAAATCAAGGGAAAGAGCATTTGTACATCTAATACATTCATGGTTCGGTCGCGTAGCTATGAAGCGCCCTCTTCTAGCTTCAGTTCTTTGGACATGGAGATGTCCGTAACGGTGTAGCCCATTTTCTTGTATAGTTCAAACGCCCGTGTATTTTGGCCGAAGACATGCAGGCCGATCTTGGTGACTCCCATCTTGCGTGCTTCTTCATCCAGTGCCTGCATGGTCAGTTTGCCATAACCTTTGCCCTGATAAGGCTCAAAAATGTAAATATCATAGATGAAGGCTTCCCGCCCGCCGCGGCCTTCGGTCACATTGAACCAGATATACCCGATTGACTCCTCTACATCTTCATGCACTACCGAATAAAGGTACGCACCTTCTGTATGCAGCCCGCTTGGCAGGAAGCGGGTTATCGCTTCCTGTGACAGCTTAAGGGCATTATCCGGGTCCCAAGCTCCTGATTTCACCTTTTCAGCAGCATATTCCCTGGTAGATTGGCTTAAAAAGAATTGAAAAGTCGACTCGTCCATTTGAAGAAGTTTGATCATATCATTATTCCTTCCCAAAATCAGTATTCTTGGTAATAACCTATTTTCTCAGCAAACGGGGTGTACCTCGTAGCGCGTTTAGATCAGGTGCGCCAATACCGAACATTGCAGTGCGCAGCTCCAGCTCCACCTGAGCTAAAGCATTGTCCAACGCGGTCTCCGACTCTACAGCAGGGCCAAGCAGATTGCGGCCAAAGCCCGCTAGATCAGCGCCCAGCGCCAGCGCCTTGGCGGCATCCACGCCGTGCCTTAGTCCGCCGCTCCCGATCAGGGCGCCTTGCGGAGCAGCCGCTCGGACATCCGCGATACTTTCAGCCGTAGGAATACCCCAATCGGCAAAAGCTTCAGCTGCGGCCCGCCGCACGGGATCGGTGCTACGGAACTTCTCGACCTGACTCCAGGAGGTTCCGCCTGCTCCCGCTACATCAATGAAGGCGACACCGGCATTGTACAACCGGACCGCGGTCTCGCCATCGATGCCCCAGCCCACCTCTTTGACGCCTACAGGCACGGGAAGTTCCTGGCAGAGCCTCTCTATCTTCGGCAGCAGCGCAGCAAATCCAGTGTTCCCCTCCGGCTGGAACACTTCCTGAAGGCCGTTCAGGTGCAACACCAGCCAATCTGCTCCGGCAATCTCCACCGCCCGCTGGCATTCATCCACACCGAAGCCGTACGATAGCTGAACCGCTCCAATGTTAGCAATGACCGGAATGCCGGGCGCCTTGTCCCGTACACGGAAGGTCGACGCCAGCTCGGAACGTTCCACAGCGGCCCGGACCGATCCTACACCAAGGCACCAGCCGCGCCGCTCGGCCGCTTCCGCCAGCCGGGCATTGATCGCGCCGGTAGCAGCGCTGCCCCCGGTCATGGAACTGATCAGCAGCGGGGTGCGCAGCTTTTTGCCCAGAAATACAGTGTCCAGAGAAATACCGTCAAAATCCAGCTCGGGGAGCGCATTATGCCGGAAACGATAACGCTCAAAGCCTGTCGTAATCCCGCTGCCTCCTACCTCCTCATTGAGGCATAGGCGTACATGTTCAATTTTGCGTTCTCCGGTTCTAGAATCCGGCAGCAGTGATCTGTTTCCGTCGGGCTGAAGACCGTCCCCGGAATCCGCCTTAGGGAAGCTCTGTATATTCTGTGATGTATGGTTCATGATGTCGCCCCCGTTTCTCACTCTATTTAATGGCTGTTGTCAGCCCAGACTTCTTCTTAACAGTTGGATTTATTATAACACATCCCTCTAATGGAATTTACAATAAGAGGATATGAAGTGGACAAGGGATAGCGATCCTGGTTTTCTGGAAAACTGAACCCATCGTCTTTCCTCGTCAGTGGCGGTTACGAATCTTTAGCGGCTGCTTCAGGTAGTCTTGAATGGCGGTAATAGGTGAGATAGAATACCGGATCTAACACATCCGGGCACAGGATGTTCAGAATACCTTTCAGGAGGAACATTAATGAGCCCAGGCCGCAAAGCCTCTCGCCCGCAACCGCCATCTTTCACCAATAAGCAATCTATACTATTCGCTAAGAAACACCGAAAGCATCGCCTCTGGCTTTGGGTAGGAGGGCTTTTCACCCTTTTGATCCTTTGGCTGGCTGCCGTTATGATTTACCAGACCCACAAACCCCTGCCGCCCGGTCTTTCTTATGAAAGCCCCTCATACAAGGTTAACCAAGTACATTTTTGGTATGACTTGACCCATGCGGATGGTACGGAAAACGGCTCACAGAAGGAACAAATTCTGCCGCGCATTCTCCAGATCATCGAAGAGTCCCGGGAGTTTCTGGTGATCGACATGTTTCTCTTCAACAACTACACACATAAGGGTCAGTATTTTCCACCCGTCAGCAAAATGCTTACGGATAAGCTACTACTCCAGAAGGCCGCGTATCCCGAGATGGAGATTGTGTTTATTACTGACGAAGTTAATACAAATTACAATTCTGCTCCCAACCCTCTGCTACAAGAGATGAAAGCTGCCGGCATAACGGTAATCATGACCGATGTTGATAAACTAAGGGATTCCACACCCGTATATTCTGCCTTCTGGCGCACCTTCATTCAGTGGTTCGGGCAATCCGGCAAGGGGTGGATTCCCAATCTGATGGCCAGTAACGGTCCGAAGATCACCGCCCGCTCTTATTTGAAGCTCTTGAATGTTAAGGCCAATCACCGCAAGCTGATTATGAATGAAACAACGGCGCTGATATCCTCGGGGAATGTACATGATGCCAGCGCCTACAACTCCAATATCGCACTGGAGGTTCAGGGCCCCATTCTCGCCGATATTTTGCAGACGGAGCAAGCCGCAGCCCGTCTTTCTGGTACAGGACCCTTATTGCGCAAGGAGCCCGTATTTTCTCAAGCCAATGAGAGGAGCGCCGGGGAACCCCTTGAGGTCCGGTATCTGACAGAGGGTAAAGTCTATAAGTATACACTGGAAGCCATCTCCTCTGCCGGAAAAGGTGACACCGTATGGATGGGCATGTTCTACCTGGCTGACGACAAGATCATTAAGGCGCTGCTGGAGGCGTCAAAACGTGGCGCTACCGTCCGGTTACTGCTGGACCCCAATCAGAATGCTTTCGGCAGAGATAAAATCGGTATCCCCAATCGGCCTGTAGCCATGGATTTGAACCGCCGTTCAGATGGAAAGATCGACATCCGCTGGTACAACACGACGAAGGAGCAGTATCATGCCAAGCTGCTTTTTGTCGCCAAGGAAAATGGCAGGTCCGTCATCCTGGGTGGATCTAGCAACTTTACGGCTCGAAACCTTGATGATTACAATCTGGAGAACAACCTGTGGGTAACCGTGCAGAGGGATCAACCGCTATACGCTGAAATGGAGGCTTATTTCACCCGCCTGTGGAATAACGACGGCGCAGATTACAGTCTCCCCCTTGATACCTACCAAAGCGGGATCACGTGGATTAAATACATGGTGTTCCGTATACAGAAATTCATCGGGTTCACCACTTTTTAAATATATCCTGACACAAGTAGAAACGGTTTTCCGTCCGCCAAGGTACGGTATCCGTCTCAGTGAGAAATATAAGGATGATCTATAGCGTAAAACATATAAATTCTTATATTTGAATCCATTTCATAAATCCATAAGTGAGCGTCTAATCATCGATATCTAGTTGTACACGGCTTAGGTTTAACTAGATATTGTACCTATTCGGATTGAAATCCGCATTATGAAATGGATTCATTTTCAAAAAAACCACTTAGAGCACCTTACATAAGGCTGTCTAAGTGGTTTATCATTCTATCCTACAGCAGCGGGGACATCAGACGCGCCGCCGATTCCAGTATCCGTTCCATCAGGCGTTTGTTCATGAATTCCTCATGCACAATCTGTCTTGTGGAGAGCAGATCGCGCTCGAAGTCCTCGACAATCCGCGCCACACTTTCTGTCCGGATCAACAGCGCATTCACCTCGAAATTCAGATGGAAGCTGCGCATGTCCATATTTGCCGTGCCGATCGTGGCAATTTCCCCGTCCGTAATGAGCAGTTTGGAATGAATAAAGCCCTTCTCATACTCATAAATCTTCACACCGGATTCCAGCAGTGCCGGAAAGTAAGAATGGGATGCCAGAAACGGAATCCACTTGTCCGGTTTGGCCGGAAACAGCAGCCGCACATCAAGCCCCGACATCGCTGCAACGCGCAGTGCGGTCAGAATATCCTCATCGGGAATGAAATACGGCGAAGCAATCCATACGGATTCTTGCGCAGAGGTAATCATCGAGAAAAATAAGTTCTTGAGTGCCCGGCGTTCATTATCCGGCCCGCTGGCAATAATCTGCACCGCCCCGTCCCCAGCCATATACCGCAACTTGGGGGACAGATAATCCTGCTCCAGAATCTTCTCCCCCGTCGTATGCATCCAGTCCTGGAGGAAAATAATCTGCATCGTCCGTACTGCCTCACCGCGTACCAGCATATGCGTATCGCGCCAGAACCCGTAAGTTTTGCTGCGGCTCAAATATTCGTCGCCGACGTTAAGTCCGCCCATAAAGCCAACATCGCCGTCGATGACAACGATTTTGCGGTGATTTCGGTAATTCACCCGGCTGGAGAAAAAGGAGGTCGAGTTGCCGTAAGCCGCCACCTGCACCCCAGCATCGCTCATTTCCTTCAGAAACGACTTGGAGAGCTGAATACTCCCGACTGCATCATACATGAAGCGGACGGTGACACCGGCACGGGCTTTTTCAATCAGGATTTGCTGGATGCGCGTCCCGATATGATCTGCCCGGAAGATGTAATACTCCATGTGTATATGATGCTGCGCCTGCCTCAGCTCCAGAAGCAGGGTTCCAAAAGTCTCCTCCCCGTTGGTTAAGACCCGCGTCTCTGACGTACAAGAGATCGGCGTCCGTGCCAACCGCTGCGACAATCCCAACAGCTTCTGATGAGGCTCTGCAAATTCCGACCAATCATGGTGAGTGCGCAGCGCATCGTTCTCAATTCGTTCGTAGGCCATCATGTCAAGCTGGGCCTTTTTATCATATTTACGACGCTTGAACACGTTCTGTCCGAACAGGAAATAAAAGATAAGTCCCACTACCGGGATCAACGCCAGTAGTAAGATCCAAGACATCGTTGTGGAAGGATTACGGTTCTCCATAGAAATGGCAAGTCCAATGGATATGACCGTCAATGTAGAGAAAATACTAATAATGGTCGTGCCGGTACTACCGAACAGACCAAAACCAAAGTAATAAAAAGCTATAAAAGCTCCAATAATGACAATTGCCTGCAATCCTCTTCTCATATTCTACCTACCTTCTTTTTACATCACGGAAATGACACATTTATATATTACATGAATACGAGGGTTCTTCCTACAAAATCGGTGCCAAATTGATAATTGCGACAAAATTGTAACCTTTGTTTGTGTAAATTTGTAATACCCAGAAAGTTATAATATAATTTTCATGACTAACCAGTCAATTTCAGAACTTATCAGTCAGAAAGGGGATTCATCGGTGGTAGACCGTACCCAGGACAAGAAGGAACAGATTATCAAAACGGCGATGCAACTGTTCGCTGTGAAAGGTTCTTCCTCCACTTCCATGCAAGAAATCGCGGAGCTAAGCAGCATGTCCAAGGGCAGCCTTTATCTCCTGTTTAAATCCAAGGAGGAGCTGGAACGCAGCATTTATATATACTGCTTCAAGATGATTCGTGACCCTCTGGTTCATGCAGAGCAGGAGACCGGGAAGACACCGCGCGAAAAGCTGCGGAACCAGGTCGAAATTCTGCTTAATCATGTATACGAGCTGCGTGAGTTTTTGCAGCGCCAAATTCAGGATTTTGCCGGAAAAGGCTATTCAGATATCCCCGAATGGCTGCAAAAGAGTAATGTGGCAGTGATGGGCTGGTTCCAATCTAAAATGGAGGGCCTATACGGTAAGGAAATCTTGCCCTATACAGGCGATTTATCCATGATCGTTCACGGCATGATCAGCTCTTATGTACGCGTCCTCTTCCATCCTGAATCCTTTGTACCTACGGCTCGCATGGCGGATCATCTGATCAAGATGATGGACATCATCGCGGCCTCCCTGCTTGCAGACAAGCCCACCCCGCTCATCTCACATGCGATGGTTGTAGGGATGCTGGCTGGCCAAGAGGGGAACGTACGCAAGAACCCGCTTCAGTTGATTAAGGAAATGAAAGACCTGCTCGGTGTCATCCCTCTAAAGACCAGACAACAGAAGGATGCCGCGGATTCACTTGCCATTCTGGAAGGGGAGATGCTCGTTTCCCACCCGCGGAGAGCCATTATTCTAGGGATGCTGTTCAACCTGCAAGCCTGTCCCGAACTTGCCGAGCCCCTGAAGGAATTAAGAAAGTTATTATCGCCTTACATGCATAACCAAGAGGAGCTGAATTGTACGCCATGAAAAGTCTGATTAATTTTTCCCTGAAAAACAAATTTGCGATTTGGCTTCTGACGATCATCATCGTCTTTGCCGGTCTGTACAGCGGACTGACCATGAAGCAGGAGACCCTGCCGAATATCAGTATTCCCTACCTGAGTATCACAACGATTTATCCAGGCGCTGCGCCAGAAGGGGTTGTGAATGATGTCAGCAAACCCTTAGAACAGAAGCTGCGCAACGTGGATGGTGTCAAAACGCTGACCTCCACCTCCCTGGAGAATGCCTCCAGCATTTTCATTGAATTTAATTACGGCACCAACCTGGACAATGCGACAGCAGCTGTCCGCGAAGCATTAAATGAAGTCGTCCTGCCGGACAATGTGCAGAAGCCGAGAATTTCCCGCTTCAGTCTCAGCTCTCTTCCTGTCGTCTCCCTTAGCCTTGCCGGTGATGGCTCCAAGCCGCTTGAAGAATTGACCAGCATTGCCGAGAACGACATCCGTCCAGCACTGGAAGACCTCGAAGGCGTAGCGTCCGTACAAATCGCCGGACAGTACGTCAAGGAAGTCTCCCTGAAATTTAATCAAGATAAGCTGAAGCAATATGGACTGACCGAAGATACGGTAAAAGGCATCGTTCAAGGGTCTTCCTTGCGTGTGCCACTCGGCCTGTTCGAAATGGAAGCATCGCAGAAAGCCGTCGTTGTCGACGGAAATGTCACAACCATTGATGACTTGAAAAATGTTGCTATCCCTGTAATGCCGAGCGGTGCTGGCGCAGCCGGCGGGGCTCCAGCCGGAGTACCAGGCGGCGGCGCAGCTCCAGGAGCTGCTGGTGATGCGGCCGCAGGAGGTGCTGCAAACAACGGTGGAGCCGGAGCGAATGCCGCAGCCGGAGCGGCCCTCGGAGCAGGACTTCCTACCGTCAAACTTGGCGAATTGGCAGATATTGAAGTTGTAGGCCGTTCTGAATCCATCTCCCGTACTAACGGGAAGGAATCCATTGGTATTCAGATAGTCAAAGCCAATGATGCCAACACCGTTGAAGTAGTCAACAATGTCAAGAAGAAGACCGAAGAGCTGAAAGAACAGTTCAAGGGTCTCGATCTGACGGTTCTGCTCGACCAAGGTAAGCCGATCGAGGATTCAGTAAGTACCATGTTATCCAAGGCTGCTTTTGGTGCCTTGTTCGCGGTCATCATTATTCTGATCTTCCTGCGGAATATCCGCTCAACGATTATCTCGATCATCTCCATCCCGCTCTCACTGCTGATTGCAGTTCTGTGCCTGCGTCAGATGGATATTACCCTGAATATGATGACACTCGGCGCGATGACCGTAGCCATTGGACGGGTCGTGGATGACTCCATTGTCGTCATTGAGAACATCTACAGGCGCTTATCGCTCTCAGGCGAGAAGCTGCGCGGCAGAGAGTTAATTAGCGCGGCAACACGCGAAATGTTCGTGCCGATTATGTCGTCCACTATTGTTACGATTGCCGTGTTCCTGCCGCTTGCATTTGTCAGCGGAATGGTCGGCGAATTGTTCCTGCCATTTGCCCTGACTATGGTCTTCGCCCTGCTGGCTTCACTCGTTGTAGCCATCACGCTTGTACCGGCAATGGCGCACTCACTGTTCCGTAACGGTCTGAAAAAGAAGAACGATAATCACGATAAACCGGACAGATTGTCTGCCTGGTATCAAAAAGTGCTGGATTGGTGCTTGTCCCACAAGCTAGTCACTTTTGGTGTTGCCGTTATTCTCCTGGTAGGTAGCTTGTTCCTGATCAAGCCGATCGGTGTCAGCTTCATGCCATCCCAGGAAGAGAAGAACGTTACGTTGACCTATTCGCCTAAAGCAGGACAGCGTCTGGAGGATGTGCAGGCGCAAGGCCTGAAAGCAGAGAAATATATTTTGGCACAGAGTCATGTAGATAAGATGCAGTATTCCATCGGCGGAAGCAGCCCGTTCAGCTTGGGCGGTTCTGGCGGCAAGTCGGGACTATTCTATGTTGCTTACGACAGTAATACACCTGACTTTGAAGCCGTGAAAGAGAAACTGATCGAAGGACTCACCAAAGAAGTTCCAGAAGGAGTCTGGGGCGATATGTCCGGTATGGCCGGTGGCGGCCTTGGCGGCAGTACGCTGACGGTGAATATTTTCGGAGATAATCTGGATCAACTGAAGCCTGTAGCCGATGAAATTGCCGGAATTGTACAGAAGGACACCGCCAACTTCAAGGATGGCAAAACAAGCCTATCTGCAGCCTATGATCAATACACCATCGTTGCGGATCAGCAAAAACTTAGCTCACTGGGTCTTACAGCCGGACAAATCGCTATGAAGCTCAGTCCAGCTGGCGCACGTCCGGTTCTGACCGAGGTCAAGCTGGATGGCAAAAACTATAATGTCTATATTGAGACTGAAAAAGATACGTATACCAGCATTAATGAGATGGAGGATGCGCTTCTCACCTCGCCGCTTGGCATCACCGTGCCGATTAAAGATGTAGCCAAGGTAGAGAAAGGTTCTTCACCGGACTCGATCACTCGTATGGATGGCAAAATGAAAGTGGATGTTACAGCAGATATCATCGCTACTGACGTTAACGCTGCTTCCAATAGTGTGAAGACCAAAATCGAAGCACTTAACTTGCCGGATGGCGTAACCGTTACGTTCGGTGGTGTTACGGAACAGATCAATGACACCTTCGGACAACTCGGTATCGCTATGGCTGCTGCAATCGCCATCGTATACTTCGTACTGGTGGTTACCTTTGGCGGCGGACTTGCTCCATTCGCCATTCTCTTCTCGCTTCCGTTCACTGTCATCGGAGCGCTGGTTGCCCTGCTATTAGCCAAGGAGACCTTGAACGTCTCCGCTCTGATGGGTGGTCTGATGCTGATCGGTATCGTCGTCACCAACGCGATCGTACTGATCGACCGTGTTATTCATAAAGAAAAAGAAGGACTTACCACCCGAGCAGCCCTGCTGGAAGCAGGAGGAACGCGTCTGCGTCCAATCCTGATGACAGCACTCGCTACTATCGGCGCATTGCTGCCGCTCGTGAGCGGGCTCGAAAACAGCGCCGGCATCATTTCCAAGGGCCTCGGCGTCACAGTTATCGGTGGTCTCATCAGTTCCACGCTCCTGACACTCGTGGTAGTGCCGGTAGTGTACGAATTCCTGATGAAATTCCGCAGAAAGACTGTGGAAGAATAAAGCTTAATCTTTCTCTTCGCTATATTCGCATCGGAAGCACGGCTGTCGCCAGATTCCAACCGCTAGGAGCGGTTTATAAATTAAGAAATCTGGCGACAACAGCGACCGAAAGTCCAAACATTCCATCGTAGTGACGACTGAGCTTTATGTTCGATCTTGAGTTCGTCTTATATTGCAGAAGCTTTTACTTGTAAAACGATTGGATGATCCAAGAGGCCCCTCCGTGTATGGAGGGGCCTCTTGGCATGTTATTAGGGAATATTCCAGTGCAAAAGGTCAAGAGTAATGAGGTTACGGCATCTTGTGTCAGGGGATTTTTGAACAGTACAATGAAGCTATGAATGCCCATAGAGAGGAAGACCTAACATGATTACAACCGTCACGCTGAATGCGGCTGTCGATAAAATCTATACTGTCCCGGGATTTCAAGTAAATGAAGTCCACCGGATCACCGATTCTCTAACCTTACCCGGCGGCAAAGGCGTCAATGCCGCACGGGTGTTACACCAGTTAGGGGCGGAGGTAATCGCTTCGGGATTTATAGCCGGATATACCGGTGAGCATCTGCTCGCTGGTCTGGCTGAAGAAGGCGTTGACGCCGACTTCGTCAAAGTGGCAAAGGGGGAGACACGGCTAGCCTTGACCGTGCTCGACTCTGCTTCTGCTAACCAGACGGAGCTGATTGAGTCTGGGCCGGTCATCACCGGGGAGGACCTTTCGGCCCTGCGCAGCAGGCTGGAGAAGCTGGCCCGCCGTTCCCGGTGGGTATTGCTCTCGGGCAGCCTGCCCCCAGGCTGCCCCCCTTGGCTCTATGCAGAGCTGGCGGATATCGCCCATCACGGCGGTGCCAAGGTGATGCTGGACGCCAGCGGCGAGGCTCTGCGCCTCGGTCTGCAAGGCCGGCCCGAGCTCGTGAAGCCCAACGAGCACGAAGCCGCAGAACTGGCCGGTCTGGCGGACACCGGCAGCGAAGACACCGCTCGGCAGGCGCTGGAAGCGCTGCTGGAGCTTGGGGCGCGTGACGCTGTCGTCACGCTGGGCTCCCGCGGCGCTGTTGCCGCCGCGGACGGGCAGCGTTACCGCGTAACGCTGCCGCAGATCACTGCCGTGAGCGCGCTCGGCAGTGGGGATGCCACGGCCGCCGGCCTGCTGGCGTCGGCTGTGGCTGGGGGTGACTGGCCGGCGCGGCTGACGCTCGGCGCGGCCTGTGGCACGGCAGCGGCTATGCAGCGTGCTGCCGGGTTCGTGAACCCCGGCGATGTGGCAGCCATTGCCGCCGGGGTTACCGTCAGCGTGCTGCCCCGGGGATAACACGGGGCAGCACGCTGACTTGCAAGCACAGCGGGCGTCTCCAAGTCGACGCCCCGCTTTGTACTATAAGAGCAGCTTAACGTTGCTCTTATAGTACAAAAAAACTGCCTTGCGCTACCCTTGAAGCACAACAATTCTTGCCTCTCACTGCCTTTGAAACACACAGAGGCCAGCCTGACGCTTCTTTTAAAGTAAACAAAACTGGTGTCACACTGCTTTTGAAGCACATAAAAGCACACAAAAAAGCCCGGTTGCCCGGGCTTTTCTTACGACATAGAGGTAGCGCTTGTCTCCAGCGAAGCCTTCCAGGCTCGCAGCATTTGCAGATCTTGCGGCAAAAACTCCTCTAGCATGTGACTCAAGCCGAGGTACAACTTGCTCTCCGTCAAGGAATTAAGACGTTCGCAGAACTTCGGGGTCCATCTCAACAGATGCTCTTCCAGAAAAGCCTCCTGGATCTCCAGCAGCTCCATGGCACTTCTAACTGTGAAGCAGTTATATAGCATCCGTTCATGCATCACCGCCATGAATTCCAGTTCAATAGCAATATGATCATCGGCTTCTTCACCGCATTTCTTGAATACGACTCCCGCCGAGGCATAAACATCGGACAAGACATTGCAGAATTCTTTGGCCCGACCCCGATTAGCTGCTTCACGTGCAGCCCGTTCATTCATCAACCGGGTGTATTCCTGCGTCTCCTGCTTGCAGATTTGCGGCAACTTGCCGGGTTCCAGACTGCAGAGGTAACGCTTCAGTTCGCGGCCGCCTTCGGTCATCTCTGCAGCAACGTTCATTTGGCGTTTGCCGCACCACTGGGCCACCAGCGAAAGGGATGGCTTTCTTCCGAAGAAATCCACCAGCAATTGATATATTAATCCTCGACTTTCCAGCCAACGGGTGTAAGCTTCCGGCACAACAAGCGATGAAGCGGATTGTAAGGTCATTTGTCAAATCCTCCCCTATTGTTATTCCCGGGTACCGCGGCAAGGAATAGCCGCTCGGCATCTTCCGGTATCCTAGCTGTGATCTTGGAAAAAGGATGCAATGTTCCTTCTATATCTAAATTATATCTGAACCATAAAACGCTTTCGGTGAGCATTCTATGTCCATTCCCTTCATTTGTCGCAGATCTGTCAAATTCAGCAGCAAATCGGCAGGCGCTTGGAAATCATCAGATTTCTCTATCTCCACGGAGTTCCCTATCGAGTATAAATCTCCTCCTCTGCAACCTGTGCTGCAACTATTGTATGCCTGCGGAAGACAAGCAATTCCAGTGGCTCAAAAGGGATAAATATCTAGGATAACTATCCAGGAGAAGTGTAAAGCACTCGTTGCCGCTGAGTACTCCTCAATGGCCCTCTATTCCGTCTTCACTTTCCAGTCCATATATTCCACAACTGCATCCCCATATAAATCGCAATCCCCCAGATCAGCAGCGCAGATGCCCTGTTCAAGACACGCAGAATGCGGCCCGAGGGGTCCGCTTGTCCGACCAGCCGCCCGGCAATGGCAATTCCAATGAACCACAACCACGAGACTGCAGCCGTCGCACCGGCAAATACCCACCGTTCGCCACTGCCATATTGCAGGGAACTGGTTCCGATGACACCTACAGTATCCAGCAGTGCATGGGGATTAAGCAGGGACACCGACAAGGCATAGGCTACCTGCCCCTTCCAAGGCAATACTTTCACCTCGCCTTGCGCCGGGGTGCTGCCCCAGATGTTCCAGCCCATATATGCCAGGAAAATCAATCCTACGCTATAAATCACAGGAGTTACCCAGTCCACGGACATAACAACCAGCGAAACTCCACCGACAGCAGCACCAATCAGCAGCGTATCACATAGGGCAGCGGTCAGCACTACCGGTAGCACTCCGCGAAATCGCGAATGCAGCGAACCTTGATTAAAGACGAATATATTCTGTACCCCCAGCGGCAAAATAAGTCCAAACGCCAATATGATTCCATGTATAACCGCTTCAAGCATTTGTAAGAACCCTCCTGATGATTTCTTTATGATGAGAAAATCTTTGGTGAACAGCATAACTGCGCCCCATTGATAGTACCTTCCCGCCTCATAACCGTAACCATCCAAATTCCAGATCAATACCCAACCAAGATACAGCAAAACTGCCCGTCCATGATATACTCAACGCAGAATGAGCCGCCAGAGCGGTCCTAAACGATACTGATTTTATATAAAGGAGTTCTGCCGTGAAGCCTACTTCCAAGCAAGCTGCTTTTTCTTCTCCTACATCAAAAGATAGTATAGACCCATTGGACGCTCTTAACGCCGTATCAGCATCAAGGACAACCACTCTCGGTGGCACTGGTGAATGGCGACCAGACGCAACCTCCGCGCTGCCGCTTCATGCCCAGATATCGGATTATTTTATCGGCAAAATCAGAAGCGGGGCCTGGGCCCGCGGCATGCGACTGGCTCCGCAACGGGAGCTGTGCCGACAACTCGGCGTCAACCGTAGCACCCTTGTAACCGCATTGGGGCAACTGACCGCGATGGGGCTGATTGAGGGGAAAAGAGGCGGTGGAACCCGAGTTACCACCCCCTCTGCCGAGCGTGATGGTTCCGGTGCCAAACAGGAATCCACCAGCTTCGACGGACAGGTCCGGGCGGGCAATTGGAATGATTATGTGGAAGAAGGCATTCACTATCCCAACCTGCCAACGATCCAGGCTATTAACCGGCTGGAGTATGAGCGAGGACTAATCCGCCTTGGCACAGGCGAACCTGCCCCGGAGCTGCTGCCTGGCCAGGTTATGCAGGAGATTCTCGCCGGGCTTTCGCGCGAGCCACTGTTGCCGCTGTCCTACGAAGAGCCGCTTGGCAGCCTGGAACTGCGGACAGCTCTTAGCAACAAGCTATCTGCATCCGGTATTCGTACTTCCCCCGCCTCCATCCTGATTACCTCAGGGGCGCTGCAAGGACTGCAGCTTATTGCCATGGGGCTGCTGCCCCGCGGCGCGGCCATCCTGCTGGAGAAACCGTCCTACCTTTACTCCATCCATGCCTTCCAGTCCGCAGGCGTGAAGTTTAGTGGTCTGCCAATGGATGATCGCGGGCTAATGACAGACAATATAGCGCAAGAGGCTTACCGGACCAAAGCAGCTATGTTGTATACCATCCCAACTTTTCATAATCCTACGGGCATTCTGATGGATGAAGAGCGGCGGAATGCGTTGATGGCCACTACAGGCGCCCTTGGCCTGCCAATCCTCGAAGATGGGGCTTACCAGGAACTGTGGTTGGATATGCCCCCGCCTCCGCCACTGAAAGCCCTGGATCTTGAGGGACGGGTCCTCCACCTCGGGACCCTGTCCAAAGCCGCCAGCCCCGGCCTGCGCATCGGCTGGATTGTCGGCCCGGAAGCGGTCATCTCACGACTGGCCGATATTAAGATGCAAAGCGACTACGGTGCAAGCTCTTTGTCTCAGCTTGCCGCGGCTAGATGGCTGAGCGGTGGTTATCATGAAGCACATGCCAGTGTCTTGCGTCAGAAGCTGCGAATGCGAAGAGAGGCGGTGCTGGAGATGCTCCAAGTCCACTTCAGCGAGCTGGCCACCTGGAATATACCTGCGGGTGGTTTCTATATCTGGCTGTCGCTCCGTCAGCCATTGCCCCTGCGCAAGCTGTTCAAAGCAGCACTGCAGTCCAGCCTCCTGCTCAATACCGGCGATCTGTATGACCGTGGGGACAACCGTCATCTGCGGCTCTCCTACGCCTACGCCTCAATCGCAGAGCTAGAAACTGGCCTGCCAATTTTAGCCGGGATAATCCGCAATTTGCAGCGGCATCCCTAGAGCAGAATATCGTAGCCCCCTCTCTCTTCCCCTGTTGCTCTTCCGCAGCTTAGCAGCGTCACTATCTCTAGAGCAGCATTTGAAGATCAGAAACGCCGCTTTCCCTAGCCAACAGGGAAAGCGGCGTTTGCTTTTTATTCCGTCGGATACAATACCGACTGTATTAAATGGACAATGCGTCAAGCAATCTGTAGATCGCCGTTGCGGCTTCACCACGGGTTGCTGTGCGCTCCGGACGGAAGGTTTGATCCTCGAACCCGCCCAGAATGCCTGCCGCAGCCCCGGTCTCAATGGACGCAGCCGCCCATTGCGGGATTGCGGAACGATCCGTAAATGTGATGCTGTCGCTAGTCTTCTTATGTGGTGCGCTGTTCAGTGCGTTCGCAAGCATTACCGACATTTCTGCGCGAGAGATGACCTCAGAGCCTTTGAAGATCGTCTTGTCACCGACTTCATAACCACGGATGATTCCGGCTTCTACAGCAGCCGCAATATCTACTGCAGCCCAAGCCGGGATGGCCTCCTGATCTGCAAAGCTTGCAGCATTGCCGGAAGACTTCAGTCCCAAAGCTCTGGCAATGAGGGTAGCGAATTGAGTCCGGGTTACCTTCTCATCCGGACGGAAGCTATGATCGTCAAAACCTTTCATGACTTCCATACCAATCAGACGGTCCGTATAGGCCTCAGCCCAATGATTGTTCAAGTCGGTCATCGGCAGGGCTTGGTAGTTGAACACGGCATAAGTGGAGAAATGATTAATGCTAGCAGTAACGTTGCCATTAGCATTGTCAGTTCCACCTACATAAATCCACTTGTTACGCTGCTCACTGTAATAATAGACGGCAGCCTTATGGCCTGAAGTAATTTTGTTCTTATCATAAACCAGTGTCAATTCGACCGGTTTATTGAGCAGACCAGCATTAGTACTGGTAATCTCTACGCCCGAGCTAGCAGCTGTCAGAGTTCCGCCAGTAGGAAGTGCTACCGGCTTCAGCGCCACTTTACTGTCTGCAGTCAGTGCTCCTGCAGGAATCTTGAGATCGGCTGCATCTTTAAGACTGGAAGCCCCTCCCTGCAACGCATTGACTTGCAGCTCCACTGCTTCAGTGGATGGCTTCGTTGTATTCCCTGGAGTTGGGGAAGGGGTAGGCGTAACTGTCGGAGCCGGGGTAGGGGTCCCGCCATTGCCGTTTCCGCTATTCCCGTTACCCGAATTACCGTTGTCGTTTCCGTTATTCCCGCTGCCCGAGCGAGATACGTTTACCGTACGTACGACTTCCACAGCATTATTGCCAGCCAAATCTTTGGCATTATATTGCAGCTTGTAAGTGCCTGGCGTTCCGGTATCCACTGAACCGCTAACTACGATAGAGCCTGCAATTCCTAGTTTGTCCGTAACCTCCGCACCTGGATCGACAAAGCTGTCGCCTTGAGTCAACGATATCGTGCTACTGCCCTTCAGCGTGATCACTGGCGCTGTGCGGTCAATATTCACAGCAAGCGGCAGTACAGCTGTATTGCCGAGCGAATCCGTAGCCCGGAACTCCAGCTTATGCTGGCCTTCGGCTGTGATCTTCAGCGAATGATCGCTCTCGTAAGGCTGGAATTCTCCGCTTCCATCCAGGGACACCTGCAGGGAAACCGTAGTGCCTGGAACATAAACGCTGGCAATTACACTCACATTTGCATCTTGATTAATCCAGGCACCGCTTGGCTGTACGACTCCATCTGCAGACTGGATCACCCCGGAAAGCTCAAGTGGTGTAATGCTGTCGTCACCGCTAAGATTGACTTCAAAGGTCTTCACCTCAGAAGCATTTCCGCGCAAGATTGTTGCCGTCAAGGTAATGGATGTATCCTTTTTCGGACGGAAAGCCAGCTTGCCTTCCTTGGTCATCAGGACTGGATTAGAGCTTTCCCAGACGATGCTTGTCCCCTGCACACCAGCAGCAGGCAGATACAAGTCACTCTTCACGGCGCTAAGATCGCCCAGTGTCAGCTTTTCTTTGGCCAACTGTACAGCTTCTCCATCTGTATATTCCTTAGCTTTTACTGTCACCTCGAACGTCTTCACAGTGCTCTGTGTACCGCGGCTAACTGTCGCTTTGAGCGATACCACCCCATCCGGTTGTCCGGCAGCAGGACGGGTAATATAGCCAGTTCCGTCAGCGACGCGAATCACCTCGGCATTTGTACTCTCCCATTGAACCTTGGCACCATGCTGGCCTTCGGTTGGCAGCTTCAGGTCTGCAATAACTCCGTTAGTACCATCGAGTTTAAGCGCTGCTGCCGTATCTTCCACTGCCTGCTGATCGGTGTATGGCTCTACGTTCACAAACACCGGATTGGAGTAAAACCAAAGATCGCCGTAGTTGCGGCTGTTGATTTCCTGGAAGCGAGTAGCATTATCCGCGGTGTTATTCTTTACATCCAGTAAAGGTTCGCCGTCTTTCGTCTCTCCCGGTACGTTAAGCCCGAGGTTGGTCCCTCTAAGCCGGTAATACCGGCTCTTGTCTGCCGCTCCCGGCTTGTAAGTAATCACGTTGAAGCCTTCAGCATCCGTAGTCCAGTCTGCACTAGTGAACCGAGCCACGACTTTAGTGGTATCATTCGTTGGATTGGAATAATCAGGAGTACCCGGCTGAACCTTGCCGCCGACTTCACCGGAGATCAGATCGACATGATCCACGGAGACAGCGTCACCGTTGTTGTTCTTCGCAGGACTCTTGAAACGGATGGTAACCTCGACATTGTCGCCCTGCTTAACCGCAAGTTCCCCGCCCATTGCTTCCTCACGCCCGTCACCGGATGCCTTGAAATCCAGCGCGTTGATCAGATCACCGAAGACGGAGAAAGATTTACCTGAGCGCATACCGTCAACGATATTCTGAACGCTTGAACCATTGACCCAGGTATAGTTCTTGGAATATTCCCCCGGCCAGTATCCGCTAGAATATTTGTTATCCTTGCTGGTCTTGAAATGAAAGTCGGAATTGGCGAAGTTCCAGAATCTGCGGCCCTCGCCAAGCAGTGCATCCCAGAAGCCACCAACTTTGGCTACTTTCACGTCTGTTCCGCCGTATACTTCAGCTGTTTCCCCCCGGTCAGGAGACATCTGGTTACCCAGCATCCCTTCGAAACCGAAAGCCACATGCGGATCAATATTGTTGAAATCGCGGACATCCTCAATTTTCAGCTCAGAGCTTCCGCCATTTTTACGCGAAGGGTGGTTAATCAGCATATAGCTCTCCGGATAGTGATCGCTGAGCCATTGAATGCCCTTGCGGGTATCTGCTTTCGTTGAGAAAGCTCTGTTATCCAGCGCAGCCCATTTGGCAACATCCGCAGGATCGAAGAGGTTCTCAGCACGGTTGGTAAACAAATATTCAAAGTGATTGACAGCTTTTAAGGATGCCGCTGACCCTGGATCATTCGTCACAATCCCGATAGCAGTGTGATCATACTGAGGCATATCCCATTCAAATCCGGAGAAGATGGTTTTGCCAGCATATTTTCCCGAAGCCTGAAGCTCCTTGATTATAGGTGTCTGATAGTCGATGATCCCTTTGGACATCGGGATGGACCCTCCTGGCAGAGGCACGCCTTCATGGTCACGACCGGACATCCGCAGATGGTCGGCCAGGAAGAGCCAGTCCAGACCATTCTTGTCAAAGGCGGTATCCAATACATCCTTCAATGATTCCTGCGCATCATCTGACTCATAGGTGTGAACATGATATTCCCCAGTCATCCATTTTCCGTTGCTGTCTGCAGGTGGACTAGCCATCGGTTCCGTTGAAGCGCCATATGCTGTAGGCAGCGATAAGTTCTGTCCCAATGTCATTACAGCCAGAGTAGCGGTCAGCAATGAACGAACTTTTTTCTTCTGCAAAATAATTAAACCCCCAGTGAACGTAATGAATATGTAGTTCCTTCACTAAGGATAGAGAACAAGTGTAAACTCTTGTCGAATTTTGTAGTATTTTTGTGTAATATACTCATCTGCTACCCGTTATGCTATTCTTTTATCATTGGAGGAGGAAGAATCCATGGCACAATCCAAATCAAGCTCATTCTTAAGCAAAACAGAAATCCTGGATGCCGCTGAGCAGACCTTGCGCCGGTTCGGGCCGGACAAAACATCGGTCACCGATGTGGCGAAGCTGCTCGGGGTCAGCCACGGTACCTTATACAGGCATTATCCTAGCAAGGTGGCATTGCGCGAGGCGGTCACGGAGAGATGGCTGGAGGAGCAAATTCTCGCGCCCCTAGCCGAGATTGCGCAGAAAACAACAGAAGATCCGCTGGCACAGCTGCGGATTTATATTTTGAAGCTAATTGAGCTTAAGCGTCGCTGCGCCTCAGAAGATCCGGAGATGTTCAAAATGTATGCAGAGGTTACAGTAAATTCGGCCGCACTTATCGAGGCCCATGTCCAGCGCATCTATGAGCAGATGAGCAGCGTGGTCGAACGGGGAGTTCAGGAAGGTATACTGGCAGAATCGGCTCCGCCGGAAGTGCTATCCCGCTCCATCGTGCAGGCTACAGCAGGCTATCATCACCCCTCTCATGCTTACGAATGGCAGCGCCCCGGTATCGATCAGGAGTTCGAACAGCTTTGGGCGCTGCTGGAGAAAGGTCTTAAACAATAACATTCTGCACATGAACCGGCCTACATCATGGGGCCTGCACAGGCAAGCTTACTACAAAAGCCGTCCCTTCCCCGGGACGGCTAGTTGCCGTTACGCTTCCCTCGTGAATCTCAATAATCTTATTCACAAGAGATAACCCAAGGCCGCTGCCACCTCCACTAGCACTTCTGGCTTTGTCTGCTTTGTAGAAGCGTTCAAAAATGCGCGGCAGATCTTCTGCCGAGATTCCGATCCCGCTATCTCTGATTTCCACTTGAACAACTCCATCCACTACCTCCATCCGGACACGAATATATCCGCCCTCTGGAGTGAACTTAATACTGTTGTGCAGCAGATTGGTCCAGACCTGGCTCAAGAGATCTTCCACGGCGTATACCTCCGCGCTTGCAAGCTCAGCCTCCACCTCAATATTCTTCTCCAGCCACTGCGGTTCGGATGCTAGAATCATATTTCGCAGCTGCTTATCCAGCCGGTAGAGCTGCTTCTCAAACGGAAAATCACCCGATTCCAGCGCAGACAGCTTCAGGAGATTGTCGCTCAACCCCGATAGCCTTGTGCTCTCGGTTTCAATAATGTCGAGATAATGCCGCCTGGTATCCGGGCTGAGCGTCTCCGACTGAAGTGCACGGGTAAAGCCCCGGATAGAGGTCAAAGGCGACTGGATCTCATGGGAGACATTGGAGATGAAATCCTGGCGCATGGTCTCCATCCGGCCCAGTTCGCTGGCCATCTTGTTGATGCTTTCAGCAATCTCGCCAAATTCACCATAATCTTTATCCTTAGCCAGAACGACATTGAAATCACCGGTGGAGATTCTGCGGAGGCCTTCAATAATGGACTTGTAGAAGACCCGCTCCCAGCCACGGAAGATGCCAGAGACACACAGCACCAGCAAAAAGAAGAACACAACCGACACACCCGCGGTCAGTAGCCCTGCCGTATATTCCTGAGCAGGACGGCCAGTCCTGGAAAATATCCAGTTCATTACGAAATAAGACCCACTCCAGCTAAGAAGAATCACGCCGAGGAATCCAATGAACAAAAAAAATCGGATTAATTTCTTGGATTTATTCATATATCACTCTCCAACCGGTACCCCAGACCACGCAGCGTCCGGATCGCGAATCCGTATTTCTCTCTCGGGAATCGTTCCCGCAGACGGTTGATATGCACATCCAGCGTCCGCTCATTACCTTCAAAATCATAACCCCAGATGTCTTCGATCAGCCGTTCCCGGGCCAAGGTCTGCCCTGGATAACTGCCCAGCTTGAAGAGCAGCTCGAACTCTTTGAGCGGCAATGTAATCTCCCCATCCTCAGTGTGCACCTCGTAGGTTTTACGGTTCATCCGCAGATGGCCGATCACCACACTCTGCGCAGCGGAAATCTGGTACCGCTTGAGCAGCGCCTTCACCCTGGCGATCAGGATCGGCGGTTCAAACGGCTTGACCAGATAGTCGTCGGTGCCAAGTTCAAAGCCTTTTACAATTTGCATCGTTTCCCCTTTGGCCGTCAGCATCAAGATCGGAAAGTCATATAATCTCCGCAGTTCCCGGCACAGCTCCCAGCCATCCATATTCGGCATCATGACATCCAGTATCGCCATATCCACCGAAGTGTTCTCTAGAAGACGGAGAGCTTCCAGCCCGTCAGAAGCTGAGTAGATCTCTTCCATCCCTTCAGCTCTCAGAAACACTTCCACCAATTCGCGGATATGCGGATCGTCGTCCACTACCAGAATTTTGGTCATTTCTAGACAGAACCTCCTCTTTGCTGCCGGTATAGGCAGCTGGTTCATTCATTTGTAGCTGCTGGGTGGCAAACTCCCGGTACAGCGCATGATGATTTAACAATTCTTCGTGTGTTCCTTTGCCGGTAATCCGGCCCTTTTCCATGAAAATAAGCTGGTCCGCATGGACTACCGTAGCCAACCGGTGAGCGATGACAATCGTCGTTCTGCCCTTCATCAGATTCGTCAGCGCCTTCTGCACTACCGCCTCGGATTGACTGTCCAGACTGGAGGTAGCTTCATCCAGCATCAGAATCTCGGGATCGCGCAGCAGTGCTCTGGCAATGGCAATCCGCTGCCGCTGTCCACCTGACAGCTTCACGCCCCGTTCGCCGACATCCGTCTCATATCCATCCGGCAACTCGTCAATAAATCCGTCGGCATAAGCCATAGCAGCTGCTCTACGCATTTCTTCCAAGCTGACTTCACGTTCAAGGCCATAGCTGAGATTGTCAGCAATTGTACCCGCCAGCAATGGACTTTCCTGTGACACGTACCCGATCAGGTTCCGCCAGGACTTCAAGGAAAAGTCCGTAACAGGCTTATCTCCCAGTCGAATCACACCACTCTCAGGCTCATAGAAGCGTTCCAGCATAGAGAACAATGTCGTTTTCCCGCCTCCGCTAGGTCCGACAATAGCTGTCACCTGACCCGGAAGCATTGTAAAGCTCACATTGCTGAGTACCTTTTCGCCATTCTTGTAGCCGAAGCTCAAATCTTCTACCGTGATCGGCCCATGGTCAGCTGTTGCTTCCGCTTCTCCCTCGTAGTTCTCCTCTTCAGCCGCCAAAGTCTCGATAATACGCTCCGAAGCGCCCTTAGCCTTCTGAATTTGCGTGAAGAAAGTGGTCAATTGGGTCAACGGCATAATGATCTGGATGAGATAGAGAATGAAAGCCACCAGTTCACCGGCGGTGAGTGCCCCTGACGATACCTGCATGCCGCCATAACCGATAATTACAACAAGTAACATCATGAATACAAAAGATACCAGCGGGCTGATCATGGCACTTACCTTACCCTCACGAATACCAAAGGTTAGCAGGTTCATAATTCCGTTTCTGCCCGCTTCATATTCCCGCTTCTCTGCGCCGGAGGCCTTCACCAGGCGGATCTCCGATAGCACCCCGCTCAGCGTAGCGGTAAAGGAAGCTGTCTCATCCTGCATCCCTTTAGAGATTTTGTACATCTGCCGTCCCAGCGGTACCAATATCAAAGCCGACAGCGGCAGCACGGCGAACAGCACCAAAGTCATTTTCCAATTTAAATAGAGCAGAACGGCAATGGAGCCAACAATCGAGATGACACCGGTAAACAAGCTGGCTAAATGTTCGGAGATCAAGGTCTTAATGATTCCCGTGTCATTAGTCATTCGGCTGACGCTTTCACCCGTCCGGTTGTCATTATAATAGGACACTGGCAGCACAAGGAACTTGCGCCACAGCCGATCCCGCAGACCCGCTACCATCTTTTGTCCGACATAATTCAGCAAGTAGATGGACACGCCCCCGGCAATCGTCTGAGCGATAAAAGCTCCAATGATTCCGGCAATCTGCAGTTTACTTATGGAAGCCAGCGAGAAACCGTCAACCAGTGTTTTGGTGAACATAGGAATTACTAGACCCACCAGCGTAGAGATGACACTGAGCGCAATGGCCGTCGTCAGCAGGCTGTAGGAGGGCTTGGTTTCTCTCAGCAGAGTCAGAAACGGTTTAAGTGCCGCCCCCTGCTTCTGTACAGTTTTTTTGTTATTCATGGAGGTTCTCCTTTTCGTTCGGTTAAATAAATAGAAGAAGGCTTTCAGCTCCCGTCTCCCGTAGTCCAATAATAACCTTGCTTTTTAAACTGAAGTTAAACAATTCAAAATTAAAATAGGGACCAAGGACACAGCGAAGCCAGTAGGTAAAACCGGGATAGCTGCTGTTAATCATGGATAATCTAAGAAAATGGCACCTTGTGCCTTGTATATATAACGACAATCGCGCAAAAATCACCAGAGATTTGGAAATCTGCTCAAAAGTTGGTTTGTATCCCTTTTCAACACGTGTTACAGTGATAGAAGTTGCCTAGAGACGGCGGCAATGAATATATGTACAGCATTTAGCGGGAAAGGAGTGCCCAATTTGCGGGAGAACCTTCATATGCAATCTTCTTTCACGTCCTTAAAATGGTTCAATTTCTTCGTATATGGAACCATGGTCCTGTTCACCAGCTTTTTTCAACTATACCTTCAGGATGTAGGGATGAACAAGCTTGAGATCGGCAGTGTCATTTCCCTGGGTGCGCTCGTTTCCATCTTCGCTAATCCGTTCTGGGGCATTTGGACGAACCGTTACCAGAACATCCGCCGAATCGTGCTGATCATGCTGACGGGAACACTGCTCTTATCACAGCTTGTCTTTCAAGCAAATACATATGAGATGATCTATATCTCCATTATCTTGTTCTTTTTCTTCCAAGGGCCGCTGTTTGCCCAGAGCAATACGATCATTCTGAGCTATATAGACGGAACAAACTATCGTTTCAAGTCCTTCCGGCTCTGGGGCTCGTTGGGATGGGCCATCACTGCGTTGGCTGTAGGCCCCATTATTGATCGAACGGGTGTCTCGATTTTATCGTATCTGTTCGCAGCACTACTATGTGCTTCGATGGTATCGCTACTGGCACTGCCTAAGCTGAATCATTCCATCGGGATGGCTCCGCTGCCATTCAGAGGCTTTGGCAAACTCTTTGCTAACCCGTTCTTCCTGTGCTTTATTCTCTTCGGGATTCTCGTTTCCATTCCGAATACGATGAATACAACGTTCATGTCACTGTATATCTCGGATTTGGGCGGCTCCAAAACCATGATTGGACTGGCTGTCTTTCTCTCGTCCATCCTGGAGGTTGGCGTATTCGCTCTCTGCGAACGATTCCTGAAACGTAAAATATCGGTGCTGATCGGCTGTCTGACGCTGGTCAGTGCCCTATACGTTCTGCGGTGGTGGCTGATGGCTGATGCAACGATGCCGCTGGAGGTAGCTCTCATACAGATTCTGCACAGTGTAACCTTCGGTGGATTTTTCTATGTTGGTGCCCAGTTAACTCGTCTGCTCGTACCACGTCCGTACCATTCTTCAGGACAAGCGCTCTATACCTTGACCTGGAGCGGAATCTCCGGGATTCTAGGCGGTATTCTCGGAGGATGGCTGTATCAGAATCTCGGGGCCCTCAGCATGTATCAGGGCAGCGTATTCCTGACCTTTATCGGAACGCTCGGCTTCGGGTTTATGTGGCTGTTTGTCATTCGTGGCCGCTATCAGCCTGTCCCTGAAGAACCAGAGCTAGTGGAAGAAGTAGAGTTCTAAATCAGCGCTATGTACAAATAGGGGGAGTTCCGCAGCACTGTTCAGTGTCTGCAGGAACTCCCCTTTTGTACGTCTGATCCTCGTAACTGCGATTCCAGAGTGCTTATTTCGGCAGTTGGAACGAGCTTTTCAAGGATACTATTAGATTGAACACCAGATGACCCGGCGCTGAATATTTGCTGTCCACGTTGAAGTAACCGTGACGGAAGAATTGGAACTTGTCCTGAGGTACACTGTCCTTCAGACCTGGCTCTACAAAGCCCTGCAGAATCTCCAGGGAGTTCGGGTTCAACTGATCCAGGAAGGTTGGCTCCGGCTTGTCCTCCGCTTCATCCAGACCTTCGACGTCAACCACTTTATCCGGCTCTTCTGCTGCAATCAGCGGCTCCAAGAGGCGGAATTCTGCCGGAACGGCTTGGCTGGCTTCGATCCAATGCAGCGTTCCTTTAACCTTACGACCTGTAAATCCGCTGCCGCTTTTCGTCTCAGGATCATAGGTACAATGCAGTTCAACAACTTCACCGTTCTCATCCTTGATAACCTCATTGCACTTGATGAAGTAAGCATGCTTCAAGCGCACTTCATTGCCAGGGAACAAACGGAAATATTTGCTTGGCGGATTCTCCATGAAGTCATCGCGTTCGATGTAGATTTCACGGGAGAACGGAATTTGGCGAACGCCCATTTCTTCATTCTCTGAGTTATTCTCCGCTTCCAACAACTCACTTTGGCCTTCCGGATAGTTCGTAATGACAACCTTAAGCGGGCGAAGCACCGCCATTGTGCGCGGCACAGTCAGCTTCAGATCCTCACGAATGAAATGCTCAAGCATCGGATAGTCTACAAGACCATTGTTCTTGGAGATTCCGGTCTCGAATACAAAATTGCGGATCGCTTCAGGTGTATAGCCACGGCGGCGCAGACCCGAAACCGTCGGCATACGCGGATCGTCCCAGCCATCGACATGGCCTTCGTCAACCAGCAGTTTCAGCTTACGCTTGCTCGTTACGGTCTGAGCCAGGTTGAGGCGTCCAAATTCGTATTGATGCGGTACAGACGGCATTTCGCATTCCGCGATCACCCAATCATAGAATGGACGTTGATCTTCGAACTCCAGGGAACACAGGGAATGCGTTACACCCTCGATAGCGTCTTCTAGCGGATGGGCAAAGGCATACATCGGATAAATGCACCATTTGTCGCCGGTGTTGTGGTGATGAGCATGAGAGATCCGATAAATGACTGGATCACGAAGGTTAATGTTCGGCGAAAGCATGTCGATCTTGGCACGAAGCACCTTCTCGCCATTTTGGAATTCCCCTGCACGCATGCGGCGGAACAGGTCGAGGTTCTCCTCAATACTGCGTTCACGGTAAGGACTGTTCTGTCCCGGCTGCGACAACGTGCCGCGCAGCTCGCGGATCTGTTCAGCACTGAGATCGTCCACATAGGCTTTACCTTTGTTGATCAGCAGTTCCGCGCGCGCGTACATTTCCTCGAAATAATCGGAGGCGAAGCGCAGCTCTTCCCATTCATAGCCGAGCCACTTCACGTCTTCTTTAATGGAATTGACGAACTCGATATCCTCTTTGACAGGGTTCGTGTCATCGAATCTCAGGTTAGTCTTGCCGCCGAACTCATCCGCGAGTGTAAAGTTGATCCAAATCGCCTTGGCATGTCCGATATGTAAATAGCCGTTCGGCTCCGGCGGAAACCGGGTGATCACTTCCTTGGCTTTACCCGAGCGGAGATCTTCGGTAATGACATTCTTAATAAAATTGGAGGGGGTGCTACGGTTCTCCACAGATATCAACCTTTCTTTCTGGAATGTTACTACTACCTTGTATGAACATGTTTCCTACTAATATACCCGTTACGCAGGGATTGTTCAATAAAAGCGGACAGGGTTCCGAATGCTTTCTTCCGGTACCTATGAATCTTTTGACTTCACTCCCGGCGATAGAGTAGCATGAGAGCATAGAGCCTTTTTACCTTAATTTACATCTAAAAGGGGGATTCGCCTGTGAAAGTCATCAAGCTGCCCAAGGAGCAGCGGGAGCTTCTTGTAGAGCATATCCGCAGCCACTTTGAGGCTGAACGCGGTGAGACCATCGGTCATCTGGCCGCAGATAATCTGCTCGACTTCTTCCTGCAAGAATTGGGCCCTTCCATCTATAATGAAGCGCTCAAAGATTGCCGTGGCCTGGTAGGACAGCGGATGCAGTCGCTGGAAGAGGACATTTACGCGCTGGAGTGGAGACAGCGCAGATAGACAGATTTGGCCATGGGCTGCAAAGGAGGCTGCGACTTGTTTAATTACGTTATAGACGAAGAACTTATGCTAAAACCACTGGCGCCGGAGCATGCCCGCCCGATGTTCCAACTGGTAGATCGCTCACGGGAGCGGCTTAGACAATGGCTGCCATGGGTTGATGGCGTTACGGAGCAGGCTCATATCGCCAGCTTCATTAAGAATGCCATGAAGCTGGGCAGCGACAACGGGGGCTTCTCCGCTGGATTGTGGGTGCAGGGCGAGCTGGCCGGCGTGATCGGCTATCATGAGATCGACTGGCATAACCGTTCCGTCGGCATCGGCTACTGGCTGGGCGAAGGCTACGAGGGCAAAGGATATATGACCAGTGCGGTGCGGGTATTCGTAGATTACGCGCTGCTGGAGATGGAGCTGAACCGTGTAGAAATCCGTTGTGCTACAGGCAACGCTCCTAGCCGCGCCATTCCTGAGCGGCTGGGCTTTGTGCTGGAAGGTGTAATCCGCCAGGCAGAAAAGCTGCCGGACGACTACGTGAACCACGCCGTGTACGGCCTGCTGCGCAGTGAGTGGCAGCTATTGGGCTAGCCACAAATCCTAACCTTTATGTCCCAGCCAAACAACCCGTTCTTCCTTTCACAATGGAGAACGGGTTGCTTGGTTTTAGGCGGTACCCGTCTCTTCGTTTTGCTCTCCAGTTAGCATAAGGCCCATAAAGATTTCATCGACATAATGTCCGCCGAGATAAAATTCTTCCCGCAATCGTCCCTCCTCCTGAAATCCACAGGATCGGTAGAAGGTCAGTGCCACCTCATTACTTGCAAGCACACGCAGGCGGAGCTTGCGGATGCCGTAATCCCTGACATGCCTTTTGACTGCTTCCACCAATTGACGTCCAATACCGGACCGCCGAAACTCTGGATGGACAGCAATATTAATCTCACAGACATGCCGATGGCTCTTCATCGGGCTGGGACTGCCAAAGCCGACATACCCGCATAGCCGGCCCTTATTCAAAGCCAATAACTGAGAGCCGGGTGGTGAATGCTGCAAATAATCCTCCCGCGAACGCCATTTCAAAGGTCCCGGTGTCGTTTCCTCGGTCCAGACGAGATGATCCAGCGCAATCAGCTCCCCGGCATCCCTGATCTCCGAGGGCCGGATCATCAGCCCGCCGCCATCCATTCGTTGCATAAGCTCCCCCCTTGCCCTAGACTCTGGAATTTATATCAGGCCGGTGGCTCTATGCCCAGGCCTAAGGTGATATGGTTGCCTGGTCCGCCGAGCAGCGCCGGCGATTGATATAGGCATGAATAATGAAGAACAAGGTGGACAACACGGCCATGGCACATGCCAGCCAGGCAGTAGGCGACAATCCTCCACTGTCGTATAGACTACCCATGAAATAAGGCCCGATAACTCTGCCGATAGCCCCAATGCCTCCGCTCAGCCCCAGGTAGAACGGGGCACTGCGGTTTGCATGTTCGGTGATGAAAGCCGGCATAGCCGGAGAGATTAACATTTCACCGAACGTAGTTAACACCATGGCCAGAATCAAGCCAGGATAATTCTGCACGCCCAGGATCACGGCATAGCCGCTCAAATAGAGCAGCGCACTAGCCGTCATCTGGGCCGTGGAATCTTTGGCGAACCAGCGTTTCAGCAAACTGATCACGGGCTGGGCAGCAAAGATCAGAATGCCGTTCAGCGTCCAAAGGAAGCCATACGCTTTCTTAGGCCAGTCCTCCGAAATAATAAACGGTGACACACCCGTGTTCCAGATGGAGTTGCCGACCAGCAGGAACAGCGAAGCTACCGACATATAGAGGTAGATTCTTGTATTGCCCATCAGTAGCCAGCCGGACTGGCTGCGGGGCTGATGCTTTTTATAATCGGCTCCCTCTGCTTCCGGTCCCGTTCCGACTCGCCGCAGATACATGAAGAAAAACACGGCGAATACAGCTGAGGTCACACCGTTCATCACGAAGCTCAGCATATAGGAGATATCGGCGAGAAAACCGCTCAGGGCCGTACCTAGCGCCACACCTATATTATTAGCGACGTAGACGATGTTAAACAACTCACCCCGCTGCTTGGCAAAGCGAAAGCCAATAAAGGCCTGAATGGCCGGGAGTGACAACGAATTGAATAGCCCAACAAACCCCATTACGATCATGAAAATCGTCCAATTGTGACTGGCGGCCGGAAGAGTGAACAACGCGAGGGCGTTCATAGCGAGCGCTCCGACAATCAGGCGGTTCACACCAACTTTGTGGTACAGGGAGCCACCCAGCAGTTGACCGGCAATCCCCCCCAAGGATTGAATCAGAATGACCAGACCGGCATCCTTCATACTGCGGCCGAGCTCATCGAAAACATACATGGTCACGAGCGGCCACATCAGCGCACTGCCCGTCGCATTGATCAGGCTGGCAATCAGAAATACTTTTACTTCCTTAGGATAAGCAGATAAAAACCTCATAACTAGTGTACATCCTCTGTAAGATTGGTGTCGTCAATTCCATCCAGTATCCTCCCATCAGCGGCTGTAGGGCAAGCATGTACACTGCCGCTTTGAAGCAGCATTGCGATATTATATCAAAGTCATCGAAGTCAACGGAATGACCGTTCTCCATTGTCTTGAATGACTCTGATTCACCCCCGTATTCCCAGGGTAATAGAGCCTAAGAAACACTCCCTATTAGAATCGCCGTGCGTTTCGATTTCGTTCCCCCGAGTCGAGACCGCGGCGAATTTTTGTGATGTCAGGGTACAAAAAAACACTCCCCAGGGACGTTGGCCTGTAACTTGACTTCAGGACCCGCGAACCCCAGAGAGATCGTTTGTTCATCAATGTAGCCCGGCGGCTCTAAGATTAAGCATGCTTCTTCGCACTGGCAACAGACATGCTGTCCACCGCTTGCACCGCCGTAGGCGCCTTGCGCAAGTAAGCTGCCCAATAGGCTGCCGCTACAAAGATAGCCCCGCCTGTCAGATTTCCCAACCAGACTGGAATAAAGTTCATTAAATACTCGTACCAGGAATAGTGCCCCTCAAAGATTGCCGCCGGAATGAGGAACATATTGGCTACAACGTGCTGGAAGCCGATGGCGACGAACGCCATGGTCGGAAACCAGATGCCCAGGATTTTGCCACTGAAGCTGTCTGCGCCGTAGGAAAGCCATACCGCCAAGGCGACTAGCCAGTTACAGCCGATACCAGAGACGAAAGCCGGGAGGAATCCGGCTTCAAGCTTATGTCCCGCCATATCCACCAGTTTATCCAGATAGACTCCGTCTGACGTCAGCCCGGCGACATGCCCGAAGAAATAGGCAACAAACAAGGCCCCTGCCAAGTTGCTAAGTGTGATTAGCGTCAAGTTCTTGACGACTTCCTTGAATGAAATCTTCTTCGCCATAAAGGCTAGCGGCACCGCCATCATATTGCCTGTTAACAGTTCCGCTCCTGCCAATAGCACAAGGATCAGACCTACCGGGAAGACTGCAGCCCCGATGAAATTCGCAATGGAGCCCCATTCTTTAGGCGCGGATGCAATCACGCGGATATCCAGTAAAAACCCGAGGGCGATAAAGGCACCGCCCAGGAAGCCAAGTATAAGGACGGTACTCAGCGGATTGTGCGCCTTCTTGATTCCGTTCTCCACCGTTGCTTCAGCAATTTGCTGAGGTTTGTTATAAGCCATGGTTCGTATCCCCTTTTAATACTTTAAATTTGTTCCTTTATGCCATTGTAGCGTGTCATATAAGACATTAACGTGATAATAATCACTACTGCAAAAGACAAGTGAAAATTTTCACTGACATGTCATAATTAGCGTTTGGACACGCAAAAAAACCGAAGCCAGTACTCTGGCTCCGGTCTAAATAATGATGATATTACACTAGTGCGGGTTCCTTGGCAGCCAGGGTTTTCGGCAATGCCTGCAGTCCGGCAGTATTCAGGAAGTTCCAAGGCTTGTTGTAGTGCGGCTGGAAAAAGAAGTCGATAAAGGCCAGCTGATCCACCGTCATCTTATTTTGGATGCAGACCGAAATCGTATTAATGGATTGCGTCAAATCCATTTTGGACATAATCTGCGCACCCAGGATGCGGCGTGTCGCACGTTCAAACACAACCTTGAGCTGCACCTGCTCGAATGTAGGCATGAACTCCGGACGGTAGTTGTCGGTGATCATAACGCTATCCACTTCCATACCTTCACCCTTGGCAGCTTCCTCCGTCAGTCCCGTCCCGGCAATGTTATCTTCATAGATCTTGATGCCGGATGTTCCTTGCGTGCCCATGTAAGGAATAGTCTGGGCGACAAGATTACGGGCCACCAGAGTACCCATCCGTACAGCGTTAGTTGCCAGTGGAATGTAAGCATTTTTACCAGTTGGGTTGTAGTGGATCGCGCAGCTGTCGCCAGCGGCGAAGACATCCGGCGCACTAGTCTCCATATAATTGTTCACAACAATCGCGCCGTTCGGCAGCATGTCAACCTGGCCTTTCAGCAGCTCCGTATTAGGACGGAAGCCGATGCAGAGGATCACCAGCTCAGTTTCATGCTCGCCTTTGCTTGTGATAACCTTCGTAACCTTGCCATTCTCGCCCACAAAAGAGCTAACCTTCTCACCAAGCGCCAAGGTAATACCATGATCCTTCAGCGACTGCTCGATAGGAGCTGTGAATTCTTCGTCCAGGTATTTGCTCAAAATCCGCTCTTCCCCGTCGATCAAGGTTACTTGCTTGCCGTTCATCTGGAACGCTTCAACCAGCTCGACTCCGATATATCCGGCGCCAACTACCGTAATCCGGTTCACTTGTTGGGCTCTTTCAATGATAGTGTTGGAGTGATTGTAGTTTTTCGAGAGCAGAATACCGTCCAGATCCATGCCTTCCAGCTTCGGAATAATCGGCCAAGAGCCGGTAGTCATGATCAGCTTGTCGTAGGTATCATCAAATTCCTGTCCATTCGCAAGGTTGCGGGCCCGGAGTGTCTTGGCTTTGGTGTCCACCGCAATCACTTCATGACGCATGTTCGTCTTCACCCCGAGCTCAGCGAGCTTCTCTGGCGAGGAATAGAAGAGTCCTTGAGGGTCCTTAACAACACCGCCTACATAAAGGGCGATTCCGCAGGACAGGAACGAAATATTGTCGTTGCGTTCGTACACCGTAATCTCGGCGTCTGGATAAAGCTGGGCTGTATTAACGATGGCTGCGGTTCCGGCATGGGTACATCCAATGACTGCTACTTTCATGATTTCTTCCTCCTCCAATTTGAAAAGCTATATATTATTTATTTGTGATTTATTTCACTTTATGAACTGATTATATTGTGATTTTTATCACATTTCAAGCCTATTTCTGCAATTCCTTAAATTGTTCACAATTTTAAGTATTTTGTGTCCGTTTCCTGCTGAATTGCTGTTACCTTTAGCTTCTCCATGTCACAGAGCCATTATGACCGTCAAGCCAAGCCTATAAATACATAAAGCCCCAAGCCTTACCGTCCATACAGACAAGTAAAGCTCAGGGCTATAGTTTCGTTCCAATCTTATTCTAATCCGTGTATCTCGCCATCCTCATCCACTCCTATCCCTTCGGCTGCCGGTCGAGCTGGAAGACCAGGCATAGTCACGATGTTGCCGGTAATAACTACAGCAAACCCGGCACCTAGTGACAGTGTGATGTCACGCACGCCCATAGTAAAGCCTTCGGGTGCCCCAAGGAGCTTGGCCTGATCAGAGAAAGAATACGGCGTCTTGGCCATGCACACTTGCAGCTCATTCAGACCCAGCCGGTCAATCACAGCCAGGCTGCGCTTGGCTGCGGGAGAGAAGCTCACCTCTGCACCACGGTAGATTTCACGCACAATAGTGGTGATTTTGTCCGTAATATCAAGGTTATCCTCATACAAAGGCTCAAAATCAGCACTGTCTTGCTCCAGCACCCGCAGTAACTCACTTGCCAGTTCCTGGCCGCCCGCTCCGCCCTCTGCCCATACCTTGGATACGGCAGACGGCACCTTCAGACGTTGGCAAGCTGCCTGGATCGCCTCGATCTCGGCCGGGCTGTCGCCCGCAAAATGATTGATGGCCACAACAACGGGCACGCCGAACTTACCAAGGTTCTCAATGTGACGTTCCATATTAGGAATGCCTTCAAGCAAGGCTGTTGGATTCTCGGACCCGAGCTCACTCTTGGCAACACCGCCATTGTATTTCAGGGACTTCACGGTAACCACCAGCACGGCTGCGGCAGGGGTTAATCCAGCTTGGCGGCATTTAATGTCCATGAATTTCTCGGCACCAAGATCAGCGCCAAAGCCAGCTTCCGTGACGACAAGATCACCCAGCTTCAGCGCATAGCGAGTACCTATAACACTGCTGCAGCCATGGGCTATATTCGCAAAAGGCCCACCATGCACGATAACCGGCGTACCTTCCAGTGTCTGTACCAAATTCGGCTTTACTGCTTCCTTCAGCAAGGCAGCCATGGCCTCCACCGCACCCAGCTCCTGTGCTGTGACTGGCTGACCAAGATAGTTATATCCAACAAGAATCCGGCCCAGCCGTTTCTTAAGATCAGACAAATCATCACAAAGGCAGAGCACAGCCATAATCTCTGAAGCTGTAGTGATCTGAAAACCAGCTTCCCGGACGGTACCGTTGCCGTCTCCCAGACCTGTAACAATGCTCCGCAGGCTGCGGTCATTCATATCCATGACGCGCTTCCATACGATTCGCTGAGGATCCAGATCCAGCGCATTGCCGTGGAAGATATGGTTGTCGATCATAGCAGATAATAAGTTATGCGCAGAGGTCACCGCATGAATATCTCCGGTAAAATGGAGGTTTATCTCGTCCGCCGGGACAATCTGTGATTGGCCCCCGCCAGTAGCTCCGCCCTTCATACCCAGGCAAGGCCCCAGCGAAGGTTCACGCAGCGCAGCTACCGTCTTTACCCCGGAAGCGTTAAGTGCCTGAGCGAGACCAATCGTTGTTAACGTCTTCCCTTCTCCAGCCGGTGTGGGATTGACCGCCGTCACCAGAACAAGTTTTCCGTCCGGACGGTGGCTAAGCTCCTCCCAGAGTGAAGGCGCCAACTTGCTTTTATATTTACCGTACAGCTCCAGATGTTGTTCACCAATTCCTGCTTTTGCCGCTACTTCCGTAATCAATTTCATGCCTTGTACAGAACCCTCCTGCCAATTATTATTCTGAAATCTTTCCTGTCTTATGCGAATTCCTGTTATGTATCATTGCTATTAAAGAATACAAGGTCTATGAAAAGCGTCAAGGATTATTTTCACACTTCAGTGATCTCTACAAGGCTAAATAGACAAACTCCCGGACAACAGCCAAAAGCCGTGTCCGGGAGAACATGTGATTCCAAAATTTCTTGCTTACTCAAGATTTATAACAAGGACTCGATGCTGTCCTTCATCGTCTCAGGCGATTCTTTCGGCTCAACGCGAGCGGTCACATTGCCACTACGGTCAACGAGGAATTTGGTGAAATTCCACTGGATGTCACTGCTCTCGCCCTCACCAGGTTGCTGTTCCTTCAAATACTCGAAGAGCTTGCTGGCTTCTGGTCCATTGACATCTACCTTGGCAAATACCGGGAAGGACACACCATAGTTAATCTGGCAGAATTCTGCTGCCTCTTCACTAGTTCCTGGCTCTTGTCCGGCAAACTGATTGCAGGGAAAGCCCAAAACTACCAGCCCTTGTTCTCCATACTGCTCGTACAGCTTTTGCAGCTCTCCATACTGCGGAGTCAGCCCGCATTTGCTGGCCGTATTGGCAATCAGCAGCACCTTGCCTTCATATTCCGTGAACGGTACTTCCTTGCCCGCAGGCGTAACCCCGGCAAAACTGTAGATCGACATTGTGCTACCATCCTCTCAAAATTCATTGGTTTTCTATATTTTACTCCTATTCCGGTCCGAATACAAAAGTACGCCATATCTATCCTCGATTGTGTATCACATCACTGTAATCCTTAGGCAAATAAAAGCCGCCGAGCGGTCCATAAGGACCGTCCGGCGGCTGGCACAACCATTATTACATTATCGTTCGCAGAGCGGAATCTCCTCAAAGGTACCCAGATCAGACTGAATACGGAATGTCTTGAATTCAAATCCCTGTAGGCTGACTTCACTGCGGATGCCAAGTGAAGGGATACTGACGGTAGTGGAGCCTCCAGAGCCAGTCGGCTCGAACAGTCTCAGAATGTAACCGTCGCCTTGCTCCTCTTTTTTGAAAGCGCTGAGCTGGATACGTTCATCTTCCAGTACGATAAAGGATTCCAGCGGCTCACCCTCTCCTGACGGGAAGAATGACAATGCGTAAGGCCGTTCGTTATGAGCCAGCGCTTCCCGGTCCACCTGATCTCTAGGATCTGCAAGCTCTCCCGCATTCAGCCAGAAGGTGTAGCTGCGCTCACCCTGATCCATCCGCGGCTGGAAGCGATCCTGTACCATAATCGGACGGTCTCCGATCGGATGAGCACAGTATCCTGCGCCCCGAAGCAGCGACAGACGGACCTCGCCTTGACGGAAATCTCCGCCGTAAATTCCGTTATTGATACAAGTAACCGCCATGTTCTGTGCTGCATCTTCCACTGCAATCCACTTCTGGGCCACCGTTTCATTGCCCTCCCGATCCAGCGGATTGACCCCAAAGGCCGTCTGACCAAGGAAGTCCCCTTGCTCCAGAACAGTAGGGATGGACAGTTTGAGCATCTTGTCCTTCTCGTTCCAGTAGACACGCAGCTCGACTTCAATCTCGGTTCCCTGCTTCGGCAGCTTGTAGAGCTGACAAATGCGGGAATTGCCGTATGTCAGCACCGATTCAATCACCGTGCGTACCGCGCCATCTTCAATGACCCGTACCGCCGGAAGCGGATTCTTCAACCCGGAGAATACACCACTCTCTTCTTCATTCATCAATTCAAACCTGCCCTCTACAGGGCCAAAAGCAGTGGTGTCCATTCTCCATGGATCTTCATTGTCTGCAAGGACCAACGCTGCAAATGCATCCTTACGCAGGTACGAAACGCCCTTGACGGAGTATTCATCCATCCGCCCTGTTGCAGCGTTAATGACCACGCTCAGATCAGCAGTTTCAAACCGGAAGGCCCCGTCCTGCTCTGTGAGCTGCGGAAGCGGCTTCTCCGCCAACATTTTAATCCGGGCATCAAAACGATTCATCGAGGAAGGAGCAAGCTCGGCCTCAAAGACCACTCTTTTTCTCCAGTCCAGATTCAAGTTGCTGAGCTCCTTTTCCGGCTGACACGGGAGCAGTTGCCCATCTCTGTAGACTTGAGGCATTGAGAACTCTTCATTCCAGTTCTGGTCCTCCAGCATAAATTCACATTCAAAAATGCCTTTCACCGGGAACGGATGCGGATTATAGATCAGGATCGGATATTCTTTCAGCGCCGCCTTGGGCTGACCCGAAGCCAGTGCGAAGAAGGCTCTAGCCTTCAGGCGTGCCACGATCTCAAGTCCATGGTCAATCTGTCGCAGTGAAGCCTCCTCCGCCGGCTGTATCGATGTTCCAGGCAGGATATCATGGAACTGAGCAGTGAGCAGGTCACACAACGCTTCATACAGATCGTTAGAAGGATACGACAGCAAGCCCTGAAGCGCCGCTGCTGACAGCATTTTCTCCGTCATAAACAGCTCATTCTCCAATTGACGGTGCTTCTGCTTAATGCGAATCATGGAAGTGTAGCAGCCCACAAATCGGGGATTGAGATCACCCGCAAAGGACGGCAGCTCAGCCGCTCGCAAATCCTCGAAATACGCCTCCGGCGTGGAGTGAATAATCTCGAAATCTTTCCGCTCCGCCATCAGCTCTCCAATCTGGGTCAAGTCGATGCGGGATGGACCTCCGCCGTGGTTGCCTACTCCCCAGAGCACAAGTCCTGTGTCCCGGTCTTCGTGATCACTCAGCCAGCGCTCGATCTTCTCACGGGTTTTGCCCATATTGGTGTTATAGCCGCCTTCGATCTTATGGGCCATCACCTTCGAGCCATTATAGCCTTCCCAAATGAAATCTCCCGCTGGAAGGGCATCCATCTCATCAGGACGCATAAAGATATACGAATCATATCCAGCTTGTTCAAGGATCTGCACCAGTCCCCGGGTATGTCCGAACGAATCAAAATTGATCGCAGTTGTCGGCTCCACACCAAATTTCTCCCGGAAATAGGCTTTGCCCAGCAAGATCTGCCTAACGAAAGACTCCCCGGAAATCATGTTGCAATCGGGCTGCAAATACCAACCGCCCATGATTCTCCACTTGCCTTCCTTCACCAGCCGCTGAATACGTGCAAACAGCTTGGGTTCATACTCCTCGATCCATTTATAGAGAATCACTTCATTGTGATTAAAAATATAACCGTCGAATTCCTCGCAAAACTCCGCCGCTGCGCGAAAGGTTGATACAGCTGCTGCCGCCCCTTCCTCCCATTCCCACTGCCATACAGGGTCCAGGTGGGCATTGCTGAGCAAATGCAGTTTTTTCATCTCTTGCCGCCTCCTTAAGTAAGGTCATCTTCTCCCTTCCATTGTGAGGCCGTAAGACGCCTGCGTACATTTCCAAAACACACGTATATTTGTCCAATTATGATATAATGTATTCAAAAAAGAAAGAAGCCATAATTTAAAATGGAACTAAACGACTGGAAAAGCGCTCTTCCTCCTGTTTTCAATCGCTTATGCGAAGAAATACAGGTGATGGATGTCATTATTGAATGGGTAGATATCATTTTTGAACAAATAGGTACCGCCAGCAAATGTCCGCCCCACGCCCACACCTGGTTCGAATTCAACTATGTGCTGACCGGGCGATTGGATACGCATTTCGGCGGAGATTCCATCTGTGTGCAGGCCAATGAGTTCTTCCTTATTCCCCCGGGGATGGTCCATTCTCATACGTATACTAAGGGGAATCCGCATGAGGGTCTCTGTTTCCGGTGGCGGATTCGGCGTGCAGAAGGTGCTGAGGAGAATGTGCCCGGAGGTTCACTGTATGCACGGTTACTCCGGCTCCAAAAGTGGAAGCCCGGCTCCTACCGTGATGAAGCTGGCTTCGGAGCCATGCTGATTCATTTTCTTCGCGAAGCTGCATTGCAGCGTTCAGAGCTTGGACTCCAGCTCTTGCTCGTCGGACTGCTCGAACAACTCTGCACCCTTCAGCAATCGATGGAGGGACAATCGGGGTTAACCAGAACCTATCAGGACCCGCTGGTACGAAAAGTGGAGATTTACTTGGAGGACTATCAGGGGGGTCGCCTGAGTGTCGCGGAATTGGCTGCATCGCTGCATATGAGCTACGGCCATCTGTCCCGGCAATACAAGAAGCTTACAGGGCATACCATTGTGGAACGGATGAATCAGATCCGGCTGGAAAAAGCGGCCGAACTGCTTCGCCTGCCAGACGCCCTTGTCTCAGAATCGGCAGAACAAGCCGGCTTTGCCGACCTCAGTTATTTCAGCAGGGCTTTTAAAAAACGCTATGGACAAAGCCCGCTGAGCTATCGAAAAGAGCAACTCCGACTGCCAATAGAAGAAGCTGGGGATTAGATCACTCGCCTACTGACACCACAATGCGGTGAAATTGAAAGGAATCTCTCACGGCGGCTATAATTCAAGAGATAAACTTTACTAAAACGACGCAAGGACGCTGTCCCGAAAGCGAGCTGTCTACGCGCGGTGACGGATTCTTTTTATTCGCAAAACCATATAGCCAACAGAGCAGCGATTCTGCTGTTATTAGAGAATCGCTGCTCTGCGTATTGACCCAAGCAACACAAGAGCTATTCCTTGGTCTATGGGACACTCCTTTTTTCCTCATGAACAATTGGTCTAGGCCTAGAAGATCAAGAAGATGAGAAATAGAGGCAAATATGTACCTTAATTTCTATCTATACGTGTAATTTAAGGAATTAAGTGCAAAATCGTATGTTAATTCTCATCTTAGTTTGAAAAAGAGCCTTTTTCGTGAATTTAAGGTACAATATTGCACTTATTTCGCGAATACAGCGATTTCACCATTAATTAAGGTACCGAATTGCCTTTATTCTAAACCACGGGGTACGGGGCACCTGTTACGGGTTACGGGTTACGGTTACGGTCACGGTCACGGTTACGGTCACGGTCACGGTCACGGTTACGGTTACGGTTACGGGTTACAGGGTACCTGTTGCGGGTTACGGGGTACCTCTCACGAGTCACTAGCCAAGACGCACAAGTTAACAGCCCCCGGCCAGCTACCATCATCCATCTCATTAGGTCAGACCATGCAAAAGAGGATGTCCGTAAGCCTATGGCTTATGGGACATCCCCTTCCATCATGCGAAATCCATGCCTATTGCGACACCGGAACCGCGTTATAGTATTCCTCCAGCGTAACACCGCTCTGTACAATATCAGCCGCTATTTCCTTGCCGACATAACGAATATGCCATGGCTCATACATGTATCCGGTAATGTTCTCCTTGCCTTCCGGATAGCGGATGATGTACCCATACTCCGCTGCATGTTCAGCTAACCATTTGGCTTCAGGCGTACCAGCGAAGCAGCTTTCAGCCGCACATTTCCCGTCACTGCTCGTCACATCAATAGCTAGTCCGGTCTGATGCTCGCTATGGCCTGGAACAGCGCTGTATCTGCGCGCTTTCTCCTCACCATCACGTTTGACGTAATTGTTAAACAGCCTCACCTGTGTGGATTGGGAACGGTAAGCGGAGACACCCGCCAGATAAACGCCATCTCTCTGCGCACCAGCAAACAACTCTTCCAGCGCCGAGGCCGCTTCCTTGCGCATCATCCGCTTCTCAATTTTCTCCTTGAACGTAAACCGCACATTCGGATAGACGAGATCCTCCGGCTTGTAATTGTCCGGCAGTCCGTACTGCTTGTTCACCATCACCGTAATGCTGTCCGGTTTGGCAGCCGTTTGCTCAGAGGAACCGTTCCCCGGAACAACCGGGTCCGTCGAAACTGCAGGTACATCTCCTCCATTTGTGTTACTGTTGCCAGCGTTATCCGGCTTGTCCGATCCTTCATCACCCGGAATTTCCGTCGGCTTAGGCGAAGCCGCAGGCTGACCCTGAAGGTCATCCTGCTGATTGACTGCCGCCCCCTGTTCCTCTGAGGCCGAAGGAATCGTATATTTACCGATCCCCCAGCCGATAGCAATGACAATGATGAATAAGAACAGGACTCTTACTTTTTTGGACATCTTTCTACTTCTCCCTCCTAAACCCGTTTTCTTCTCTATTAGACCGGCAAATCACCGGAAATGTTTCATTAAGAAGAATTAGACACACTGTAATCTGTTATATTCCCAAAAAAATATTACCATAGTCGTCAGCGTAAACGCCAACTGCACTATGGTAACAAGGTTTACTTACGCCTGTCCATCGCCTTTATCTGGATGAGCCACGCCCGCCGCCTTTACGGCCGCCGGAACTATTGCTACGGCCTCCGCTACGCGAGCCATTGCCTCCATAGCCGCTCTGGCCTCCGCTGCGTGAGCCACCACCGCCGTAGCCACTCTGACCTCCACTGCGCGAGCCATTACCGCCGTAGCCGCTCCGGCTTCCGCCACGCGAGCCACTATCGCCGTTACCGCTTTGGCTTCCGCTGCGCGGTCCACTAGCGCTGTAGCCGCTCCGCGGGCCATTGCCGCCCTGGGCGCTGCGGCCCGGGCGTGAGCTGGCTGCCGGCTGTTCCCACACGGCTGCTTCTTTGGCGTGTCCGCGGCCATTGCCGCCCTGGGCGCTGCGGCCCGGGCGGGAGCTCGCTGCCGGCTGTCCCCACACGGCAGCTTCTTTGGCGCGTCCGCGGCCACTGCCGCCCTGGGCGCTGCGGCTCGGGCGGGAGCCAGCTGCCGGCTGTTCCCACACGGCAGCTTCCTTAGCGCGTCCGCGGCCACTGCCGCCTTGACGCGCACCAGCCTCCGCACGCGGCGCTCCGCCGCTGCGGGCTGCGCCACGGCCGCCGGTCTTCGGTCCGCGACCGGCCCGTACCGATTCAGCACCACGGCGGTTACCTTGGCGGTTTCCGCCGCTTGGTGCAGCGGCGGAGAATTCGCCGACGCCGAACTCGTCTTTCTCGTAGCGACGGCGATCAAGCCGCTGCGAGATGCCCTGCTCGATCATGTCGAGCCCTTGATGGTCACGCGGCGAAGCGAAGGTAATGGCTAAGCCCTTGCCACCGGCACGGCCTGTCCGCCCGATCCGGTGAATATAGCTGTCTACATCCAGCGGCATATCATAGTTGAAGACATGCGTTACGCCTTCAACGTCCAAACCGCGGGCTGCTACGTCTGTAGCGACAAGAAGCTGTAGCTTGGCGTCGCGGAATCTTTTCATCACCGCTTCACGCTTCGCCTGAGACAGATCACCATGCAGCTCATCACATTCGTAACCAGCCTGCCGCAATGTCTCGTTCAGCTTGGACACCCGGCGTTTAGTCCGGCAGAAGATCATCGCCAAATACGGACGGTCCCGCTCGATCAAGGCTTGCAATGCTTCCTCCTTGTTCCGGTCAGAGCATTCCACTACCTGCTGACGGATATTGTCCAGCGGAATCGGCGAACCACTCTTGATCACGATATCCAGGGGTTCTTTCATATAATTGGCTGCAAGACGCTTAATTGGATCTGGCATAGTTGCCGAGAACAGCATCGTCTGACGACGGTAAGGCACCGCTGTGATAATGGATTCAACATCCTCCAGGAAGCCCATATGCAGCATTTGATCCGCCTCGTCCAGAACGAGCATTTTCACCCCGCTGAGATCCAGTGTCTCCCGGCGCAAATGGTCCAAGAGACGTCCCGGCGTTCCAATAATCAGGTGACGGCCGCCTTCCAGCTTGCGGAGCTGCTTCTCCACATCCTGGCCGCCGTATACAGCGAGGATTTTGACGCCTGTGTGACGCGCCAGCTTGCGTGCCTCTTCTGTAATTTGCAAAGCCAGCTCACGTGTAGGAGCCAGGATTAGCGCCTGCGGATAAGCCCGCTCTACATAGATCTTGTCTAGAATCGGCAGCAGGAACGCAAGGGTCTTCCCTGTTCCTGTCTTAGCCCGTGCAATGACATCCAATCCCTGTACAACTGGCGGAATTGCTTCCTGTTGTACGGGGGTCGGTTGGACAATTCCTTGTCCTTGAAGAAGTCCAGTCAACACCTCTGAAACTCCCAAATCTTTAAAACCCGGCAAATTCTCCACCTCACTGTTTCTACAAAATATTGATACTTCTCAGCATCTCTTCGCTTCCTAAACTTCAGACCTTCCGCAACATCCCTATTCAAGTAGAAACGGCTTTGCCGTCCACTAAGGGACGGTATCCGTTTCAGCGAGAAATATAAGGATAATTTATAGTGTAGAACATATAAATTCTTATATTTCAAACAAAAAGCGGAAGAACTCCGTCACCGGAGCCCTTCCGTCCCAATGTATCCTTGATCACCATAGCGGAGTCGTCAAGGTTCGGTTTCTTAAAGGGCAGCTAGTCACCGGACAGTTCAGACGGCACTCCATTGCTTTATATTCAACACTTTCGTCATGAGAATCCAGCTTAGGCTTAGAAAGTTCCTCTATATTGTACTTGATCCTCAGCTCTTTGTGGTGAAAATGGACAAGAATATTTCCTGATTCATTAGCCTGCCCTATTAATATACCCCAAATGGCAGCCTTTGCTTCAACTCGCTAGAACCTGCCCGACTTGAAAATCGAGAACAGCAGCCACAGGAACATCAGCAGGGCCACCACTGCACCAATCTCCACCGTAGGGAAATCCCACAGATGCGAAGGATCGCCCCGCATCGCCGAGCCTATAATCAGCCCCACCATGATGATGCTAAAGGCCAGCAGCACGATGCTGAAGGACAGCCGGTTGCCGATCCGGTCCAGCTTGCGCTGGAGGGCTTGAAATTCAGGCAGTCCAACCTCAACCTTCAGCTTACCCGAGCTGACCAGCGCTGAGAGCTGACGCGCCTGTGCCGGCAGCTCAATCAGACTCTCTGCCAGGTCTGCTACGCCGTCCCACAGCTTGCGCTGGATCCGGCTACCGGTAAAACGCTCTTTGGCCAGCCGCTTGCCGAAAGGCTCGGCCATCTGGACAATGCTGAAAGAAGGGTCGAGGTTCCCGACGACCCCTTCCATAGTCAGCATCGTCTTGCCCAGTATTGCCAGATCCGGCGGAATCACCAATCGATGTTTGCGGGCAATGCCGAAGAGATCGTTCAGCGCCTTGCCGATACTGACCTGATTGAAAGGAACATCATAATATTCATCCCGGAGACGGTCGACATCGTTATGCAGCGCCGCCCGGTCTGCACTCTCCGGAATCACGCCCAGCTTGAGAATTGCCCGCACCATCGCCTCTGTATTCTTGCGCATCAGGGCGATAATTAGCGCGGATAAATGCTCCCGCATCTGATCACTCAGCCGGCCAACCATCCCGAAGTCGATCAAAGCCAGCTTCCCGTTCTCCATCAGCATCACGTTACCGGGATGAGGGTCGGCGTGGAAAAAGCCGTGAATGAATACCTGGCTCAGCATCGTCTCTACAAGCTGCTGTGCGACATCCTTGAGCTTGACACCCTTGTCCAGCAATTCCTGGCGGCGGTTCAAGGTAATGCCTTCCACGTACTCCATGGTCAGCACCCTTGTTGAAGAATAATCCCAATAAATCTCCGGGATGTAAATCGCCTCGTGTTGTTCGAGCTGACCTGCTATTTTCTCAGCATTGCGCCCTTCCTGGCTATAATCCAGCTCACCCAGCAAAGACCTGGAGAACTCATCCGCCATGCGGGACAGGCCATACTGCTTGGCCCAGTCCATGCGCCTCTCTGCCAGAGCGCACAGGTCGCGGAGTATCTCCAGGTCACGACTCATCGTCCGCAGCACGCCAGGACGCTGGATTTTGACTGCAACAGTCACCCCATCGTGCAGTACAGCACGGTGAACCTGACCGATGGAAGCAGCGGCAAGCGGTTTATATTCAAATGATTGAAAGATCTCGTCCACATGCTGATCCAATTCCTGCTCCACAATGGATCGGGCCGTGTCCGCCGAGAACGGCGGCACATGATCCTGGAGCTTCACCAGCTCCTGAATAATGGAATCGGGCAGCAGATCGGAGCGGGTACTGGCGAGCTGACCCAACTTGACAAAAGTTGGCCCCAAATCCTCCAGCACCCGGCGGATCCGCTCCCCGAGGGTTACACTTTCATGAACCTCCTGTGTGACCAGACGGCGCGGGAGGGATAGAAGATGGTAGAGTCCAAGTTCCTCGACCATATAACCAAAGCCATGACGCATAAGCGCCATGGCAATCGCCCGATAACGTCCAGCATGCCTGATGCGGACCGCCATTTATTCGTTACGCGTTTCCGGTAAAGTTCCTTCTAACCGGGAAATGCCCTCCAGCGCCGCTATGCGATGCTCCAGTCCGGCTATTTTGGCCTCAAGGGCTTCAATATCCTTGTGTGACGGCACCTTCAGATCATTCAATACACGTTGTACCTGTTCTTGTATGGCTGACTTGAATACGCCGCGTTCTTCCTCTCCCCGCTCGATAAGCCGATCGACTAATGCTTTCGATTCGGAAGGTGCAAGCTCTCCGCGCTTCACAAGATCCTCCACTGCCTTCTCAACTTTTTCCTTGCTGACTATGGTGAGGCCCACTCCTAAAGAGATCGCTTTTTTAAACAAATCACTCATGGCACTTTCCTCCCAAAGATTGCGTTTTGTTGTAAACAGAAGTCATGGTTAAAGTATACCCCACTGAGCAGCGAATTCACAAAAGGAACGACGAGACCTTTATTCTCTAAGAAGTATGAGGAATGCGTGCAGCCCAGGTTGCAGCCTGCAGGATCAGCTCCCGGATGGCCGGATGCCGGAACGTAGGCTCATGATGGCCAGGCATCAGATAGACAACTCGTCCTTGACCAAAGCGGTGACACCATGCAGCAGGTAGCCATTCACCATCGGCTTCATATTCCAGAAGTACAGTTTTCTCAGTAAAAGGATCAAATTCGAAGCGGTATGGCTCCTCATCCAGTTCAAAATCTTCAATTCCCTCTGTAATATCATGCTGCTGCACACGGAATTTCAAGGGACCATAAGGCGGATGGGTGGTGAATCTCCCACCGATTAACTGGGCCAGCTCATAGCGCTTTGCCAGAGATACGCCGGTATGCAGAACAATGAGTCCGCCGCCACCGCTCACATAGCTTAGTAGCCCTGCGGTCTGCTGGGGTGACACCGTTTCATTCCATAATTCATTATAAGCAATACATAAGTCATAGCCGGCCAAATGCTCGCTCAGCAACAGTTTCTTATTCTCTGAACATTGAACCGTCAGCAATTCATGCAAAATTTCACCGATTTGTTGATCCACTCCCTGCAAGGGATGGAAACGGGGATGGGTGTAGTCACCAAGTAATAGACATTTTCTTTTGTCCATAGGTGCACTCCTCCTTACTTATTCGTCTGGTGTAATTGGTATGCGTTCCCTTTATTCTAAGGAAAACCTCCCGGGATGTCCATTCATAACGGACTTTTTCCGGATATTCGTCCTCCAGTTAAAAAAGCATTTCCGCCCTTGATTGCGGCAAAAATGCTCTCTAGACCAGCCTTCTCTTCGGGCCGCCTGCTGCCCTCTGCAGACTTAACGGCCCGCAGCCAGGTAGCGGCCAAGCTCTACGAACATGCTGCCCATCCGCTCATGTTCTGGCATGACGATCCGCGTAATCCCCTCTTCTTGAAGTGCGGCAGAGGTAATACGCCCGACCGACACGGCAAGCACATCTTTTTCAAAAGCCTCCCGCAGTGCTTCCAGCTTGTCCTTCTCCTTCGCAAATTGAGAGAGAAACCGAAATTGTGGCGCACTGGTAAAGGCCACGGCATCTACTTTTCCGGTCACAATTTCATCCAGTAGCCTGTCCAGCTCACCAGGCTCGGGAGGGGTATGGCGGTACGGCAGGATCTGACGGGTTACGGCTCCAACAGTATCCAACCATTCGGTGAGAACGGGTGCCGGATCACCGTGAAGCTGCAGCAAAACGTCTTTGCCCTGCAGATCCAGGCTTTCCATGCCCCGGATCAGACCAACACTGCTGCCATCATCGTCGCGAGCGACAGGGACCAGCCCTCTCTTCTTCAAAGCATTAACGGTCTTATAACCCCGGGCGGCAATAAGGGAGCTTGACAAGACTTCCTGAAAACGTTCCTCCAGCCCCATGCTGCCGGCCATGGTGAACAGCGCCTCCAGCCCTATGCCCGTAGTCAGAATCACTAGATAAGGAGGGCTGGCAATCCAGCCCTCCAGGCCTTCACGCAACGCATCATCATCCAGAAATACGGTTCCCTGGGCAGGACGCAGCAGCGCCGTTCCACCCATATTCTGTACCAGCTTGGTCATTTCCTCGGCCTTACGCGCACCGGCGAGGGCGATGGTGAGACCTTTTAATTGCTCTGCCATGAAATCTGCTCTCTCCTTATCATAACCCTGTTATTTTGCTTATCAGTATACTTGTAAATACCAGGAGATGGAAAGAAGGATTATTGACTACCGCCGTTCATCCAGCTTGAAACGGCTTGCCAGCTTTTGCAGCTCTTCGGCCAGATGGCTGAGATCCGCGGACGATGAGGCGATCTCCTCCACAGAAGCCAACTGCTCCTGCGCGGCAGCGGAGATTGTCTCTGTGCTGACAGCAGCTTCACCAGTGATCAGGCGAATTTCGGCAATCGCCTTTTCCATACTGTCAGTTTCTGAGGTGAGTGTACGGACAGCTCCACCCATCACTTCGATTTTCTCCGCAGCTCCCTTAACTGCTCTGCGGATACGCGAGAAGGATCGGCCTGTCGTATCGACCGCCAGAATCCCTTCCGATACACGCTCTTTAGCAGCTTCCATAGCGATTGTAGCCTGCGTCATTTCCCCATTGATGGAAGTGATTTGATCGGCAATTCGTGTCGCCGATTGCTCTGATTCCTCCGCCAGCTTGCGCACCTCTGCGGCCACAACAGCAAACCCACGGCCCTGCTCGCCCGCCCTTGCGGCCTCAATGGAGGCATTCAGCGCCAGCAAGTTGGTCTGACGGGCAATTCCCTTAATCACCCCCACAATACCGGTGATCTGATCAGTGCGGCTATTGAGCTTGTCGATCACGCCGCCCAGCTCTTCCACTGTCTCGTGGATGCTATTAATTTTGTCCACGACACTAATAACCGAATCGCCGCCTTCCGAAGCAGACACTGAGGTTTTATCCATCATTGCAGACACCTGCTCCATAACCTCCGAGATCCCCATCACTTCACTGGCTGTTGCTGTCACACTCTCCATGCCCTTATGTACGCTGTTAACCTGACGCTCCGTTCCCCCCGCCACCTCCTGGATTGCGATAGTCACATGCTCAATAGCCTTTGTGGTCTGCTCTGCATTCGCAGTCAGTTCCTCGGCAGAGGAAGACACATTGTCCGTCATCTCCTGTACACCAACGATCATGCTCCGCAGATTGACCACCATGGATTGGAAGTTTCCGGCCAGCACGCCGACCTCATCCATCCGGTAGCCGTCGATATTCTTCGACAAGTCACCCTCGGCGATCACCTCTGTGGCCTTTCTCAATCGGCGAAGCGGCTGAAGTATGGAATGCACATTAATATAGACAAGTACCATTGCTACCAAGACAGAGCCAATGATAACCAACGTGGCTGTAGTGCGGATAGCCGTTGTTACATCACTAACCTCGTTCATACTGATCGTGCCCCCGATTCTCCAGCCCGTCAGCTCGTTGACCATAAAGGTCATCTTCTTGTTATCATCCTTATGGACGTAATCGAAGGAACCTTCCTCTGTTTCGAACATCTTCTTCACAAAATCAGCACCGGATTCTGCGCCAATCGTCTCTGTAGGATGGACCAGGAACTTCTTGCTACTATCCATAATTAGGATATACCCTTCCTTCCCTACCTTAAGACTTGTCAGCTTGCCCAGTTCGGCCAAATTGAGATTCAGGGCTACAACACCATCACCGCTCTCCAATACGGCAGAGATGGCAATGACATTCTCTTTGTCGGCCGATTGGAAAGCCGGGGAGATCACTACCCCCTTGCTGTTCTTCAACGCATTGACATAGGAATTCTCCTTGCGTGGATCATAGTCATCCGGCAGCTTGGATTCAGAGGCATGTAGCGCCTTGGCCCGGCTTGTTCCCACATAAATATCTAGCACATCCGAATGCAGCGCCGCATATTCTTTTAACCTGGCCTGAATCCCTGAAGAAGCTTCACCATTTGCTTCGCTGTTAATATCACCTGCCTTCAGCTGTCTGGCAAAGTATTCAATATCATTAATTTTGGACTGTATGTTGGCATTAATAATGCTGTTGACCGCTCCTACGCTCTCCTTCGCGTTATTTATTAATTGATCTTCCACTTCACGGCTGGCTGATTGATAAGTTTGCCAGCCAATAATCATGCTTGGCACCAGCAGCACAAGCATGTAGGTGGCAACGAGCTTTGTACGGATGGAGATAACCGTATTTTCGTTCATGAGGTGTGATCACTCTCTCTTTCATCTGGGTCTTAAGTAGGTATGCTCTTGAAGTTAATAACAACTTTATGTATATAAATATAATTCAGCTTTCACAGTCTTTTTCCCTTCTCATCCTCTTGAATATTCTCATATATTTCTTCAGAATACTCCTATAAAAAATGAAAAGACCGCTTTAATGAAAGCGGTCTTTTCTTATATGAATAATATCTTGAACACAAAAAAAACAAGGACGAAAGTCCCTGTTTTCTTAATTCGTTCTTTTCCCTTTACAGTTTGGGCAAATTCCGCCGAATACGACATGGGCATGCCCAATGGTATACCCTGTTTCGCTGGCCACTTCGTTTATCCATTCTTCCGGAACGTGGCTCATCACTTCATCCACCGCCCCGCACACCTCGCATATAATATGCTGATGATCATCCATTCTCGCATCATATCGGCTTGCCGATTCCCCGAGCTTTAGCTCCTGGATCAGCTTCTTGTCAGACAGATAACGAAGGGAGTTATAGACTGTGCCATAAGCAAGATTGTGTCCCTGTTCCACCAGGCGGTTCATTACCTCAGCAGCAGTTGGGTGATCATGCGAATTCCGAACGATATCGTAAACGGCTTGCCGTTGAGAAGTCAGATTAAGGTTTCTCATTTCGATCATCCTCTTATTTATTTTTAGATCAAGTATAAGTATTAAAGACGATACGGTCAATAAAAATAGCCAGAGCTCTACTATATTTTATATAGCCATTTCCGTAAAATTCGCTAAAATGGACTTATCCAGTCATTGAATACACCGGATTTAGCCAATTCTCCATGCAAGGGGCCATTGAAAGTTATGCTGATTGACCTGCTTACCAGCTTGTTCACTAATTTCTGCATTCTCGTTACATTTGTCTTCCTCTCCGGCAGTCTTTCCAAGCGATACAACTTCCTAGGCCGTACAATGTCACCTCTGGCAGGGGTCATCGCCGGATTGATATTCGGGCTCTTCGGCATAATTCTGATGAGCTACTCGTTCCCTATTGGACCGAACACCTACGCGAATCTGCGGCATCTGGCTATTATTATCGCAGGCGCTTATCTCGGCTGGCTTCCTGCTGCTGTCTGTGCTGTCCTTCTGGCCGTCAGTCGGCTTCTCTTCTATGATATTACATACAATTCCCTTTCCGCCGCCTTTTCCTTGCTGCTCTGCGGCGCTTGCTGCAGTTGGATCGCACTTAAGCCTTGGACCCGGCTACGCAAAATGACCGTCAGCAATCTGGTCACGATGGGGCTCGTATTTGCCCTGCTGCTTAACAATCTGGACGGTTTCCAAACGGTCATGCAGGTCTTTCCAATAGAGCTGGCAGCCTCTCTTGCTACAGGTCTTATCATCTATTATGTTGCGGAATATATCCAGCGCTCCAATGAATTGTTTAACCAGCTTGAAGTGCGGGCCACGACCGATTTTCTAACCGGACTGAATAACCGGCAACAGTTCCAGCGGCATTTGGAGGACGAGTTGCTCCAGGCAGCCGGGCAGCGCGAGAGCTTGTCCCTGCTTGCGGTGGATATCGATCATTTCAAGACCATTAACGATACGTATGGACATCCAGCAGGCGATCAGGTACTGATTCAGCTTGCCCAGCGGCTGATAGGAGCTGCTCGTCCTCAGGATGTTGTCTCTCGCAATGGTGGCGAGGAGTTCTCAGTGCTGCTCCCCGTCTGCACGCTGCATGAAGCCGAGCAAGCCGGGGAGCGGATCCGGGCAGCTGTAGAGCAAGACTTGTTCCTTTTGCCAGACGGACAGCGGATTCCGGTTACCATCTCCGTCGGTGCAGCTTGCTGTCGACCTGATTATGATGAAGCCGTCAGTCGCCTGCTGACCCAACACGCGGACCAGGCGCTCTACCGGGCTAAGAATTCCGGGCGGAACAAGGTCTGCTCCGAACCCCCTTATCCCCGCGAGAACCAATCCTATGAAAGGCAGCTTATTTAATCATGCCGGAGTATTTGATATCCACATCTACCAATGTTTTGAATTCCAGCTTCGGATAAATAGCTTTCCAGTCTCTCATCTCCGTGTCATTGTTGAAATGTCTTGACGCGTAGCGCAATCCCCAGCCAAACGGGTCCAGTCCGCTTCGTTGAATTTTGACCAGAAGCTTCTCAATCCCTTCCTTCAGCTCTTCTCCCCCAGCCTTGGAGAGCTGTTGAAGGACCTGATGAGTGACTATATCCTGAGAGCTATTCTCTTCAAGAATACCCAAGAGCTTCACCTTGTATTGAATATAAGGCTTTCCCTCTTCAGGGGTAAAAATTCGATAACTGGCTGACGTACCCTCCGTATAGTATTGATACATCCCGCCTTTGTAATGAGCGGGGAGATTGGTCCGCAGCTCGCGGCGTGTCAGCAGATTGAAAAGTCTGGTTTCATCGGGGGAGAGAGTGAGACGGATTTTCTGTTTATCAAGTAGAGCGATCTTGTTAATCAGAAATTGCTCTGTTCCTTGAGATTCAATAATCGGAAGAGTAGGATCTATGCCCACTTCAAAAACATTTTTCATTAGCTGATAGGAATACACGCTCGCAATAAAAGGCGACTCCGTCCCTTCGCCGCTCATCGCCATGATAAGCGAATTAGAAGGAATATGCTCCGACTGAGGCTTTATATTCAGTACTTTCAGCGCCTCCGGTCTGCCCACGCCAAAGTTCAGGATCAACTGGATATCCCTGCGCCGCACGGCCCAGTCCATCACATGGCGGATATCTTTTTCAGCAAGCTTCTCTCCCATGATGATCGATTTGCAATGCACGTAATCCAGTTCCTTCTCCACTCTGGATTTCATCATACGGAGTGCTTCCGAGATGCTGTAGGATTCTTCCGTCAATATCTGCATCTTCTCATCAATCTTAGTAATATCACCCTGCGGTACGGCCAGCTTCAGACTAACCTTAAGGTTACCTTCTTTCTCCCCAGGGTCGATCCCCATGGCAACCACGAATATTCGCCGGTCGATATCCTTGAAATCACAGCCAGCCGTCAGTAGCAACAGTATCGTTATAAGCAAAAGAAACACTTTCTTCAAGGATTCCGCCTCCTGGCCTTCCGCATTTTTATAACGCAGTAGAACAGTGTCGCTATCATCGACATTTCTCCAAGCCAGCGGATCTGCAGAAACCACTCCGCCAGTAGGTTAAGCTCATATTGATCCATGAACATCAACAGCAGCGTAGCCATGCAGAACAACCCCAGAATGATCCCTTCTTTCCACAGCTTCGCTTTGGATGAATTTTTCTCGGCGAACGGCATAATACTCTTGAACAACTCCAGCCCCACGTGCCAGTGTACGATCACACTCATAATGGATAGGGTCATATAGGCAAAATAAAATATAAACAACATCCGTTCAATCAAAAACGTCTCGATCCGGATGCTGTCAGCGGTTGAGAACCAAGTGTATACATGACGTTCGACTCCAACCGTCCCAAAGTAGCCGATAGGAACCAGAAACGTAATTAATAGCACAATCAATCCTTCCGCAGCGATGAGCCAGACATGCCTTAATTTGATTTTGTGAAATAGCCGGTTGAAAATGGCCAAATTAATGTACCCGCTGAATAGAAAAGTACCGGCAGCCATACTCTTGATATCCGGCCTATGCCAGATAAATGTCATAATCTGAAACACGGAGTCCCAACTGAAATTAGGGTTGATCAGCGCTTTTACACTCGCATATAGAATCAGAGGTAAGGTGATGGCCAAGATCACCTCAAGCGTGTACAACAAAGACAGACCATCTACCCGGCAGCAAATACACACCAGAATCAGAAACCCAATGACAACAGGATACGCCCCTGTGTCCGGGCTGATAAATCGCAAGGTGATGTCCACGAATGAGAGCAATGTGATCACCCCAGCTACATACCATAGCACCGCGTAGACCAAAAGCATCGGTGTCGTCACAAGCCTCGGCATGAGCGAATTAAAGATTTCCGGAATCCCCTTGCCGGGGAACTTGTCCATCAATTTGGTAAACACATAGACAAATGTTGTACCGATTGGCACCGCAATCAGGATCGACATTAACGCTCCGTCAAAACGTCTGTCCATCAGCTCTCTGGGCACAAAGTTAATAATGTTGATCAGACTGTTCATCAGAAAGAGACAGTAGAAATAGCGGCTTTTAACCATCAGTGCCCCCGCCTTTCTTGAATCTGCGGAAGCTGATGTTGTCCATGAAGAACAGCCGGAAATACGGCTGGCCGAAACTCCGCTGGCTGCATAGATAAATCATCAAGCCGACCAAACAGGACACCACACCAACCAGACCAAGAAGGGCAGCAGCAAACACGAAGAAATATTTTAGCACACGAACCGAGAAGCTCATCATATTCAGCGGGATCAGAAAGTTCGAAATGGCGACTGCGGACACCAGAATGATCATAATGTTGCCGACCAGACCGGCTTGTGTGGCCGCCTGACCCAGAATCAGACCACCAACCGTGGTCGCCGTCGGACCAATCGCCCGGGGTAGCCGGATACTGGCTTCTGTCAGGAATTCCATCATAATGAGCATGATCAGAACTTCCACAAAAGAAGGATACGGCACGGTTGCACGGCTTCCTGCCACAAGCAGCGCAATTTGCACCCGGATGATCTCCGGATTGTAAGAGGTGAAAGCGACATATATAGCCGGAAGCCACAGCGTCATCGCCACTCCAACGACCCGCAGGAACTTCAGGAATCTTCCGACGAAGGGAAACTGGATTTTGTCATCCATTGCGGTAAAGAAATCATTGAAGATGGAAGGCAACACAATAGCATAGCCTGTAGTATCCATCATCAGCGCCACTTTGCCTTCGGAGAGGTTGAATACAACGCGGTCCGGCCGCTCCGTTACAATGGTCTTGGGGAAAATCCGCAGCTTGTCGCTGCTTAAATACTTCTCAAGCTCGCCTGTAGCCTGCAGAATATCCACCCTCAGGGTCTGAAGCTTTTCTTTGACCTCAGCCAGCACATCATGATTCACGCGGCTCTCATCATATAGAATTGCCATCTTGGTCCGTGACAGATTGCCGATCAGCATTGATTCCATTTTTAATTGCGAGGATTGATAGCGTCGCCGCACCATATTGAGATTGATCGCCAGATTCTCGGTGAATCCATCAGACGGGCCCTGGGTCACACTCTCTGTGATGGTCTCCGACACAGCGCTGTTCTCGGCATGTAGAACATCAAAGAAATAGAGCCGGTCCAGAATAGCTACAGCAGCATAACCGCTCAGCAGCAGTTCCAATGCCCGTTCACCCGTCGTCGCCTCTTCGCTGCCTGGATAGGTACGAATGTAATCCTTATAAGCTTCGTTGTCCTCCATCTCATAGAACGGAGCAATAATACCGTGGCTGATCTTAACTGAATCTGTAATGCTCTTGATAAAGACCAGCCGGGCATCACCGGCAGGCGCAAGCAGCCGCTTATCCTCCAGATCTGCGATATTATCCAGCTTTTCCGTGATCCATTCCAGGGAAGCAGCATGCTTCTGCGGTTGTTCTGACACTCTGGTTCCCTCCCCTCTTTTGGTTCCACTTTACGAAGATGTGTCCTTATTTTGGCATCATCGCCCGCAAATCATGCACTGCCCTCTGAACTGAAGTTTCTTTTCCCCAGGTTGTGGTAATAATTGAACAACGTAACGCAAAAGTAGGGAGGGATCAGAGCATGAATCCAGAGAACCGGCTTACGGCTAATTTGCCGCAGTTTCCTGAATCTTTATGGCGGGATACTGTCGATATGCCGACTTTTCCGCGATTGAACGGGAATCACCAGACGGACGTTGCTGTTGTAGGAGGGGGAATCACCGGGATCACGACGGCCTACCTGCTCTCCAAAGCCGGCTATAAGGTAACCCTGCTGGAGGCAGGGACCATCCTTAATGGAACCACCGGGTTCACCAGCGCCAAAATCACTGCCCAGCACGGACTGATCTATCACGATCTCTTAGAGCACTTTGGAGAGGAACAGGCCGGCCTCTACTATAAATCCAACAATGAAGCCATGGAGTGGATGATTCGTACCGCACAAGAGCTACATCTGGCCTGCGGCATGACACGGGAAGATGCTTACCTGTATGTCGACGCCGGAGATGACAAGACACGAAAACAGCTTGAAAAGGAATTTGCAGCTTATCAGACCCTGGAGTTACCGGGAAAATGGCTTGATTCAGTATCTCTCCCCCTGCGGGTAGAAGGGGCTATTACCCTGCCGGGACAAGCCCGCTTCCACCCCCTGCAATATTTGCTGGGGCTACTTCAGGTCTTTCTTAAAAATGGCGGTACAGTGTACGAACACACAACCATTGCTGAAAAAGTAGAGAACAGCGGCAGGCTTACGCTTTTCACTGAGCAAGATCAGCACGCGATTACCTGCAGTCACGCCGTCTCCGCTTCCCACTTCCCCTTCTATGACGGTGGGGCGCTCTACTTCTCGCGCCTGCATGCCGAACGCTCCTACTGCTTGGCTATTCAGCCGGAAATGCAGTTCGAAGGTGGGATGTATCTGAGTGCCGGACAGCCTACCCGCTCCTTGCGGGCCGTGGAATGGGAGGGCCGCAAGCTAGTAATCGTCGGCGGAGACAATCATAAGACAGGCCAAGGCATTTGCACATTTGGTCATTATGAGAACCTTGAGCGGTTCGCGGGGCAATTGCTGGGGATTAAGGTAATGCCTTACCGCTGGTCGGCCCAGGACCTGATCACCCTCGATAGAGTTCCTTACATTGGAAAAATAAAGGGCAATAAGGAGATCTATATCGCCACCGGCTTCGGGAAATGGGGAATGACCAGCGGTACCATGGCAGCACAGATCATTGCCGATCAAATACAGGGTAAGGACAACCCCTACACACAGCTGTACAATCCTTCACGCTTCAAAGCAAATCCTGGCATCAAGAACTTCATTGTGCAGAACGCCAATGTCGCCAAGGAGCTTATCGCAGGTAAGGTCGAGATCATCCACAAGAAGACCAAGGATCTAAAGCGGGACGAGGGGGCGGTTGTATTTCATGATGGGAAGCGTGTCGGCGCGTACAGAGACCTGGAAGGCCACCTTCATCTGGTCGACCGGACGTGCACCCATCTGGGCTGTGAGTGTGAATGGAATAACGGAGAACGGACCTGGGATTGCCCCTGCCATGGCTCTCGCTTCTCCTATGATGGTGCCGTTCTAGAAGGACCGGCCACAATGCCCCTGGATACCATCAGTCCGAAAATCCCATGAGATTTGAGTAGCTGAGGCAAGCATGACGGCGCTACCAACGGGGGCGGCGTGCTTGTCTTTGCCCGCTCAGGTATAATTGAAGCGGAAGCTGTTATCTAATCTTTAAAAGGACGTGAAGCGAAGTTATGGATCTGAGAGGAAAAAGCGTTGTAATTACCGGTGCAGGTAAAGGGATCGGGAAAGCACTGGCCCTTGCACTGGCCAAAGAAGGAGCCAACCTGGGCCTGATCTCCAGAACATCGGGCGATTTGGAAGCCTTGAAAGCCGCGTTGACGGAAGTCTACGACGTCAAGGTTAGCATTGCCGTTGCCGACATTTCCGTACAGGAAGAGGCAGAACGGGCTGTTGTTTCGCTCCAGAATGACCTTGGTGCTTTCGATGCGCTTATTAATAACGCCGGGGTTGCCCAGTTCGGTACATTTCTGGAAATGGACCCTGCAGACTGGAGACGCCACCTTGAGATCAATCTGTTCGGTGTCTACTATGTTACCAGAGCTGCACTGCCAGCCATGATTGAGCGCAGCAGCGGCAATATCATCAACATCTCGTCCACAGCGGGCGAACGCGGATTTGCTACAGGCTCTGCCTACTGTTCCTCCAAGTTCGCGCTGATGGGCATGACCGAATCTTTGGCTCAGGAAGTGCGCAAACACAATATCCGGGTAACCGCGCTGACGCCAAGTACGGTCAACACTCCACTGGCTGAGAACGCAGGTCTGAAGATTGGTGACGAAGACCGTATGATGCAGCCGGAGGATGTAGCTGAACTGACTATTGCTGCCCTGAAGCTGCCGGATCGCGTCTTCCTCAAGACCGCCGGTATTTGGACCACGAACCCGCAATAAATAGTCTGTATCTTATTCTCTCACTCATACTATCTTAGGGAGGTTCATTGCATGCTAGTAGTTACGAATACGATTAAAGTCAAGGAAGGCCATGGCGCCGCTATGGCCCAGCGTTTTGCAGGTTCAGGCGGCGTACAGGACATGCCGGGCTTTGTGCGCATGGAAGTATGGCATGGCAGTGCCAAGGAAGACGCGGAGGAATTAAAGATCTGTACCGTGTGGGAGAATGAAGAGAGCTTCAAGGGCTGGACCTCCAGCGAATCCTTCAAGCAGTCTCACCGCGGTGCCGGCGGCAGTGACGTTATTCTCGGCGCCTCGCTCGACAAGTACGAGCTGCTGATCAGCCGTACGCCTGGGAACTAGCACACCTTAATGCTAGTGGTTGTTGGTGAGCTATTGGTTGATACGAGCGTACTAGTGGTTGATATAAGTGTGCTAGTGTCGATATGATCTACTGGTATATATGATCTACTGGTATTTGATATGATCTGCTAGTATTTGATATGGCTGAAAAAGGCCATCATGAGCCATCTCTAGTGCTACAATTATCATTGTGTTCAAGTGAAACTAAGTAGCCTGACCCCCTTAAACATAGGAATCAGGCTGCTTAGTTTTTGTCTTTGGATAGCTGTATATGACCGACCTAAGATCTGAGTAAGAGTCTCGGTCGTCACTAGGATCGCTTAATTAGGCTTCCGATCGCTGTTAACTCCAGCTTTCTTTATTAACCCTGATAGCGCCTAAAATCGAGAAGCAGCTCATAATTTAGACGTGAGCTTTCCTCTGAAGACCTTTCAATCGAGCGCCTCACTCCTACAGTCCCTAACTTTCTCCTTCGTTCCTCCCCATCTTCTTGTTGTGTGAGTAGAAAAAGAGTGCACCCACCGCTTCCAAAGAGCATTTTTGCGATTAGAATAAATAGTGGACACTCGTTAATTTTAGGGTTTGTAATTCCAAGCTGAACTTCGCTTTTTCTCACCTTTTTATAAAGATTATAGAAATATCTCTGCTTTTTATAATCCACTCACTACTCGCCTCTGGCTAAACCAAAAATAAGAGGGCTAAATCTTCATTACTTCAATAATTCGCTATATTCACGAAGACAAACAAAAAAGACAGCTCTCATATGAGCTGCCTTTAAGCTATTACCGTTCTTCCCGAAACTTCCAAAACTTTTGTTCCCTACCTTCTAGGGAACAAACGAAACCCTGTAATCCTTGGTACATTATGTCTGCACTGAATTACCAAATTACCATCTCGGATTCAGGAGACTTATAAAAAACTAAAAATATCTTAAGCATCAAATTTAATCTCTTTGAGCAATACGATAGTCTATACTAATATCACCACCATTAGGCGTTGGTACAGCTTTAAATTTATATTCGCTACTTAAAGAACCAACTGGAGCACTAATGTGGCCACTCTTACCTGGTGCGAGAGTTCTTTTCTGATCTCCATTAATTGTAATTCTCACACTTACATTCCCAGTATTTTTAATCCAGAAGTTCACTTTAGCCCCATTACTCTTTTTTAATGGGTATGTAGCCTGAAATTCAGTTCCTGAAGAGCTGCCACTTTTAGCTGCATAATCTTTCGACGAACTTTCTGTCGACTCCGCAAAAGCAGGTATAATACTAGTTCCAGCAATTAGACAAACTACCAGAGCAGATGATACTACTCCTTTGAAAACGAACTTAAGATTCACGTTCAAGCACTCCTTATTAAATTTATTTGTAACTATTCCGCCTTTAGATAGTTACTTTTTTAAAATTACATGTCTGTACTGAACAGTTGCAATTTTTTTAATCCTAGAAACATAAATCTTCTTATGTATTATTTTTGTATTAAATAATATTTAATACATATATCACATTTAATTATATAGTAAAAAGGTACCAGTCTGAACTTTTTTAGATCTGGATTTTTCAAGTTTTGATTCCGGCTGCTGACGAACTAAACCGTTTCGCTCTAATAGACAAGCACATACATACTTACCCGAAGACAAAGATGGTTTATATTCGTGATTTTCATTTCACAGATGCGTTTCTGAAATCCACGTTTTGATTCAAGTGTTCCATTTATATCATTATAAACGCGCATCCGTCCCAAGATTTACAATATTCGAATATGCCGCACTATTTTTGAGGTAATCATAAGGATTACTGCTTATGGCAAGCTCAGTTTTATTAGCAGCTTCAGTTTGTAACTGTTCTACTAATCCATCAAGATTCTCATCAATTTGTTTCTCAACAGATGCATCTGCAGTCATTGCATAAATAGAAGTCGTAACAGCGAAACCGAGAGCGCAAATGCCGACAAGTAACCACCATTACGAGCTGCGTAGCCCCTGAATTGACACATAGAAAGTTGTAGCGCTAACCTTCCTACATTAAACTGCAATATGCACTTCCAGAAGATGATGAACTTAGCGAATGGGATATAAAAAAAGCTGACGAGGATGTCCTCGACAGCTTAAAACTTACCAATGAATCTCCCCTTTAGTTGTGGGGAGCATAGCAAATTCATAAACGCATCATTTATTCTGGCTTCGTAGGTGAACCTCTCTCTTACTCACCAACATTAGGCTGCGTCTCCGCGACTTCCACATGCTTGCCCGGCCAGAAGGCCAATCGACCGAATAGCAAGGTAATGGCCGGCACGAGGAACGGGCGTACCACAAAGGTATCCAGCAGAACACCAAGGGCTGTGATAATGCCAAATTGCACAAGCACCTGAATTGGCAGCGTAGCCAGCACGCCAAAGGTCCCCGCCAGAATGAGTCCGGCAGAAGTAATGACCGAGCCCGTCTCGTTGACCCCTTCCGCAATCGCTTGCTTCAGGGGCATAACCTTTCTTTTTTTCCATATGCTCGAGATCATAAAGATGTTGTAGTCCTCGCCAAGTGCCACCAGGAATACAAAGGAGTAAAGTGGAATTGCTCCCTGAATGGCCTCTGCGCCAAGGACATAATGAATAATAATCCAGCCTAGTCCAAGTGCGGAGAAGAAGGATAGGATTACGGTCCCAACCAAATAGATGGTAGCGATAATTGAGCGCAAATAAACGAGCAGCAGCAAGGTGATCATTCCGATAACCACGGGAATAATGAGATCCATATCCCGCTCGCCGGTGGCTCTGTTGTCATATTGGGTCGCCGTCTGTCCGCTGATCCAGACTTTGCCTTCAGGGTTCGCAACCCCCACATCTACAAGCGCCTGCTCTCCCGTCGCCCGTAGCGCCGGAATATGGCTCATAGCTTCAAGGGAATACGGATTGCTCTTGAATTCAATATCGTAGCCAAGGATCTCCTTGTTCACTGCGCCCGGCTGGGGATCAGAAACTTTACCCACATAAGAGAGTGCACCCAGGACGACTTTAAGGTCTTCGCCATCTGCCTTGCCTTGAGTATCAATCATCAGTTTGGCCGGAGCCAACTCACCAGGCGAGAACTTGGTACCAATAAGGTCAAACCCCTGGCGAGACTCCATATCCTTCGGAAAAGAAGACAGGATATCATACGTAAACTTAATTCCACTGGAGAAAGAAGCCAGCACACCCAGCAGCAATACAGTCACGCCCACAATGGCCCACGGACGGGCGACTACTAGCTCACCGATGCCTTTTTTGCGGGATACGCGCGGCTGTGGCGCTGGCTTTCCCTTGACCTTCGCCCGCTCTGCTTCCATTTGAGGAGTACGCGGAATGAATGGATAGAACGAGGCCCGGCCAAAGATCGCTAGCAATGCAGGAACCAGTGTCAGACTGGCGATACCCATAATAAAGATGGCCAGACTGAAAGGAACCGCAAAGCGATGGTACGCCCCGAACTTCGCCAGCAGCAATGCGAATAGTGCCAGCACCACGGTGAAGCCGCTCATAGCAATTGCCCCGGAAGAATCCGTAATTGCATGCAGCAGGGCACGGCTCTTACTCTCCTCGCTCTTCAACAATTGACGGAACCGGGAGATTAGGAAGAGACAATAATCCGTGCCTGCTCCAAATAGCAGGACGGTCATGATTGAGATGGCTTGCGAATCTACGGTAATCCAGCCTTCCTGAGCCATTTTGCCCAATATAGGTCCCGTAACCCCATAAGCGAAGCCCACTGCAACCAGCGGAATGACCGCCAGAATCGGTGAACGATAAATGATCAGCAGAAAAATAAGTACAAGAAGCACAGTCGCAATTAGCAAGGATACATCGGCGTTTTTGAACAGACTGCTGGCATCAATGGAGATGCCTACAGGTCCGGTGACGCGCAGACTTAACTCGCTGTCCGCTGTACCCGCTGCTGTCGGATCACTGCCGGTTTCCGTATGGATGATCCCCTTGAGGTCCGTGACTGCTTCTTTAAGCTGCCCGCTATCTGCGGAAGAATCGAAGAGTACCGGTGTCACCAGCGTGCTACCGTCCTCCGAGAGTGAAGCCTGAAGCGCCTGTGGAGGAATTTTGCCGAGCGGGGGCACGAAATTTTGATATGGTAACGGTTGCTGTTCCAAGGTATTGTAGATGGCCCCGATATGTACCAGATCCTCCGGAGACATTCCGCCTTCTCGGTGCCACACCAACAAGGCCGGAACACCGCTGCCGCCCGGGAATTCTCTTCCCGCAACTACTTCTGCCTGAACCGATTGCGCATTCTCCGGCAGATTAGGGGCGTTGTTCGCCACCTGTGAATTCACAGCAGGCCATAGCATGTTCAGGAGGCCGACTACTACGATCCACACAAGAAAAGTGATCCACTTACTTTTGCTGCCTGCAACCCATTTTCCGTAGCCTGACATCTATTTCATCCTCTCTGCAGAGCCTGCGGAACGCAAAATGAACCGCGGGTCATTTTTATATTCATATCATACACGCTGACCTGCCTAAATACCATCCGTGATTTCATGCATCCAGCACTACTTATACAATAAAAAAAGCCGCGCAATTGCGCGGTTTAAACTACGGAATAAGCGGCATACCCTGCAGCTTCTACACGGCCTAGGACCGCATGAAGCCGGGCCTTGCCCTGACAGACAAGTGCCCCTCACCACCGCATACTACGTACGGAGATGAGGGGCACTTTAAAGCCGCTAACCGTTATGACATTCCCCGCGGTTAGCCTCAGCTAACTTCCGGAACAGCTTCCTCGGAGAACTGGCTGTTATACAGATCAGCATAGAAGCCGTTCTGCGCCATCAGTTCTTCATGGTTGCCTTTCTCAATGACACTTCCCTTGTTCATAACCAGAATCAGGTCCGCATCACGGATTGTAGACAAACGGTGGGCAATAACAAAGCTTGTTCTACCCTCCATCAGCGTGTTCATCGCCTTCTGGATCTGCACCTCAGTCCGGGTGTCGACGCTGCTTGTAGCCTCATCCAGAATTAGGATGGACGGATCGGCCAGGATAGCCCGGGCAATCGTCAGCAGTTGCTTCTGACCTTGCGAGATGTTAGAGGCTTCTTCGTTCAGCACCGTATTGTAGCCCAGCGGCAAGGTGCGGATAAAGTGGTCCGCATGCGCTGCTTTGGCTGCACGCACCACATCGGCTTCACTGGCACCCTCACGTCCATAGGCAATGTTGTCACGGATTGTACCATTGAAGAGCCAGGTATCTTGAAGCACCATCCCGAATTTGCTGCGCAGCTCACTGCGCTTCAGATCCGTGATGTCAACACCGTCAATGAGAATTTGGCCGCCGTTCAGCTCATAGAAGCGCATCAGCAGATTGATCATCGTGGTCTTACCGGCACCAGTCGGTCCTACAATCGCGATCGTCTGACCTGGGCTGACCTCAATATTCATATCCTCAATGAGGATCGCATCCTCTTTATAGCCAAACTTCACATGGCGGAATTCCACGGCACCTTCTTCTTCCACAGCTTCGTGTTTCACAGCAGCCGTTTTCTCCGGAACTTCCTCTTCTTCATCGAGCAGCTCGAATACCCGCTCTGCGGAAGCAACTGTGGACTGAATGATGTTAGCAATATTCGCTGTTTGCGTGATCGGCATGGTGAATTGTCGTGAATACTGGATAAAGGCTTGGATATCCCCGACATCAATCATTTTCTTGGTGACAAAAATACCGCCGACTACGCAGACAAGCACATAACCCAGATTCCCGATAAAGGTCATTAGCGGCATAATCATGCCTGACATGAACTGGGCGCGCCAGCCGGAATTATAGAGATCATCGTTAATCGTATTAAACTGACGAAGCGATTCCTTTTCACGGCCGAAGGCTTTAATAATACGGTGACCGGTATACATTTCTTCTACGTGTCCGTTCAACTGCCCAAGTGATTTTTGCTGCCCGATAAAATGGGTTTGCGAACGTTTCGTGATCCCCAGTATGGCCACAAAACTGAGCGGCAACGTCACCACTGTAATCAGGGTCAGCCAAGGACTAATGGTCAGCATCATGATAATGACACCAATAATAGTAACGATAGATGTTATCAGTTGCGTTAAGCTCTGCTGCAAGGTGGTACTGATGTTGTCTACATCATTAGTAGCCCGGCTGAGAATTTCCCCATGAGTTCTGGAATCAAAATATTTCAGCGGCAGCCGTTCCAATTTAAGATTGATCTGCTCGCGCATATCATAGACAACCTTCTGGGCCACACCGGCCATGATATATTGCTGTAAATAGCTGAACAGGGCACTGAACAGATAAAGACCACCCAGAATCAGCAGGATATCATTAATATAGCCAAAATCGATAAAAGCTCCTTCTACACCTGTCAACTTTCCATAGGCGCCTTCAAACAGCTTGGTCGTTGCTTTACCCATAATCTTCGGGCTTAAAATACTAAATACCGTACTGGCAATCGCCATAATAAAGATAACGATCAGCTGCACCTGACGTGGACGCAGGTAGCGAATCAGACGGCGGAGCGTACCCTTGAAGTCCTTGGCCTTCTCCGCTGGCAGCATCATCCCAGGTCCGCCGCCAGGTCCACCAGGACCCCGGCCTCTTCCACCGCCCGGAAGTTTCATCTGGCTGTTCTTCTCACTCATGCTATTTCCTCCTCTGACAACTGCGAGGACACAATCTCGCGGTACACTTCACTGTTCTCCAGCAATTCCCTGTGCGTTCCCGTACCAGCGATTCTGCCTTCATCCAGCACAATAATCCGGTCTGCATCCATTACTGTGCTAACCCGCTGAGCCACAATAAGAACGGTGGATTCTGTCGTCTCTCCTTTGAGAGCGGCGCGCAGCTTGGCATCGGTCTTGAAATCAAGCGCGGAGAAGCTGTCGTCGAAGAGATATACTTCCGGTCTTCTGACCAGTGCACGGGCAATAGACAGACGCTGCTTTTGACCCCCGGAGACGTTATTCCCGCCCTGAGCAATTTCCGAGTTGAATCCATCCTTCATCGCTGATACAAAATCGAAGGCTTGTGCCACCTTGGCAGCATGGATAATCTCTTCATCAGTCGCATCCTCTTTACCGTACCGGATATTATCCTTGATCGTGCCAGTGAACAGAACAGCCTTCTGTGGAATATAACCAATCTTGCTGCGCAGCTCTTCCTGAGTCATATCGCGAACATCGACGCCATCCACCCGCACGGAGCCTTCAGCAGCGTCATAGAATCTGGGAAGCAAGCTCAGCATTGTGGATTTACCAGACCCGGTACCCCCGATAATCGCCGTGACTTCACCCGGGCGGGCACTGAAGCTGATCCCAGACAACGCAGGTTGTTCTGCACCCGGGTAGGAGAAGCTGACGTTCTCGAATTCTACGTATCCGCGCATACCGTCACGACCATCACGCTTGGTCAATACGGCTGTATTGTCAAGCTCACTTGCCGACGGATCCAGAATTTCCGGCTTCATATCCAATACCTCGTTGATCCGCACAGCCGATGCGGAAGCACGGGGAATCAGTACGAACATCATCGAAACCATGATCAGTGAGAACATAATCTGCATGGCGTATTGAATGAAGGCCATCAACGAACCGACCTGAAGGTCACCGTCGCCGATACGGATACCTCCGTAATAAAGGATGGCAATCATGGAAAAGTTCATAACAATCATCATAAGCGGCATCAGTCCGGCCATGATCTTGTTAACCTTAATCGCCGTATCGGTCAGATCACGGTTGGCTTCCGTGAATCTTTTGTTCTCATGGTCAATCCGGTTGAACGAGCGAATGACACGGATACCTGTCAGATGTTCTCTCAGCACAAGGTTGAGCTTATCCAGCTTGACCTGTATCGCTTTAAACAACGGTAAGCCCTTCATGCCAATCAGGAAAATTGCACCCACAAGCAGCGGAATAACTACCACAAAAATCAACGACAGCTTGGCATCCTCCGAGACCGCCATAATGATCCCGCCGATCATCATCATCGGTGCCGCAACCATCATCCGCAGCATCATAGTCAGAACGGTCTGTACTTGTGTAATATCATTAGTCGTGCGGGTAATCAGCGATGCTGTACCCACCTTGTCGAACTCGTGGAGCGTAAAATTCTCTACATGATTGAACATTAGCGCTCGCGTATTCTTTCCGAAACCTGCAGCGATCTTGGCTGAAAAATAACTGGCGATAATCGAGCACAGCGCTCCGCCGGCAGCTACCAGCAGCATGAATCCGCCAATCCGCCATATATAGCTGCGGTCCTGGTGCACAATTCCCTTGTCCACAATGTCAGACATCAGTGTGGGGAGATACAAGTCCCCCATGGACTGCAGAAATACAAGGATTAGTACACCAATGACCGCTAGCTTAAAGGGCTTTAGTTGTCTTAGTAATTTAATCAAGGTTCTCATCTCCGTTCATTTGTAACCGATCGAAATCAGGTCGGGGACTGCTCAGGGCATATGCATGGACCTTCAACAGCAGATCACACAACTGATTGCTCTCTTCTTCGCCCAAGTACTCCACCAGCTTAACCAGCTCTTCATTCATATAGGCATGTACTCTTCGCGTGACCTTTTTTCCCCGCTCTGTTAATTGGATACGGACAGCCCTCCGATCCTCGGAATCAGCCCGCCGCTCCACCATTCCCTTGGCCTCCAGACTATTGACCAACTGAGTGACTGTAGGAGCAGCCCATCCAAGGATGCGTCCGATCTCCGAGACCTTCAGGCCCTGCTCATTGGAATGCCGGTGCTTGCGAATACATATCATCAAAGTCATCTCACTCGGCTTATTGCCCTCCACCGTATGCTGCCATTGGACCTTATGCAACATGCGCAATGCAATGAAAAGCCTATTCGCGACTGTATTTTCTCCATTTATCCCAATCTTTATCACCCCGCAAAATTAATTAGGTTAGCTAATAATTAAACTGTTTATTAATTAGGTAACCTAAATTATATTTACAGCAAAACACTTTGTCAAATAATGAATGCGGTATCATTTTTTACGAAATTCAAAACACTCAAAATCTTGCTTTTAGGCATAAAAAAGACCCTTCATTCTGCTGTTTAAGCAGTTGCAAAGGGTACAAAAAAGATGACCCCTAAGAAACCGGGCATCATCTTGTGGTATTACAGCATGCAGCCATAGTTATCTTGGGAGGCATCACTGTTCTGCTGGTATAACAATATTATAACGATGCAGCTTACTGCCGCGTTCTATGGTCATAAAGAAAGGATCAAGCGTTGGATACGTCCCTGAGTCCTAAGGATTAGTACCCCACTCCGTGTTCAAGCGTGGTGAACGATCCCCCGTTACCTCCTTTGCCTGCCGGTGTTCCAATGATAATAAAACTAAACAACGCTAAAACGGCGGTCATCGTCAGCAGCGATTTTTTCATTTTGTCTCACCTCCTTCATAAGATCTGTGTACAGTTGCTTCTGCCTGTCGCTGGCATATTCCCTGTTAATCTCGAAGAGAGTGACACAATTGATGAAGCCTTTCTCATTATTCAGTCTGGCAGACAGCTGGAGACATTCGATAATATGGTCGATTCCCCGCGGGTACTCCTGATGGTTGATAAGGTAAATAGCAATCTGATAGTTGAGCCGGAATAGCCTGTCTACATTGATCGGGTCCTGGAATTGACCGAATCGCAGCATTTCCCTTGAGAACTTGGTCAGTGCATTATCGGCAGAAAAGCCAAACTGGTTCGCAGATTCCATGATCGTGATTAGGCCAGGCAGAATCTCGCCCGGGTGATCGGCCAGGAAGGAGATATAAGATGGAAGGATGGAAATGTTGCCGTCCAGCATCTCCAGAGTGAAGCTGTTGGCTTTGGAGAAGAGCTTGAAGTCTTCGACCGCCTTGTGACCTTCTTCATCCAAAATCTCAAACCAGCTAAGGTCTGCATATCCGGCCGTATACCGCTTGGCTTCTTCATATCGCCCCTGCTTGGTCAGCGCGGCCGCCTTCAGCAAATAACCATGTCCGTAATACACCACAAGTGGCCGCTCCGTATGCATCGTCTCCCGGCGCTTGCTAGCATTCTTGCGCACTTCATCCCGGTATAATCCATTCGCGAGCGCACGCAATTCGTCGGCATATTTCTCTACATCCCGCCACCGGTGCAGGGTAAAGCAGACGTTCGCCAGCTTAAGCAGACCATCCAGCTGCATGGCCTCCGGCAGACGTCCCCGAAACGGCTCGAACGTGATCACCGCTCTAAACTTCTCCTCCATATCTACTACAGACTGCATGGATTTGAAAATGCGATATTGACTGATAGCCAGACGCTCCGAGTAACTGTCCTGCTCATTCTCGGCTACAATTTTATAGAAAATGACAGATTCGTTGATTTTCCCATTATTGAAAAGCTTCTCTGCGACTGAATAAATCAAGTCAATCTGCTTCGGATACTCAAGGATTCTGCTCAGAAGTTCATCAATACAAGGCTTCTTGCCGATCTCAGCGCATCGGATCAGAAACGGCTCTGCTCTGCGACGGGAGACCTTGTCCTCATAAAAACATTCATCAATATAGAGCGGATACAGCCAACCTTCAGGAAACCCGAAAGCCCGAGTAATCGCGTCCATTTGCCCTAATGATATAGGCTTTGGGGGATTCCCATGCAATATAGCACTGAGACTGCCGCGGTTCAGGCCGGAAACTTTCGCAAAAGAAGCGAGATTATGACCCGAACGGGATAGATTCTTCTCAATTTCTGAGCGTATAGTTGTAAACTTCGCCTCCACCCGGCACCTCCTATAATGATATAATAACAGCTTCTAATTATTTACATAATTATAGGATAATTGTCCAGAAAGCACAACAAAAAGAGGAGCTGTTCTCTCCCCTAATTCTACCATCTATATGATTATGGATGCAAAAGACTATTGAACTATTGCAACGCGGTCTGGCTTCTTAGCGCCGAATTCCTGGAATTTTTGGCAGACGGGCCGTTTCCCGCCTTCCGGCTGCGCAGACTCTCCATCATTTTATTCTGGGCTAGCAAAATATAACCGTCCAGCCGCTCGCTCAGCTCTACTACAGCACGATCACTTAGACTATGCTGCTCGGCAACCTCAAGTAATTGACATCTCAAGCTCTCAATCGTAATCAGCAGTTCGTCTTCTCTTATATCTCTCCTATGAATGTTACGGGAGGAAGCATCGTAAAGGCTCACGATTCTCTCACCTTCTCTCTATCAACTTCTCCCCTATCATAAATCATGATGCCAAAAAACATATTTTCAAAAAAAAGAAAAATTTGTCGATGATTCAACAAAACGGGAGACTAATGACCTACGAAGATCCCCTTAGCAAAAGAAATCCATTCTCGTGCCGCAAATGAAAGATAGCGATCCCGGCGCCAGATAATACCCAGCTGCCAGGGAATGACCGGAGCCGTCAGCGGAATGACAGCGATCCGTGAGCGGTCGATGTCACGGCAAATCGTCTCTGGCAGGAGCGCAATTCCGAGTCCCGCCCCTACCATTCCACTGATCAGATCCCACTGTGAGCTCTCGTATACCACCTTAGGTTGAAAACCTACTTTGACGCATTCTGTAATAATCCGATCATGCAGCATAAAATCCTCACGGAAGAGGATAAACTCTTCTTCCGCCAGTTCCGCCAGCTTCACGCATTCCTGTCCAGCCAGGCGGTGCCCTGCCGGAACTAGCAACTCCAGCTTTTCCTCCAGAATAGAGAAGAATTTAAACTTCCCCTGATCCACAGGCAGCACAATGACACCGATATCCAGCAGACCCGTCTCCACATCATTCTCCACCTTCTTGGCGCCATCCTCATGCAGGCGAATCGTCACCCCAGGGTATCGATGATGAAACTCACCGATAACTGCTGGGAAGAAGCTCGCACCTACCATTGGCGGCAATCCCATCTGGATATGGCCCTGCTTCAGCTCGCGCAAGCTATCCAGCTCAGAGGACAAGCTGGTGAATGAATCTACAATATTCTGCGCCTTGGTTAGCAGAATCTCGCCCGCATCTGTCAGGCGGATGCTTTTGCCTTCCCGGTAGAACAGGTCAGCACCCAGTTCGATCTCCAAATTCCTGATCATTTTGCTGATTGTAGGCTGCGAGATATACAGTGATTTGGCCGCCTGGGAAAAGCTGTTCAGTCTTGCGATTTGAACGAAATATTGTAGTTGCCGGATGTCCACGGCTCAGCCTCCTATGCATAGACAAAAGGAATGTCAGCTATTCGATCTATTCATTTTACCTATGAAAATAAATAATGTAAACTTTCATTACGATGAAAGGGGCGGCGCATTTATGAAAAAAATGATCTCAGGATTGCTGCAAATAGGCGGCCTCACTGTATTCTCACTGTTGATCAATTCACTGGCTTCATGGTTGCATTTTCCCATTCCCGGAAGCATTCTAGGCATGGTTATCTTATTCCTTCTGCTTGAATTCGGCGTCGTACGCTTGAACTGGGTGGAGGTCGGAGCCTCCTGGCTGCTGGCTGAGCTGCTTCTGTTCTTCATTCCTTCCGCGATCGGCGTCATGAAATACACAGATATGCTGGAGACCGACGGACTGCGGGTGCTGGCAGTCGTAGTGGTCGGTACATTCGCAGTCATGGCCTGCTCCGGGCTGCTCACAGGAGCTATATCCAAGGCAAAGGAGCATAAACCTTTATGATGACCGGACTATTGTTCCTCGCGCTAACCATAGGACTCTATCTCCTTGCCAAGCGCGCCTATAAGTTACACAGCAAAGTATACCTATCTCCGCTTATCATTACACCTCTGCTGATTGTTGGCATTCTGTTGATGACAGGCATCCCTTATGAATCTTACAATGCGGGAGGCAAGTGGCTGACTAACCTGCTGCAGCCGGCAACCATTGCGTTCGCTATCCCTTTGCATAAGAACTTCAAGGTACTCAAAAAACACGCCGCCGAGATTGCGGCAGGCGTGCTCTCAGGTACGATCATTGCGGTGATCTCCTCCATGCTGCTTGCCAAATGGCTGCATCTCAGCAGCGATCTGGTCTCCAGCTTGGTCCCACGATCGGTTACTACTCCGATCGCCATGAGCATCTCGCAGCGTATCGGAGGTGTACCTAGCATTACGGCGGTCTTCGTTATCCTCACCGGGATACTGGGCACAATGATGGGACCTTCCGTGCTGCGTCTCTTCCGCATTGACAATGAAATTGCGCGCGGTGTATCGCTGGGAACCGCAGCGCATGGTACAGGTACCTCCAAGGCCTTCGAGCTTAGCTCGCTGACCGGTACCATCTCCAGCATTGCGATGATCCTGACGGCGCTGCTGACCATCGGCATTGCGCCGCCACTGCTCGCAGTGTTCCTCCACTAAGGCCGTCCCGGCTTGGGCCAAAGCACATAGCTCCGAAGAAATCCCCGGAGCTGCGTGCTTTTTTTCTATGATCTCACTTGGAACTCGATCCTTCTACTTAACCTACAGTTTAACCGGCAGTCCAGTCTGTGCCGACTCATATGCCGCGCAAGTCACCTTCAGCGTCTTATAGCCGTCCTCATAGTCGCTGAGAATGCGGGAGCGATCGCCAGTACGCACGGCATGCAGGAACGCCTCGCTCTCAGCGGCATAAGGGTCGCCGCTGTTAGCATACTCTGTGCTGCCCCCGACACGGACGGTAAGCAGGCGATCAAGATTCCAGTCCAGCAGCCCTTGTTCATTATAGAAGGTCAGATTGACCCGGCCGACTTCTCCAGGAAGCACGCAGGTGTTGGAAATATTGGCAATGACGCCGCTAGTAAGCTTCAGCGACACTGTACCGATATCTGCAACCGTGACGTTCTCATGCTGCTCATGTACAATACGATTGCCGTACAAGCCGTACACTTCTTCTACCTCACCGCCCAGATAACGGAGCAAATCTACGATATGCGTTGTCTGCTCCGTAAACTGCCCACCGGACTGCTCCTGGTTGCGCCACCATGCTACTCCTGGCATACCGCCCATCCACTGACCGGTAACCATCCCGATTTTATCCCCGGTCAACGTTTCCTTCAGCCTTCGGATATTATCCTGATAGCGGAAGTGGTAGCCCACTGAGGTCAGCAGATTGCGCTCCTTAATCTCCTGAAGCAGGCTGGCCGGGATTTCGGTGCTGTAGCTTAGCGGTTTCTCGATAAAAAAGGGAATGTCATGCCGAATCAACGCACGCTCAATGTCACCATGGGACTGTGGGGGAACGCATATATAAGCAGCATCCAGCTTATGAGCTTCGAGCATCTCCGTAATATCGCCATAGCCTTCAGCATCATAATGACGGGCCATCTCGTCCGCCTTCTCCTTGCTACTGCCGCATACCGCTACTAGAGTAACATCTTCCATTCCAGCCAGTAAATCGGCGTGAACCTTACCGAACCAGCCTGTACCAATCAATCCGATGTTAAGTGTCATGATCTGCCTCCTGTGAGTCTGAATTGTATGCCCTTTCATAGATTATACGATGTTATTGCCAGATAAGGTAGTCCCGCCACTCTTCGGGGAGTAACCAGTGGTACGGCTGCTGCGTAAATCGGTCGTCGGCCAGCACAATGGTGCCATGGTCGTTTTCCGTGCGGATCAGCCTTCCGCCGGCCTGCAGCACCTTGCACATCCCCGGATAGACATAGGCATAGTCAAAGCCATTTTTGCCCTGGCGATTGAAGTAGGCGCGTAGCAGATTACGTTCGAGCCCCAGCTGCGGAAGTCCTACACCGACCACCATAACCCCGTTTAACCGGTCGCCGGGCAGATCCACTCCCTCCGAGAAAATACCGCCCAACACAGCAAATCCAAGAAGCGTTTGATTTGCGTCCGGACGGAAGGCTGCGAGGAAGTCTTCGCGTGCTTCCTCACTCATGCCGGAACCCTGTACTAGAGTAGCGATGTCGGGATATCGCTCACTGAATAGATCATATACATTTTGCAAGTAAAGATAAGAGGGAAAGAAGGCCAGATAATTTCCCGGCTTGCCGGTCATTCTGTGCAGGGCTTCACTCAAGGGCAGCAGGGACGCTTCCCGGTCATGATAGCGCGTAGACAGCGGGAGCAGCGACACCTCCCATTGCTCCTTTTGAAAAGGGGAAGCCACAATTAAGCTGTAGTCCTCTTCAGCAGCACCAATCATATCTCTGTAATACGACATCGGGGCCAAGGTAGCCGAAAACAGAATTTGGCTGCGGAAGCCTTTGGCCATCTGCCGCAGCAGATAGGAAGGGTCCAGGTTGAAGAGCTTTAGATAAACATCTCCACGGCGAATCTCCGCATAGGTCACATATCGCTCGTCATAGGTCTTGAAGGTGCGAAGCATCCCTTGTACGGCATAGAAGGTGTCCAGCAGACTGGATTCCCCTTCCTCAGGATCGGCGGCCAGCATCATCGACGGCTGGATCAATTCCAGTTCTGCCTCGGCTGCAAAATTCTCCAGCAGACCCGGCAGCTCTTCAGGGAAGTCATTCCACCAACCCTGACCCTCTTCGTTGCACAGCTTGCGAAGCGCGATGAAGAACGAGTTCACCGCCTTGGCAGCAGCGCTCAACCTTGAATTGCTTACCTTGTACTGCCGCTGCAGTCCCAAGAACGGAGCCTTCTGCAACGCAGCTGAGAACATCTCCCTTCCCCGATCCACCAGGTTGTGGGCCTCATCCACGAGCAGGACTGTATCCTTTTTCCGCTCTTCAGCCAGACGTTTCAGGCTAATTCGGGGATCATAAATGTAGTTGTAATCACAAATCACGGCATCGCAGACATAAGCGGCATCCAGCGAGAACTCGAAGGGGCAGACCTCGTGTTTCTTCGCATAGCCGGCGATAACCTCCCGTGTCATCAGCGTTTCCTGGCCCAGCATGTCCAGCAGCGCCTCATTGATCCGGTCGTAATAACCTTCGGCGAACGGGCAATGTTCACTACTACAAAGCCCCTCCTCCCGGAAGCAGGCTTTATCCTTGGCAGTCAGTGTAATGACGTGCAGGACAAGGCCCCTGGCCGACAGGAGCGCCAGCGCTTCCTCAGCGGCCATGCGGGTAATTGTCTTGGCGGTCAGGTAAAAAAATCCCTTCGCCCGGCCTTCACCAATGGCCTTGATCGCCGGGAACAGGGTGGACATCGTCTTGCCAATGCCTGTCGGTGCCTGAGCGAAGAGATTAACGCCTTCCGAGACCGCCTTGTACACGGCACCGGCAAAATGCCGCTGCCCCTTCCGATAGGTGGGAAAAGGGAACCCGAGCTCACGGATGCTCTGCTCCTTGGTAATATCATGCCGGAGCAGCATTTCGGCATAAGGTGCATAGCGGGCCACTGTATCAGCGGCAAAATCCGCCAGTTCCTCCATGCTGACACTCCTCTGCAGGCTCCGCTCCTCCTCTCCCCCGCGCTGAACATAGGTTAGCCTCACTTCCATGGAAGTTAAGCCCTGCTCAAGTGCGATCATATAGGCATACATGAGCGCCTGCGCCCAGTGGACCTCACGACCTTCACCCAGCAAGTCCAGCGGTCCGGCCGTGGACTTGATTTCCTCAACGACTAGCGTGCCGTCTTCTGTCAGCAGAAGACCATCACAGCGGCCGTCCACTACAAGTAGCAGCTCCTTGTATGGAATCTCTGTTTTCAGATAGACTTCCTTCTGGTCGCTTTCTTTGTACCGCTGCTGAATCTTCTGATGAATACGTGTCCCTTCCACCATGGAAGACGCACTACGGAACCCCGGCTCCAGGCTCCCGCTGCGGAATACATACTCTACAAGCGTTCTGACGGATATAGATATCCTATGCTGCATCCTTTCTCCTCCTTTTCGTACCGACGCTGACAACCCTATGTATTCGATTCGTCGTTTTTGTCTTTTATTCGCTGTATAAAGTCATCTGATGGCAGGAGAAGCAGGAGCGGCTGTACTGTCATTCACTTCCGCTTTACATTGCGCTAATGCTGGCATGCAGTGTTTTTGACATTTACATTTCAGGGGGAGATAATAAATTCTGTTAATATGGAATTTCTTTGTCCTTACACCGCTTCCTCTGTCCGGGAAGAAGCGTGTCATCACGTAGAAAGAAGGCGGAGCTGTGTCATCCAATACCTTGAAACGGTGGATCATCAAACCCTTTGTATTCTTCACCATTATTTTTGTCCTGAAAAGTTTTCTGGCCTGGGGCGTTATCTTTGGCGATATTCTCCCTTGGAAGTCTCTAATTACGGAGATTCCTTTTGCATGGGCACTTTTTTGCATTATTGAACGTTTTGCTTCCAAACGCAAATTAGGATATTACATGACGGTGAACCTGCTGGTGACCGCCATCTTTTTTGCCGCCATTATGTATTTCAAATATTACGGGGTTATTGTCACTTACCATGCCGCTGAGCAGGTGAATCAGGTCACTGCCGTCCGCAACAGCGTATTCTCACTGATGGACCCTTACTACCTCCTGATCTTCACTGATGTTATCGTACTTGGCTTCTACTTCTTCTTCAACAAGAACGGCCGGGATTACAAGAAGAAGAAGATCAACCTTGGTAGTGGAAAAGGGCGCTTCAGTATTTTGTTTGCAGTATCTCTAGCCTTGTGCCTGTTCAATATTCTGCCTAATAAAGCCAGTATGAATGAGATCAAGAAAGCACAGGAGATGGGTATTCTCAATTATGAGGCCTATACCATTTTTGCCAAAGACAAAACTGAGATTATAAATGCTAGTGATATCACCCAGGATGCTATAAACACGCTAAAAGGGGTTCGCGCTGAAGATCATTCATCCCTGCAAGGCGTTGCCAAAGGCAAGAATCTGATCATTATCCAGATGGAATCTTTCCAGAACTTCCTGCTTGGACTGAAGCTGGACGGCAAGGAAGTTACGCCAAATCTGAACCGCCTGATGGAGAGCAGCCTGTACTTCCCGAATTTCTATCAAATGGTGGGGCAGGGCAACACCTCGGATGCCGAGTTTGTGGTGAATACGTCCTTCTACATTCCTCCCCGCGGCGCAGCCACGATGTCGTATGTAGACAAGACACTTCCGAGTCTGCCGCGCCTGCTTCAATCCAATGGCTACCAGACCGCTACCTTCCATACGAATGATGTGGAATTCTGGAACCGCGGGGAATTGTATAGTTCCCTGGGCTGGGAGCATTATTATGATCACCAATTCTTCGGGGATGAGGACGTATTCTTCTTCGGGGCATCCGATGAAGTGCTCTACCGCAAGACAGCGGGAAAATTAAAAGAAATGAATGAGGCCGGTCAGCCATTCTATTCTCAGATCATTTCGATGTCTGCCCATCACCCTTTTACCATTCCGGCCGAGAAGTACCGGATGAAGCTACCTGAGCGTTATGAAGGTACTTTCGTTGGTGATTACATCCGATCCCAGAACTATGCAGATGAAGCCTTCGGCCAATTTGTAGCAGATCTGAAAGCAAACGGTGTCTGGGATAACAGTCTGATTATGATCTACGGCGACCATATGGGGCTGCCCATCTACTCGCTGGATCATGACGACAAAGCATTGATGCAAGAAATCTACGGTCATGACTACAGCTATGCCAATATGATGAATATTCCGCTGATTATCCATGGCGGAGGCATCACGAAACCGCAGGTACTGGATCAGGTTGGCGGGGAGATTGATATTATGCCGACAGCCGCCGGGCTGCTCGGTGTCTCCATGGAGAATAATCTGCATTTTGGCCAAGATCTGCTCAGTGAATCTGTCAATCTGCTGCCACAGCGTTATTATCTGCCATCAGGATCGTTCATTGCCAGCTCCGGACTGCTAATTCCGGGTAGCAGCTTTGAGGACAACACACAGTATCCTATCGCTTTAGGAGGCAAAACGCCTGCCGCGACGGAGGATGAATATAACCGGGCACTACGGCTGCTGCAGCTCTCGGACAGCTATGTAACCCAATTGCCGCTTAAGGCTGAAAGCAAGAAATAGAACCATACCAAGAAGAAACGGCCACACTCTTATTAATCCGGAGTGTGGCCGTTTTTGTATAGTTGAAGGCTTGGTGCTTCTCAGCGTTCCTGCTTGTCCAGCATTTCGTAGTACTTGGCAAAGGCTTTAAGCTCTTCCGGTTCCAGTATGGCTAAATGCTCAGCCAGCAGTAACTTGGAACGGTATTGTGCCTCCTTCAACGACTCCTCACCTTTGGCCGTGATGGTGACCACGACCGCCCTGCGATCCTGCTCATCCGGAACCCGGGCGATGAAGCCCAGCAGCTCCAGGCGATCGAGCATCACCGTTACGGCGCTGGATTTAACCTCCATTTTCTCAGCTAACTGGATCACACGTGATTTTTTCTCGTGGGCAATCATATTGAGAAGGCCTAGTTGAGGAAACGTTAGGCCAATTTCCTTATGCAAAGACATTTGGGACACAATTTTCCGCTGCACCCTCCACATGGATATCCCGATGCCTTCAATCACCGGATCTATTTGTTTCGACATTCCTTCAGCTCCCAATCACTTTGTCCTAAAACCAGCGTACCATTTTAACACTCCCGGATTCAATGACTCTCGGTCAATATTTTGCCAATTTCGCCATAGAGTTGTCACAACTATTCCTCAAACAAGCAAATTTCGACACAAGAATGCTGAGTTCGTTACGCTATAATCGTAGCAGTGAGCATCGAGAAAGAGACTCTTTGCGAACAATCAGTCATAATTGGTGGGGAAGAAGAATGAAATTGGCAACAAAATTAACCTGGATGATGTTCATCGTGCTGCTGCTTGTGGGCTCATCCATCGGATTCTTCGGGTATCGTGCCGCTTACAGTCAAGTGGACGAGGCCGCCGGGGTTGAATTGGTAGGCTGCGCCAATATTACAACCGGCCTGGTGAATCCAGAAGACATTTCCGCACTTACTGCGGGAGATTCAAGCAAGCTTGCTAAGATAGAAGAGCGTATTGGCTGGATCGTTGCTCACAAGCCTATTTTCAAAGAAGCCTTCATCCTGTCGTTGGACGGCAAAGTTCTAGCCGCTGACAGCAGCTTCCAGAAGCGCGGCTATAAAGCAGGCGATACATTTTATTTTAGCGATGAAGACAAGTCAATGATCAACAAAATGCAGCATTCCACATATTCCAAAGTTTATACATACGATGGAACCTCCCTCAAAACCGGCTACGGTCCTATCTATCAGGATCACGATCCTGCCAAACCCATTATCGCCTTAATGGCTATCAATTTTGACGGCTCAATTATTCAGGAAAGAACGATGGATGTGGTTGTTCAGCCTTTTATCATCGGTGCAGCCATTTTTGTGATGGCTATTGTAGTCGCTTACCTGCTTATTCGCCGCATGGTCAGCCCGTTAACCCGGTTGTCCCGTTCCGTTAATCTCGTAGCCCAGGGCGATCTGACACACGACCCTATTCTTCTCGCCAGTAAAGATGAGGTCGGAACCTTGGCGCGCGACTTCAATGCCATGACCGACAATCTTCGCTTGCTGATCACCGAAGTGAATGACACTTCCCATCAGGTTGCCTCTTCCTCTGGAGAGCTGTCGGCCAGCGCTCAGGAAACTAACAGGGCCGGGGAACATAGTGTGGGGATCACCCTTGAGCTTGCCGATGGGGCAAACGCCCAGCTCCTGAATCTCGAGGACAGCTACAAAGCCGTACAGAACATGTCCAGCTTCATCTCGGAGATTGCTGCTATGGCAGGTACTGCGCTTGATCTTGCCAATGGCAATGCAGAGAAAGCCCGAACGGGCAGAGAGTCGATGGATTCTACCACAGCACAGCTGATGACTATGAGCGGCAGTATCAGCATGCTCTCTGGCATGATCAATCTTCTGTCTAGCAACTCCAAGCAAATCGAGAGCATTGTTACCGTCATCTCCAGCATTGCCGAGGAGACCCATCTACTCTCCCTGAATGCAGCTATTGAAGCTGCACGGGCTGGCGAGGAAGGTCGGGGCTTCGCCGTTGTCGCCCAATCCGTTCGCAAGCTGGCAGAAAGATCTTCTCATTCCGCTACTCAAATCGGTGATCTGATCAAAATGACCGTAAGCCAGATGGAAAAGGCCACCGAGATGATGTCTTACTCCACGCAAGAAATGGAACAGAGTAGCGAAATGATAGACCAAGCCGGGACTTCTTTCACCGAAATTGAAATGTCGGTATCCAGCATGGCAGAGCAAAACCGGCAAATCTCTACAGTAGTTGGCCAACTCGCCGAGTTAGCCTCCGGGCTAGTCACAGCCATTCAGCATGTTGTTCAGGTATCCAATCAGACTGCGGCAGGGGCGGAAAGTCTGTCGGCATCCTCCCAACAGCAGCTTGCTGCGATGGAAGAGGTGGAAGCCGCTGCAACGATCCTGTCCTCAATGGCCGATAAGCTGCGCTTTTTGGTGGAGAAGTTCAAGGTTTGAGACCGTAGCAGCCCTAGGACTTAAGTAGATATGCTTTTTAATGCAGCAAAGCAGACCGGGGATCACCCCGGCCTGCTTTTTTTGTATAACAGAACTATGTAGCCATATAGACAAGTTAACTCCTGTCCGGCATAATTTCGAAAGTTATGTATATTGAACATGAAAACAAAATGATTACATGTCAGATCATGATACTGCCGTATTCTCAATAAACCACTGCCCTAACTCGTTCACAGGCATCGGCCGGCCATAATAATATCCTTGCATCACTCTGCAGCCCAGCGATTGCAGCAGTTCGATCTGCTCAGTCGTTTCTACGCCTTCAGCAACGACATCCATATTCAGGTTACTGGCGATGGCAATAATATTGCTGATGATCGCTTTCTTGGAATGCAGCTTACTTTTACGAATGAACACCTGGTCAATCTTCAGCGTATTAACCGGAATCTCGTCTAAATTGCCCAGCGAAGAGAAGCCCGTACCGAAATCATCCAGTGATACCCGTACGCCCAGCAGCCTGAGCTTGGATAATTGGGCTACTGTCTCCTCCATGTTGTTCATCGCGATAGATTCTGTAATCTCCAGTTCCAGAAAATGCGGCTCCAGCCCCGATTGCGCCAGCGCTTCCTCCACAACCTCATACAGCCCGTTTCCTTCGAACATCCGTGCTGACATATTAACGGAGACGGCGACATTCGCCACTTCCTCCTGATGCCAGAGCCTGTTCTGGCTACATACATCATGCAGCATCCAGTAGGTGATAGGCACGATCAAACCAGTCTCCTCAGCTATCGGAATAAATTCCGAGGGAGAGATGATTCCATGCTCAGGATGTCTCCACCGCAGTAAGGCTTCAAGCCCAACCGTCACATTCAACAACGAATCCCATTTGGGCTGGTACACGACCATGAATTCAGAACGGGCCAGCGCCTTGCGCAGATCCTTCTCCAGCGACATCCGCCGCAGCTGGTGACGATTCATCTCCTGATCGAAAATGCTGTATTTATTCTTGCCGGAGTCCTTAGAGGTGTAAAGTGCAGTATCTGCGGCTTTCATCAAGGACGACCGGTCGGTGCCATGCAGAGGAGTCAGGCTGATCCCGACGCTTGCTGTCACGTACAGTTCATTACCCTGGATGCTGTAGAAGTGCTTGAGCTCCTGCAGAATACGCTCGGCTACTTCTTCCGCTTCTGGCACGGAGCACATAGGCAGGGCGATGAGGAATTCGTCCCCGCCTAGCCGAAACACCTTCCCCATGGTGCCGACGCAGCCTTCCAGTCTTTTGGCGACCTCCTGCAGCAGCATATCCCCGATATCATGCCCCAGCGTATCGTTGATCGATTTGAAGCGGTCCAGATCCACAAAGAACACCGCCCCGGATGTTCCGCCGAAGAAATCTCCAAGGAAGTAACGCTCGAGGCCATGCCGGTTAGGCAGTCCGGTCAGCGGATCATGATAAGCCATCCGTTCAAGCACATGCCGGTCCAGGAAAACGGCTCCTCCGGAGACCGCAAGCATCAGAACCGTTACAATCGATACGCCGCTCAGCAGAATTACATCCGTATCCATCAGGAGGGATGAGGACCCACCAGGCCCTTTGTAATATTCCCACTGGCTGGCTCTGAGACTGAAATAATGAAGCCCTGTCACCGAAAGTCCAATCAATATTGCAAAATAGAGTCTCCACTTATTGAAGCTAGGATGATCCTTGAACTTGCGAAGCAAATAGAGGCCCATGGAAGACATCAGCACAGCGGCTAGGATCGAGATGGCCTGTGAGAGGATAGGATAGCGAATCCCCCCCTCCAGTACGATAGAAGACATCCCGATATCATGCATAGCAGAGCTCCCCACGCCAAGCAGCAGGCCCCCGGCACCCGCTCGCCAAAGCTTGAGACGGTGCGGAAACACAACCCAGAACGCAGCATAACAAGATAACATACACACCAGCAGGGACAGCAGCGCTTTACCCGGCTGGTAGCTGACTTCAAATGGTAAACGGCCGGCCATAATGCCGATATAATGCATTGCCCATAGGCCACTGCCAAGAACGCAGGATGCTGACAGCATCCACATTCGCCGGATTTTACCGGCAGAACGGGAAACTTGCGAAATCAAATTCACGGCAGCATAAACCGCAGCAGAGACCAGCGCGAAAGTTAGTAAAACGATCCAAATATTATAACGGATTCCCATTTGATCCATGTGTCAACCTCTTCACCGGTATAGTAATTATCATCATCGCCACAGTGCGTTTCTCAAGTCAGGATCAGTACACGTATATCGGATAAATGGAAGAGTGCGTAAAGATTATAGGCTATCCCTGGAAAAGCAACTTTAGGTGTAATTTTACCTTTTATTAATCAGACTGTCTAAGTAAATACTGGAACTTGCCCCCTGTTTTGGTCTCCGTTAAAAAATGTCCATATTTGACATCCCGGAGGGTTCCATCCTCTTCCCTTCCGGGAATGTACGACGCCAGAACACAAAATTGAAGGCGGCCAGCAGCACAAGATATATGTAGACGCCACCTGTCAGTAAGGTTGCCAGATAATGCAGGCCCACCATGCCGATTAGCAGGAACAGCATCAGAAAGCTGCTTCCCGTGAACTCCTTCTGCTTAGCTGCTTCAAAGCGTTCTGAAAAAGGCAGCGACCGCGGCAGCACCAGGAAACACACCACCGCATAAATAAGCGTTGCAAACAGTACAACCACAAGATCCGGCAGGATCCGAATCCCGAAGAGCACAGTGAATACCACCGCTTCTGCTAAGAAAATTGGTATGAACAGCCGGAACAGCGCGGCCTTTAGCATGCCTCTGTACACTGCATGTTCCCCTGGCAGTGGGATGGCCTTGTAAATCCAAGCTCCTTTATAACTTCCTGAATACCGCAGCATCTGTACAATGGTCATCATTAACGTAGCGCTAAAGTATATCCACAGGTATGCCTTTGAATTTCCGATCCCGCCCCCATCTCCTAGCCAGATCATATTTAAGATGAAAATGAAAGGGAACACGATGGAGAAGCCTAGCGTCGGATATACCTTTAGCTTAAAGTCCCGTTCTGTCTTCATCATGGACCAGGTAAATCGAAAGAACATGCCCTCTTCCCGGCTCCGGCAAACTACAGTAGATAGCCATCCAGATAATCTCGCTGCTTCCCGGCCACCGACCTCTTGTGCCGAGAGCTTTTGCAAGCTTTTCTCAAATTGGGGCATAAGCTTTATGTATGTGATGATCAGGAGGAGCGGAAGAATAATCGCCAAACCGGACAACAGGCTAAAATGAATGCCTCTCCCTCCACCAAATGCCAGCTCAAACGGGGCAGCAAACCAGACCGGAGGAATAAGATATTGCCACCATGCCGGTTTGAAGGATGCGCTAAACTCCGCCAGGTTAAACAGCCTGGAAATCAGTTGATAGCCAACGGTTATGGCAATCATCAGTACAATCTGCACATAGTTGATGATATCCTTCAATCTTTCTCCGTCGAAAAGCTTCAGGATCAGCAGGTACAGAAGCCCTGTAATCACCAGGATAAAGCAGTCCATCAGCACAATGGCTACACAGTATAAAAGAAAAAACAAAGGCCCCTGCCGGAATAGCGAGACGATTAGGGTAGGCCCGGCAAGACTTAACGTGAGAGTGAACAGATAAATCAGCACATGGATGTTCTTGGCCATATTCAGGGTACGGCGATTCACCGGTTTGGAGAACAGAATATTCTTGTCCCTAAGATCCAGCAGTACGGAGGAAAAGTCGGAGACCAGTGTAGTGGTAATCATGAACATCACCACACCCAGAACCAGACTCATTTGCAGCATGTAATGGCCGGATGGAATGATGAGCGGGATCAAGAACGTACCCATTATCAAGTAAACCCACTGCGGACGAAACGGCGAGCCTTCCTTCGGCTCAGCTGATCTTTGTGTAGCTGCAAGAACTGTAGGTGCCCTTCTCCCATCCATCGTCAGTTTGACTTGTAGAATGCTACGCATAGCGCCGTAATCGATGCCAACTCTGGAAAACAGTCCCTCCAGCCGATCCAGCAGCTTCAGTACCCGAAAATCATTCATCTGCAGCACCTTCTTGAATTATGGTCACGAATTCACCGGCGATATCCCGGTATTTGTCAAAGCCGGTCAACTGGTTAAAAATCTCTTCAAGCGAGCCTTCCCGGCTCTGGTCCTTCAGCTCCGCAAAGCTGCCATCGGCCACAATATCCCCTCCAGCAATAAGCACAATACGGCTGCTGATCTTCTCGACAACATCCATGATATGCGAAGAGTAGAAAATGGTCTTGCCTCGTGCGGCCAGTGAAGCGAAGATCTCCTTCACCACCATAACACTATTGGCATCAAGACCGCTCAGCGGCTCGTCGAGGAACAGAATATCCGGGTCATGCAGCATGCTGGAGACCAGCAGCACTTTCTGCTTCATTCCTTTGGAAAAGGAGGAGATGCGCATGTCGTAGGCCTTTTCCAGACCTAGCAGAGCGGTCAGCCGCTTGGCCTTGTCGTCTGCATCGCTGCGTTTCATGCCGTATAGCTCGCCAATGAAGCACAGATACTCCCGTGCCGTCAGGCTATCATATAGTTCCGCGACTTCCGGCACATAGCCGATCCGTCTCTTATAAGTGTTGTCGCCGTCAGCGATATCTTTCCCGAAGATCTCTACGGTCCCGTTATATCCCTCAACCAAACCAAGCATGATCTTGACCGTAGTGCTTTTCCCAGCACCGTTCGGACCGATATAGCCGATAATCTGCCCAGGGTAGACTTCCAAATCAATCCCCCGGAGAACCATTCTGTCTGAGTAATTCATCCACAAGCCAGAGATTGAAATCACCGGCTTCTCTGCAACAGCCATTCCTTTCATCTCCTTCCAAATTAACCTGTTATCCCAGGCTGATCGTCCGGAAGCTAGCGGAAGACCTGCCTTAAATTAGGTTACTTTACCTTATTCTAGCGGAAACTATTCCCTCTTACTATCCTTAATGACACATTATTCGGGAAAACGACGCCGCTTTGGACAAACTGCAATGATTTGGCACAATTCAAAAAGCAGCACCCCCGGAGTCGTTCCGAAAGGTGCTGCTAGAATAGAATGAATGGAATTAAGCGAAATTCTGCAAGAGTACCGCTACACCCAAAACCATGATACGGGCAGCATTCATCAGGATGAAATTTTTAACGGAAAGAATAAAGGTGCTGGCCTTCTCCTGCCTCGCATGAAACGTTGCAACATTGCGGCGGAGCGGAATTAGAGTCAGAAGGATCAGCAGGACGAGCACCGGATGAACCTTCAGGATCAATAACACTACAAGGTCAAGATAAGAGACATAATATAGCAGTTTGAACAACAGGAGTGCCCGCTCTCTACCAATATAGACAGGAAGAGTGTATCTGCGGTTTTCAATATCCTCCTCGATGTCGCATATATTGTTCGCCAGCATAATACCCGAAATCCCCAAAATGGCTGGCACAGAAAACCAGAAGAGATAAATTACCTCTACAAGATTAATATGTAGATTGACCCAGCCCCCCTGAATCAGTAGCGAGACGACACTATTGTCAGTATGGATATAGGCCGAGATAAAGATAATGACGAAGCCCATGAACAGCCCGGAGAACAACTCTCCCAGCGGCATTCGTGAGATTGGAATGGGACCAAAGGAATATAGAATGCCAATGAGGAACGACAATCCCCCCAACAGGAAGACCAGAAGGCCTGTCTGTGACACCAGCGCAATCCCGCCCCCGGCCGCCAGCGCGAGCAGGATGATAATGGTTGCAACCACCGTACGCTCTTTCAGCTTAAAATGAACGATCGCATTATGCGTCTCATAGCCATAGCCATGTGTCTTGGATGCTTTTTTGAAATCATAATAATTGTTAATCGCCGTCGTAGCCATATCAAAACTCAGCAGAGAAATGAACATCAGACCAAACCGCAGAATATAAAAATCCTCGAACCGGTACAAGGCGTACAACGTTCCCATTAGAAAAGGAATCATGCTTGCTGCCTTCGTCGGCAGCTCCACAAACTTCAGAAAACTTCTTACATTCAAATCGATCACCCTTATCACTTAAATGAACAGTTCATATCATAGAGTCATTATATCGTAATTTCGAGGTGACCTGTCAGGAATCGACAGGAAATGAACAAAAAATCATTCCAGAGAAGCAGGGCAGTATGATATGATAGGCAGGCCAATAACAGCGCCCTTCAGGGTGCTGTTGTCATGAGCGAACACTTTTAAATAATGGAGGCATTAACTTTTATGTCAGCGCAACCGCAATCCCCCCAATCCGTCAAGATCGTCACTGCCGATCCTGGTGCCATTGGCCTGTTCGGACTAGCTATCGTCACGCTGGTCGCATCTTCACAGAAGCTCGAGATTACCTCGGGATTCAGCTATGTCATTCCTTGGGCTATTTTCCTGGGCGCCTTCGCCCAGCTATTTGCCAGCATTCAGGATGCTAAGCACAATAATACCTTCGGCATGACCGCTTTTGGAGCCTATGCCTTCTTCTGGTTCGGCATGGCCGCCAGCTGGCTGATCAAGCTCGGTGTATTCGGAACAACCCTGGCCGAAGCCGTGGATCCGAAGCAGCTCGGATTTGTGTTTCTGGGATACCTGATCTTCACGCTCTTCATGACGATCGGTGCCGTGGAGGCCAATAAGGTCCTGCTGATCATCTTCATCCTGATTGACTTCCTGTTCCTGGGTCTGACGTTTGATTCTTTCGGGATTGCGGCTGAAGCCTTTCATAAACTGGCTGCCTTTGCAGAGCTAGGCATCGCTCTGGTCTCCTTCTATGGCTGTGGAGCTTCGGTACTGAACGCTCACTTCGGACGTTCGTTCCTGCCAATGGGCGCGCCACTGCGTATTTTCAAAAAATAAGGATTCAATTCCTGCATCAAAAACAACGGATAAACGTACACCTGCCACTCTGGCGGAGCGCGTTTATCCTTTTTTTATGCAGATGTGCTGCCCCTCACGCATAGGCGTGGTACACTATCTGTATACCGCAATAATCAGATTAGAACCCTCATGTTAACCGAAAGGATTTGGAGACAATGAATGTGTTCACTTCTTCTGAATGGATTGGAACGGCCGTATTCGCCCTAATTCTTCTCATTATTGCTTATCGCGTCATCCGCGGGCTCCCCAAGATGACAGGAGACATCGCCGCTTTTCGCAAAAGAACACTCGTCTGGACCCAGGTGGCCCTGGTGCTGACCGTACTTCAATTGAATTTCAAAGCCGGGGATTGGCGCTTCGCCATTATCCTGGGTATGATCGTTCTCTTCACCGGCAGCATCTGGCTGGCCGCTCGCCGTGAAGATATTCGCAGCGGTGCAGGAGCAGATCCTGCCGGACATAATGAATAGATTCAGGGCTCCCGCAAGGGAGCTTTTTTCATGATCTCCCGCTGAAGTACGAACAAGTTGTGACAAAAGCATAGTTCATGCTGACCTAACCATACTAAGCTCATTCCAAGAGGATCTCGGAGGGATGACGGATGGGCAAAAAGATGAATCTGCTGATGTTCAGCGGGGACTATGACAAAGCAATGGCGGGATTGATCCTGGCAAATACTGCTCGGGATATCGAATGCGAGGTGACCATGTTCTTTGCGTTCTGGGGGCTGTTCCTGGTCCGTGACCCGGAGAAGATGACACTGGAGGACAAGAGTATTTACGAGAAGCTGATGGATGTCATGACCCCCAAAGGACCGGAACAACTCCCCCTGTCACGGATGAATTTCAGCGGGCTGGGCCGGATGATGCTGGAGGAGATGATGGAGGCGCAGGGTGCGCCGAAGCTGATTCATTTTCTCAAGGGCGCCGGTAAAAAGAACATCAAGTTCTACGCCTGCAAACTCTCGGTGGAAATCATGGGCTTCAAACCGGAGGAATTCCTGCCGGAGGTTGAGATTATTGATGCGGCTGCCTATTTGAAGGATGCGCTGGAGAGTGACATGCAGCTGTTCATCTAGCTCTCAGGCTTGGGCGTTAACCTATTCCCGGAGCGGGGCATATACTGAGGCCAAAGAAACTACAGGCTGGAGGGAATGTCCGTGCTGAATATCATCCCCGCCTCTTCCCCGGAGATGCCATCTTCGCTGCAAACTTATTTTGCATCCTTTCGCGAGCACACCATCGGAACAGGATTTACGCTTACGACGCCCTATGGCAGACAGCCTCTTTTGTACGCTGACTGGACCGCCAGCGGACGTCTCTACGAGCCCATTGAGCGCCGAATGCTGGAGACTTTCGGCCCTTATGTCAGCAACCCACATACTGAGTCCAACACTACCGGGCTGACGATGACCTTGGCCTATATCGAGGCCCGGAATATTATTAAAGCCCATGTCCACGCAGGGCCGCAGGATGCGCTGCTTTTCTGCGGCAACGGCACCACCGGGGCAATAAACAAGCTCCAGCGCATTCTGGGCCTGAAGATGCCGGAATGGCTGCATGGCAGGAGCCTTAACCCTGAAGACCGCCCAGTCGTCTTCGTCAGCCACATGGAGCATCATTCCAACCTCCTGCCCTGGCAGGAGAGTCTTGGCGATGTCGTTACTGTACCACCGGGAGCGGACGGGAACATCGATCTGAATCAGCTCGAATACCTGCTGCGTCTTTACCGGCACCGGCGCCTGAAAATCGGCGCCTTCACGGCCTGTTCCAATGTGACAGGCATCCGCACGCCTTACCCTCAGCTCGCCGCAGCCATGCATCGCCACGGCGGGGTCTGCTTTGTTGATTTTGCCGCCAGCGCCCCCTATGAGCCGATCGATATGCATCCGTCTTCACCGCAGGAGAAGCTCGACGCGATCTTCTTCTCCCCGCATAAATTCCTCGGCGGACCCGGAAGCAGCGGCGTGCTGCTGTTCGACTCCGCCCTTTATAACAGCCGCCTTCCCGACGAGCCTGGCGGCGGCACCGTGGTTTGGGTCGATGCCTGGGGCGGCCGCCGCTACATAGAGGATATAGAAACCCGCGAGGATGGCGGCACGCCGGGCTTCCTGCAGGCCTTCCGCACTGCACTGGCTATTCATCTGAAAGAAACCATGAACGGGGGCGGTGAATACATACTGCTCAGGGAGCGGGAACTTTGCCGACAGCTGCTGGATGGATTGCAGACTATACCCGGCTTAACCGTATTGGCCGGAGAGCAACAGGAACGACTAGGGATTGTTTCTTTTACGATACGCGATGTCCACTATAACCTCGCGGTGCAGCTGCTGAACGACCGCTTCGGCATTCAGGCCCGCGGAGGCTGTTCTTGCGCAGGTCCTTACGGCCATCATCTGCTGGGGCTCGGCCCTAAGGACTCCGCTGGCTTCATCAAGGCTATCTATGCTGGAGATCAGTCACTCAAGCCGGGCTGGGTCCGCCTCTCGCTCCACCCCATCATGACAGATAAAGAAGTGGCGCGAATGGTCTCCGCCATCCGCGCCATCGTACTGCATATTGAAGAGTGGAAACAGGATTACAGGTATAACTCCGAAACTAACGGCTGGCAGCACATTACTGCTGCCGCACCAGCAATTAAGGATGCCGCCGGATGGTTTCGCCTGTGAGTTTCGTTAACCCCGCTGACCTCCAGCGTAACTAACACCTAGATGACTGATCAGCGAGACATCTTATTATTGAGATAGCCTATTTGCGAAACAGCCTACTATAGAGACTGCCCGTCCTTTACCATGTCCAGATCAGCGGCAGCCGCATTGGCGATGACCTGTGCGACATCCTTGCAGCCAGGAATTACACTCGTTACTGCAGGATGCTGAAGGCACCAGCCCAAGGCCCATTGCGCCATTGGAATGCCTTCCGGCACTTCACTTTTTGCAATCTTAGCGACTTCGAGCAATTGCTTCTGCCGCGTGTCCGCATTATGATTCGCCCGGACATCACCGGTCGGGAAAGCCGCATCCGGCTTATATTTCCCGCTTAGATAGCCACTGGCAAGCGGTACCCGTGCCAGCACACCCAGGTTATGCTTGGCGCACAGCGGGAAGACTTCTTCTTCCGGGCCGCGTTCCAGACGGTTATATACGACCTGTATGGCCTCTGCCCCAACTGCCTGAGCGGAGGCTGTCTGGTGAACACCTGTGCCAGAGGCACTAATGGAAATTCCTAAGTGACGAATTTTTCCGGCCTGCATCTGTCTATCCAGCATGCTCCACAGTTTGTCGTTCTCGAACTCGGCGTCGGTCCCCGAATGGAACTGATAGAGATCGACATACTCGGTCTGGAGCGATTTAAGTGAATCATCCAGTTGCTTCAGCACCTGATCGGCACTCCACAGCTGTTCCCGCTGGAGATGTCCCTTGAATCCGTGGCCGAACTTGGTCGCGACAATCCAGTCCTCACGTTTACGACGGGCCAGATAGTTACCAATGAACCTCTCTGACAAGTGGTCGCCGTAACATTCTGCTGTATCAATCAGATTGATTCCAAGTTCCCCGGATTTGTCCAGCATGGCATCAACTTCGTTTTGGGTAAAATCCTTGCCCCATTCCCCGCCAAACTGCCAGGTCCCAATTCCGATCACAGACACGTTCAGTCCCGTACTTCCAAGCTTACGGTATTTCATAACGACACCTCTTCCTTTCATATCTGGAGTCTAATTAAACTTTAGATCTATGCTTGTCCTAATGTTACTTTTTGTTTAAATTATTTGCCACTGCCGCCATCACTTGCTGTTCTGGTAAAATACCTTTCTATGGCTTTGACGCCCCAGAAAGACAACGCTATAAAGAGCAGTACGTATAGTCCTTCCGCAGGACGGCGGATAAACCGCTCCAGATCATTGCCGATATATGAGACCGCAAACACCATAATGGCTTTGCCCGCGATCAAAGCCAATAGATAGGAACGCAGCCGCATTCCGGCCAGCCCGGCAGCCATATTAATGACAACGAATGGTCCTACGGGAAACAAACTGAGCAGAAACACATAGCTGAAGCCCCGCTGGCGTACCCAGGTCATGCTCTTCGCCACCTTTGGGCGCAGGGCCCATTTGCGCAGATAGGGGTGGGAAGCAATTTTGCGGACAATCAGAAAAGTCGTTACACAGCCCGCGACCAGACCAATCCACGAATACAAAAAGCCAAGCCACAAACCATACACCGCACCGTTCAAACCGACGATAGCGATGGTAGGCAGGGGTGGCACAAATGATTTCATAAAAGTTAATGCAATGCCCGGAAAAGGTCCGAACGAACGATATTGTTCCAGCATGTGCCGCAGATTATCCTCTGTCAGCCATGAAGCGATATCCAGATAGTACATAACGTGCCGCTCTCCTCATCCCTCCTGAATCAGTAGCTCCATGCCACCTCAGGTTAATCACCTAGCACTGAGTTTCAATTATACAATACATTGGGACAAAATTGACGCGGCGAATTTGGTACAAGTATCTTCATCCCGTAGGCATAGTTCTGTTATAATCCGGGTTAATAACCATTATGAAGGTGGGCGATTATGGACATTCAATCCAATTTCATATACTCTCTGCGAGAGTGCATCAAGAGCGGCGATGCCTTTGAATCACTGCAGATCATGTCCATCCTGCGGCCTGAGTATGAGGGACGGGCCTAGACACGTCCATGCACTACCTGTTTGCGAACCTGTATTTTTAGTTTATATAGAAGATACATGTACCCTAACGAACATCCAGAGCGCAGCCAAGGAGGAGACCACCTTTGATCAAAATAGGGCTGACCGGCTTCGGCGACCATGAGGAATTGTACGGAAAAATCAAACCGGCCGAACGGTTGTCTACATACAGCGCCCATTTTTCCATTGTAGAAATCGACAGTTCCTTCTACGCGGTTCAGCCGGTCAGAAATTATGTGAAATGGGTCAACCAAACCCCGGACGGATTCCAGTTCATCGTGAAAGCCTATCAGGGAATGACTGGTCATCTACGCGATAAAAAGAATTACTTTGATACAAAGGACGCTATGTTCGCCGCTTTCCACGAATCCATCCAGCCTGTTATCGAATCCGGCAAGCTGGCCATGACACTGTTCCAGTTCCCGCCCTGGTTCGACTGCACCAAGGATAATGTGGATATGCTGCGCGATATCAGAGCGCGGATGAAAGACGTGCCCTGCGCCCTTGAATTTCGCCATGAGAGCTGGTACAGCCCGGCATTCCGCGACAAGACGCTGCATTTCATGGCGCGTGAGGGCTGGATTCATACGATAGTGGATGAGCCGCAGGCCGGGACTGGCTCGATTCCGATTGTAGCGGTGGCTACTTCCCCGGACATCACTTATGTGCGACTGCACGGCCGCAATGTCTCCGGCTGGCACCAAAGCAGCCACCCGGATTGGCGCAAGCTGCGCTACCTATACCGGTATGATCAGGAAGAACTCGGCGAGTGGAAGGAACGTCTGTTGAAGCTGGAGAAAAGCTGCCGTAATCTCTACGTAGTCTTCAACAACAATTCCGGCGGTGATGCTACTGACAACGCCAAGGAGCTTCAGAACATGCTCGGCATAGACGGCGGTCTGGCTCCGCGCCAGCTTGATCTCTTTCAATAGCCTAAAAAAAGATCATGACATCTGCAAATAACTGGTATTCCCTCCCTTTAAAAAGTGAAGAATAACCGAAGAAGCCTGAAGAGCGATCTGAAAGCACTGCAGCAGCGAAGGAGGCAGAGAGATGAAGAGAAATCATACGATGATGCAGTTTTTCGAGTGGCATGTTGCAGCAGACGGGAAGCACTGGAAACATCTCGCGGAAATGGCACCAGAGCTGAGCAGCACGGGGATTGACGCCATATGGATTCCGCCCGTGACCAAGGCCGTCTCCGCAGAAGATACCGGATATGGTGTCTATGACCTCTATGATCTCGGTGAATATGACCAAAAAGGTACAGTACGCACCAAATACGGTACCAAGCAAGAACTGGTCGACGCCATTGCCGAGTGCCAAAAGAATGGCATCGCTGTGTATGTTGATCTCGTCATGAACCATAAGGCCGGTGCGGACGAGACCGAGGTATTCAAGGTAGTCGAGGTCGATCCCCATGACCGGATGAAGGAAATTTCGCAGCCGTTCGAGATCGAGGGATGGACCAAGTTCACTTTTCCGGGACGCGGAGACGAGCATTCTGCCTTCAAGTGGAATTTCGATCATTTCAATGGCACGGACTTCAATGCCAAGGAGGGCCGTTCCGGGGTATTTCGTATTGTAGGTGAGAACAAGACCTGGAATAAGAACGTGGATGATGAGTTCGGCAACTATGATTATCTGATGTTCGCAAATATTGATTACAGCCATCCTGCAGTCAAAAAGGAAATGCTCCAGTGGGGAGGATGGCTGGTGGATACACTGCAATGCAGCGGCTACCGCCTCGACGCTATCAAGCACATTAACCATGAATTTATAAAAGAATTTGCAGCGGAGATGGTGCACAAGCGTGGGGAGGATTTCTACATCGTAGGCGAATTCTGGAATCCTGATCTTGCCTCCTGCCGCGAATTTCTGGACACGGTGGATTATCGGATTGATCTCTTTGACGTATCGCTGCACTACAAGCTGTATTCTGCCGCTCTTGGCGGGCGGGATTTTGATCTAAGCACCATTTTCAATGATACATTGGTGCAGAGCCACCCCGGCAATGCGGTCACCTTCGTCGACAACCATGACTCCCAGCCGCATGAGGCGCTGGAATCATGGGTCGGTGACTGGTTCAAACAAATTGCTTATGCTCTCATTTTGCTGCGCCGCGACGGGTATCCCGTCGTCTTCTACGGTGACTATTACGGGATCGGCGGCCCGGCCCCGATCGAAGGCAAGAAAGCCGCGATCGACCCGTTGCTGTACGCCCGTTACCACAAAGCTTACGGTGAGCAAAAGGATTATTTGGACCACCCCAACACGATCGGCTGGGTACGGCTTGGTGTGGAGGAGATCGAAGGCTCCGGCTGTGCAGTGGTTATCTCCAATGGCGACAAAGGTGAGAAGCGGATGCAGGTAGGCAAGCATCGCGCCGGTGAGGTGTGGGTGGATTTCACTGGCACTCGCAAGGAGAAGCTTACCATTGGGCAGGACGGTTGGGCGGCCTTTCCTGTGAATGGCGGAAGCGTCTCTGTCTGGGCTCTTCCCCACGAGGAGAATGAAGAATGATAGGGATAACACTGCCGCGCTTAATCTTACCTCTCGTAGCTGTTTCGCTCCGGGCTAGTGCACAGTGGGCTTGAAGTCAAACCGTTAAAATTACCTGTGGAGACGACATAAATCACATATTCAGCAGCAAATAAAAGAGACCCCTTCTCCGCCTATTGGTGGAAGGGGTCTTCGTGTATCTCATAGTTTATGGCGCTGTGATTTGCTTCTAGCCATAGTATGCAGGCTCCGTAATTGGGTACTCAATAGGAATTCAACAGACGCCATTCCCGTTATTCACACCCGGCACAACCTACTCTTCCGCCTCCGGATGCTTGGATACGAGCCGTACCAGATCCAGGGTCAGAATCGGCAGTTGCAAGGAAGCCGGATACGCTAGATAACGCGGTTCCCACTCTGGACCGAACTTCTCCTTGTAGCGTCGCAGGCCGGAGAAACCATACCAATGGCCTCCCTTCTTGAAGACCAGACGGGCGAGCTTCTCCTCCCGCAGCGCACCGGCATTCTGACCCACACTGGAGAGAGGGGCATTACCAAGATTGAATCTTTGATAGCCCTGACCCTTGGCCCATTCCATCAACCGGATGAATAAATAATCCATCGTCCCGTTCGGTGCCTGCTTCCGGTGACGCATCAAATCTATGGAGAGTGTCGTACCCCCGTCATACCCGGGAACAAGGGTAGCGAAGGCTACCACCTCACCAGAAGCCTGTCTCAGGAGTGCAATTGGAGCGAGCTGCAGATAGGCTTCCTTGAACCAGCCGAGCGAATACCCTTTCTCCGTCCGACCGCCCAGCCACTCTCCCGAAATCGAGCGCAGTTCTTTGATTAGGACGGCTGAATGCGGCTGTTGCGATATTTCAAACTGGTAGCCTTCCCGTTCAAAACGGTTGTTGACACTACGCAGGTCGGCATTCTTACGGCCACTGAGAGTGAACGTCTCCAACGATACCATAGCTTCTTCGCCTAGCTTGAAGAAATGATAGCCCTGCTCATGATATACCGGCAGGAATGCTGGTGTAGCCTGATAAAAGACTACGGACAACCCATACTTGTCCGCCGCCTGCCGGAACTCACTGATGGCGTTGTTAATAAGCTCCTTGGCACCCAGCGGATCACCAAGCACAACAAGCTTATCTCGCACCCGAGAATAAGGGAGCAGCACTTGCCCATCCTGTGCCCAATAGAAGCTTTTGTCGCCCAGATACAGCACATGGGTTAGGGAGTTGCCAGGCACCTTCTTCAGAAACTGTGTCAGACGGTCCATGTCCGGAGGGCCTGACAGCTCCTCGGAATCACGGTGAGGCCGAAGCGTGACAAACATCGTCAGCAGGAGCCAGGAGAAGATCAGCCCGCTGGCTGCGGTAAAGGCAACATTACTGTGTCGTTGCAGCCACTCCGGATGAATGCCTGGCGGAAGATGCTTCATAAAACCGCGATGCACATGACTGCCAAGCAAATAGTAGATAACGGCAATCACCGAAGTCAGTGCCAGCCACCTGGCCGTACTTTGCCGGCTGACCGGCGCGCTGACCCGGTAGAACCGGGCTCTGGATATCCAAAGGATCACCCCGACTACCAGCAGGAAGATAGCCTCCTCGTAATCAAAACCTTTGGTAAAAGCAAACAGCGCGCCACCCAGCAGCGAGAGGCTGGTCCAAATATAGGCTCTGCGGATCCGCAGGGAGATGCCCCGTGACAGCAGGATGAGCATAAAGCCGATCAGGACGGATAAATGATGCGATAGCCGCATGATCGGAAATGACAGCAGCTTTTCCGTGATCTCCAACCGGTACAGCAGTTCCGGCGTTGCTGCGGACAGCAGCAGAATGAGACCGCTGGCAAAGACCAGTTTGCCTAGCGCCCATACCCCAAGGTCGCTGAGGAAGGTGTACTGTCCTGGCCAACGCCAGATTTTCTGCCACAGATTCAGCGAGGGCTCCAGCCCCACAGCTGCGCGTTCCAGCATTTTTCTGCCCTGCAGCCCAATCTCCAGCGCGGCCAGCACGAGGCCGATCAGCCAGGGAATCAGATAATAGAACAAACGGTAGATCACCAGCACCGCCATAGCCTGATCGGTCTGATAACCCATTTGGGTCAGACCCAGAAGTGCGATAAGGTCGAATGCACCGATCCCGCCGGGAGCCATACTTAGAATACCAGCGATGGCTGCAATCGTATAAATGCTGAAGATAGTCACAAAATGCACACCACCCAGCAGGTGGTGGCCAATCGACCAGAATGTAATACCAGCGAACAGCCATTCCAGGAACGACGCACCAACCGAACTCCCTACCGTGAGCCACGGTGTTCGTCCCTGGCCACGGTTAATCCATTTCGCGTACAGCGCCGACCGCTGCACGAACACAAAGAATGGCAGGTACAGCGCCATGCCCCAGACTGCAAACACCAGCCAACGATGCTCATGCATCAATCCCGCTGCAGGTAGAATGCCAAAGATGTTGCCCCAGGATAACAGGGATAGTCCCGTGATCATAAGCGGTGACAGGAAAACGATCGCCGGTGTCAGAACGGCTGAGGATACGCCGCTCTTCTTATATAGCAGTGTCCGTAGCCCCACACCAGCCAGCCCGGCAAAGCCGATCAGGTTATTGAATGTATTGGCAATCCATGCATAACGGAACGTGCTCCATAAACTTACCTTCAGCTTGAAATGAGCACGTATCAAATAGTCATAAGCACTCATTACCGCTACCGCAAGCAATGCAATCCCCATCATCTGAAAGATAGATGATGCCGGAACGTCCTTCAGCTCGCGAAGCGTACGTCCCAGGTGAACCTGCTTCAGTTCGTGCTGTCCTTCCCAATATACAAGCGCTATAATCGCCAGCGGAAAAAGAGCGCGTACCGCCCGAATCCGGTAAATGGATACCAGTAGCCTTACAATCTTGAACCGCTCCAGCGCCTCTTTCATTGAATGCATAAATCCACCTGCCCTTGCTACTGCCACACGTTCCGCCGGCAAAACCTGCCGCACTGTCCTTGGTCCGGGCAGCGGTTCATGTGCGAGAATTTCAACTTGTCCATTATAACAATACGTAAACCGGCTGGCATGTAACAAACAGCACCTGTAACCATCACATTACCTCTAATATATAAGACTGAATCCAGAGCATATACCCTGCAATATAGCCTTATTTATTTTACCAGAAACTAGATCATCTATCCCCTTTACCATCCACCCTAAACGAGCCTGCTTCCATAGTTTACTAAGAGCGTAACCAAAAAAGTACGCCTCTGCAACTATATGGTGGAAACACAGGTATTGATAGCTACGCAGCCGCATGAGAGAACTTTATTTCAGTACGAATTTGAAAAGAGATCTAACCACGTCCACCAAACGCATAAATAACCCATGTATTTTCTGCTACCACACTCTAAGAAAAAGAGGACGGAGTCAGGAATGTCTCCCTGCTTCCGTCCTGAAATGAACTGGAGCTACGCCCCCTTGTTCAGATTTCCGGCAACATCGACCGTTTTACAATCGCCGCTTCTTCTGTTAACCAGTGTCACGCTTAGGCATCCGCAGCCTGAATCGCTTCGGCCAATCGCTCATTTAATTCTTCGGCATACTGAGCCGTCAATTCTGTCGTCCATCCGAAATATTTTCCCATATAGGTGGTTACAGCATCCTTCCACGCCTCTACCCAGGCTATATTGAAGAAAAGCGCACCTGTGCGGCGTATAAAAAAGTCCACCGGTCTCAGAGTCATTTCCTCTTCTATGGAATACAGAAGAGCAGCCAGCAAGGATGCGGGGAGTCCTTCCTTCTCTGCTTTCAGAGCGTGCTTCACAATTAACGTATAGACCGCGCCAATGTTAGAACCGTATCTCCGTACCAGTTGCTCCGCTTCATGTGGCGACAGTCCCAGCCTCGTTCCCTCCGGAATACGTTCTTGCACAAACTTCTTATACTGAATGGATCCCCCAACATCACCGCCGGAGATCGGCATGTGCCCGGTCTGGCATCCAGAAATAGCAGCAAGTCCAGCAGCACTCCGTTGCTTTGCGACCAGATCCACCACCGTCTCCGCCATTTTGCGGTAGCCAGTCAGCTTGCCGCCAGCCATAGAGATCAGACCTGAAGCCGAGACGAAAATTTCATCCTTGCGGGAAATCTCAGACGGGCTTTTGCCCTCTTGATGTATCAGAGGACGCAGTCCTGCCCAGCTCGATTCCACATCACCGTCAGTCAGTTTCATGCCGGGGAACATCTCATTAGCCGCCTGAAGGATATACACCCTGTCAGCTTCAGTAACCAGCGGATTTACCAGATCACCTTTATAATTCGTATCGGTCGTCCCTACATAAGTTTTGTTGTCCCGCGGGATCGCGAACATCATGCGCCCATCAGGGGTATCAAAATAAATTGCTTGCTTCAGCGGGAAACGCCCCTGGTCAAACACTAGGTGAACGCCCTTGGATAAATGCAGCATTTTGCCCTCTTTGGAATGGTCCTTCTCCCTTAGTGTATCTACCCAAGGTCCAGCAGCATTGATGATATGCTTCGCGCGAAGCTCATAAGAACGTCCGCTGAACTGATCGATCATTACTACACCCGCCAACTGTTTATTATCATACATAAACTGTTCCACCTTGGCGTAGTTCACAGCCAGCGCCCCGTGCTTCACAGCCTCCTTTAACACTTCAATCGTCAAGCGGGCATCGTCCGTCCGATACTCCACATAATAACCACCGCCTTTGAGACCCTGTTGCTTCAACAGCGGTTCTTTGCCCAGTGTCTCCCCAGCGCTCAGCATCGTTCGGCGCTCACCCTTTTTAACCCCAGCCAAGTAGTCATAGACCCGGAGTCCAAGGGATGTCGACATTTTCCCGAAGGTACCCCCCTCATAAATCGGCAGCAGCATCCATTCCGGTGTAGTGACATGAGGTCCATTCTCGTACACAATCGCCCGTTCTTTGCCCACCTCTGCCACCACACCAATCTCCAACTGTTTCAAATAGCGGAGTCCACCATGCACAAGCTTGGTCGACCGGCTAGAAGTGCCCCCGGCAAAATCCTGCATCTCTAAAAGGGCGGTCCGCAGGCCGCGGGTCTGTGCATCCAAAGCAATTCCCGCCCCTGTAATGCCCCCGCCGATCACCAGCACATCCCATTCCTGTTCCGCCATTTGATTCAGATATTGATCTCGTTTGCCCGCCGAAAAAGTCCCCATGTCTATTTCCTCCCATACAAGTAGAAACGGCTTTGCCGTCCTCTAAGGGGACGGTATCCGCTTCAGCGAGAAATATAAGAATAATTTATAATGTAAAACATATAAATTCTTATATTTGTAAAAAAACCACAAACATGCCGGCTGCGATAGCTTGCGCAGCGGCTGTTGTGGTTTCTCCAGTTCTCCAACCTATTGTATTAACTTGTTGAGGTAAGTATACCATGCTGACTTTTCAGTGAAAAGCCTGTGCGGCACGCACCGCTTTTTTCCATCCGCCGTACAAAGCATCTGCTGCCCCTTCATCCATCGTTCTGTCGAAGGCACGCTGAATCTGCCATAATGCAGAGATCTCATTCTGATCCTGCCAGAATCCTACAGCTAGACCCGCCAGATACGCCGCTCCGAGCGCCGTAGTCTCGCTAATCACTGGCCGCTCTACCGTTACACCCAGCATGTCGCTCTGGAACTGCATCAGGAAGTTATTACGGGCCGCGCCACCACCCACCCGCAGCCTTTTGAGAGAAATCCCGGAGTCCTCCTCCATGGCCGCAAGTACATCACGGGTCTGATAAGCCAGCGATTCCAAAGTCGCACGAATCAGATGCTCCTTCGATGTGCCCCGTGTCAGGCCAAACACCGCACCCCTGACTTCACTGTCCCAATACGGCGTACCTAGGCCAACAAAGGCCGGCACCACGTAGACACCTTCTGTTGAATTCACCCGCGAAGCGTATTCTTCACTAACCCCGGCATTCTTGATCATCCGCAGTCCGTCACGAAGCCACTGAATGGCCGAGCCAGCCACAAAGATGCTGCCCTCCAGCGCATATTCGACCTTCCCGTTCAATCCCCAGGCAATCGTGGTGAGCAGGCCATTTCCTGAGGCAATGGCCTGCTCACCGGTATGCATCAGCATAAATGCCCCGGTGCCGTAAGTATTGTTCGCGGTCCCTTGCTCAAAGCAGGTCTGCCCGAACAATGCGGCCTGCTGGTCACCCGCAGCACCCGAGATCGGGACAGCAGCATTGAAGAAATGCTGCCGATTGGTATAGCCATAGACTTCAGAGGATGATCGAACCTCTGGTAGCATGGAGCGCGGAATGTTCAGCAGCGCCAGCAGCTCCTCATCCCATTGCAACTCGTGAATGTTGTACATCAGGGTCCGTGAGGCATTGGAGTAATCGGTAACATGAGCACCCCCGTCGGTCAGCCGCCAGATCAGCCAAGTATCCATCGTCCCGAACAACAACTCTCCGCGTTCCGCCTTCTCCCGCGCCCCCGGAACATGGTCCAGAATCCACTTCACCTTCGTGCCCGAGAAGTATGCGTCGAGACGGAGACCTGTCTTTTGCCTGAAAATTTCATCATGACCCTGGGCCTTGAGATCCTCACAAATCTCCGTTGTTTGTCGGGACTGCCATACAATTGCATGATACACCGGCATCCCCGTAGCCCGATCCCAAACTACAGTCGTCTCCCGCTGATTGGTGATCCCGATGGCAGCCACCTCCTCCGGAGAGATAGCGGTCTCGGTGAACAATGACGAAATGACCGCCAGAATGGAGATCCAGATCTCATTGGCATCATGCTCCACCCAGCCCGGTTGTGGGAAATGCTGCTTGAATTCCTGCTGAGCAATATGAATAATCGTACCTTCACGATCAAATAGAATGGCTCTTGAACTAGTCGTGCCTTGGTCCAAGGCCAGAATATACTTTTTATCCACACTGCACCTCCAGGTTTATTTTATGTTATCGTAATGCCGGCACAGATCCATTTGGGAAGTCGTCACGGCGGTTGCTCCTGCTGCCAACGCCTTCTCCACATCGTCCACAGTACGAATTAGCCCGCCAGCAAAAATCGGAATACCTGTACGCTCCCTCACTTCTGTGATAAGGCCCGGGATGACACCCGGCAGCACCTCAATATAATCAGGCTGTGTCCGTTCTAACAGAGCATAGCTTTTATCCAGAGCACTGGAATCCAGCAGAAATACCCGCTGAACGGCCAGTAAACCGTTTTGCCGCGCTTTGAGAATCACATTGGCCCGGGTCGAGATCAAGCCGGCAGGCTTGATACTCTGACATAGAAAATCTGCCGCAGCTTCATCATTCTTCAGTCCTTCAACCAGATCCACGTGCAGCAGCAGCTTCTTCCGGTGTGATTTTGCCAGATCAACAATGTCCTTCAGTTGCCCGATATGGCTCTCGAGCAGCACAATATATTCGTAAGAGGATTGCAACAGCTTCTCCAGATGCTTCATCTTTCGGATCGCAGGTAAAACAGTCTGTCCCTGAATGGACATGGGCGCTGCCCCTTTCCTAGCATGAGTGTGTGTCGCTCTATCCGCTACTACCAATATAACATTTATTACAGCAAAAAGAGCAGATCACGCACATCCATCGCCCCTCCCGGGATTAGCAAATGGATATGCTGTTTCTGCTCTGTCGCTGTACACAATCAGACTAATTGCAGCTTCAGCCAGTCTCTGGCCGCTTCCGCTTCTTCCACATTCAGGCGATGCCCCTGGTTGCCCCAATACGTATTCACAACTGCACCTGCGCCTTGCAATAACTCTTCCAGCTCCCGGCTTTCATGCGCTGGAACCATCGGATCATTCATTGAAGTTCCAATAAAGACCGGAAGGCCGCTCATATCCGGCAGCTTGAGACCCCGAAGTGGTACCATCGGGTGCAGCAGTACTGCAGCCTGGAAAGCCTTCCCGTAGTGGAACAGCAAGCTTCCAGCGATGTTAGCACCATTAGAATAACCAACGGCAACCGTTTTGTCCGCAGAGAACCCGTATTTGACCGCCGCCTCGTCCAGGAACTGCTTGATCTCCTGCGTGCGGAAGATCAGATCTTCTTCGTCGAATACCCCTTCGGACAACCGCCGGAAGAAACGGGGCATTCCGTTCTCCAGCACATTGCCACGGATGCCAAGCACGGACGATCCCGGGGAAAGCAGTCCTGCCAGTGGCAGCAGATCCTGCTCGTCACCACCCGTTCCGTGGAACATTACCATTACTGGCTTACTCTCATCTGTGCCCTTGCGAAATACGTGTATCATCTTGACTTCACTCCAATCTCTCGAATGTCAAACGGCTGCAAATTAGCTTCAATCGCGGCACGGTGTGGTTCATACCAGGTAGGGAGCATCAGCTTCTCACCTAGCGCATCCGGGTCCTCATCGCGGGCAAAACCGGGAGGGTCTGTTGCGATCTCAAACAGGATCCCGCCTTCTTCACGGAAGTAAATGGCGTTGAAGTACTGACGGTCCTGAACAGGCGTCGGCTGGTAGCCGTGGCTCTGCACAAGACGACTCCAGGCAAGCTGTTCGGCATCATCGCTGGCACGCCAGGCAATATGGTGAACCGTTCCGGTGCCTCCCGAGCCATGCGGCACAGGCTCTGCCTTCAGATCAATAATATTGCCCAGCTCGCCCGCCGCTCTGAAGCGGAGATAACCGTCCCCTTCGGCAAGGATCTCCATGCCCAGTGTACGGGACAGCGTATCCGCTGTCTTAGCTGGCTCTGTGCTGTACAGAACCGCTCCGCCAAAGCCCTTGATAGCATGCTCAGCAGGAACACCACCAAAGGACCAGCCGCTAAGAGGACCCTCTTCACGCTCCACAAGCTCAATCCGCAGACCATCGTAGTCAGCAAAGGACAAATAGGACTCAGAGATCCGGCTGACTTTGGTTACTGAAATCTGGTATGCAGCCAGTCGCTGCTCCCAGAAGTCCAGCGATCCTGTCGGCACGGCATAAGTAGTTACACCAACCTGCCCACCGCCAATTCTCCCCTTACGTCCCATTGACCAAGGAAAGAACGTAATAATCGTACCGGGCGACCCGCTTTCGTTCCCGAAATAGAGGTGATACACCTCAGGTGCATCGAAATTGATGGTTTTCTTCACCAAGCGTAGTCCGAGAATACCGGCATAAAAGTCAGCATTCCGCTGCACGTCGCCCACAAAAGCTGTAATATGATGAATGCCTGCGCTTCGTAATGTCATAATTATCTGCCCCTTTCTTAGTTAAACCACAGTGCGTCAAGTGAAATCGATCCGGCCCCGGTCAGAGCCACTCCGGCGGCAACCACTAGCAAAGTGAGTGGAAACTCAATTCCGTTAGCCGTTGCCCAGAACCCGTTCGGAGCGTGCACCTTCACAATCGCTCCAAGCATGGTGGCAATAATCAGTGCCGAAGCGAGCGGAGTCAACAACCCGAAGGTGAACAGCACTCCGCCAACCAGTTCCATCACTCCCGCCAGCACCGCCATAGTTACACCAGGCTTCATGCCGATGGACTCCATCCAACCTCCGGTTCCCTTGGGACCATAACCTCCGAACCAGCCAAACAGCTTTTGACTACCGTGCCCGATGAAAGAAATCCCGATCACCAGTCTGAGCAATAATAAGCCTACGCTAACCATTTTTACCCCACTCCATTCTCTTTGATTTAATTATCTTAACATTAAGATATTAGGTAAAAAAATTTGATGCTTCCTCTTTATAACAGATTCCCTGTTCCTGACATTATTCTTTCCGGCTTTCTGGCCTTACGGCAAGGGCCGCAGTTACTGCCGCCCTATACGCCTTTGCCAAGTCTCTTCAGCAGCTCCGTTGCCTGTTCCTTCTCTTCCGTGTTCAATCCGCCCATCAGACGATGCAGGGAAGAGACGTGAAGCGGAAAAATATCGTCGAATAGCTCCCGGCCTGCAGTTGTAATCTCAGCATAGGTTACCCGCCGGTCATCGCTGCACGGCACACGCTTCAGCAAGCCCTTGTTCTCCAGCTTGTCGATATTGTACGTAATACTGCCGCTGGTCACCAGAATCTTCTCACCGATCTGCTGCAGTGGAATACGTGTTCTGTGATACAGCACCTCCAGAATCATAAATTCAGCGGAAGACAAGCCGTGGCTCTTCATATCCTTCACTGCCAGGTCCATTAAGGTCTTGTAGGCTTTAGACAAGACGACGAACAATTTCAAGGAAGCCGCTTCATCCCGCTCCTGCTCCGCTCCGCTTGCCCCGGATAAAGGCTCTTGTTCAATGCTCATATGCTCCACCTCCCTGTAATTTATTATGAATGAACCAATTTCATAAATGAGCGTCTTATCATCGATATCTAGTTGTACATGGTTTAGGTTTAGGTATAACTAGAGAGATATCGTACCTATTCGGATTGACATTCGCATTATGAAATGGATTCGAATAAGAGAATATTGTCTTTAAATTAATTATCTTTAATTTAAGATAAATATACGCCTCATCCATGCCATTGTCAACAATCTTCCGTGGAAATTTTGTCCGAATTGACCTGGCCCGCAAAACGGCGTATTCTTTGTCTTACGAATATCTAAAATGTAAGCCTCTTCATTTCTTAACAAATACCACTATATTACTTTTCGTTTAAAAGGAGGCCTACTCATGACATCTGCTACACCAAATGATGCCGCGGGGCAGGCTGAGCGGCGTGTGCTGATTGTGACTGCGGTCGCGGCAGAGCGCGACGCCATCCTGCGCGGGCTGCAGGGCAGCAACAGGTTCCACGTCGTGGCTGCGGGCGCGGGCACCGCTGCCGCTGCGGCGGGTACCGCCGCGGCCCTGGCAGCCGGCTCCTACGGCTGCGTCATCAACGCCGGGATCGGCGGCGGGTTCCCGGGGGTGGCCCCGGTAGGCTCGCTGGTGATTGCCAGCGAGATGATTGCCGCCGACCTCGGAGCCGAGACGCCGGAGGGCTTCCGCAGTGCTGCCGAGCTTGGCTTCGGCAGCGTGACCGTGCCGGGTGATTCCGGCACGGTAGAGGCCCTTACGGCCGCGCTGACAGCGGCCGGCCTTGCCGTCAGCACAGGACCTGTGCTGACGGTGTCTACGGCGACCGGCACGGCAGAGACGGCCGCCGCTCTTTCGGCGCGCCATCCCGGGGCGGCCGCCGAAGCCATGGAAGGCCACGGGGTCGCCGTGGCCGCACATGCGCTGGGGCTCCCGGTGCTGGAGCTCCGCGCGATTTCGAACCCGGTCGGTCCCCGCGACCGGGCAGCTTGGGCCATCGGCGAAGCGATGGACGCGCTTGCGGCAGCAGCCGCTATCCTAAAGGAGGTGCTGTAATGAATAACGAGCTTAATATTGCATTTTCCCCTTGTCCAAATGATACCTTTGTATTTCATGCCTGGGCGCATGGGCTGGTGGCGGATGCCCCGGCACTGAATGTGATGTACGCCGATATCGACATTACGAACGGGCTTGCTGCCGACGGCACTGGACCAGAAGTCCTCAAAATCTCCTACGCCGCCCTGCCTTGGGTGCTGGAGAACTACCGGCTGCTGCCCTGTGGTGGCGCGCTTGGCCGCGGCTGCGGGCCACTGGTACTGACCGGAAACGGCCCGCTGGCAGTACGACGTCCAGCCGGGCTCGCCGGACGCAGAATCGCTGTTCCCAGCGAACGCTCCACCGCCTATCTGCTGTTCCGCTTGTGGGCAGCTCAAAACGTTCCAGGCGGTGTGGGAGAGATTGTCGTGATGCCTTTTGACGAGATCATGCCCGCTGTACGCGATGGGAAAATTGACGCCGGACTGGTGATTCACGAAGCCCGCTTCACTTACTCTTCCTATGGCCTTAATCTCCTGACGGATCTCGGCAGCTGGTGGGAAGAAGATACCGGACTACCGATCCCGCTTGGAGCCATTATCGCCCGCCGCGATCTGGATGCCGAAGCCATCTCGGGATGGATTCGCAGTTCCCTGCAATATGCCTGGGATCATCCGACGGACTCCCGCGACTACGTGCTAAGTCATGCCCAGGAGCTATCCCCGGAAGTGGCAAAGTCGCATATCGATCTCTATGTCAACGAATTTAGCATGAACCTTGGCGATAGCGGTTATGAAGCCATCAACTCTTTATTGACCCGTGCTGCTGACGAAGGACTTGTTCCGGCAATAGATCCGGAATTGCTCCGGTAACACCCAGAACTACGGGGGAGCCCTTTGCAACCATATAGTTCCTGAAGTTACTCTGGTAACACTGGGAACCTACGGTGATCCCTCTACAACCATGTAGTTTACGGAGTTACTCCGGTAACACCGTAAACCTACGGCGAACCCTGTACACCAATTAGTTCACGGAGTTGCTCTCTAAATAACGAAACCTACGGGGTCTCCCTCCGTGTAGTTCCGGAACTGCTCCGGTAACACATGGAAACTACGGGACCTGCCTCTACAAACCATACCATCTCCGGTCATGCCATTTGGCGCCGGGGATTCTTTATATTTAAGCCATCTGATAATGTGACCTTGCGAAATGAAACCGCTATTCTTAGAGCCACGTTGGATCAGGAGGGTGTATAGTAACTATAGAATCAAGAATGGATGAACCCATTCAACCCCAAGGAGGAGAACCGTATGATTCCTGCCGGAAACAGCAAACCGAATATCGACCGTTTTCTTGGCTTTCAGGAGGACTATGATCGTTACCGCCCAGAGGCCCCACAGATAGTGTCTGAACTGCTCACCACTTACCTCGGACACCGACCTGCCCTTGTCGCAGATATTGGTTGCGGCACCGGATTGTCCACCTTCATCTGGAACCATGCAGCTGATGCAGTTCATGGCATCGAACCCAATCCTGATATGTTGGGCAAGGCACAGCAGAAGCTCGCAGAAATGTCAGATGCCGCAGCAATCTCTTTTGCCCAAGGTTATTCCAACCAATTACCGTTGGCAACAGGCAGTGTAGACATCGTTACCTGCTCGCAGTCTTTTCACTGGATGGAGCCTGTGAGCACACTCCAGGAAATCTCCCGTGTCCTGCGGGACGGAGGCGTCTTCGCCGCGTATGACTGCGATTGGCCGCTGGCCCTGCAAGCGAATGTCGAGATTCTATATAACAACCTAATTGACAAGGCAAATGAGATCTTGGACACGTTGGTGCCGGCATCAGAAAGAGCGCACAAGTGGGATAAGGACAGCCACCTGGACAGAATCAAGGACAGCGGATTGTTCTCCTTCGCCCGTGAAATCGTATTTCACCATACGGAGACCTGTGATGCAGCACGATATATCGGCCTGGCCCTCAGCCAGGGAGCCATCCAAACCGTGTGGAAGCTTGGCTCCAAGGATCTTGACGGCAGTATCACCGAATTCCAGACCGCGGTAGAGCAGCATTTTCAAGGCAAGACTCTAGATGTGCTAATCAGCTACCGGATGCGACTCGGAGTTAAATAAGACCCGTTAGTGTGTTCGACCTTAAAGCCGGAAATAAAAGGTATCAAGGTATATCCATTGTTTCAAATAGTAAATCAGGCTTAACCAGCAATCGTAGGATCTCTGAGCCCGCAGTGCTTTTATTCATAAGACATCTAGCACCAAGCACCAAGCACCAAGCACCAAGCACCAAGCATCAATTATCAACCATTAACCATCGACCACCGATCGCTGATTATGGTTATGAGCCGCCAAAAATGCATACTAACTAGACTGGTCAAAAACCCGAATTTACCCTATACTGACCAGTAAGAGACGAAGAACGTCCCGATCCCCTTACCCAAGGGGCTTCGGGGCGTTTTTTTATGTTTATGAAAGGGTGAGAGTGGTGGGATTTGAGGAAGCGCACGCATCATTCATGGCAAAACATCTTGCAAGTAGAACCGGAGAACGGCTCTCCAGACTGGAAAGGGGGCATCGTCACGCCGAATCCCTGTTCCTGCACAATGTCTGGTGGCCGGTACGTGGTGACTTAAACGACTTGCATCCGGAGTATGAAGTCGCTGATTGGCGGGGCAGATCTTATTTTGCTGATTTTGTATGGCTGCCGGGCTATCTCAAACTATTAATTGAAATCAAAGGTTTTGCTTCCCATGTCCGCGACATGGATCGCCAGAAGTACTGTAACGAACTGAATCGGGAAACCTTTCTTTGCGCTATGGGTTACCAGGTGATTTCATTTGCTTATGACGATGTGGAGCAACGGCCCGACCTATGCGTCACGCTGCTACGTATGGTACTGAGCAGGTATCAGTCATCTCCGGCACCCATCTCCCGCATAACGCTTGCAGAAAAAGAAATCGTTCGACTGGCTCTAGGAATGCCCCGGGGACTGCGCCCAAAGGATATTGAGATTCATTTGGAAGTAGATCACAAAACAGCTGTCAGACACCTACGCACTTTGTGTAATAAAGGTTATTTGCTCCCCGTTCGGGGAGATGATCAACAACGGGTAATGCGTTACGAGTTAGCCCGTGGAATGATCGATTACTTGAGTTAAATTTAAGTAACTAATGAGTAATTCTCTGCCACTGGTGATTCTCAATCTAATCTAGGTGGGTTTAGTGAATTCACCAGCTTACTGATTGGGTATAGCGGTTCTCTAACTTACTGATAACAGGAAAAACTCCTGTTATTCTAATGTTTATACGTGTCCGCATGATAACAACTGGAAAAACTCCTGTTAATTCAGCCAAATAACTTTGTCTTGGGCATTTTCCATTGAAATAACGGGAGTTTTTCCAGTTATTCCGAAGGTTTCGGGCTTATCGATGATATTAACTGGAGAAATTCCTGTTATTCAATTGCCCATCCTCATTTCGCCCACATCCTCCTCCATCTCCCCTTCTATCACCTCCTTTTCCCCTCACTACCTCCCTTCCCACTACGCTTCACTACACCCTTTGCTTCTTCTAACGCTCCATTCCCCCTCTACTCCACCTTCCTCCTATACGGTAGGCTAACCAACCGGAGCCACCCTTTAACCTCAGGCTAATGGAACTACAAGTAATGGGTTGATAGCTATATTTAAATGGCCTGACCTGCTGGCTACAACCAAACTTTTCAACCCTGCTCCCCATTCCAAAAAGCGCCCAGACCGCGATACTCCGCAGTTGGGCGCTTCTCTTTGTCCATCAGCCTCTTGTAAGAGGATGGCCATTTATTTCTTGTCCACCATCCCCGTAGAGGGACAGCCGATTATTTCTTATCCACCATCCCCGTATAGGGGGCTAATTATTTCTTGTTCATCTTGAACATCAGGAACAGCTCGTTGTAGTGGGCGAGCATTTTTTTGCCCAGGTTGTCGTAGACCTCCAGGTGGTCTGTAATATCGGACGACGGGTAGAAGCGGGTGTCCTCCGAAATATCCGGCGGCAGAAGCTTTAGAGCCTGAGCGTTCGGTGTGGAGTAACCCACGTATTCAGTATTTTTCGCTGCTACATCGGGACGCAGCATGAAGTTGATGAACTTATGCGCACCTTCCACGTTCTTCGCCGTACGCGGAATGACCATGTTGTCGAACCATTTGTTCGACCCTTCTTTCGGCACGACATAGTCGAGCTTGTCGTTATCACCCATAATCTCCGAAGCGTCGCCAGACCAGACGATGCCTACCGCAGCTTCCTCATTTGCCAGCAGCATCTTGATCTCGTCACCCACAATTGCCTTTACGTTGGGCGACAGCTTATTAAGCTTACTCAGAGCCTGCTGCAAATGTTCTTCGTTGGTATCGTTGACAGAGTAATGCAGGCTGTTCAGCGCCATGCCCATGACCTCACGCGCCCCATCCACGAGGAAAATATTATTCTTCAGTCGGCTGTCCCACAGGGAATCCCAACTGCTGAAATCAATACCCTTCGTCATCTCCGGGTTGAAGATGATCCCGACCGTACCCCAGAAATAGGGAACCGAATAAAGATTATCAGGATCAAACGGCAGGTTCATGAACCGTGGATCGATGTTGGCGAGATTCGGAATTTTACTGTGATCCAATGGAATCAGCAGGTTCTCTTCCTTCATTTTCGAGATAGCATAATCCGAAGGAATCACGACATCAAAGGTCGTTCCGCCCTGCTCTACCTTGGTCAGCATCGCTTCGTTAGAATCAAAGGTCTGGTAAATGACCGTAATTCCGGTCTCTTTCTCGAACTCCTTCAGCATGGCGGGATCAACATAATCGCCCCAGTTGTAGATGGTCAGCGTGTTTTTTCCCGTATAGCCCTGGTTGGTGTTCATCCATGACCCCAGATACATCAGGCCAAAAGCGACGATGACTATCGCCAGAAAAGCATTAACCAGTTGTTTCATCTAGGCACCCCCGCTTCTGCTACCGATTCTGCAACCGGAGTAGCTGTGCGGTTCTTGCGAGTTGTCAGGAAGTAATAACCGACCACCAGCACAATGGTGAAGAGGAAAATCAGGGTCGAGAGCGCATTTATGGACAGTGATACACCCTGTCTCGCTCTGGAATAAATCTCGACCGACAAGGTGGAGTATCCGTTACCGGTCACGAAGAAGGTGACCGCAAAGTCATCGAGCGAGTATGTTAGCGCCATGAAGAATCCGCTGAAAATACCCGGCTTGATAATTGGCAGAATGACCTTCGTCAGCACATCCCGGCGGCTGGCACCCAAATCGCGGGCCGCATCGGTCAGTGTAGGACTCATTTCTTGCAGATGCGGCAGAATCATCAGCACCGCGATCGGGATACTGAAGGCCACATGCGAGAGCAGTACAGACATGAAGCCCAGCTTGATCCCCACAATCGTGAACAGAATCAGGAACGAGGCCCCGATGATAACGTCTGGACTGACGATGAGCACATTGTTCAGCGACAATAAGGAGTTCTTAGCCCGGCGGCTGCGGACCCGATGGATCGCCAGCGCACCAATGGTCGCGATCACCGTAGCAATCGCCGAAGACAGCAGCGCAATGACCAGCGTATTGATTACGATAATGATCAGCCGGCTATCCTGAATCACTTCGCGGTAATATTCCAGGGTAAAGCCTTCAAACTTGTGCATCGTACCCCCGCTGTTGAACGAGTAGTACATCAGATACACAATCGGTGCGTACAGCACAGCAAACACTAAAACGAGATACAGATTGGAGAATCCGTTTCTTTTCCTCATCTCTGCACCCCTTTCCGTGCGCCGCCCCACAGAATCATGAACAGCGCCATAATCGCAATCAGAAATACGGCTACTGTGGAGCCCATGCCCCAATCCTGTGTAACCAAAAAGTGCTGTTCAATCGCCGTCCCGAGCGTAATGACCCGGCTACCTGCAATAAGCCTTGTGATCATAAACAGAGATAGTGCCGGAATGAATACTGCCATACAGCCGGAACGCACACCTGAAATCGTCAGTGGAAAAACCACCCTACGGAAGGTTGTCCAACCCGATGCCCCCAGATCACGCGCGGCATCGAGCAGGGACAGATTGAGTTCCTCCAGCGCACTGAAGATCGGCAGAATCATGAACGGAATAAAGATGTAGACCGACACGAACACAAAGCTGAAGCCCGTGAACAAAATCTGCTGCTCACCAATCCCAAGCACATCGAACAGGTTATTGATCGGTCCAAAGGTGCCGAAGATTCCGATGAATGCATAAGTTTTCAGCAGCAGATTAATCCAGGTCGGCAAAATAATCAGCAGCAGCCAAAGCTGCTTATGCTTCGTTCTCGTCAGCAGATAAGCCGCCGGATAGGCGACCAGGAGCGAGAATATTGTGATCAGAAACGCGTACCAGAAGGAGGTCAGCGTCATTTTCAAATAGACAGGCGTAAAGAAGTTCACGTAATTGTCCAGCGTCAAATGGCCGTCCAGATCAAACAGGGAATAGTAGATGACCAGAAACACCGGAGCGATAACGAACAAGGCAATCCACAAATAATAAGGGATGAGATAGAACGACCGGCCCTTATTGTTCATGGCTCTCCACCTCGCCGTAAGCTTCCAGACGTCTGTCGAACTCTTCCTCCGTTTCCCCGAACCGCATAACATGAATCGCTTCAGGATCGAAATAAAGCCCGATTTCACTGCCGACAGTAGCTTGACGTGTAGAATGGACTAACCATTCATGTCCGGACTCGTCATAACAGCTGATCTCATAATGCACACCCCGGAACAGCTGGGAATCGACGCGCACACGCAGCTTCCCTTGTTCTAATGCAGTGATTTCCAGATCCTCCGGACGAATCACAATCTCCACACCTTCATTCGGGCGCAGCCCGGCATCGACGCATTCGAAGCGACGTCCGTTGAACTCCACCAGATTATCTTCGATCATGACACCCGGCACAATGTTCGATTCTCCAATAAAGTCAGCCACAAAACGGTTGATCGGCTCATCATAAATATCGTGAGGCGTGCCGCTCTGCTCGATTTTGCCCTTATTCATCACAAAGATCCAGTCAGACATCGCCAGTGCTTCTTCCTGATCATGCGTGACGAAGATAAAAGTGATTCCCAGCCGCTGTTGCATCTCCCGCAAAATGTACTGCATCTCTGTCCGCAGCTTCAAATCCAACGCCGACAAAGGCTCGTCCAGCAGCAGGACCTGCGGCTCGTTGACGATGGCCCGGGCGATGGCTACACGCTGACGCTGTCCGCCGGACATTTCTGTAATGGCCCGCTGATCGTAACCGGCGAGGTTCACGAAGCGCAGCGCCTCCTGCACCTTTTGCGTGATGACATCCTTCTTAAGCTTCTTGATACGCAAGCCGAAAGCCACATTCTCAAATACGTTCAGGTGTGGAAACAAAGCGTAGTCCTGAAAAACCGTATTGACCTGCCGCTCGTTGGCGGGAATGTGGTTAATCACTTTTCCGTTCAAAATAATCGAGCCGCCTGTCGGTTCAGCGAATCCGGCAATCAGCCGGAGAATCGTCGTTTTACCGCAACCGGACGGGCCCAGTAATGTATAGAATTTACCCCGTTCAATCTCAAAGCTGACCTCTTTAAGTACAGCCTCTTCATCGTCGTATTGCTTCGTTACCTTGTCAAAAGAAATAATAGTACCTTCCTGGGTAGCTATAGCTAACAACCTCCCTGCCTTTAGTAATACAATCCTATTTTACCCGCTTCCTGCGGGGAACAATCGATATCGGCATGCCCAGTGCGGATAAGCGACAATTCCTCCTTTCGTTCGACACCTCATATAGGTATAGCATAATAGATTGCTTCATCTTATGCGATAACTTAGATTGTTAACATCCCCCAGAAACTTAACAACTTCGTAAAACTTATAAGGATTTTCATCAAAAATGAGGTGATATAATGAAAACGGATGAAAGATAAATTAATGTTTTCTTATTTTTGCGAAAGAAGATGAAGCACATGAACGAGGGGTTATTTGACCGCCTTGAGAAATTTGGTTTTTCCCTATATATGATACGAATTACGCTGGCCGCTTCGCTCTCCTGGGTGGTGGTGCACAGTCTTTATAGTAATCACTATTTGTACTTTGCTCCGCTAGCTGCCATTCTGATTACCCAAGGTACGGTTAAGGGCTCTGTAGAAAAAGGAATCTACCGCCTCTTGGGCATCATTCTTGGCGGGATCGTCGCTCTGATCGTCGGCAAGTTCTTTAACATAAGCGGACTCTCCATCCTGCTTATGCTGCTCATCGGCATTGGCATCGCCACCGCCTGCCGCGTGAATATTCAGGCCGTGACCCAAGTAGGCGTCACCTCTGTTATGGCCCTTTCCTTCTATCAAAACGATTATGTAGTCTCCAGAATAACCGAGACCTTCATCGGAGTGCTGATCGCCATTCTTATCAATATGATTATCGTTCCGCCGAAGGGCTTCGTCAAGGTAAAAGCCTTGGCACTTGAAGGAAGCCAACTGCTGGCAGAAGCACTGAGAGGTCTTGCCGCTGGTGAACAAAGTACGGAGAAGAGCAATGCGGTATCGAAACAAGCCGGTGAACTGCTGAAGCGAAGCGGCAAGAAGCAGAAAGAAATTCATTACACGCTATCGCATTACCAATGCCGAAATGAATTGAACAGGCTTAGTACAGTTACTTCTCATCTTAAAACTGTTCATGCCTACGTGAAGGAAATTATAGATGAGATCGCCCTGCTGCCACCGCATTATGCAGCCGCAGAAGGGATGGCCGGTTCTCTGGAAGCCACTGCCGATTGCATCGCATTGTACGGAACAGAAACCCTGTCGGATACCGAACGCCCCCGTTCTCTCCCGGATGCCCTGCATCATGCGCGGGAATTGCAGCTCTCTTGCTTCTCCCAGCTTCAGAGCCATTGCCCTCTGACAGCTATGCGCGATCTTGGTGCAGTCTTCTCGCACCTGAACCGGGTGCTGGATGAGGTGGAACGGGCGGAATATGCCACCTGTTCGGCGGTACCGCACGAGGCTAAGCGAGACATCGCCCAAGGAATTCATTACATGAAAAAAGGACTCTCCCACAAGTTATAAAGCGGAGAGTCCTTTTATTTTACTAAAACCATCTTACACGTTATAATTAAGGAAATGTGGAATATATAGCCACTTTCTACGGATTATGTGATCCTGTGAGAGACGTCCCGGGCCATCCGGCTTAGACGCCTCTCTTTTACATGTGAATGGTCTGGGTGAAATTATTTATTCCCTATTGTCAATTCGTTACTTTAGCACTAAAATTAAAAGGATTTAATGCCGACATTTTAAATATACGACGTACCGGCGCCTTCTTTTTTTGTCGATTTTAGTCGATTAAAGTGCCTGATGCTGAGTATACATCATTGATCCATTTTTAAAGGCAAACTATTCGAAAGGGTAGGACGCAAAGCAATGGGCCTAAGAATGCACAAGCTGCATTTATGGTTGCCAGGCTGCCAATTAGACGCCTGCATGGCGGATATTCCTAGCGGATTATCGTACCGGAATGACGGTACTCTCTATGTACAGATGCCTTTGATTATACAAAGAAGCGAGGTAACAGAATGACGCACCGCCCTGATCGAAATGACGTAAAAGAACTTACCCGGCCTTTGCCGATAGATCCCTCTGAATCCATCTTGAATGATGCTACGCAATCTCTACCATCGGACGACACCAACAATAAGAATGGCATCATCATTATTCAAAACAATCAATTTTTCATCACCTCACCCTTATCTGGCGGCAAACCTGCTGTCGTCTCTCCCGTGTCTCCCGTAGTCCTTAGGAAGAACCGGCAGATCATTACTACCCCTACAGAAGTATTGTCATCCGACCGCCTGGAATGGGAGATTGAAGAATCAGCCCCGTACGAGATTACAGTCTCCGAAGACAAGCTGTCTGCCTTCCTTACCGTGCGGCGGGTAGAACAGTACGCTTGGCGCCTGAAGAACTGTGCAGCCACGAACAACATCGCTGTCAGTGCGGAGCAGGACAAGAAAGCCCTGCTGTCTACACTTCGCATCGAGCAGGTCCTGGCTGATTTTGATAAAAGATCCATCTCACAGAACCTCAATATTCCCGCAATCTACGAGGAATTGAACCGCCCCACCGGACGGCCAGTCCGTGTAGCGGAAGGCACTGCGCCCAAACCCGCGACCAATGCACGAATCGAAATTCCTTTCTCCGAGGAAGCCCTAACAGCCGAAATCTTTCATCGAAACGTGAGCGGACAGGAAGGGCAGAATTACCCGGACATCCCCGAAGTTCAGGAGGGTGACATCATAGCCATCAAGCATCCATCCATCGAAGGGGTACCCGGATATGATGTGTACGGACATCTGCTTCCTGCTACGCCACCTGAAGATATCCGACTTACCGCCAAGGAACATACACAGCTTGTGTCTGGAGTGAAGGTCATGGCGCTTCGTACCGGAAGACCCCGCCTGACAGGAGTGAAGGGCTCTACCTTTGATATTGCTGCAGCGCACAGGGTCCTGGGGAATGTCAATGCTGAGACCGGGCATATCGTATTCGCGGGGGACGTTGCTGTTCACGGCGATGTGGAAGAGCAGATGATTATTGAAGCGATTGGAAATGTCTATATTTACGGAAGTGTGAAGAATGCGACCATCGTGGCAACCGGAAGTATTTGGATTCGGGGCGATGTGACGGAGAGCAAGCTGTATTCGGGATATCATGGCGTATTCAACAACCGGCTCTATCATCTTTCCAAACAGATCATGGAGGAAGGCATTCTGCTACGGAAAGCGGCTAAGGTATTGTCCCAAAAGCTAGCCAACCGCCAGCAGCCTGTCAATTACGGCCAGGTCATTCAGCTTCTGCTCGATACCAAATATAAACGATTTGCGATTCTGATCCCCGAGCTTCTGAACGTTCTCTCCGATATCAAGCATACCTACCCACAGGATACGAAACAGTTGAAACGCTTGCTGGAGGTCTTTTTACAGCCAGATCAGTTTATCGGGTTGTTGAATGATGCGCTTGTGGAATCCTTCCTGAAGCTGCTTAAGGATATGTACAGGGGCATTGTTGTTATGCAGGAGACTAAAGTCCGGATTGATCTTCCCTATAGCAATAGCAGCATCATTCAATCTGGCGGCAACATCACCCTTTACGGAGAAGGTACCCGGAAAAGTGAGCTGCTGTCCGCTGGAGATATTGCCTACACAAGCAGAGATGCAGTCTGCGAAGACTCCAATCTGGAAGCGAAAGGTGCCATCACCGCGCAGACGGTTGGAGGAACAAGTGAAGACAAGTCCACCTTGAAGGCCGGAAAGAGACTTGTTCTACACAAAATGAGCGGTGGCACGATCAGTGTTGGCGGCTACTCCGAAGAGGTTACCGGGTCGCTGGAGAACGCCGTGATCACTCCACAGACGCTGCAGCGCCGACAATAAATTAAAAAGGAGGTCCCTCGCGGTATTACCAGCAAGGGCCTCCTTTTACTATTGAATGTACGGCGTCTGATCCTGCTCAGTTAGACGAAAGTTTGGCTGAATGCCCGAATTTCACATTCACTAGGACTATACTGCACACAATCAACAGCAGTCCGATCACCAGGTTAAGTGTGATTTGTTCTTTAAGGAAGATGACACTACTGCCAATTGAGATTAACGGAATCAGGAAGGTAAACGAACCCACCTTGCCTGCCTCCCCTTCATTAATAAGTTTAAAGTATACGACCCAGCCCATCGCGATCACAAAAATTGAAATAAACAAGGTATCAGCGATAAAAGCACCGTTCCACACGATATCTCCCCACTGCTCGGTCACAGAACCCGAAAACGTCAGAATCAGTCCGCCAATCGTAATCTGCATAGCGGTCAACCATAACGTATCCACACGGTCAGATCTCAGCTTCATATAGATTGTACCAAATGCCCAGCTTAGCGCGCTGGCAAGGGCGAGGAAGATGCCCCAAGGGGAAATGCTGCCTGTAAATCCGCCGACACTCAGAGAAGCTACTCCAACAAAACCCAGTAGCAGTCCGGCGATTTTGAGCCCATACATGCTCTCCCCCAGCCATATCCAAGAGAAAATCCCTAGCAGAACTGGCTGCAAGAAGACAATCGAAGAGAACAGGCCGGCTGGCACATATTGCAGCCCAATGGTCTGAAAGCCATAGTAGAAGACAATGCTGAGAATGGCAGAAATCAGATAAACCGGCCATAACTGCTTAAAGCGCAGACTCTTCCATCTTGGCAGAGCGAGCAGAATGAGCAGCACGCCGCCGATCAGCGTTCGAATCCCTGCGAACAGCAAGGGTGGCGCGTAAGCTAGTGCGATCTTAGACAGGGGCCAGTTAACGCCCCAAACAATAACAAGAAATAAAAGCAGCAGTATATTTTTCTTCTGCATCGATGTCGGTTTCATCTCCTTGAATCGGCTTCATGTCAAAATGATACAATAATCATACTCATAATAGAAATAAATATTAATCATAAGGGGCATATCAAAAAAGATATGAACAACAATCAAATCACCTTATTCGTCAAAATCGCCGAAAGCGGCAGCTTCACCAAAGCCGGACTGGAGCTAAACATGACCCAGCCCGCTGTCAGCCGGGCTATTTCAACACTGGAAGACGAACTGGATGTAAAGCTCCTGCTCCGTGACCGGCGCAATGGTCTGGCGCTTACCGATGTGGGAAAGCGCGTCCTTGTCCTCTTTCGTGAAATTCTGGCCGGCTTTGACAAGGTCAATCAGGAGATCGCTCTGGAGAAGGGCTTGGAGAAAGGCCGTATCCGCATTGGCGCTTTTCCTGTGGCTGCCGCTTATTTTTTCCCAAAAATTATCCGTTCAATCGCCTCTCAATATCCCGGTGTGGAGATTGAAATGTTTGAAGGCTCTGTCACTGAGGTTAAGGACTGGCTGGATTCCCGCTTTATTGATGTCGGATTAATCCTGCCTCCCATTGGAGAATTTGAGACTTTCCCCCTCTTCCGCGAGCAATTGTACGGCGTGGTGCAGGCGGACAACCCTCTTGGCAAGCACAAAATCATCTCGGTAAGTGATCTCCAGCAAGAACCGCTGCTGATCTGCAGAGCTGGCTATGAGCCGCCGATAGAGGACCTGTTCCGCCGCAGCGGCAGCACACTGAACCCCAAGTATGTGGTGAACAATTTCTCCACCGCATTGAACATGATACACGAGGGGCTGGCCGTCGGCATTATGTCCGATCTGTCGCTAATGTCCCTGCCTCCGGGCGTGGTCGTGCGCGAGCTGTCTCCGGATGCCTACCGCGACATCCATATCGCTGTCCAATCGCTTGAGAATTCATCAATTGCGGTGAAGCTTTTCATTGAGACGGCGCTACAGTTATTCACCAATAAAGAAACGGAGTGATGGCTATGAACTATCATCGGCTTGGAAACAGTGGACTGCAGGTATCTGCACTGGGATTGGGTACGAATGCCTTCGGCAAACGGGCAGACGAGGATACTTCCATCGGAATTATTCATGCAGCGCTGGATGGAGGGATCAACTTCATTGATACTGCCAACATCTACGCTGGTACAGAGTCGGAGCGGATTATTGGCTTGGCCTTGAAAGACAGACGTCACCGTGCCGTACTGGCTACCAAGGCAGGGCTAATTCGCAGCGAAGGCCCGAATGGAAGCGGCTCTTCCCGTCATCATCTGATGCAAGAGCTCGAAGGCAGCTTGCGCCGCTTGAAGACGGATTATGTTGATCTGTATCAGATCCATACCTTTGATCCCCATACTCCGCTGGAAGAGACCTTGCGTACGCTGGACGACATGGTCTCCTCGGGCAAAGTCCGCTATATCGGTGCATCCAACTATGCAGCCTGGGAGTTGATGAAGGCCCTTGGTATCAGCGAAGCACACCGCTTCACCAGATACGTCTCCATTCAGTGTAGCTATTCGCTGGCTGACCGGACCCCAGAGAATGAGCTGCTGCCACTCTGCCTCGATCAAGGCATTGGCATTATTCCATACTTCCCGCTAGCTGGGGGAATCCTGACCGGTAAATATAAGACTGTCAGCGATGTCCCACAGGGCTCGCGGGTCCATACCGATCCAACCTTCTCCCGCTTTCTCAGCGAAGACCGGATCGCGCTCGGCGAGAAGGTAAGCCAGTTGGCGACAGAGCTGGACACTACGCCTACCGCCTTGTCTCTCGCCTGGCTGATGAATCAGCCTGCCGTCTCCAGCGTTATCGTAGGCGCTACCCGCGTAGATCAACTGCAAGAGAATCTTAAAAGCACCATCCTGGCTCTTGATGAGGAGACGCTCCGCAAACTGGAAGAAGCCAGTAGCGCTTTCCGTTATGGTGAGCCATTCGCCTACTACCGCTTGCCGTAAGCGTCATATAGCTAAAAAACAGCAAGTCCCTATTTCGGGACTTGCTGTTTTCAATTTATTCAAGGACGCGTCGGCTCCGGATCACCCTTCACTGCCACAACCGGGGATCTTGATCCTCTGCCGATCCACAATTGGACACCGATCATCAGAACAATTACGATCATGAGCCCGATTAGAGCCAGCCGGAACTCACCCGTCCAGTCGTAAATCCGGCCAATCAGAAGTGGACCAGCAGCACCTAGAATATAACCGCCGCCCTGATTCATGGCCGACCAGGAACTGACTTCCTCTGCCCGCTTAGCTTCAATAATCGGCAGCATCAACGCTAGCGGGAACAAACCTCCTGCCCCGATCCCCAGCAGGATTGCACTCAAGAATGGTGATACTGCGCTGATTAGTGTAATTATCCCAACCAGTTCGAACAAGCTGCATAGCACCAGCCAGAAAGTGCGCCGTTTATATTTAGCTACCAGAATCGGAATGATAATACTGACCGGGATCTGAATTAAGGTGAACAAGGTCAGCAGATTCCCTGCTTCATGTCTGGTATACCCCATCGAAGATACAATCGGGGCCAACCAGGCCGTCAGCGAATAGAAGATGCTGGCCATCATCCCGAAGAATACTGTTAACAGCCAGGCTCGTTTATTGGTCAGCGGCAGCGTAAAATCGGCGCTATTGTTGACCGGGACAGGCTTCGAAGCAACCTTCCACCAGACAAGAATGGCGGCAATCGCCAGAATTGCCCATATGGCCAATGATTTTTGCCATGAATTTCCGAGCAAGGTATACAGAGGGACAGATAATCCTGCGGCCAGTGAAGCCCCGAATACCAGCGAGGCCGAATACACACTGACCAGTGCGGAACCGCTGGGAAAATGAGCCTTGATAAAGCCTGACAAGAGCGGTCCGGCAATTCCGATCCCGATACCGGACAAGAAAGCTGTGAGAATCAGAACGCCGGAGGAGTTCGTTACTACCCGGGCCGCTGTAGCTGCACCAATTAGCACCATAGAGTACAGAATAGCCCGCTCCATGCCGATTTTTCGGCTGATTTTAACAGCCAAGGGTGCAAACACACCCATACATAATACAGGCAACGTGGTGAGCAGGCTAGCGGATAATCCGCTCATTCCTAGATCACCCTGGATGTTGCTTAGCAGCGGCGCCACAGAGGTGATGACCGGGCGCATATTTAAAGAGGCCAGAAACAACGCGGCCAGTAAAAGAACAATTGGCATGTGGATCATCTCCTGTTAATAGTAGTATCATTTCTGCTTCCTGAGTATACGACCCAGCATGAGAATTGTTCAATACTATTATTTATATTATTATCATAGAAAATAACTATGATTGATAAGGAGCAGTTCATGGAGACACGACATCTGCATTATTTTCTCGCACTTTGCGAAGAATTGCATTTCACCAAGGCCGCAGAACAGCTAGGCATCAGCCAACCCACCTTAAGCCAACAGATACGGGTGCTGGAGGGTGAATTGAATATGCCTCTTTTCGACCGTATTGGTAAAAAAATCGCGCTTACGGAAGCCGGAGTCTTGCTCAAAGCCTATGCCTCCCGGATGATCCAGGATGAGCAGAACGCCAAAAATGCCATCAATGAGCTTCGCTCCGACAGTCGCGGAACAATCAGGCTGGGTCTGCTTCCCTCTGACCTCGACTATCGCCTTACGCCACTTCTCGTACAATTTCACCAGGAATTTCCCAATATACGACTACAGGTGTACGCTACCACTCTAATTCGGCAAGAGGTGCTGGATAACAAGCTGGATATCGGAATTAGCCTCAAAGGACCTCGAGACCCCATGCTGGTCGAAGAGGATTTAGGCATTGAGCTGTACCAGCTGGTCATTCGCAAAGATCATCCTTATGCTGACCGCGAACATATTGAATTATCCGAGCTGCCTAATCTCCCTTTGGTGATGTATCCCAGAGGCTTGCTTGGGCGGGAACTTGTGGAGGACTGCTTCCGGGAAGCAGGACTGAAAATCACGCCCCTTATGGAGACCGGATCGGCCACCTCTGTACTTCAGTTGGTCAAAGCGGGGATTGGGGGCACGATCCAGCCTGCCAGTCTGCTCAATCATCTGGAGGATCGCAGCTTCTGCTCTATACCGATTATTAATCATCCGCCACAGCGTGAATTAAGGCTTATTTACCGGACGGATCGATTCATCAGTCATGCTACAGGCATTTTCATCGATCGGCTCAGAGACTTCCTGATAAGTGACCTTACCGGAGTGAAAACAGAACCGGGTCTGAGAAATAAGAACTGAAATATACAGTGAACCCCTTTCAAACAGCAGAGTAGCTTGGTTGTTATGAATAGTCAGGAAGGCCTTACGATTATAGACACAAAGGCCCCTCCAAGTTAGTATTAACATATATATAATGGAATCAGGAGATCAATGAAATGCCGACAATTAAAGATGTGGCACTGAAGGCCGGGGTTTCAGTGACAACCGTATCCCGAGTGCTGAACAACAGAGGTTATCTCAGTGAAGAACTGAAGAAAAAGGTCTACGATACCATGGAGGAGCTGAACTATCGTCCAAATGAACTGGCCCGTTCATTAAGCCGCTCCAAATCCAACATTATTGGCCTTATTATCCCCTTTGTCTCACACCCGTTTTTCGGTGAATTGACAAGCCACATTGAAGAGCATGCCTACCGGAACGGGTATAAGCTACTGCTCTGCAACTCCCAATTGGACAAACTCAAGGAGTTCGAATATATCGACATGCTGCGCTCCAGCCGCGTGGATGGCATTATTATGGGGAGCCATACCCTGGAAGTAGAGGCGTACCGCCAGATTCACCTGCCGCTAGTCACCTTTGACCGGCAGATCTCACCGGAGATCCCCTACGTCTGTTCTGACAATTATCGGGGGGGAGCATTGGCAACAGGCCTTCTGGCCGACAAAGGCTGCCGGAAGCTGGCCCACATCGGCGTTCATCCGCACCTTAATCTGTTGTCCCATCAGAGATATGTCGCCTTCCGGGACGTTGCGGAGCAGCGCGGAATATGGCATACCTCGCTGCACACAGATGTCAATGGCTTTAAACTGGAGGAATACGAAGCTCTACTGGAGCAATTATTCCTGGAACACCCGGATATCGACGGAATTTTTGCCAGCAGCGATATTCTGGCGGCGTATGCCCTCAAGGCTTGCCAGGACAGTGGCAGACGGGTTCCGGAGGATGTCCGCATCATCGGCTATGACGGCATAGCCCAGCGCAAGCTGCAAAACACGCTGATTTCGACTATCCGGCAGCCGATTGAAGAGATTAGTAAACGCGCGGTCGAACTGATTATTGAACAGATGCAAGGCAAGGCTGTCGCCTCCGAGCATATCCTGCCGGTGGAGCTGGAGGAAGGCGCCACTACATAGACAGCGGGTCCGCTCCGGTGAGGCCGCTGTATGAATAAGGAGGTAACAACGATGACTTTGAACGCTGTTCCATGTATACAGGTGCTGCTGCAAGAAGTGCCGCAGGCCTTTCGAAGCCTCACTCATGCCGAGGCGCTAGAGCCACTTGCACCTGGCAAATGGTCTCGCCTGCAGATTCTGGGCCATCTGTGTGATTCAGCTATCAATAATGTATCGAGGTTCATCCAGATTTCGTACGAACCACAGCCCCTGCTACTCTTCACTTATGAGCAAAATCATTGGGTAGCCGCGCAGCGTTACAGCCAGACCTCCGTGGAAGAGGTACTGAGTCTCTGGCTTAGCCTGAATCAGTCCATATTACGGGTAATCTCGGATCTGAAGCCTGCTCAGTTATCCTTGTCCTGTAAGCTGCCTAACGGGGACAACGTCACCTTCCAATGGTTGATCGAGGATTATCTGAGTCATATGGTGCACCATTTGAAACAAATATTCCCGGATATTGATTTCCTGTAACAATCAAAAGGCCCCCGTCACACTTCCACTAGGGAAGCAGGACAGGGGCCTTTTGATCTCTTATAGCGCTAACTTATCATCATATATAGATTGAACTTAGAATTCTTACACGGGGTTAGATCGTCATTGCGGAAAACGTTTGGACTTTCGGCCGCTGTTGTCTCCAGATTTCTTTTGATTGTACCGCTTTTCGCGGATAAAATCCGGAGACAAAGGCGGTCGCTTACGCTCCTTCAGTTCCAAACTTTCCCTCCATTCCGTCCCCCCTTAGTTTAAATTTTTTAGTTCAATCTATATAGTGTTATCTTATCACTGCGCTTATCCTTTTATCGATCCACCCATGAGACCTCTGACAAAATATTTTTGCAGCAGGAAAAAAATCGCCAGTGGCATCAGCATAGAGATGAATGCGGCCGAAGTAAGCAGATGCCAATCGTTGCCGCGCGAGCCGACAAGGTCGGCGATCTTCATGGACATGACCTGCACAGATGGCTGGCTGCCAATAAAGATCAACGACACCAGATAATCATTCCACACCCACAGGAACTGGAAGATGCCGATTGAAGCCAGAGCCGGAACAGACAATGGCAGAATCAATCTGCTGAAAATCGTAAAATGACTAGCCCCGTCCATAAAGGCTGACTCAAACAGGTCCTTAGGCAGCTGGCTAATAAAATTGTACATAAAGTAAGTCACCAGCGGCAATCCGAATGCAGTATGCGCCAGCCAGATTCCCAGATAGCTCCCATTCAACCCAAGCGCGGTATAATCCTTCAGCACCGGAATAAGTGCCACCTGAATTGGGATCACCAGCATGGCAATAATGGTGACGAACAGCGTCTTGCGTCCCGGGAACCTGAGCCAAGCGAAAGCGTAGGCGGCAAATGAGGCGATTAGCACCGGAATCACCGTGGCAGGCACGGCAATCGTGAGCGTATTCCAGAACGCCTGCGACAGACCAGAGCCTTTTTGCACCTTTTCACTACCATCGGCTTCTTTCAGCTTGTATTCTTTGCCGGATAGTACATTCTTGTAGTTCTCAAGCGTCAGATCTGGCGTAGTCTTCCACCCTTGCTCCTGGATGTTTAGAGTGCGTGCCCGGCGGTTCTCCCACATTAGGCGGTTACCATCTACCGTTACTCCTGCTTTTAACTGGTCATCTGTATACGTCTTACCCTTGACCTCGATCGGCTGGCGCAGGTCCACATCCTTGGAGAGTTGGATGCTTTCCCCTGCCCTCCATTCCTGATGAGGGAACACCTTCCACCAGCCGGTCTGCAAAATATCCGCCGCCGGTCGGAAGGAAGAGATGAAGAGGCCCAGCGTCGGCAGCAACCAGATGAAGCAGATGATGCCCAGAACGATGTTAACAGCCGTTTTGCTACCTTTTCTCTTCTTGTTACCAACCATTAGAATCCCCCCTGCTTGCGGAACTGACGCAGATTAATGAAGATCACCGGCAGGACTGCTATCAGCAAAACAATTGCCAGCGTCGAGCCGTAGCCAAAATTCCGGTACATGAAGAACTGTCTGTAGAACTGCGTGGCTACCACTTCTGTATCGTATTGACCTCCCGTCATCACCATGACGACGTCAAATATTTTCAAAGTAAAGACAATAATGGTTGTCGTAACCGTCAGGATCGTGGTTGAGATGAAAGGAACAATGATACTGAAGAAAATTTTGATCTCACCCGCACCATCTACTCTCGCCGCCTCCAGAATATCTTCGGGAACCCCTTTGATCGCTGCTGAAAATATGACCATAGCAAACCCCGTCTGCATCCAGATGAGGATGATGATGAGGAAGAAATTGTTCCACGGCTGAATCATACTCGTCCATGCCTGCGGCTCACCGCCAAAATAAGTCACGATCGCATTCAACAACCCGATTTGTTCATCACCCGGCTGATAATAGTAAACGAACTTCCAAATGACACCTGCAGCCACAAAAGATATCGCCATGGGCATAAAAATAATCGCTTTGGCGATTTTCTCGTAGCTGCTGCGGTCGGCGAGAATGGCTATCAGCAATCCCAACGCTACACAGGCCAGTGTTCCCACGAACACCCAGAGCAGATTGTTTCGCAGTGCCGTCGCCAGTAGACGGTCATTAAAAATTGCAGCATAGTTGCTAAGACCAACGAATTTCTCCGAAGAAGCATTGAAGAAGCTTAGGTAAAGCGTCCGCAGTGCAGGCAGCACCAGCAGCCAGCCCAGAATCAGCACCGCAGGTCCTACAAAAACATAGGGGAGCACCCTCCTGCGAATATGAGCGGGGTATCTCTCAACCGCCCAGGTCAATGTATAGTAAATCAGATAGACGCCCAACACGCCCCAAAGCACGGCAAGAACGGCGGTCACTAGTGGATTCAACGTTGAATCCCGGAAAAATAGAAAGATAAGTCCATTCACAACGATATTGGCCAGCAATACACCGAGGGATAACAACACCGCCGATACACTGATTCGTTGCTTTGCTTGTGCACCCATGTTTAGCTTCCTCCTATAAGTTTTGCTGAGCAAAACTCTCTTCGCAAGCAAATAAAAGAGAGGCAGCTTACGGTGATGTGTCCTGCCTCTCTTCTTGTTGTCATACAGTCCTGTGACGATGTGTTCCGATTAGTTATTCCATCCCGACTGGATTTGCTCCAGTGCCTGATCCAGTGTAGCCGTGCCGCTCACATAATCGGTCATTCCTTTCCAGAAGGTGCCTGCACCCACTTTGCCCGGCATAAGGTCAGAGCCATCGAAGCGCAGGGTTGACGCGTCCTGAACGAGCTTCGCCATGCGTCTGTCGGACTCGGAGCTGTACCAGTCCAGGGAAGCATCATTCATCGGGGCGATCATACCGCCTGATTGAACCCAGCTCTTGACCGACTCACCTGTTGTGAAAAATTCCATTACGGCCCGGACTTCCGGACGATCGTTGAACATCGCGTATATGTCTCCGGCTACGAGAACTGGCTTGCCGTATTGAGGATCAATCGACGGCAGGTAGAACCAGTCGTAATCGACATCCACCTTGGCCGTTTCAGGGAAGAAGCTGGTGATGAAATTGCCTTGACGGTGGAACCAGGCTTTGGGCGGATTATCGAACATTGGTTTTGGCGCATCGCCAAACGCTGTAGTTACAATCGACTTCGTGCCGCCATAGACGTAGTCCTTGTTCATCCAGATCTGCGACATCACTTCCACGGCATGCTTCACCTCAGGAGAAGTAAACGGCAGCTCTCCTTTGACCCATTTGTCATAGTTCTCTGGGGAAGTGGTGCGGAGCATGATATCCTCCACCCAGTCTGTAGCCGCCCAACCGGTAGCCGCACCGCTCTCGATACCGATGGTCCAGGCAGGGTCACCATCCTTGGCGATCTGCTCAGTGAGGGCCATCATCTCATCCCATGTCTCAGGCACCTTGTAGCCGGCTTCGTCAAATTGCTTCTTCGGATACCACACCAGGCTCTTCACGTTGCTGCGGTTCCAGATACCAGCCATAATCTGGCCGTCTTTGCCGTCCATTGTAGACATATCCAGCCAGCTCTTGTTGTAGTTGGTTTTCATCTTTTCCTGGTCCAGGACATCGGTCAGATCAATGACCTTCCCAGTTTTGGCGATGGCGGCAAGTAGTCCCGGCTGCGGGAAATCAGCGATATCAGGCGCGTTACCACCGTCTACCCGAATGTTGATCGTCGCTTCAAATTCTTTGGAGCCCTCATATTGGATATCGATACCGGTCTTCTCTTCAAACTCTTTGATACTATTCTCGAATTTCACCTGATCGGCATCGACGAATGGTCCAAACACGGTGACTTTGGTCCCTTTATATTCACCTTCCATCGCTAAATCCAGCGGTGATCCCGCCGCGGTGTCTGTACCTGAATTTGTTGAATTAGCCGCCTGATTATTGGTTTTTGCCGGAGGATCTGTTGATGCTGCTCCGTTATTACTGTTGCCGCCGCCACATGCACTTAACATCAAAGCGAAGGACAAACAGACTACCAGAGGCAGAGTTACCTTGCGTGTTGAAGACTTTTTCATCTTTGCATACATCCCCTTTTAGTGGTTTAGAGAACTTTCTGCTGTCAATCATGCCCGGTAGCCGAACGCCACCAGCTTTCCTGAATCACCTCCTTGCAAAGGTTTTCAAAATAGGGTTAGCACCGTACTCGAACAGTCAGATTATGCATTCGCTATTATAATAGCGCTTACAAACGGAGATCGCGTCATTATGAATTCGCTTACATAGTTTTATTTATTTAAAATTGCGAAATATAGTAGGGTGTAATTCATGGTGGGGTAGGAGAAGAGAATGCAATTCGTATAATTATAGTTATTTTGTGAAAAGCTTTTCAAAATGAACGGAAAAAGAATGCTGCCACTCATTTTTCCCTAGAGGATTCCCTCACGATCAGTCTGTGGTCCATTCTTTCTCGCAGAATAGCAACCGAACCAGTCACCAGCAGTTCATGCAGTTTCTCAGCGGCACGATATCCAAGTTCATAGATTGGCTGTGCGATGGTGGTCAATTTCGGAATGAACATACTAGACATTCTAAGGTTATCAAAGCCGACAACGGATACCTGGCCTGGGACATGAATATTCCGGTCTTTAAGATAGGAGATCGTACCCATCGCAAATTCATCAGCTACGCAGAAGACGGCGGTTAGCTCCGGATATGCCGTGAACAACTCATGTGCAGCCTCATAAGCATGCTCAAAACGATGATTGGCGTATCTGATTTTGCCGATATTCTGTTCAAGACCACATTCCGTCAAGGCCCTGATGAACCCTTCATAACGTGGTGGACCAGCGATGGAATTGTCATGGTTAAAGCCGATCATACCGATTTCCTTGTGGCCAAGCTCAATCAGGAATTTTACCGCATCATAGGCAGCCGCTTCGTCATCAACCTCAATAGAAGGAATTTCATAGTCGTAGGTGTGGGAGGATAAGAGTACAAAAGGAATACGGCAACCAACAAGCTTGTCGTAATACTCGGGGTAAAGAACGTCACTGGCGAACACGATGCCGTCCACCTGCTTCTCATGGAAGTTATCGATGTAGGACAACAAGCGTTCCTTGTCACGGTCTGTGTTGCAGATCATCAGACTGTAGCCTAGCTTAATACATGCATCCTGCATGCCCCGGATAATTCCTGCAAAATAGAGGTTCTCGATATCCGGTATTAACAGTCCTAACGTGAAGGATTTCTTGAAAATCAGACCACGCGCAAAGGCGTTGGGTTGGTACTGCAGCTTCTGTACTGCATCCATGACCCGTTTACGCTTGCTCTCCACCACAGAATCGGGGTAATTCATCACCCTGGATACGGTGCTGATGGATACTTCGGCCATCTTGGCCACATCTCTGATTGTTGGCTTCATTATGGATACTTCCTTTTTAGAAAACCTTTTCAAGGGGATTATAGCAAGGCTGTTTGAAATTGACAAGTGCATTTGTTAATCGCTTTCAAAATATGTTATTTAAGACGAACTTAAGATCCGAACGTAAAGCTCGGTCGTCACTACGGTGGAATGTTTGGACTTCCGGCCGTTGTTGTCTCCAGATTTTTTTGGATTATACCGCTATTCGCGGATAAAATCCGGAGACAAAGACGAGCGCTTCGCTCCTACAGTTCCAAACTTCCCCCTCCGCTCCTTCTCGCTTTTTGTCATATTCTTTTGTTCATCTTATATATCTGGCGTCTCGTCGTGAAGACCCCGAATTTCAAAAAGCAATTAACTTACTTGAAGTGTGTAAATTATAATTAATCATGGTATAATGTCCTGTGTATCTCCGCACAGCATTGCAAATACTGTTATCAATAGTATGGGAGGGATTATACTTGAAAAAACTTCAGGACGTTCGTATCTCTGTGCTGGATCTGGCCCCGATTGTTGAAGGCGGCACAGCACGCGATTCTTTTCATAATTCACTCGACCTGGCTCGCCATGCCGAAGATTGGGGTTATCACCGCTATTGGCTAGCTGAGCATCATAATATGCCCGGTATTGCCAGCTCCGCGACATCGCTTGTGATCAGCCATGTGGCAGCGGGCACGAAGACGATCCGTGTCGGTTCAGGCGGCATCATGCTGCCCAACCATGCCCCTCTCACCATTGCCGAGCAATTCGGCACGCTGGAATCCTTATATCCAGGCCGTATTGATCTAGGCCTCGGCCGGGCACCAGGCTCGGATCAGCCCGCTTCACGCGCACTGCGCCGGGGACTTGGCAGCGACGGGAGCGATTTTCCCGAGCAGCTTAGCGAGCTGCGGGCCTACTTCGATCCGAACGGCGCGGAGTTCCGCCCGGCAGGTGTGCGCGCCGTTCCTGGCGAAGGCCAGAACGTTCCGATCTGGCTGCTAGGCTCCAGCGGCTTCAGTGCCAGATTGGCTGGTCAATTGGGCCTGCCATTCGCCTTCGCCAGCCATTTTGCACCAGAATATCTGTTGCCTGCACTTCATCTGTATCGCAGCAGCTTCCGGCCGTCTGAAGTACTGGAGAAACCGCATGTTATGGTCGGTCTCGGAATTACAGCAGCAGATACCGTGCAGGAAGCCCGGCGGCTTGCTACCTCGCAGCAGCAGCAATTCCTGAATCTGATCCGCGGCCGTACCGGGAAGCTTCAACCTCCGGTTGACAGCATGGATGAGCTCTGGACCCCACACGAGAAAGCTATCCTTCTAGACAAAGGGAAATATTCCATTGCCGGAGACAAGTCTGCCATCAAGGAAAGACTGCAGCAGATTCTCGAAGAAACGGATGCGGATGAATGGATCATCGCTTCGCAGGTCTATGACCATGCCGCACGGCTGCATTCCTATGAGCTGGTGGCCGAGGCCATCAAAGAGAGCTAATACCACCAACAGATCCGTTCTTAATAAAATACACCTTAGTTGGTGTAATTGCTAAAAATAAAGAGATAACAAGAGGAATCACTCAATAATAGTATGTAATGATTTAAAAATGACCGATTTCAGGTATAACACTTGAAATTGGTCATTTTTCTTTATATCGCATTTTGATTATACTTTAGTTATTCGCTATAACGAACAATTGTGCGTTCATTATATCTTCTACTCTGTGCATCAAAGGATCACAGGTAGCGAGAACGGTTAATTCCGTTCATTATTAGTAGTTCTACAAAGAACTACTTTTCGACAAAGTATGAGGATATATGCGTTAAGTAACAGCGTATTTTGGCGGGTACCGACATAGTTTGTCTATGCACATGGCAAAGGGCCCCAAGTGAGAGGAGCGAAGACTGTGATCAAGAAATATCGCTCGGCCTTTATAGCTGCGTATGCCCTGATTATTCTGGCAGGTGTCATCTGGCATGCGGGTGGGGCAAGCGCGCAGGACACCATTAAACTTAAAGTGAATTCGCATACGACGAGCACAGCAACCATGAGCAATATGAAGCCTGGCGATCAGATGCGCTCTGACTACACGATTATTAATGAAGGTAACGAGGACTTTGATTATTATGTAGACTTTAAATTCAAGTCCGGGGACGTTGAATTGTACAAAATCCTGCAGATGACCCTTGAAAAAGGGGGAGTAATCCTTTATTCCGGGGTAATGAGCGAAGCACCCGGAAGAGTAGCGGTAGGATCGCTGGCCGGAGGCGGTCAGGAAGCCATCATCATGGATGTCACCTTCCCATGGGAGGCCGGCAACGAATACCAAGGGAAGCAGACTACGGTAGCTTTTGAATTCACCGCTTCGGGGACACCGGAGCCAACGGCTTCGCCGGAGCCGTCTACTGGGCCGAGTCCGACTCCATCTGCTACGGCCTCACCTGAACCTTCGGTAGAGCCTAGCACTGGGCCGACACCAACGGCTTCGCCTGAGCCGTCTACTGGGCCGAGTCCGACTCCGTCTGCTACGGCCTCACCTGAACCTTCGGTAGAGCCTAGTACTGGGCCGACACCAACAGCTTCGCCTGAGCCGTCTACCGGACCAAGTCCGACTCCATCTGCTACGGCCTCGCCTGAACCTTCGGTAGAGCCTAGCACTGGGCCGACACCAACAGCTTCACCTGAGCCGTCTACCGGACCGAGTCCGACTCCATCTGCTACGGCCTCGCCTGAACCTTCGGCAGGACCGAGCGCTGAACCGACGGCTTCAGCTACTAATCAGCCTACATCCGGACCGCCAACTCTGCCTACGGCTACAGCTTCGCCGGGTATCCCAGGCGTCATTGTAACGCCTGGACCATCGGTTGCCCCAACGCCAACGGCAACGCCGGGGCCACGCGACATTATCATCACCGACGATGCGGTCCCATTGGGTGGCGGTGATCACAGTGGCGGAACTGCGCCAGAAGCTTCGCCCGGTGCAGGCATTACTACTGGCAGCACAGCGAAGCCAGCACCAACACCGACATCTTCGCCGGGTAATGATATCACCTTGGCCGATGATGAGCTGCCACTGGCTGCTCCCGATACCGGAGATAAGCTCCCGGATACCGCGGAGCCTTGGTATAACCTGATTCTCATCAGCTTGGCTGTAGCTGTAATCAGTGTCATCGTTCTACGCAGGTTGAGATCGAAGGGGTAAACTGAATTTCCCTAAGTCTGGAGGAGAGAGTATGAAGAAGAAGCATTCCGGTACCGTCATTGCCGTGAAGCTGATCCTCATACTCTCTTTGTCTGTGCTGCTGTATGCTGTCGTGCAGGTGGTTAAAGCCCCTATAGAGGCCAGGCAAGCCCTGCAAGCCTGGGAGAAAAAGAGGGAGGAAGCTGTAAATCCCTCCCATATTGAAGAGCAACCCCTCCCCGCAGGGATGATAAACGTCCCTTCGACAGCACCCGACTCCAAGCCGTCTTATATAGAGGGCGAGGTGATCGGGGAGATTTTTTTCCCAACCTTGAATAAAAAAGTAGCCATCCTGGAAGGGACAGACAGTTCTCAGCTGAAAAAAGGAGCTGGCCACTACGCTGGCAGCGCGGCTATTGGCGCCGACGGCAACAGCGTGCTGGCTGGACATCGTGACAATGTATTCCGCAATCTCGGAGAGCTGGAAATCCATGATCCCATCGAGGTGGAGACCGCAAGTGGAAAATTCACGTACGAGATTACTGGAAGTGTGATTGTGGACAAGGACGAACGCGGGGCGATCAAATCCAGTGAACAGCCTATCCTCACGCTGATTACATGTTATCCATTCTCTTTCGTTGGTTCGGCGCCTGACCGGTATCTGCTCACTGCCAGACTGGTGGAGAAGGAACCCCTTTGATCTTTTTATAAGACGGCCTGAGGATGAGACCAGCGTTGGAACGTGATACTATAAAGAAAGAGGATTTGAAAATGTTGTATTGAGGAGCTGAGCCAAGTTGAAACAAGAAGTGATGACACGCTTTATTTCATATGCAGAAATAGATACACAATCTAATGAAGACAATGATACCTGTCCTTCCACGCCGGGTCAGATGGAGCTGGCTCACAAGCTGGTTGAAGAGCTGAAAGAGATTGGCATGCAGGAGGTGACGGTGGACGAGCATGGCTATGTGATGGCTACGCTGCCGTCGAATACAGACAAGGAAGTGCCGACCATCGGTTTTTTGGCCCACTTGGATACGGCAACGGATCTCACGGGAGCCAATGTAAAACCACAAGTGGTAGAGAATTATGACGGCAGCGATATTGTTCTGAACAAAGATCTTAATGTGGTCTTGTCCACAAAGAGTTTCCCCGAACTGGCTGAATACAAGGGACATACGCTGATCACTACAGACGGAACGACTCTGCTTGGTGCGGACGACAAGGCGGGAATCGCTGAGATTATGACGGCCATGAATTATCTGCTGCAGCATCCAGAGATTAAGCATGGAAAGATCAGAGTGGCTTTTACACCGGATGAGGAAATCGGTCGCGGACCGCATAAATTCGATGTGGCCGCTTTTAACGCTTCTTATGCATACACCATGGACGGCGGGCCGCTTGGGGAGCTGGAGTACGAGAGCTTCAATGCAGCTGCAGCCAAAATCACCGTGAACGGCGTGAACGTGCACCCCGGAACGGCCAAGGGGAAAATGATCCACTCCTCCAAAATCGCCATGGCGCTCCATCTCAGACTGCCTGCGGGTGAAGCCCCTGAGTTCACAGAAGGTTATGAAGGCTTCTACCACCTGATCTCCATTCAGGGATCGGCTGAGCAGAGCAAGCTGCACTATATTATCCGCGACTTTGACCGTCACCAGTTCGAGGCCCGCAAGGCGCATCTGACGTCCATTGTGGATGAGTTCAAGAGCACCTACGGGGATGAGAATGTGATTCTGGAGATCAAGGACCAATATTACAATATGCGTGAGAAAATCGAGCCCGTACGTCAGATCGTTGATATCGCGCATGAAGCGATGGTGAACCTCGATATTAAGCCGATCATCCGTCCAATCCGCGGCGGAACCGATGGCTCGCAGCTCTCCTACATGGGGCTGCCGACCCCCAATATCTTTGCCGGGGGAGAGAACTTCCACGGGAAGTTCGAGTACGTCTCCGCCGACAACATGGTGAAGGCGGTTCAGGTTATCGTAGAAATAGCCAAGCTATTCGAGCAAAAAGCATAGCATGGCTAAAAGCCGGGCAGAGGGAATTATCCTCTGCCCGGCTTTTTTAATGCCCGCTCATTTAAAACCACGCAAACGCCACTCGCCCGCTGCCGTTCTTTCCACATAAATACCTATATTTATAGCGGACAAATTCACCAGCGGGTATTATACCCAGTTTATCCAAGCAATTTTCATGAATTTTCGGAGAAAAGATGCTGCATTTTCAGAAAACCTGTGCTAATATTACACTTTGTTTGAAGGATAAAAAAACTATGTAGAACGAACTTACACGATATACGTGTATAAATATATAAATTAAGAAGGTGCATCATGGAAAACAAAAATCATCAACAATTTAATCTAATGAAGCTGACCTGGCCGATCTTTCTGGAGCTCTTCCTGTTCATGCTCATGGGTAGTGTCGATACCTTTATGATCAGTACCGTCTCAGACGATGCTGTATCCGGGGTAGGCGCAGCCAATCAGATTATCGCCATTGCCATTCTGGTCCTTAGCGTGATCGGCAACGGCGCATCTATCGTCGTCTCCCAGTACCTCGGTTCCAAAAAACCGCGGGAAGCCGCAGAAGTGACCGGTAATGCCATTACCCTTAATCTGGCGGTGGGACTAATCTTGAGCGCACTACTGTTCGGATTGGGCAGACCTTTGCTGCATGCGCTTAATGTTCAGGGTGATATTTTCGACTACGCGCTCTCCTACATGAATATTGTTGGCGGACTGATCTTCTTCCAGGCGCTGATCAACGGACTGGCTGCCACCATCCGTACGCATGGATTCACCAAGCAGACGATGGTGATTTCCCTGCTGATGAACATTTTTCACGTAATCGGCAACTATCTGCTGATTTACGGACATTTCGGTCTTCCTGCACTCGGCGTGGAAGGTGCCGCCATCTCGACGGTTGCGAGCCGTCTGATCTGTCTGGCCCTGTTCTTCTGGCTGCTCTACAGAATTATGGAAGTTCGGGTGAAATGGAGATATTACACGCACCTGTCCAAAAATTATGTGATGCAAATTCTCAAGATCGGCATCCCGTCTGCTTTTGAATCGATAATCTATCAAGCTTGTCAGCTTGTATTTACACTCTATATTACGTACTTGGGTTCGGAAGCCATGGCTACCCGCCAGTATGCGCTCAACATCTCTAACTACATCTATCTATTCAGTGTAGCTGTATCCATGGGGACCTCCATTATTGTGGGCCATCTGGTGGGTGCAGGACGTAAAGAAGAAGCGTATAAACGTGTATTCTCCAGTGTAAAATGGGCCATGCTGGTCACCGTTATTATTGACGTTATCGTCATTTTATTCCGGGTACCGCTGTTTGGACTATTCACCGATAATGAGAGTATCATTATTATGGGTGCCCAGGTTATCCTGCTCAGCATCTTCCTGGAGACAGGACGCACAACCAACCTGGTGATCATCAACTCCCTGCGTGCTTCCGGTGATGCGAAGTTCCCTGTCTACATGGGTCTGATCTCCATGGTCTGCATGAGCTTACCGCTGGGTTATGTGCTCGTATTCAAACTTCACCTTGGTCTTGCCGGCGTGTGGATTGCCACAGCAGCAGACGAGTGGTTAAGAGCGGTAATCATGTACTTCCGCTGGAAGAGCCGGGCTTGGGAAAAACACGCGCTGCTTGAACCGGATCGTCCGGAATCCTCCTCTGCTTCACCGATGGCAGCTGTACATTAATCTATATTCGAAAAAAGGGCAATTCTTCGCGTCATTCAGACGTCAAGAATTTCCCTTTTTATTTAATTTCTTAAAAAATGAGGACTATTTTCTAAATTTTAACACATACTTTTTCAGACAAGCTTCCTATTATAATGTAAGCGTTATCAACTATATTTAAAAAGGAGGAATTTTAATGATTCAGCACTCTCGCAAGCGTAGACAGAAGCAAGCCCGGCCCAGGCCGCTATCCAAGCTGATGTTAGCTGCAACCGTACTGTTCACCTCTTTTGCCATACCGTTCCATCCCCCTTCCGCTCAAGCCGCACCAGGAGCTGCGCAGGTCTATTTCAGCTCCGAGTCAACCACAGGTTCACCGGGGAGCAGTATCTGGTACAATAACCCCGCCGCCGCCTCTGCCGGTATCCAGTACGCTACAAGCAAGCAAGCCGATATCCCCCTCACCAATCCCACAAACTCCACTGCCACAGCCATTACCGTAAATCCAGAGGTCCAATACCAGAATATGCTGGGATTCGGCACATCGCTGGAAGAGTCTACTATTTATAACCTGTCTCTGATGTCCGCAGCCAAGCGGGATGAGGTACTCCGCAGATTGATTGATCCCGTGAACGGAGCGGGTATGAACCTTTTCCGGATCACCTTCGGAACCTCTGATTTTACCAGCCGGAATTTCTACACTTATGAGGATACCAGAGGCAGCTTCTCTATCCAGAAGGACATCGACTATAACATAGTCTCTACGGTGCAGCGCGCCATCGCCATCGGCAACGAGACCGGCAATCCGGTCAAAATTTTCGCCAGCTCCTGGACAGCTCCGGCCTGGATGAAGACCAACAACAGCCTGATTGGCGGCTATTTGAAACGGGAAAATACGAATGATCTGGCGGTCTACTACCGTCGCGCCATTCAGGAATACCAAAGCCGGGGCATCCCCATCTATGCGATGACCCTGCAGAATGAACCGCTGTATGCTGCGCCTGATTATCCCAGCATGCTGCTGACCTCTGCCAACGAACGGGAGCTGGCGATCGCCTTGAAATCCCAGCTCGACACCTACAGCATCTCCACCAAGCTATGGGCGTACGATCATAACTTCGGCGAAGTCTGGACACATCTTCCTGGTGTCTTGGACAACGCGGCAGCGAATGCGGCTATTGAAGGGGTGGCTTTCCATGACTACTCCGGCGATCCTACGGCCATGACAGCGGTGCGCAACACCTATCCGAGTAAATCCGTGCAAATGACCGAACGCGCCGTGTGGGGCACGGGAGGAGCCGACAGGATGGCGCAGTATTTCCGCAACTGGTCCGGCTCTTACACTAACTGGGTCACAATGCTGGACCAGAATATCCAGCCTGAGAAATGGACAGGAACACCAGGGCCGACCATGCTCATCCAGAGCACGTCGAACCGCAATACGTATTGGGTAGCCCCAGAAGTCAATTTTATCGGTCAGTACGCCAAATTCGTGAAACCAGGAGCCAAGCGAATAGACAGCAACTATGGCTCTGCAGCTACGGTCACCAATGTGGCTTTCCTCAATCCCGACAACAGCATCGTGACGGTCGTTATTAACCAGACCAGTTCCGCCAAGAGCTTCAAAATCCTCTCCGAAGGACAGCAGCTCCTGGGCACCCTCCCCGCCAAAACTGTAGGTACGTACATCTGGACCCGTGGCGAAGGTGGCGGCACCGGCAGTGTACCGATCGGTTCCACCATCGCACTCCAATCCATGGCGAACAATCTGTATGTATCAGCGGATAATGCAGGCGCAAGTCCACTGATTGCCAACCGGGCGACGGTCGGCACATGGGAGAGATTCCAGGTGGCCGATGCAGGGGGCGGCTGGATCTCCCTGAGAGCACTGGCGAACAACAAATATGTGACAGCGGAGAACGGCGGCGCGGATAGCCTCATTGCGAGCAGAGACACCGTTCAGGGCTGGGAGCAGTTCCAATGGATTGACAATGGCGACGGCACCATCTCGCTACTATCGAATGCCAACAACCGGTACGTGACGGCTGATAACTTCGGTAATAGTCCACTTATTGCCAATCGTACTAGTATTGACGGCTGGGAGAAATTCAAATTCAGTATCCAATAACCCTGCAACTTGCGTACCCGTAAAAACAGGTAACAGCCCGCCCCTCCATCAGGGGCAGGCTGTTCTTGGACAATACCCGTCACACTTCTAAAATTAAGCAAGCATAAGTGCACGACTTATGCTTGCTTAATTCATAGAAACAGAGGACAATATTCAGGGTAGCCGCTGTACATCAATAAAACTGAAGTTTAATCGATGTATCCTGCCAGTCCCTTGTCCATAAGATAATCCATCTCGGCATCGAGAAGGGTCTCCACGGTTAGCTCGTCCAGCTTCACATCACGCTGAGCTGTGATATAATCCACTAGATCATCATTATCAATGTCTACCTCACCCTTAGCATTAGCTTGGGCTTTATTAATAAAGGTCTGCTCATGCTTCAGCACCAACCGGATCAATCCGGGATCCACTTTAGTCTTGGCGGACAACACCGCCACCAGTTCCTGCTCATTTACCTGTTCGCTCATTGATAGTCATCTCCTTACAAGACAAGTTGCTGCAAAGCCATTGTAACACAGTCTGCCCTGAGCTGGGAGATTTAACTTCCGCACAAACTGTGCGAAAGCGTTCAAATTCGGGAATTACCCGCATAAATATAGCCAAGAACCCTTGTTTTGCCTTGTATTTACTCCCATATACGTATAATTATTCACCCCTTTCTGCAAAAAAACGTGTCATCGAGAGTAAACTTTTTTCAAAAAACAGTTGTTAGCGGCGCGTTCTTATGCCAAAATAATAAAAAATATATCCCAGCGTGAAAGCAGTAACGCGAAGAAGCATTAAACCCGAAGAAAAATAATTATACGTAAAGGCGGTTGAATTCATGAGCTTAGTACCTTCGATCGATACAGACATCTCCCGCAACGATGCTCAACTCTATGTTGAGAAGGTCTACAACAACGTTGTGAAACGGAACCCGCATGAGCCTGAGTTCCACCAGGCCGTTAAGGAAATTCTGGAATCCCTTCTTCCTATCCTGGCAGCTGAGCCTAAGTACCAAGAGAATGCCATTCTCGAAAGAATTGTTGAACCGGAACGTCTTGTTCTCTTCCGGGTACCTTGGGTAGACGACCAAGGCAAGGTTCGCGTGAACCGCGGCTACCGGGTACAGTTCAACAGTGCCATCGGACCTTACAAAGGCGGACTCCGCTTCCACCCGTCCGTGAACTCCAGTATCATCAAATTCCTCGGCTTCGAGCAAATCTTTAAGAACGCCCTAACTGGCCAGCATATCGGCGGCGGTAAAGGCGGCTCCGACTTCGATCCTAAAGGCAAATCGGAAGGCGAAATCATGCGCTTTGCCCAAAGCTTCATGACAGAACTGCACAACTACATTGGCCCGCAAGTAGACGTTCCGGCTGGCGACATCGGTGTCGGCGCGCGCGAGATCGGCTACATGTTCGGACAATACAAACGCATCCGCGGCGGCTACCCTGCCGGTGTATTGACAGGTAAGAGCGTAACCTACGGCGGAAGCCATGCCCGCCCTGAAGCAACAGGTTACGGAACCGTGTACTTCGTCAATGAGATGTTGAAATCCAAAGGCCTGTCCTTCGAAGGCAGCCGTGTGGTTGTCTCGGGCTCTGGTAACGTTGCTATCTACGCGATCCAGAAGGCTGTACAACTGGGCGCAAAAGTCGTAGCATGTAGTGACTCTTCCGGTTACCTATATGACGAAGACGGCATCAACCTCGACACTGTCCGTCGTCTGAAGGAAGTAGAGAGAAAACGGATCAGCGAATACGTGAAGGAGCATCCAAACGCTGTGTACACCGAGGATTCCTCCCAGATCTGGACGATTCCTTGTGACATCGCGCTTCCAAGTGCAACTCAGAACGAGATCGACGAGGCCCTGGCGCTGAAGCTGATCGCGAACGGAGTTAAAGCGGTTGGTGAAGGTGCGAACATGCCATCCACTCTGGAAGCCATTGACCAGTTCCATAAAGCTGGCGTTCTGTTCGGACCGGCCAAAGCTGCTAATGCAGGCGGTGTAGCCGTATCTGCACTGGAGATGGCTCAAAACAGCATGCGCTTGTCCTGGAGCTTCGAAGAAGTGGATGCCAAGCTGCATGATATCATGGTCGACATCTACAAGCAGTCCGTAGAAGCCGCTGAACAATATGGACATCCGGGCAACCTTCTCGTTGGCGCTAACATCGCCGGCTTCAAGAAAGTAGCAGATGCTATGCTCGCTGAAGGTGTAATCTAAAAATAATAAGGCCGGCTATTCAATAGCCGGCCACTGACGTAGGGACCCTGCAATTCAAGGGTCCCTCTTCTATATCCACAAACTTAGTTCCGATTCAGCTTACGGATCAGAAAGATAATCAACAACAGCGATACAATAATAATCACAGCATTAAACCCCATAGCACCAGTCAGCCAGTGCCACCCGGTAGAAGATATAGCTGACACCTCTGGTAAGGCGCTCTCAGGTCCCAGTCTGGCTGTGCCTATCTTCTCCCCTTCAATATGACTCCTGAAGCTTACAATGTCATACTGGGGCGCTACAGCACCACTGTTCCCGTACACTAACCGGAAAGGCCCTTCCCCATCAACGGGAAACACCAGCTTATCCAATAAGTAATCCATTTGGACTCCCTGGAGCGGAATCGGAGAATCATCCTGGTTCTCAATGGCGACTGTGAGGTAAGGCGCAATCGTGGGCTCCTGGAGAACAATATCTGTCCCGGCAATGCGGGAATCCTTGAAATCAAGCCGATATAGCTTGCTCCCCCCTACAGTACCAAGTTCCTTTCCACTGTCATCATACAGCATATAAGCACGTGTAAAATTCCCGGTAGTCTCCAGCCGGATCACCGATACCTTCAGCCGGTTATCATTATGGATAACAAGCTGCGTCTTCGAACCATCCTGTTTCATCTCATAGACAGGTTCTCGCTGCCGTGTAAAGTCTTGAATCGTCACCGTAGCTGTCTTGTGCATCAGCCTCATTAGACCAAATTCCAGCTTCTCCGCGTTATTCGGGACCACCAGACGGTAGTAGGTGAACTTGTAAGCCGATCCCAAATCAATACCACTCTGTGCAAACTCTCCAGCCCTATACAGATCGCCCTTGCTCAGAGGTTCCCACGTATTCCCGTCATACCCGCCATATATTTGGACATGCTTCAGAAATGCTTCACCGGGCAGATCGAACTCCAGCCTGCTGCCCTGAATATCACGGTTCTCTTCATTCGGGATCACCCTGTAATCAAAGGTCGTCTCCAGGTTCTTATTGAATTTATGGATTAAGTCGGTCTGGTAGCTAATGTTCTGCTCTTTCTGCTCCGCCTCTCCTGATTCCCGGTAGTAAGGGACGAACTGTCCCCTTCTGTCCTCAATTCGCAAGTCTCTCAAGCCGGCGTTGGCATGCTGATATACCTCTTCGTCGAGAAAAAACTCCTGATATGCCGCATCACCGCCTGGCTCGATGTCCTTGGTGAATCGCCATTGGCCACTCTTCTCTGCCCCATCCCCCTTAGATGAAGCCGCTTCTGCAACGCTTATTCCAAGGGTCTGGTAGGGCGGGAGAATAACTGCTCCTAACCCGCTCAGTCCGAGACAGCTTAAGAGGAGCAGATTGATACTAACCTTGCGTATCCGTCTTTGCCTCCGCATAAGCCTCCTCCATTCTGTTGGATACTTTTTGATACAGGTAGGAGATTCCGAGCAGACAGACACCGAAGCTGAAATACGCGATGATCTTATGACCAGCGCCCAGTAGGCTCAAGTCATATAGCAGCAGCTTGCCTGTTGCCAAGAGTGTGAGCCCAAGGCCGAAGCGGCGGATATACACATACCGTCGGCTGAAGCCATACAGAATGAACAGCACCGCCAGCAGAAGATAGACCAGACTGAAGATCAGACCGGCATCATGTAATTGAAGCTGCACACCGAGGAATGCAGTAATAATGCCGAGCAGATAAATGCCCATAATGACAGGGTACAGCTCCATGCTCCGATATTCCCGCTTTAGGATGGCGACCAGCACATCGCGGCTGCTGAACCAGACGAAAATGTTGAAGACTACAAGCAGGCCCAGCGCGATATAATCGGCTGACGTATTTTGCGCCAGTTCGCCTTCCAGGCTCGGTAGCCCTGCCGTAATTCCGATACAAATAACATAGCCCACGCCATATAACAGTAAGACGAAATACCTGACTACAGTATCAAACAGAATCCTCACTTTCGGCAGTACATAGGCCAGAATTATCGAGATCACAGCGGCCAGTACCCAGCGATAGAAGACCGTATGTGTGAAGTCATCGGGAACCACCCGTTGGTAGAGCAGGCCTGACGCATAGAGTAGAAAGGCCCAAACATTCAGTAAAGCAGCATATTTAAACCAGACGGCCAACCGAGTTTCCATTAACCCACTCACTGCCGACGTCTCTTTGTTTTGGTGCCGGACGGCATACCACACAGCAATAATCAGCATACCGGTAGTAATAAAAGCGTATTTCAAGGCAAAATAGGGATCACCTTTAGGCAGTGCCGCATTTTCCATAATCACCTGAATTGGCACCGACAGCCCGAAGAAGGCTCCCAGGCAAAGGACCAGAATTCCCCCTCCTGCCCGTTCCAGCCCCTTGAACCGATGCTGGCTGCCGTATACGGTTAGCACAACTGCCTCGACCAGCCAGCCGATGGACCACCAAGCTGCACCCAACTGAAAGGGAATCATCAACACCGCGAAGGTTAATGAGGTGGCATAGAATAGCAGCATACTCTGCTTCTCCTGTACCATCAGCTTCTCGAGCATTCGACCGAGTCCTAAATACATAAGGCAGAAGAGCAATGCCAGCGCACCCTTATAATCACCCAATCCCGCATCTATTAATAGCACGTATAAGGTGATGCAGCTAACCAGCGTATTGCAGCCCAGCAAGGCGAAGTCCCACCAGGATAGCTTGGATCGATACTTGAACGGATACCACAGCGTAATACCCAGATACATGGCAAAAGTCAGCACTGCATACAGCATATTTACGCCATTACTGCCAGACAGCACGATCAGCATAAGCATGGATGGCGTATTGAACAGAAAGCTGATGTAATTAACGACCACCCAGCGCTTGCGCAGCGAGATCAGCAGCACCGAAAGGTTCAGCAGAAATAGATAACCCATCGCGGCATAAACTGCGCTCCCTTCCAGTCCAAACGCCAGTATGTAGGAAAAAAGAGGCAGGTATCCGCCGACAAGGCCAAGCGAGCAGATCGTCCGGGACTCATACCTCAGTGACAGCAGCACTGCCGTTAACGTCACGAGTACAGAGAGGGACAACCCAACATAGATACTTATAATCTCCAGTAGAAAGTAGCTGTAAAAGATGGAGCCGTAGAGAATGGAGATTCCTCCGCCGAGCAGACCCAGGGCGAACGCATTCCTCCCTTTGCGGAACAGCCATTCCCCGGAGCCAAGCAACAAGGCCCCCAACAGGAAAAAGGCGCTGCCCTTCATGTAGTCATTGAACCATGTAGAATAGCTGTATTTGAACCCTGCACCGACAGCGAGGATCAGGAGCAGAATACCCAGCCGGTTGATCCAGTTCAAGCCGATCTTCATCTCGATCTGATTCTGCTTCCTTCTACGCTGCAGAACCTCCTCACTGACCCCTTCGGCTTCAAGCTCGCGGTATTTATCCCCAAACCCGGCCTGAAGAACCTGCTCAGCTTCCCTCTGACGCTCGCGCCGTAACTGAATTCTCTGGTTCAATTCAGCAGCAAGGCCCCCGAGCCGGGCGGTGATTACTTCCTTATCCTCACCCAACTGACAGTTAGCCGTGCTGTACATCCGCTCCAAACGGTGTTTAGCCTCCTGCTCGAGAGCCGTCAGGCGATCTGCATAGCCACGGCTTCGGGATGCAAAATAAGTATGCAGCTTCTGCTGTGAAACCCGGAGAATATTACGCTTCTCATCCAACATTTGTTCTGACAGAGCAATGCGCAGCTCGGAGTTCTCCACCTCCAGCCGGGATGCCTTAAGTCTGAGTTCATCCAGAATCATAAGATGGTCGTCATATCTCTTCTTCAGTGCCTCATGCTCATTCACCAAGTCATGACTTTCATATTCAGCGATCAGCTTTCCGTAGTCTTGTAGAAGCTCATTCTGCCGCTCTTGTACAGACTTCATCCGTTCTCTGAACTGCTCCATAGCGCCTCCCCCATGACTTAATTTGTTAATATTTTCATTTTACTACAAATAAACGCTGATTCGATGCATTTGCCTGAAACTACAGAGATTTTTCGCCCACCAATTTGCAGGTTTCGTTTCATCAGGTGCAACATTCTGGAAGAAACCGGCGTCAGATAAGTAACAATGGCCTAAAATACTCGTGATTAAAGGAGAATTACAACATGAACAACAACGTACTTAAAACCAGCGCAGTCCTCTTAGCGCTATCTATGGCATTGACCACAGGCTCGGCTCTTGCCAAGCCAGCATCAACTACCCAAAATAACAGTGCGCAACACTCTGTAGCGAGTGCAGGACAACAAGTTTTCACGATTGAGATTAACGGAACTGCCCTTACAGATACCGGCTATCAACTTCCTGGAGGTAAGGAACCGCTGATTCCCTTGCGGGCTATGGCAGAGGCTTTGGGCTTCAAGCTGGAATGGAACAGCAAGACCAAATCAGTTGAGCTGAGCCAAGGCAATATCTTCACAACCGTAAAGGCTGGCGAGGACCGCTATGTCATCAATAGAATGTACACTCCGCTTGGCACCGCCCCTGTGTTAAAGGGAGACAAGCTGTATGTTCCGGCTTCCTTCGCCAGCGAAGTGCTGCATCAATCTGTTTCAGTGAAAGGGGCCTCGATTCTTATTCATACAGACATTCAAGATCAAGAAGCTGTGATCGACACTGGTGTTATCACATCGGTTTACCAAGACGAGAGCGGCAAATATAAATCTGTGCAGATTCAAGGCGCAGGTACGGACGGGATCATCCTCACTGTCGGCCCGGATACTGTCTTTAAGTCAGCTGACGGAGGGACGCTTGCGTTCACCGATCTTCATATCGGGATGACTGTACAGGCAACACATTCCATGATCAGCACCTTCAGCTTACCGCCGCAAACCCCTACGTATTCCATAACCGTTTTGGATCAAAAGAAACAAGCTGACCTGCTTGGAACCGCAGGCACCGTGGAGGAAGTGCTGAAGGATGCAGATGGGGGTATCAGCTTCCGTCTGAAGGGCGACCCCCTCACCGGCCTTTCGCAAAGTGAAATCGTACTTCGCCTGGCTGCGGACACCGAGGTGGTTAATGGAAAAGGCGAGGCCATAGAAAGCAGCAGCCTTGTAAAAGGGGCCAAGGTGATCGGCTTCTACACCCCGATGATGACCAAGAGTCTGCCACCGATCGGCACAGCCGTCAAAATCGTCGTGCAGCCTGCACAACCTTAAAACGGTTAAAACAGTCCCGTTCGAACGGCAGCACCTGTCATAAAGAAGGCCTGACTCCAGTATGGAGTCAGGCCTTCTTTGTATTTATAGCTTGCGTGTTAACTCTTCAGAACCTCGCCGACTGGCGGCTGACCACCCAAGGTGACTTTGTCCTTGCCTGTGGTCTTGGACAAGTACAACGCCTCATCCGCCTCCCGGTACAATGTCTCGAAAGTCACATCACCCCGCTGAGTAAAGACGATCCCGATGCTCACGGTCAGGGATATGAAATTCCGGCCATCCAAATTCACGACATGCTCCCTGATCATAGTCCGGAAAAACTCCGCTTCCTCCAGCGCCGCCGCCTCACTGCTGGCAAAGAAACAGACGGCGAATTCTTCGCCACCCACTCTTCCCGAGATGCCGATGTCTTTGTATACACTCAGAATTTTACTGGACAGGTCGACCAGCGCCTGGTCACCCGCCAAGTGACCATATGTATCATTGATTAATTTGAAATCATCAATATCGAACAGCAGAAGTGCTGTGCCCTTTCCCTCCCGCAATCCATGCTTCTGTACCAGCCCCATAAAGTGCCTGCGGTTATAGAGCCCGGTCAGGTCATCCACCGTAGCCTGATGCAACAGCTCCCGCTCGTACCGCTTCTTCTCACTCTGGTCGCTGAAGACTAGCAGCATCCCTGTTGTCTCAAGTTCATTAGGCTCCGTTACAATCAGTGAGACCCCGTAGTAAGAGCCTGCCGGGCCAGCTACTTCGATCTCATATTCGCCTGCTCGTCTCTGCCTGTAGGCCTGAGCAAGCTCCGTATGCTGTACCAGCAACGGAGTAATATTCTTGCCAAGCCAAGTCGAAGGCCACTCTCCAGATAAATCAGATAGCATCATGGCACCATTTTCATTGATATCCATAATGATGTCGTGGGGATCAATCACAACAATGCCATCCTTCATATTCTCAAAAATCTTATTCTTATCCAGCGGATACAAGGCAAGATAAGGATCTCTGAATACGGTGAAGTAAGCCGCTATCGTTGCCGGCAAATAAGTAAAGGCAGTGAAGCCTGTAACAGTAATCTTCAGAATGGGCAGCAGAAAGATGGAAGCCACAGGCACCAGAAGTCCGCCAAGCAGCAGCAAATTGCGTCTCAGATAATATTTGGGAGCACCCCACATCGAGACGGTCAGCAAATAAAGGGCATAGACACCAAAAAGCTGATCATAGGCGATCAGACACATACTGAGTAATGTAGGTTGAACCATGACTCCGCTGATGCCTGCCTCTATTGCCACACCCACCTCGCTGCGCATCAGATGATGATAGGAATCCGTAAAGATAAGCAGCACATAAGCAAAAACAGGAATAGAGTACAGGAATAGCCGACGCGGAAGCTCTGCCGTTGAGCGGGACACGTAGTCCTTGATAACGGCATATGTAAAAATCGTGCTCATAAACAGCGGTGGCTGCTGCAGGTTCTTCCACCATAGCTTTGCTCCAAAGGAACTAGCCATAATCTCTCCGGCTGTCGCTGCAAATATCCAGCTAACCAGCAGCATCAAAATCCATAAATAGCGTCTTCCTGGTGTTTTACGGAACTGATAAGCTTTGACACCCATATAAAGACTGAGAATACTGCCCATGATTAAATAATACGGATAACCCTGTATCCACGGCATGTAAAATTTCTCCTATTATTAGATAGCTTTGCCTCATTATAGCTCACTCTCACTAACAATTGAATCATTCTTCCATAATCCTTAAGGAAATGATTAGTAGATATATTTACGTAGCCGCTGTATTTCAAGGTTATCCTTTAAATTTGACCCGGTTTGAGAACATATGCTTTCTGGCCAATTCCTTGAAGAATTGTTTGTCGTCCTCCGACTGGAAAAATCGTTTGGGAAGGATCAGCGCCTGATTGGCTGAGACAAAAAAAGCAAACAAACTGGCCGTCTCCCCAATCTTATATATTTCTTCCCATTTGACGTGCCCGGAGCCTGAATCGGACTGATGCCGAATACCCTCATCCGAGATCACATAGCTTTGGGGTAGCTTTGATTGATTGTCGCTTTCAAAAGCCTTCTTCGACTTTTTGATCAAACTTGACCGCGTAATAAACCAAAGAATGATAGCCAGTCCAACCGCCGTTACTGCGAGGATAGACAGACTGGAAGTGCTGTAATTCTTAGTTATTGCCAGCATGATTGCGAAATAGGCAACCACACTGAACGAAGTGACGATGATTCTGCTATTCAGGCTGAACCACAGGTTAAACTCCTGAACATCTCCGCTGCTTAGCTCGGTATCCACCTTGATCTCTTGTGACATCCTGACTCTCCTTCAGCGCGTAATAGATTGTACGATCCTTTAATTCTAACACTAATTATGCAGGCTGTGACCTCCTGAATGGACCGAAACAGACTCTGAGTAGACAAAAAAGACAACCCTCCACTTAAAAGGGTTGTCTGGTCAGGAATAGTGTCTATTTCTTCTGCGCCAGGCGCTGCTTGAACTTGTCCACGCGTCCGCCGGTTTCTGTTTCTCTCTGCTTACCAGTATAGAACGGGTGGGAGGCAGAACTGGCATCCACACGGATCACCGGATAGGTGTTGCCATCTTCCCACTCCATGGTCTCATTAGACGACTTGGTGGAGGTACTGAGGAACTTGAAACCTACGCTGGCATCCAGGAATATGACCTGGTTAATTCTGGGATGTATGCCTTCTCTCATGGCCGATGACCTTCTTTCTGAGTAAATGGATTCAAATCGTAAATATTACGAATTAAGTCATGTCTACATCATACGCTAACTCCGACATGAAAGCAATCTTAATGAAACAGCATTCCCAAAATCAGTTACTTATAATCCACTTGTATATAAAGTGAACTTAAGAATAGCACATTGCTGATTGATAATACCCTTATCTTTATAGGGCATTCTCAAATCAGCTTGCCTAATTCTTAAGTTCAGCTTATGTAGCCCAACAAATCGTATGGTCTTACCTAATCATACATCGTACTCCAGCTGTTTCTTGGCCTGGACAATGAAATCAAGCGGGTTCTCGATGGTGTCCGGCTGGTATTGCACAGCCCCAATCTTCAGTCCCAATTTAACCTTGTATTTACTCATGAACCCGTTATCGTTCAGCTCCAGCAGCTTGTACTTGATCCGTTCAATAACGATTTTCGCCCCGTCGCGGTCTGTGAACAGCAGCAGTCCCCATGTGGCATCATCCTTATCCAGCAGGTAAATCGCATCATTGGTGCGGATACTGGACTGGCTGATTTGCGAAAGATCATAGATCGCCTCTGTAAGCTGCTCTTCCGGAATCAAACGCCGGATTTCATCCCAGTACTTAACCTTTACCACAAGCAGGGTTAAAGGAATCTTGTACCGTGTAGAAATGCCGGTAAACAGGCTGGCATCCTTCTGGAACGCCACGCTATTGCGCAGATCGGTATTTTCGTCTACCGTTGCCAATTGAGCTGCCCGTTTCTTGAGACCCTCATTCTCAGTCTGAAGCTGACGGTTGCCTAGCGTGAAGATCCAAACCACAACGGTTAGAAGCGGGGTCATAATAAGCCAGAAATAGGTGTTCAGACCAATGGTCTCTCCCTGTGATATCGTCTGGAACATAATAAAGAATCCGTATCCGAAAATAAACGCAAGGTTCAGCACCAGTCCGGCCGTCACTGTAGTGAAATAGGTAACTACCGCCAGGATAAAAGCCACATTCAGGATGATAATGTTCTGGATGTAATGGTTCGGTGACCCGGCAATGAACACAATACAGATGTAGGCCAGAACAAGGAATAACAGAAAGGCGGCATCAGATACCAGGATGCTGCGATTACGTCTCACGCTTATCACCACGTTTCTTCATATGTTTGCGAAGCAGCAGAATCAAGGATACCAGCACCAACGCAATGACCAGCACGGTTGCGACTACAAAGCCGAGCACGTCGCCTCGTTCCAGGACTTGCTGCACTGCCGAGTCCTTCTCGGCACCGGAGACGGTCTTAAAGCGATAGGCACTGACGTTGCCATCTTTGTCGGCTACTACACCATCGCCGAACACCTTCCATTTATCTTTCTCGGTGGCGAGCAGCCTGGAAGCCACATAATAATCATCGGAGCTAACGCCCGTAATAGCCAGCATCCCCCGGCCCGCTGCAAAAGGCGATTCGATCAACTGCAGGGTACCGATCTCACCACCATAGCTGTCTTCAATGCTCATTTTTTCATTCGAGGTAATTCTAGTGCCGTCGGTATTGTATTTAAAATACAGCTTGTCATTCGTATCACGGATGACCTTATTGTCTTTGTAGCTGCCGATGGCGATGATATTGTTGTTCTTCAGACGGTCTGCGTTGACATTATCCTGATAGAACTGGATATCACCCGTATTGCCATCCGCATACTGGCCTAGCAAATTGATCACATTAGATACGCTGCGAAACGTATAATCATCCAACATCTGCGGAAGCACTATGGCGACATGATTATAGACCCCATCGCGCAGGAACGGATATGGATAATTGTTGAACAAGAGATCGGTGCGGTCCTTTGTGTTCAGATGCATCATAGAGTCCTTGCCGATATACGCCCATGGCATTTGCTCTGTATTCGGCGTACAGATCGCGTTCGTTACTTCCAGATCAAAGGCCACCTTGACCGAGAAGTTGCCCGAGATGTTCAGATTCTGCGGAATGGCCAGATTCAGGGTATCCCCGTTCGCCAGCTCCCGATTCAGCTTCTTGCTTCCGATCGGGGTATCGTTGATGCTAACCGTCACCATCGCACGGTCGAAGTCCAGATTTTGCGCATAGCGGAGATCCAGACTGATCTTACCGGCATCGGCAATCGAACGGTTGGAAGGCAACGAGACAAAGTAAGTTTGCTCCTGATGATACGGTCCGGTTAGCTTGTCCCCGCTCTCAGTAAAAGTAATATTGGAGCTAAGGGCGAACGGAGGCGTAGCTACCTCTGTCGTATCACCGACAACTTTCAGATCACTGCTGATCTGACGGGTAAGCTGTCCATTGCTGAGCAGCCGACCGGCCTTAATCAGCAGGTTCTCGTCCCTGGAGGTGACAACCAGCGTAGGCCGTGTGTCTTTGTTGACCAGTTGGATGATTGCATGAGTCCCCATATCCTCCGATGCAGTAATTGCGGCCTTGAGGTTGGCGGGGAGCCGGTCATACATAGCTACCAGCACTACCGCTTCTTTATCCTGAACGGTATCGCTCCGGTAAGGAAGCAGTGCAATGGTGCGGTCATTCACTGTATTGGCCTTGGCGTACCCGGAGAGAGCGTAAGACGCTGCTTCCAGTTCTACACCCTTGGAATTCTCTGGCACGGTGAGCAAGCTTTTGCCCCCTTTGACCATATCAATGCCTGAGAAACGCTTACTGAAGTCGCTAATGCCTCCAGTCAGGGCTTTCGGCGTGTAGACTACACTTACACTTGAGGTATTGAATAAATGCAGCCAGTTATCCGGCGTATTATCAATAGTACAGAGCTGATCGTCAGTTATCTTGGTCCGCAAATATCCCTGAATGCTAAGCGTGTTCGTCCCTTGCTTCAGGAATCCCTTCGGTGCCGGGATGATCAGTTGCTGCTCCCCGTTGTTCCCAAGCGAGGGCCGGAAGGTGTAGAAGGGACTGCCGTTGAGCGACAGGGTCACACTCGACAACTGATCTTCCGTAATTTGCGAAATTTGAAAACGCAGGTTGATCTTGAGGTCTTGTACATTCCAGTAATCCATGATCTCAAAGAACTGCTGCCGGGAGCTTGTCCCCGTCAATGAGGAGTCGGTTCCGGTAAAGAAAGTCTCATAGCTCTTCCCTTGGGTTCCAGGAAGAACTTCGGCAGCCACGACATGCAAGGGGACCAGGAAAAGGGTGAGGCAGACCGCCCATATTGCCAGTTGTTTTTTTATCATCGTTGAACTCTCCTGTTGTCTTGTATTTCTCTTCCATCGACAGCGGGTTCAAGCTCTGCCCGCCGTCCGGTGTTAATAACGCTCGGTCTTGTACCATTTGGCTTCCCGTTTAAAGATCTGGTCCTTCATATAGTTATACAATCCATAGGCCGCAACCACCATCCACATCTGACAATAAGAGACATACATCAGCAGGATGATCCATAGGTTGGAGACGCTCATCTCGCCTTTCTCCGTCGTCAGTGTAATAAACGTACCTACTATGAACAGGATGACCGCCAGCAGCCAAAGAAAGTTGCTTAATCCGGCAATGGTCGTATGTACATAACCCAACGCATGCAGAATCAGCAGGATATCAGAAGTCACGAGCGAGGTCAGAAGTAGGAAATAGATGGACAGGAAATACAGGATATCGAAGCGGACTCGCTTCGCAGACCGATCAAAGAGTAACGGGATATTTTTAACGATGACATAAATGTTGCCCTTAGCCCAGCGCGTCCGCTGCTTGAACCAGACCTTCACCGTCTGTGGTTCCTGCTCCCAGGTCACAGCCTTCGGCTGGAATTTGATCCGGTAGCCCATCATATAGATTCGGAAGCTGATCTCCGTGTCCTCTGCGATTGCCTTGACATCCCAGCCACCGATACTCTCCACAATCGATCTACGCATAATGAAGTTGGTGCCCGGGATGGTGCACAGCTTGAACAGTTTCCAGCGGCCCGCCTGCGCCATCCATTGAAAAGAGAGGGTCTCAATATTAATAAACCGGGTCATTAAGCTCGCATCACGGTTGCGGGTTCGGAATTTACCGATGACCGCGCCTAAGGTAGCATCATTCATAATCTCCCCTACGAGATACCTCAGCGCCGTTTTCTCAGGTGTATTGTCGGCATCATAGATGGCGATCAGTTCCCCCTTGCTGTGGGTGAAACCAATATTGAGGGCATTGGACTTGCCTTTGCCGCCTGTTATAGCATCCGTATTGATCACGATCAGGTTCCGCCCGGGATGGCGATCCTTGATATTCCCGAGCAGTTCCGCGCTATTATCCGACGAATTGTCATTGATGACAATGATCTCATAGCGGTCATGCGGGTAATCCAGCTCCAGCAGCGACTCCACCGTCCGACTGATGACAACGCCCTCATTATGGGCCGGTACCATGATGGAGACGAAGGGGATCTCACCCTTGATCGCAGGTACTTCTTCATCTTCAGATTTAATGTAATACAAGTATCCGGCAATAATAAGAACCACATTCACCAGCAGCAGCGACCAGATGCAGACCACCGCGATTACCATCAACACATCCGAGATTGTCATGGTTGTCTCCTAAGAACAAATTATTTTCTTATTTCATATATTTACGGCGATACATCCGGTAGCCGATAACCAGCAGCCCGCCGAAGAACACCAAGGACACGATAATCGCCACAATAAAGAACTGGTTCTGTACACTGAACAGCCTTGTGAAGCTCTTGACCTGCTTCTGTTCATACTCGAAGTCTGCGCTCACAGCCTTGGGGCTGTAATCTATATTCAGCTCTTGACCATTTATAGAGATCACACCCTGCGAGGAGGTGATTGTATAGGTGTCTGTAGCCACCTTATGCGCTTCCTGTTTATAATCTGCAAAAGGAATCCAGGACTGCTCCAGCTTCTGCAATAGATTCTCCATTCCAGCCTCATCCTCCGGAAAATCGGCGACTATAGCGGTGTCCATTGGTAGATCTGTCAGTCCACTGCTCCCTGTTTTGTAGTGTGTCACTAGATCATCCAGTGGCACACTGTATAGTGAGGAGATAAATGCCTTCGATGTATTGGTCTGCTCCATATAATGGAGTTCCTCATTGGGAAAAAGCACTGCCGAGTCAAAGAAAAGGAGACCGTCCTGTGCATATTCCTTGTCATAGGTCCAGTAGCTCTCTGCGCCGACGCCAAGTGGAGCAATGCCCTGATCTGCCAGCAGATTGATGAAGCTGCTCATCTTCTCCCGCAGCGTATCGTCGCTCCGGCTAATGACGGGGCCAATCACCGGGACATTAACCACAATACTGCCGTTACGGGCTTGAACAGCCTTCAGCGCCTCCAGATACCGCATCATTGCCGGGAAGTCAGTATTGGTAAAGACAGGGCGGATACTCGCAATGAAAGGAATGCCCTTCTGGTATAACCGTTCCGCCATCTGTTGCAGCAGGCTTAGATCAGTGAACGGATAAATCTCTTTTAATACGAGATACGAATGAGGGATATCCGTAATACGGAGCCACTCTCTCAGGACACAGGCCATCGCCAGCGAACTTCCATCTCCCTGATTTAAATATGGAGCATACGTATATTTGCCGCTGCTCACAGCATAAGGAGCCTGTACACTGCTTCCAAGAAACAACAGATTCCCATATGAACGGTCTGCTTCGCTTGCAGCAATGTAAGGCATATCTTGCACCTGTAGGCTTGCCTCCGGCAGCCCGCCAACCCTTAGACTTGCGCTACCGCCAGGCTGTACAGCCACCGATAGATGCAGGGCGTCTTTCATATCGGCCGTAGGGTTATACCCAATATGCAAATATTGCCCCTTATAATCCGCTAAATCCTCCAGAAAAACATGGTTGTCAGTAGTAATATCAGCGGCATTTATTACGGTTATCACATTGGAATAATCATTCATGGCGCCTTTAACATATTGATCCAGGTGCACCAGTGTAACCTGCGCACTGTAGGCCGCCAGCTGCTTTTGAAGCTCATCAACATTGCCCTCGTGTACGGTCCCTTTCGCCAGACTATCGAACAGCAGCAGGACACGCAGCGGCGCGGCGGCGGATTGCGCAGGGGCAGGCGTAAGGAGCAGCAGACAGAGGAATAACGGCAGTACAACCATTGCAACTCGAGTCCTCACGCGCCCACACCCTTTTGCACTTCCGGATTGTAACCGCCGGTTGTATTCCGCTCTACATCCTTGAATATGGAACGGCCAATGACATTGGACACAGCCAGGAAGGTTACGAGATCGAACGATAACGTGAACAGAAATTCGTGTTTGGATAAATCGGCATCACCCGCTCCGATAATCGAAACCAAGATACCCGATACCCCTACACCCATCGTTGCCAGCACGAGCGCCATGCGCTGAATTCCCCGCAGGTTCCCTTCCTTGACAGCTGCTATACAGGACGGCATGTACAACCCCAAAATTAGCAGCACCCAGATAACAACAAAACCGAATGTATGAGGAGCAAGCTTTTGTTTAAGTAAACTGTAGCCAGAGAAAAAAAGGGTGTGTGCACCATATTCTTTTCCCACAGATTTCTCGTAATTCCCCATCGCCGGCGGCCTTATTGTAAACGCGCTTTTGGCAGCTACATTCAGAATAGAAGTCAACTGCCCCGGATTGCTGGCATAGTATTTCAGAATAGGAACGAACCCGTATTGACTGTAGAACTCTCTCTGGAGAATAGGTGAGTTCACATCAATCGTACTGTATTGCTCATAGTAAATCGTCCCTTTCAAAATGGCGTACTGTTCATCGATGCCAAAGGACTTCAGTGTATCTTCCGGGTTCGAGGACTGATTTAGCACCCCGCGGGTCATGGCATGGTATTGGTTGATATCCACAAATTCTTTGGAAATATTCAAGTAGGTTGCAACGCCAGTGAACATCATCAAGATTACAGAGCCCATAGTCAGCCAGCGAAATAAAGCATCCTTGCGAATCCAGATAAGTGTGATGGCTAGCACGGAGATAATCATGCCCACTGGGGCATTTTGCTGCTTGGAGGTGGTCAGGATAACCGTGCTAGTGACCAATAAGGCCAGCATCGCGTAGTCATTGTATCGTTTGCGGTATAAGGCCAGCCAGGAACCGAACACGAAAATCATCATGATCGTGACCACACTTTCACCAAAAAAGGAGTTAAAAAAAGCCGTATAGGCCGTATCGCCAAAGATAAAAATAGCAATCGCTGCAATTAGCAGCCCTTGCTTGCGGGACATTTTCCACGTAATCGATTCTATCAGAATATAAATAGCGCACACATACAGTATGGTATACATCGCAGCTTGAAAACGAACATCAAACACCTTATCGCTATACAACAACTTGTTCAGGCCGATCGCCAGCTTGATAAACAACGACTGGGAAGAGCTCAGAATCGCTTGGTTCTCATTGTAATACTGAAAGATTCCGAACTGCTTGATAAAGTAGCCAAAGTACTGACTGTCATAGTCCGGCTGGTTGAAATAAAGCCCGTTGCTGTAAGTGATGCGAAAGAAATCGCCATTATCGGCCATACCAATATAGGGGGCTGTAAATAAGGCGATAACGGTAATAATCAATACCCCAGATGCTGCTATAAATGCCGGGGAAGTCAAGGTGTTGGAAAACATCAGCTTTTGTCGAAATGAAGGTCTGAGATTGTATTCAAGCATAGAGTTTCCTTTCCTTCTGTACAGTTTGCTATTCGTAAGTGTAAGCCAACAACGCCATCAGATTGTCAAAAGAGTAGGCTTGTCCGCTCGCCGTGTCACCGAACCCTCCATACAGTACACTTCCCGTATCTAGCACACGGAACTCGTTCATCCGTTCGATACTTGTACGGTAGAGTTGATCATCTGCGAGCTGCGCCCCGATCATAGCCGTTATGGCATAAATCGCTGTGGAACGAATATCATTCACCGGAGTGCCTTCCCGCGTATATTGACCATAGAGCGTTCCCGCCTCCACCTGCTCGCGGATAAACCGGATGCTGGCAGGCTTCTGCAAATGGACCTCCGACAGGGCCAGTATAGTTAGCAGCGATTCTACTGTATTAATGTTCTCAGAGCTATACCTTCCGGTTTCGTAATCAAAGCGGGTCTCATAGAACGGAAATGAATCCGAGAGATAGCCCTGCTCCTGAATTTCCTGCATGTTGTGCATGAGCACGGCGCGTTCCTCAACAGGAATCGACAATTTCTGCAACACACTCATATCAATATAACATAAAGTTACAAACTTGTTAGTCACATTGTATTTTTTATCGTAAAAATCGTACATATATCCGTCTTTCACATTGTAATGATAAAATCTTTGCCCGTACTTCGCCGCTTCCTGCGAGTAGCTCTCATCCTTAAAGGCCGTTCCGGCCTCCTCCAGCGCCCCTATCAAGCGCAGATCATCCACTGCCGCATTCACAGGGTACTGCTTCTGTAGCTTAGGACTAAAGCGATAGCTGAAGCCGCCCTCCATATCAAATGTCTTCTTTGCCTTCTCCCACTCAGCACCGAATAAGGCTTGGTTGCCGGTAAGAACTGCATATCTCATCATCAGAGACGCCGATTCGCTTAAGATCTCGTGTCCAGTGGCGGCCTCGCCCTTTTGGTCGGTCTCCAGCAGATTTGTGTATACGCCATACGTTCCAGTAAGTCTGGAGGAGATGAATGAATAGAGCATCTGTGCCTCCGCCATCTCTCCTGGCTTATGCACCACCCTGTCTGTCTCCTGCGGAGCTTCCGTATGACTAATAGGCTCTTGGGCAGCAGGCTTTACCGTCGTTTCGCAAGCAGATAACACGCTCATGCTTATGGCTATTACTGCAATAGAGCTCAGCTTTCGTTTCATAGTTGGCTTCAATATGTCACTTCCCTTCTGCGATGACTTGGCTCCTCGAGCGTGACCCTCTGTACCACATCAGAACACCCAGAGAACATAAGCAGACCGCCAGCAGTACCCCATATACTTGCTTGTACGCTAAGGCTGGAGCAAGATCCTTCTGGGCATGCAGCAGTAAACCGCAGACGGCTACAGACACCGAGCCGCCAAAGAATTGGATCAATTGCAGTAGTCCCATCCCGGACCCGATCCATTGGGGCGGAAGAATTAGTGAGGTCTCGTTGTTCAACGATGCCATCGTTGCCGAGAAGGCCGGGGAGAAACAGAGGTAGCCGAGCAGAATAATCGCTGGAGAGGCCGAAAGATCCAGCGCGAAGACTCCCAGCGTGAAGGCCATGATCGCATGCCCAATCAGCAGGAAGCGCATATTGCCATAACGGTCGATCCAGCGGCCGACAAAGCGGGTACAGAAGGCGGAAAAGACTGCACCAGGGGCAATGAACAGGCCGATTGATAGCGCCGACTGATGGAATAGATTGGCGAGGGCGAGCGGCATCAGGAATAGGTTGCCAAGATTCAACACCAGGATACAGAATCCGATGGTTACCAGCTTTCCATACCCGGGCATGCCCAGTAGCTGAGGATTGATGAACGGGCTCTTTGCCCGTTTGAGATGCAGTGCATGAATCACGAACGAAACCATGCTGATCCCGAGCCAGATCAGCGACTGGCTTGTTACAGCAATCAGCAAGCTGGCCGCATTAATGATCGTAAGAGCAGCCCCCGGCACATCAAAGCTCGCCTGCCGCGGCATTTCCTTGGGCAGCAGGCGAAGAAGTACCGGTAACACTAATAGCACCAGGCAGGTGACTCCGAACAGTCCGTTCCAGCCCCAATACTGGCTGATAAGGCCCCCTACAATCGGGCCGAGGCCGAACGCCATGGCGCTCCCCGCTGAGATCATCGCTATCGCTGCGCCCCGGCGCTCGGCAGGCACATACCGGCTGGCCAGAACAAGACCGAGGCCTGCCATGGAGCCTGATCCTGCCGACTGCAGAATTCTTGTGATTAAAAGCGCCGTGAAATGATGTGCAAATAGCCCGAAGACCGAAGCTAGACCAAGCGTAATCAGGCCTACGGTGAGCAGCCTGCGGATCGGCACCAGATCCGACAGTCGGCTATATATCACTGTAGACAACGCATATCCGATCGAATAGCTGGAGATCACCCATGAGCCCAAATCGGCGGTGATCTGCAGATCCTGAATAATCGTGGGAATGGATACGTTAAACATCGTTGTGTTCATCACCACAATAAAGAGGCAAAAGGTCCATAGCGGCATCACGACTTTATCATTCATTAGGTTCCATCCTATCTCTTGTTATGAATCCAGTATATACTTCATGCAAAGAAGAGCAAGCCTTGGAGTAGGCTTGCTCTTCTGCTGTCCTTAATGGACGTATCTTATTGGGCTTCCTGCGAAACCGCTGTAGGTACTGTATTATCTTTGGTCTTGGACAGGAAAATATTCAGAATAATAGCGGTCAACGAACCGGACACGATGCCGTTCTGCAACAGCATTTTCGCAAACTCAGGCAGTTGATCGAACATAGCCGGCAGCGTAGCCGAACCGAGACCCACTGCAATACTGCACGCAGCAATCAGCAGGTTACCGTCCTTGCGCAGATCAACTTCCGACAGAATCGACATCCCGGAGGCAGCTACAGAGCCAAACATCACGATCATGGCTCCGCCAAGCACTGCACTAGGAATGACGGTAGTCAGTGCAGCAAGCTTAGGCAGCAGACCAAGTACGACCATAATTCCACCTGCGGCAAAGATAACATTGCGTGTCTTCACGCGAGTCAGCGAGATCAATCCGACATTCTGGGAGAAGGCGGTGTACGGGAAGGCGTTGAAGATCCCGCCCAGCATAATCGCCAAGCCTTCGGAACGCAGTCCGTTTACAATTTGCTTCTGCTCTACTTTCTGCTCCGTCGCACGGCCTACAGCAAAGTAGACGCCTGTAGACTCTACCATACTAACGATGTTCACGATAATCATAGTCACGATCGCCGTCAGATTGAACTCCGGCCAGCCGAAGTAGAACGGCTGGGCAATGCTCACCCAAGAGGCTTCGCTTACGGAGGAGAAATGCACGATCCCCATACCGTAACCAATGGCCGTACCAACAACCAGGCCAACTAGCACGGATACGGAGCGGAGAAAGCCGGTCGCCAGACGATTGACGATCAGAATTACAAGCAGGGTAATCAGAGCCAGCAGCAAATTGCGTGGCTGTCCAAAGTCAGGACTGCCTTGGCCGCCAGCTACGTTGTTCATAGCTACCGGAATTAACGAAAGACCGATGATCGTCACTACAGAGCCGGTAACGATGGTTGGGAAGAACTTCAGCAGCTTGCCATATAAGGGAGCTGCCAGCACAACGAATATGCCCGAGATAATAATTGCTCCGTAGGCCGTCGCCAGATTACTAGAGAGCGAGATCGCAATGATCGGACCTACTGCCGTAAAGGTACAACCAAGAATGACTGGCAGACGGCTGCCGAAATACTTAGTGCCCATGACCTGCAGCAGTGTTGCCAGCCCGCAGGTGAACAGATCGGCGGCGATCAGATACGCCATCTGTGTATTGTTAAGCCCCAGCGCGCCTCCCACAATCAGCGGGACAATGACCGCGCCGGCGTACATCGCCAGTACATGCTGCAGCCCGAGTGTGAATACCTTTTGTTTGCTTAACATCCTGCACTCTCCTTCATTAATTGTGATTCTACCTTCGAATCATTGTCTATAAAATGAATCTCCCCTGGTGCCATGGAAGAGATCCGGGCCAAGGAATGAACGTTGATGCCCCGCTGCTCCAGCAGCCCGCGTCCTTCCTGGAAGCTCTTCTCAATCACACAGCCTACGCCGAGCAGTTCTGCGCCCGCTTCCTCGATAATATCAGCCAGCCCCACCAGCGCTGCGCCAGTAGCCAGAAAGTCATCGACAACGAGTACCTTATCGGCGGACCCCAGATATTTTTGCGAAATGCTAATCTGATAATCTTCCTGACGGGTGAAGGAATGTACAGGCGCGGAATATACCGCTTCGGAAAGAGTGACTGCCTTTCTTTTCTTGGCATAGATGAATGGAACGCCCAGTGCAATCCCCGCAGCCATGGCAAACTGAATGCCGCTAGCTTCCACCGTGAGTATTTTTGTAATTGGCAGGTGACCGAAAATCCTCTTAAACTCTTGCCCGATCGCCAGTGCCAGCTCCGTATCGACCTGATGGTTCAGAAATGAATCTACCTTCAGCACCTTGTCCGATAGAATCAAGCCCTCTTGTCTAATGCGTTCCTCTAGTACCTTCATAATGAAAATTCGTCGCCCCTTCTCTTGTTGAAAAATAAAAAAGGACAGACTCCTTGAGCGGTTCCTCTCAAGTGAATCTGTCCTTCTGGGTTTTTGTCCCTGGGTGGTGTAACACATTATAGTGTCCGCATCGCTTGGACCAGCCCTTCTCTGCCATAGCAGCAGAAGCGGAACCCTAGATGCGCTACTTCACTCATAGTCGGACAATTACATTGGTCATCCGGTAGAAACTTATGGGCCATATCCCCATGATTATATGAGTTTTTATGAATATTCCGATTGAATACTTTGTATATCTTACACGGTCAGCTCAGGTGTTACAAGCAAAATTTTAAGGGTGTTTCTCCCTGTCTTCATGAAATAAACCATTTCATCCATTTCGCGAAACGCCGCCATCCCCGTGCCCTTAAAACAAAACTCCCGGAGCTCTGATCCAGAGTCACCGGGAGTAGGCTATACCATTTTAATTTCGAGCAATTCGTACTTGATGACACCAGCAGGTGCATTGACGTGGATAACATCACCAATTTTCTTCCCCAGCAATTCCTTGCCCAGGGGACTCTCATAGGACAGCTTGTTATCCAGCACATCTGCTTCGGCTGGGCCTACGATCTTATAGTCGATTTTCTCCGCATATTCAATATCGTTCAATGTAACCGTCGCCCCTACACTAACCACGGAGAGATCCACACTGCTCTCATCCACGATCCGGGCCTTGGTCAGCATCTTCTCCAGAATCATGATCCGGGTCTCCATGAACGACTGGTCTTCCTTCGCAGAGTGGTATTCACTGTTCTCTTTCAAGTCCCCGTAGCTGATTGCCAGCTTCAGACGTGCGGCCAGTTCCTTCCGCTTGACGGTCTTCAGGTCTCTGAGCTCATCTTCCAGCTTGGCCAACCCTTCTTTAGTTAACAATACTTCTTCATTGGACATATTCTACAACTCCTATTTGGCTTGCCTTTATTGTAGTGTAACCTATATTGAGCGAACTTGCGAAAAGAAAACGCTATACCGGGATGATAATCTAATATTTCCAATCCTGACGAGAAATTTCCGTCTGCCGGAAAGAATGAAATTACTGTACCATAGTTATATGAGTGTTCCCCGTTTCCAGGGTATATGCCTCAAAAAATGACTACAGTAAGGAGTATGGCAAGTGAAACTCAAACCGGCTGAAAGCAAGCTCAAGAAATTTCAAGGATGGCTGCTTATTGCACTTATTCTGTCGCTGCTCACCCCTATTCCTTTCTCCTCAAAGGCTCAAGCTATTACAGCATCTGGTTCAGAAGCTCCCCAGTATGATGTCGTTGTGATTGGAAGCGAAATTCAAGGCGTCCTGCTCGCCAGAGAGGCACGTAACCAGGGATTGAAAGTAATGATTCTAGACCCGCGCAGCCGCCCGGGCGGCGAGTTACTCCAAGGCCAGATGTTTTTCCTGGATGATGTGAACGACAACAGCAAGAGGAATCTGGTTCAAGGCGAGATCAAGAACCTGTTCAACGATTACAAGAAAGGCAAGATCCGCAAGGCAGCCGATTTCGAGCTCTATTATGAGAAGCTGGTCCAAGGTATCCCGATGCAGAGCGGAGTCACCATTGATTCGGTGTCCACCGTGAGCGGGGCCAAGGATAAGTCCCTGCAATCCCTCACCTATCGTCTAAAGAACGGCTCCAAAACAACCGTCACCTCCAGATACTGGGTGGAAAATACAGATTTCAATGCCCTGTCCGGTAAGCTGAACGGCAAGCGCATTCCGGGAATGGAGACCATCTATAACGGTAAGAAACCAGATTACATGGCCGCCACCTATATGCTGAACTTTAAGAATGTGGACTGGGGCAAGCTGCACCAGGCTGTACTGAAGGATTATCCATTAACCAACGTGGCCAAAAAATACGGTCCTAACACCTATGTAGACTGGCAGTTTGCCACCGGCTTCAGCAACATCACCAACCAGTACAAGGCCCAGAATAGCCTGTTGAAGCTGCGTGGGCTGAACGTAACCTATCAGAAGGACGGCGAAGCCATCATCAACGGTCTGCTCATTTATGATGTGGATCCTGCCGATCCCATCTCCGTACAGAGTGCAGTAGCCAAAGGCCGTGTTGAAGCACCACATATCCTGAGCTTCCTGCGTGCCAATATTCCCGGTTTCGCTAAGGCGGAGCTGAACGGCTTCCCCGACTATCTGTACATCCGCGACTATAACCGGTTCGAGACGCAATATGTGCTGGACTACCCTGATCTCATGAGCAGCAAAATGTTCTGGGATAATGTCAGCATTGGAGGCTATTCGATTGATCTGCAGGGCACTCGGACCATTCCAACCGGCATCGGATTTGGCAAGCCGGACCATTACGGTCTGCCGCTGCGTTCGTTCGAGCTGAAGTCCTATGATAACGTGCTGGTGACGGGCAAAAATGTCGGTGCTACCATCAAGGCTTATGGCAGCGCCAGAATCATGCCAACCACAGCGCTGGCGGCACAAACGATTGGAATTATTATAGGCCGGGAAAAGAATAAGCGGCTGGTTGACCTGACAGCGGCGGATTTCAAGCGAATTCATCAATACCTGGCTAAGGATTATAAAATCGTGCTCTCCTAGCAGAGCAAGGATTCAAGGTGAATCCGAGGATTGACGGATCAGGATGAAGCTGGTAGATTGAATCTAAATCATACAATTCAACTCGGAATTAATACTTTTAAGCTAAAGGGGTTGTTATCATGAATTTTGTATTTTTCTCCCCTCACTTCCCACAGAACAGCACAGAGTTTTGTTACCATCTGCACGAACAGGGAGCAACCGTGTTAGGGATTGGCGATGTCGAGTATGCCCACTTGGAGGACAAGCTGACAACCTCGCTTACAGAGTATTACAAGGTGGGTGATCTGGCGAATTATGATGAGATTCTGCGAGCCGTGGGGTACTTCACTCACAAATACGGCAAAATCGACCGCTTCGAATCCCTGAACGAATACTGGCTGGAGCAGGACGCCAGCATTCGGACTGATTTCAACATTTATGGCACCAAAACGGATTTTGTGTATAACCTAAAGCAAAAGTCCAAGATGAAAGAGTTTTTTCATAAAAGCGGTGTAAGCACCGTGCAATTCTCCACAGGAACTACCCGTACCGACATTGACCCCTTTCTTCAGACCGTCGATTTCCCTCTGGTCGTCAAACCTGACCTTGGCTCAGGTGCAAGCATGACTTACAAGATCAACAATGAAGAAGAACTGAACCGCTTCTTTGCAACCAAGCCCGCGGACGTGGCTTTTATTATCGAGGAATTCATCGACGGCATTATCCTCACTTATGATGGATTGGTTGATATTGATGGGAATGTGCGTTTCGCGACCAGCCACCGTTTTGAGCAAAGCGTCATGGACGTCGTCAACAATGATGATCATCTCTTCTACTTCTGCCTCAAGTACGTCAGTCCGGAGGTGGAACAGGCGGGTAAGAGTATTCTGAAGGCCTTCGATATTCGTGAACGCTTCTTCCATATCGAGTTGTTCAAATCGAATAAGGATGGACGAATCATTGCGCTGGAGGTCAACATGCGGCCGCCCGGAGCCTGGATGACGGATGCCATCAACTACACTCATGACATCGACATATACAAGGAATGGGCCTCCATGATTGTTAATAACGAGGTCGGCGGTCCCTATGACGGCAAATACTACACCGGTTATGCCAGCCGCAAAAATCACAAAACTTATACTTATAGCCATGAAGATATTCTGGCCGCCTTTGGCGCAAACATCGTCCATTTCAATGGGATTGAGGAAGTATTCAGCAGGGCCTCCGGGAACAGCGCCTATCAGTTCCGCGCAGAGAATCTGGATAAGATCAGACAGATTGTCCGCTATATCCAACAAGAAGAACAGGGTGTGTGAGGATGAGGATAAGCTATCATAAAGAGTACAGTCAATTTCTGAACCGCGATATGGAGTATAAAATCTATGGCCATGCCGGCAAACCTATGCTCGTATTCCCCACCTCGCTCGGCAGATTCTATCAATATGAGGACTCCGGCATGGTGAGCACGCTCCGGGAATTTATCGATGATGGTAAATTGCAGATTTGGGCCTGCGACAGCATCGATGAGGAGACTTTCTTCTCTACGCACTGGAATATCGAGGATAGAGTCGCCAGACATGAGCAATACGATAAATACATTACTCAAGAACTGGTGCCCGGCATCCTTCATCAGAGCAAGTGGAACAATGGCGGCGATGAGCAGCGCATCCTGATCTCCGGCTGCTCCATGGGCGCTTATTACAGCGGTAACTTCTTTTTCCGTTATCCGCAATATTTCGATACCTTGATCGCTCTTAGCGGGGTCTACTCCACAAGATACTTCTTTGGCGATTATGTCAGTGAGGCTGTCTATTTCAACTCACCACTGGATTATCTGCCGCAACTGGTCGATGACTATTACCTGAACCAGTACAGGCACAGCAACATCATCATTTGCTGCGGCCAGGGTGCTTATGAAGACGAGATGCTGCAGGAGACACACTTACTGCAGGATCTGCTGGAGCGCAAGCAAATCCCGGCCCGTATCGACTATTGGGGCTCGGATGTGGACCATGACTGGCCCTGGTGGAACCGGCAAATTCATCATTATGTCAGCGGCTGTCTCTAAGTCCTGCTAACGTTAAAGCGCCCCGGGCATCGTGCCCGGGGCGCTCTTTTAATTGTCTGTCGCTATGCCTTATTCTTTCGGCAGATTCTCTTTGCAGAACTGCAGCAGCTCTACTTCCTCATCTTCTTCCAGATCGAACTCCAGAAGCTGGTGAGTTGCCGTACCCAGCAGATCATAGCTTACGATGCTGGTCACTTCATCTTCAACCTTCACAATGGTCCGTGCGGAAACGCCGCCGTCCACAAACAACTCGTCATCCTCCGCGATATCCAAATGAACCATAAACTCATATCGTTTGCCGGAAATAATTCCGAACGGGTCTTTGATTTGACCCACTATGTAGCTCTTTACTGTCAACACTGATCCATCAACCTCTTTTCCTCGCAACTGCCGCGTACCTGTATCATAACCTAACATCGGCTGGGCGGCAAACGAGGTTCTGCATAAATCAGTACCTATTTCTTCCTGAGAACAGACAGTGCCTGACTTTAAACATGAAAAAAACGTCCCCGCAGGGACGTCCGCAATTCAAATTTTAGCCGGCCGCAACTGTATCCTGTGCAGACTTGCCTTCTTTGGTCTTCTTGATTTGCTTGCTGCGCAGCTGACCGCATGCAGCATCAATATCAGTTCCGTGCTCCAGACGGGTACTGACACTAACGCCCTGCTTCTTGAGTGTATCAAAAAACGCGCGCACCGTTTCCCGCTCGGGTCTCTGATACTGGCCGTGCTCATCCACAGGATTGTACGGAATCAGGTTCACGTTAACGAGCGGCTTCCGATCCCCGATTAGTTCAGTCAACTCTAACGCCTGCTCCCGCTGGTCATTAACATCCTTCAGCAGAATATACTCCAGCGTAAGTCTCCGGTTGGTCTTCTCCAGATAATAATCGATGGCAGGCATCAATTTCTCCAGCGGAATAGCGCGGTTAATCTTCATAATCCGTGTCCGCAGCTCATTGTTAGGCGCATGCAGAGATACGGCGAGGTTCACCTGAAGATTAGCGTCAGCGAACTCCCTGATCTTATCGGCCAGACCGCTTGTCGATACCGTGATGCCTTTTCCGGCAATGGCCAGCCCCTTATGGTCCTTGATGACCCCAAGGAAGTCGACCATGTTCTTGAAGTTGTCGAACGGCTCACCGATGCCCATCACAACCACATGGCTTACCCGCTCGCCTTTTCCTTTGCTATCGAGATCCAGTTGCACCTTCATAATCTGCTCCACAATCTCTCCAGCGGAAAGATCCCGGCTCTTCGCCAGTAGTCCGCTCGCGCAGAAGCTACAGCCGATATTGCAGCCCACCTGTGTAGTTACACAGACGGACAAGCCATATTTCTGCCGCATGAGCACAGTCTCGATCAGGTTGCCATCCTTCAGGCGGAACAAGAACTTGATCGTTCCATCTGTCGATTCCTGCTTCACATGCTCCTCCATCGTACGGATCACGAAGTGGTCAGCCAGCAGTGCGATACAGTCTGTATTTACATCCGTCATTTGGGCAAAGTCCGTGACCCGTTTCCGGTACAGCCATTCCCACACTTGAGTGGCCCGGAATTTCTTATGTCCATGTTCCAGCAGCCATGACGTCAGTTGTTCAAAAGTCAATCCATAAATGGATTCTTTATTCATTGGTTATCCTCTTTTCAACACATTAAAGTCCAGTCTATTCTAGCGTGTTCCAGCCAGGCTAACAATGCCTATTTATTGTCTCAAATTTTTTTTATTAAAACAAGGGCAGTAAATAAAAGCCTCAGAACTTATTAAAATGACACAAAAAACATTTATTAGAAGACTATGTAAATATAAGTATGATAAAGTATTGTAATATCTACAAGAAAAGGAGATTATTTTCGTGTCAAATCCCGTGTACGGTAAACATGCAGTGAAGCTTAAAAGCTCTGCAAAGATTGCAAGCCCGATCTGGACACTAGTTGTTGCGTTTATTTTATTTTTAGTCTGGACCCCATTTCAAATCGGTTTGTTTAATGGGAATAGGACTGACTTCGAGAAACCTCTGTATATAGCTGCCTTAATAAGCCTCTTGATGCTGCTGGGCTGGGTCGCTCTGGATGCTGCCAAATCCAAAATAACCGAGCAACGTGATCTCATCCCCTTGGCGGCTGTGCTGCTGCCGATTACGTACAACCTATCCCTATTGGTTGCCGTATCCAATTATAGAGCTATGAATATGATGTTCATCCAGAGCATGTTTGCAGCGATATTCATAATTTCAGTCTACCTGCTGAAGCAAGCACGAATTAACGTTATTATCCAGAATAGCCTTCTTACGATCGCTTATTTTATTGTAGCCTTCGGACTACTGAACTGGCTGGGAAGCTGGAAACTCGCCGGCTCGCTGGTTGGCTGGTTCTCTGGAACTGTACAAGGCGGAAGATATAACGATGCAGTGATGATCGACTCTAACGGCTTGCGGCTGACTTCCATTTTCCAATATGCCAATACATACGCAGCCTTTCTGATGGCCTTCCTCTTCGTCGCCGTATTCGCCCTCGTTCGTTCCCGAAAGAGATATGCCGGGCTGGCTCATGGATTGATGCTGGTCCCCGTTATCGTGTCCATATTGCTGACCCTATCGCGGGGCGGACTGGTCATGCTGCCGGTTGTCTTCATTCTCCTGCTTCTGTTTCTGAAGCCGTTACAGCAGATCCTGTGGATTGTACATCTTGGGATCGCCGGTGTTATCTCACTAATCATTGCTTCACCTGTCACAAACGTAGGTATTGAGCTGAATGAGCTATACACCTCTGCCGCTGCTCTAAAGGGATGGGGGTATCTGCTAGGAGGCTCACTGACCGCTGCTGTGCTAAGCTGGCTAATTCAACGTTATGCTGCACCCTGGTTAGGGAGAAAGCTGCACAGACTGGATACGCGCAAACGATCCGGACTATGGATTCCACTGGGCTCCGTACTGTTAGTAGGAATCATCGCCTTCCTTTTTATCGGCACCAGCATGAAGAACATTCTGCCGGCCAACATGGAGACGCGGCTAGAGAACATTAACTTTAATCAGCATAGTGTGCTTGAACGCATCACCTTTTATAAAGATGCTATGAAGGTGGTGAAGGACTATCCGATCCTCGGTACCGGAGGAGGAGGCTGGGCCTCACTTTATGAACATTATCAGAACAACCCCTATGTCAGTCTCCAGGTGCATAACTTTTTCCTGCAGTATCTGATAGAGGTTGGAGTTCTAGGATTTATAGTGTTTATGGGCTTTATTCTTTATATTTTCTATAAATATTTGCTCGGCTATGTGAAAAGAGAAAAAGACGAGTTCGCCAACGGCTTCTTCTATCTCATTATTGCACTGTCTATCTTGCTGCACAGTCTGCTCGACTTCAATTTAAGCTATGCCTTTATGGGCATACTGGTCTTCATCGGCCTGGCTGGAATGACCGTGGCGATGGACAGCAAGCCACTAAAGCGGAACTGGAATAAGCAATGGCTGCGCTGGGGGTATTTCTCCGTGCTTGGGACAGGCTCATTAATCCTGCTGTTCATCCTGGTCGGTTATATCGGTTCATCTAATGCGATTGCCAAAGGCAAACAGCTGCTTCGGGTCAGCCAGATGTACGAAGAAATCAAGGAGCCGTTCGTTAAGGTGCTGAATCAACGCCCTGGTCACCCAGAAGCGGCAATATATCTTTCTTCTCTCAACCAGCAGGTATTTAATCAGACGCTGAACGAGCAATTCCTTGATGAGTCCTATCAAATAGTCACACGAGCACTCAAGAAAGAGCCTTACAACAAGCAGCTACTGACTCAATTGGCCGATTACTACGACCTCAAAGGTCAAGGTGAGCTAGCCCTCGGCGTGTATCGGGATCATGCTGTTGATTTCGTCTGGGATGTTAAATGGATCGATACATTAATCAGCCGCTCTTTGGCCATGGGAGCTGAAGCCAATACATTGAGGGACGACGCTGGAAAACAGGCATATTTCAATACCGGCCTTGAAGCCTATGCCAAAGTGCTCGCTGGCGTGGAGTATTTAAAGACATTACCTCCGGAGCAGTTGCAAGGACGTCCATACTCTGTCACACCGACCATTGCATTGAATGTAGGTAAAATACAGCTGTTGACCGGTGAACCGGAAAAAGCAGAAACCACACTAGGACTTGGGTTGAATGAGAATTACGGAGATCTCTTAAACAGCAGCAATCTCTGGGAAATGGATTGGTACGGTACACTTATTAGCCGCGCCTATGATCAGGGATTAGCTGCATACAAGAGGGATGATGAAGACAGTATGGAGACTAATCTAAACTTCGGTCTTCAAGCCTACAACCAAATTGTTGCTGATCTAGATTACCAAAAGACACTTCCTCCTGAGGAGCTACAGGGGAAACCGCTAGCTATTCCTCCCACTATTACGCTGAATATCGGCAAAATGAAAATGATTAACGGGAAGTTGCAGGATGCAGCCGCTACTTTGAAATCGGGTCTGACCGAAGATTACAGTGACACTACAAATCGTGAAATGGCCCGCTGGTATCTTGCTGCTCTGAAAAGATCGAACGTAGATCTCGACCAAACCGTATATGACCAGCTGCTGGCAGCCGATCCTGCGGCATTGGAGCAGGTGGATACTGCTGCTGCCTTACAATTTTAGCCTTCGGCATGTCCCTAATAAATCAATAGTCTTAACAAATAGAAGCGTATCCGCTAATTCACGGATACGCTTCTTAAGTCTTGCTATTTGAATATAACAAATTTCAGATCCTTCGCTTTCAGATACTCAATAATTTCTGGCAGAGCTTCCACCGTTATTTTCTTCTCATGCATGAGAAAGATCGCTCCAGAGGGATCAACGCTATGGAAATACTGAATCAGTTCTTCCGGTGCTTTCTTCCGCCAATCCTCCGTGTCCCGGTTCCACATAAGTACCTTCATCTGCTGCTCCGCCGCCTTACGCGATACCTTGGCATCTATGGCTCCATAAGGCGGTCGGAAGAGAGAAATCGGTGCACCTGTAATCTTTTGCAGCGCTTGACTAGCTTTGGCCAGATTCGCCTTGTTCACAGCTTCACTGTTCGCCGTCAGCTTGCTATGATCCCAGGAATGATTGCCGATTGACATCCCCTTGGCCAAGGCATATCTTGCCTCATCCGGATGATGCACCGCGTTTTTCCCTATGAACAGGAAGGTCGCTTTCACGCCATGCTCCACCAGAATATCCACGATCTCTTGAGTATACTTGGATGGCCCGTCATCAAAGGACAGCGCGACATACCCTTTGGGCAGTTTAGATGTATATTTACTCTTGTCTATGACAACTTCTTCAATTGGCAGAGCCTGTTGCTGGGGCTTATGGGAGGCTTGTGGAGGAACTACAGGTTCTGCAGAGGGAGTTAGCGGAACAGTGTCGGAGACATTGTTTAGCTGAGGAAGAACAGGCGCAGGAAAGCTGGCCGTCGGCTGCTCTGCAATTTCAGAGTGTTCGAGTGCCTCTTCATTCTTGACCGAGAGTGCACGGTCTACGCTTAAGGGGGACAACAACAATAGAATACATACTAGGGCAAGCAGTACAACGGGGCCTACTCGCCGCTTTACGACGGATTTAGCTCGCTCTTTTGTAGAGTCGGCCACACTGCTCACCTGTTCACTTCGGAATAACGGCTGGTGAAGTTCGGGCACCGTCTCCTCCGCTTGGACAATACGTTCTATAGCTTTTAACTCATTCAATTGAGATACATAATACTGTGAGCAGGCAAAATACAGCGTTTCATTGAATGTGGACTTCATTCTGATGAGCGTGCTGTAATATATATTCCGAAACGGGTCCCATTTGGGGTAAAGCGACAACCTAACTCTGTCCGAGTCAAAAGGGCCCAGTGCATTCAATTGGCTATATGTATATTCATCCAGTTCAAGAATACGTATGTTATACCCATTGCCGTCCGTCAAGCCTACCTCAATCTCATAACCATCTTGTCCCTTACCAAGTGACAAGAGTTCTATCATTACCGTGCTGTCGGTTTCACTCGCGGACATGGAGCCTATACGTCCCCGTTTCCTTCTTTGCGCTCATTACCCGTGTTGCCGAAAGGTACGGACATACGGTTGGTAAAGTCGCTGATCATACTTGAGAGGTAGGTTTTTTCTTGCCGCACGGTGTCGTATTTCTGCTTCAGATGAGCATTCTCTGTTTCCAGACGCCCGATCTTTTCTTCCAGCTCATTCATTTTCTTGAGCTTTTCCGCATGTGCTTCATTGTGCTTCTGCACTAGATTCACATATTTCTGTTGCTCCAGATCGATGCTATTCTTGAGTTCGTCAATTTCGGTAGACAAGGACGCCTGAAGCTCCCGGTAATCTTCCAGTACCTGATCAACCTTCAGATTCTTTTCGATCAGCTTCTTTTCCAGCTCCATAACATTCTTTTCTCTCTCGTCGATGACCTTGCTGAGATTCTTAATATCACGGTTGAGCCGTTCCACGTGCCCGTTCGTATGCGTAAGGCGGTCCTGAAGCTCATGTATGTTCGTCTCAGCATGCTGTCTGGCCTGAATCATCTGCTCCACGGCAAAAATCAAATCAAGCGATTTCTTATCGAGCTGCGCTTTACCTGTCGAAATCATGCCCACAGGCTGCTCTAAGACATCCACGATCTCTGTTTCGATTTCAGGCTCCTCAGAAATTTGCATCTTTTGAACCATATTTGGCCTCTGCTGCTTATCGGCTGTTTCTTTCTTTTTAAAAAAGGGAGAAATCATCTATTCCAATCACCTCAATTATAAATGTCAAAATATGTCGACCCTTTACGAGTCTATTATAGTTTAATTGTTCAGGTGATTAGTGAGCCTTTATATCTAACTTTGTCATTTGTTACTTAAGACCTATTTTATTGAGTTAAGGATTTCACTGTCCTTCTCTAGGCCCTCCTCCCTATAAAAAAAGAAGCACCCTTTCGGGTGCCTTGGAGTGAATCATTATTTAAATTGTTCTGGGAACTGCTTAATAATGCCCCCGCTTAAAATGTCAGCCAGCATAAGCATATGCTGCAGATTCTTGTCGAAAACAGCAATATCCGTGTCCCAGTTCTTGCCGAGCCTTGCTACCACTTCTTCCGTAACATATTGAAGATGGGTATACAGCATCTCCTTCAGCTCTTTCTCCGACCAATTCGGATTGAGACTGCTGAGGAATTTGGCAATATCGTCGGCATTTCGGTGCCACTCTTTGTTGTATTTTTCCAGATCGGCCCCATTGCCAGCCTTTGCAGCCTCAAGAACTTTGCCGGCCAGCAGGATATGTTCCTTCAGCAACTTAGCCAGCTTATTGCCTGCTGCCTCTCCATAGAAAGGCTTGATGGCATCTCCGATATCCTGCTGGTTCTTCAGCAGTCTATCCAATGTCTTATCCTTATCTTCAAGGCCTGCCAAAGCACTGACAATATAGCTTCTTGTCCAGAGGACGTGATCGCTCCACAGCTTTCTGAGGTCTTCTTTAAGTTTAACCTGCGCAGGACTCACACACTGCTTGCCCACGCGAGCAGACACGCTTTCTGAAGCTTGAGCTGCTTGAACTGATGCCGGGGTCACGCTGATTGTAACGAATGCGCACAGCAATATTAGCTTTAACCATCTACTCATGTAATATCTTCTCCTTTAAGCTGCAAATTGAATATCGTGTAATAGTGTAGACTAACCCGCTTATTTCATTCATCGTTTCAGATTCAGGTCCTTTCATCGGCCGCGGCTTCCCCCTATAATGGTTGTGAATATAGCCAAGGAGGGCTCCTATGCTTGAGAATCAGGAAGTGGTTATCGGAATAGATGGGGGAGGTACCCATACTCGGGTAATGGTCAGTAGCCTGGATGGGCGTATTCTCTCTTATATCGAGAGCGGGGCAGCATGGGTACATAAAGATATGCAGGCCACACACAATGTGAAACAGGGAATACACGAGGCTTTACAAGTAGCAGGCAAGACACTGGGCGATGTGAGCGGGCTTGCTGCCGGCATTGCTGGCTATGATTCAGAAGAGGATCTGGAATGGGTGAAAGCGCTAACTGATGTGGAAGGACTGAACTGCCCGAAGTGGCATTACAATGATGCGGTCGCTGCACATTACGGAGCACTTCTCACGAAGCCTGGCATCGTTGCCCTCTCCGGTACAGGGTCAATCATAGTCGCATTGAAGGAAGACGGACAGCTTATCAGAAATTATGATTTCCATCATTACACGAGAAGTGGCGCACGCTTTCTGGCTTACGATGCCGTATATGAAGTGCTGGCGGGGCATTCGGATGAGACAGATCAGGAACTGATCGGGGATATGCTCTGTCACTGGGACGTAAGCACGATTCAGGAGCTGTGGCAGCTCGGCCAAAGGGGATTTACCACAGACAGTAGAGACCGGGATCGCAAATTCGAGCGGTTCACACCCTGTATCACTGAAGCAGCCTCCAAGGGGAGTTGCCTGGCGGGACGGGTATCAGACCGGGCGATCTATCAGTTGAAGGTGGGCATAGAACTGGTGGCTCCATATCTGACAAGCGATACCGTTCCGGTCGCGTTCATTGGGAGCGTGATTAACAGTAGCTATTTCAAAGACAAGTTGTCGGTACTACTGGGCAATGGCCACAATAAAGTCTTTTCCATCGTAGAGCCGCGCTTCACCCCTGTCACGGGGTCCGTGCTATACGCGATCAGCCGGGTATCCGGCGACGGCATACAGGAGCGCCTGCTTTGTAATTTGGAAAAAAGTGTCCACACCCGGCCTTGACGGACACCTGAAAGGGGTCTTTATTGCGTGCGGAGCACCAGCAGTGCCTTCGCGGACCTTATATTACGAAACAAGCGTCTGCCGAGAGAGGCAGACGCTTGTTTTTGCTCAAAACACTTATTTGTAGAACACTTTATCCACATTGTATTTGGCTTTTCCGGTATTGATGATGTACGTTTCGTAAATCTCTCTGTCCATCGCATCTTCCACGAGGTACACTTCAATCTTGGTGACTTCGTCGCGGTGCTGTTTGATCGGCGAAACGCTGTCTTCAAAATGCTTCTTGATTCTTGGTCTGAGCTTTCTGGCTTTGCCTACAAACAACAGCTCGTCCTTGTCATTGTAGAACATGAAGATTCCGCCCAGCTCACGGGTAATCAGGTGGAAATCGGTAAATCCGTAGATGTTGCTAAGCACTGGATTCTCTTGTTTGGTAATGGTAACTTCCGGTGTCGGAATGGTGATATTGATCATTTGTAAGAGTCACTTCCTCTGTCTATATAGAACTAAATCTTATCACAGTTCATCACGCAACACCATTTCTAACTTCAGCAAATCAGCCGTGAGTTCAGGACTTGGCCTTCACCAGAACCTGACGGCGCTTAATGGCTTGAATTGTCTCTGTAATGCCCTTCTCATAAGGGGTTGCGGGGATCGGCCCGACCAGACGCTCGTACTTTTTCCCACTTAAACGCAGCGGTTCTTCCGTCAGATACAGCATCTCCACAATCTCCTTCATCACCGGGATAAACAGACCCAGCAGGAAGAGACTAGTTTTGCCGAGCGGTATCACCATTTTAGATGCTCCACTGGCCTTTCGGGCGATGTCAACAATGTCCCGCCCAGAGATAACATCTGCGCCTGGAATATTCCAGTTCTGTCCATAGGCTTCTTCTCGGCTTGCCAATTCAACAATCATCACGGCCGCATCTGGAAGATACACATATTCCCGCGGCACGGTCATCGTTCCGACGAACGCCCCCGGCTTACCAGCAGCAATTGATGCAAGTGTCGTCCCTAAATAGGAGGCATCGTTAGCTGTAGGGCCATAATAATCAGGCAGACGCACAATCATTCTCTTCGTATGGTTCCAGCGCGGGCTGAAGAACATGCGCTCGAACTCCAGTTTCTTCTTTCCCTTCTTGGTATGCGGATTCTTGGGATAACCCTCATCGATAGGCTTCTCATTATGTCGTCTGCCATAGGGATAAATTCCATCTACAGCCACTACTTTGGTGCCTAATCTGTTCGCAGCTTCCATCACCGATTCCCCCATAGGGAGCAGACGCGTAATCATTTCGTTGTAAGGGACCGAAGCACTGTGAAAAATAACATCAACGCCCTGCGCAGCCGAGTACACATCCTCGCTGTTGAACACATCCCCTGTCGTCAGAGTCAGACCGGCCGGATGGCCCAAGTCTGCCGCCAGCTGCTCCAGCTTGGGCATGGATCGGCCGAAGGCTACTGTGTGCACCCCTCTTTTTAACAGCTCCGCAATAATTACAGTTCCCGTTCCGCCCGTTGCACCCAGCACTAAAGCTTTTTTCAACATCATAATTCCTCCTTAGTTATATTGTTAGTGATTAATCAATAACTAATGATGAAAAAAATCTCTAAGGGCATTTGCCCTTAGAATGTCTGCATTATGCTTGGTTCGCTATGGCTTCTTCGGATGCTTCGGCTTCAGCTGAGGCATCTCTAAGGCCATTGCAATATTGCACAACATACCGTTCGCCATAAAGCTGCTGACTAGCACCTCAGGATTCGGCATTCCAGCAGCAATGAATTTCCCTTCCACAAGGCTCGTCACTCTGCTCATTCCACCCTGCATTGTCTGCCGGATCAACTCATCGCGGATACCTAGAGCCTGAACCTGAAGAATAATCTCATTGGGATGCGTCTCCATCAGCAGCTCGTAAGTGCGGATCGCCTCTTGAAGCAGAGTGTCAGCCGATGCCTTAACGCCTTGAAAAGCTTGAACAATACGTTCAAATGACCGTTCCAAAGCCGCTATGAACAACTCTTCCTTGTTCTTGAAGACCTTGAATACATAAGGCTGGGAAATGCCTACCTTCTCGGCAACCTGAGCTGTCGTAGCCCGATAATAGCCATGCTCCGCAAAGACAACAACCGCGGCCTCCAAAATCTGCTCCCGGCGGTTGATAGAGGGCGATTCATCAGCCTTGCCACGGGTCGTAGTCGATTCTTTGCTCATCTTAACCTCCTTGCAGCATTTCATTCGATTGGTTATTGATCAATCACTCTCTTGGGATGAGTATAATCCTCTCCTATCCAAAAAGCAACCCCTAATTGCAGCTGTCAGCCATCAGGGGGTTGCTTAGTGCTTACCTAAAAGGATGAACCCTTTGTGCGTCTTATATAAAAATGAATTTGGTCAGACAGCCGTTGCAATACATGGTTGAAACGCCTGCAGACGCTCAGGACTTATGGTGAAAAGGACATACCAGTTCCGCCCCACTGTCTTCGGCCCCTGTATCGTCAGACTTCTCCTGATTCAGTCCAGTTCCATCCAGCCAACCTGTATAAGCGGCTTTTTGATACCGGAAACGCGGACGCAGATCCAACTCCTTCAAGGTGCTGTCATGCCAGATGGGGGTGGCCGAAGGCGACATTGGCGGGATTAGCCAGTTCCAGCGGCCCGAGACCTCGCGGCCCACTTCCTGTTCCTGCTGCTGGAACCTGACGAACTGGTCTGCCGCCGTATGATGGTCCACGATGCTGACACCGGCCTGCTTGAACGAATGCAGTACCGCCCGGTTCAATTCCAGCATAGCCCGGTCCTTCCAGAGCGAAGTGTTCGTGGAACGGTCCAGCCCCATCAGGTCGGCGACTGCCGGCAGGCGATTGTATCTTCCAGTATCCCCAAGATTGCGGGAGCCGATTTCGGTCTCCATATACCATCCGTTAAAAGGAGCCGCTGTGTACTGGATACCGCCGATTTCAAGCTGCATATCCGAGATGATCGGCACCGAATACCAGCGCAGCCCAAGCTCCGGGAACCGCTCGATTTCAGGATGGGTAAGCGGCACTTCCCTGATGAGGGACCCAGGAATTGGATACCAGCGAGGCTTCTCGTCGCCAATCGAGACCACCAGCGGTAGCACATCGAAGTCACCGCCTGTTCCCTGCCAGCCCAGTTGCTGACATACTGCGGTGAAAGCATCGGAAGCAGGGTCGCCGGAACGCTCACTCCCCGGCGTCTCTGCCGGATAACCGGCATAGCGGATTAGTTGATGATTCCAGATGCGAATTCGACTTGCCGGGTCTTCCCCACTGCGGAATATAGTGATTACGGACCGAATGCGGCCACCGTTGCCAGCTCTTTCGATGTGCTGAAGCAGCACTTCCGCAATCTGGTCCTCGGTCTCTGCCTGACGAGCGTCAATGACCTCCATCGTGTGCCAGAATAAACGGCCAATACAGCGGCTGTTATTCCGCCAAGCCATGCGTGCCCCATGCGTCAGCTCTTCTCCGGTATGGCGGTAGGTTCCCGTGCTTGCAATCTCCCTCTGTACCTCCAAAATACGCTTCTCCAGCTGCGCTTCAGATGATCCCAATTCCTGATGACAACCTCTGAGGAAGACCTCCGCTTGCGCCTTCAGTTCCTCCACATTACTGTTTTCCATGCTGCCCACTCCCCGATCTATGGCTAATCCGCCCCATTTCTTTGAACAAAGTATACCATCTATCGCATGCCGTCCACATCTCTTGCACAGGACCCCGGCTGGCATATCTCCCTGTGCATCCATGTATAGTCGCCCGACAACCCTGCTTCTGCAACCCCAGATGAAATCATCCATTAACCTATTTTCAATAAAAGCCCTCTGTTTCATGCAAAAATCACGCGTGTAACAGCCTTCCGTATGGCTGAATTCTCAATATTGCCGTATTTTAAAAAATGCCAGTTTTCATTTGTCGTATCGTGATGAAAAAATGTTGTCGCTGTGCTACAATATTGGAATTGCAACGGCAATGGTTAGGGAGGATATTAAATCGCCATGCTTATTATTGGTATCGCCGGCGGCACCGGATCGGGTAAAACCACGGTGGCTCGTTCCGTCATAGACCGGCTTGGGACGGGCAAAGTAACATTCATATCTCAGGATAACTACTATAAAGACCATTCGCATCTCAACATGGAAGAGCGGTCCCTGATCAACTATGATCATCCGTTCGCCTTTGACAATGAGCTGCTGATTGCGCATCTTAAAGAGCTGAAGCAAGGGCTCGCTGCCCAGGCTCCAGTATACGATTTTACGGTTCATGCACGTTCCACCACAGAGACAGAAGAACTGTTGCCGAACAACATCGTTATCATCGAAGGACTTCATGTCTTGTCGGATGAGCATTTGCGGGACATGCTCGATATCAAAGTCTTCGTCGATACCGATCCTGATGTACGTATTCTTCGCCGCGTACTCCGCGATATCGAAGAGCGTGGCCGGACCATCCAGTCGATTCACCAACAATATCTGACTACGGTGAAGCCGATGCACGAAGCTTTTATTGAGCCTTCCAAGAAATACGCGGATCTCATTATCCCTGAAGGTGGAGAGAATGAGGTCGGTATACACCTGCTGTCCGTCCTGACCGAGAAATATTTGACGGGCGACCAACAATGGTCCGGAGCGTAAGCTACCGGGCTCACAACAGCGGGAAAGAATAATATTACCGCTGAATTATATAAGAAAAGGCAGACCCTCAGGTCTGCCTCGGGCTGCCGGTATTCCCGGCAGCTTTTTTCTATTCTACAGCAATATAAATCTGCACCTCTACACCCGCCGCATCAGACTTACGGGCATCGTACAGCTCAAAATCACCAGTATAAGTACGCTTCTCCGGCGAATCCTTGAAATACTTCCAGATCTCCGCCCAAGTCTGCGGAACCACTACTTCCATTGGCCCTTTTGCAGTTGTGAACACCATATAATTGCTCTCCGGTACGACAGCATGGGCAAACCCGCTCTCCTTATGGATCTCGGCGCTTCCGTGCTCATGACCAAGCAAGATCGTATAAGCACCTGTGAAGTCACTTTCATAGTCCGTATATAGCCCATAAGTCAGATGACGGTTAGAGGCACCTGTCACCTCCGCCAGATTAGCTTGGGAAAATTGTGCCCACAACCCAGGAATAACTCCGTTCGGACCGGCTTCCTCCGCATTTGTCGTCCGTGCACTTATTCCTGTCAGGATCATTTCTGGCTTGCGAACAATCTGGGTATGCATATACTCTGTCCTCTTTTCTCCGTATTTGTGGCTTATTATACAGAAGCAAAGTAGACACCCCTCTGTCCAGTTCATAAAATCAGGTAATTATTCTACAAAGATATTATAAAACCGTGAGCCGTCATAAAAAGTAATCACGGCGGACGCTGCTGCAATGAGGATAATCAAGGCCAAGGCGATATAGTCGCTCTTGGTGAACGGTCGCAAGCTGTACCAGGTGCGTTTGCTGCCCCGGCCAAACCCGCGCAGCTCCATGGCCGTGCTGATCTTGTCAATCCTCTCCACACTGGTCAGAATGAGCGGGAACAGGATAGCAGCGATATTTTTCAGCCGGGTTGGCAGCTTTTCCTTACGGGAGGTATCAATACCTCTTGCCTGGGCAGAGAATGAAATATTCTCATAATCACGCTGGATGTCGGGAATATAGCGCAGAGCCAGCGAGACGGAATAAGCAATCCGGTAATTCACGCCAATCCGGTTCAGCGAAGCGGCAAATTCACTGGGGTCCGTAGTCAGCAGGAATAATAACGCCATCGGGATGACCACGGCATATTTAAGCGCAATGTTTAATTGGTAGAACAGCTGCTCCCAAGTGACGGTATACCGTCCGGCAATATGGAAAACATCATGTCGCGTGCCGTATATGGATACGCCCTCCAGCGGTGAAAAGAGGAAGATAGCCAGATGGTTCAGGACGAAAAAGATCAGAATAAAGTATAGAACAAATGCGTACTGCTGAAACGGTACCCGAGAGATTTTAAAGACAAATAGACTGAACAACAGCATGACCACCAGCACTCTCGTATCATAGGTGATCATTGCAGAAACCGACCAAAGCACGAAAAACAGCAGCTTGGTCGCGCCAGTCAGACGGTGGATCGGTGTGTCCAAGTCGGTATAGGATAGCATCTTAACCTTCATCCTTGGCGAGCCTCCCTGTCAAAAGCAATAAAACGTCTGACAAACTCGGAGGGCTGCTCAATCTCCGCACGTTCTGCCAGCCTGTACAGCGAGGTTTCCTTCAAATTAGCGCTGTGTATAATGGCCTTATCGGATAGAACACGTTCCGGACGATCGTCGGCGATCTTTCGGCCATCCGCCAGTACAATGGTCCGCTGTGCATATTCCAGCATAAGGTGCATGTCATGAGTGATCATAATGACCGTTATCCCCTGCTTGCTTAGACCCAGTAGGAATTCCATCATTTCATTGTAATGACGGTAATCCTGGCCGGCTGTAGGCTCATCCAGGATAATAATCTCCGGCTGCAGCACCAGAATGGAGGCAATCGTCACCCGCTTCTTCTGGCCATAACTGAGCGCAGAGACCGGCCAGTTGCGGAACGGATATAATCCACAGACCTGAAGCACTTCGTGCACCCGCTTCTCAATGTCGCTCTCCGCCATACCGCGAACCTTAAGCCCCAGGGCCACTTCATCAAAGATCATCGTCTTCGAGATCATGTGATTGGGGTTCTGCATGACAAAGCCGATTCGGCTGGCCCGTTCCTTGATCGAATCGGAGCCGATATCACGCCCGTTCATTAAGATCGAGCCCGATGAAGGACGGTAAAATCCACAAATCAGCTTCGATACCGTCGATTTTCCAGCCCCGTTCTTTCCAGCAATAGAGACCATTTCTCCTTTGCCAAGCTTTAAAGACACCCCGTGCAGTACGGGATGCTTCTTCTCATAGCCGAACGAGAGATCCCGCAGTTCCAGTACTGGTGGGCAGTCCGGATATTCGGGCTGTTCATCATTGGCAAGGTACCAGCCTCTAAGCTTGCCAGCAGCGTCTTCCAGCATGATAGTTTCTATATGCTCCGGCTTGATATCAGGCGTAACGGAACAGCCTGCATATTTCAGCACGGTGAGATACAGCGGCTCGCGAATACCGGCTTCCTGAAGCAATCCCGAGCTAAGCAGCTCCGCAGCCGGGAGATCTGCCGCAATACGTCCTTCATTGATAACAATGATGCGGTCTACCGCACGATGCAGCACATCCTCCAGCCGGTGTTCGATGATGATGACTGTTTTGCCAGTCTGCTGCTGTACCCGATCGATTAGCTCAATCGTCTTGGTCCCTGTATAGGGATCGAGACTGGCTAGCGGTTCATCGAACAGCAGAATATCGACCTCGCCCACCAGTACACCGGCGAGGGTTGTTTTTTGCTTTTGCCCGCCTGATAACTCCTGAGGTGAAGCTCCCAGAAAATCGTAAATATCCACAGCGTGGGCGGCCTCGGTTACTTTACCAGTCATCTCGCTCTGGGGAACGGCATCGTTCTCCAGCTTGAAGGCGATATCCTCGCCAACGGTGAGCCCGACGAACTGTCCGTCAGGGTCTTGCAGGACCGTGCCTACCCGCTCCGACAACCCGGCAATTCCCAGCTCCTGCTGATCTTGACCCATAACACGCAGGTTACCGCTGATTTCTCCCGGATAAGTGGCAGGAATTAACCCATTGATGGCGTGGGCCAGAGTGCTTTTACCCGATCCGGAGGGGCCTACAATTAACACCTTCTCCCCTTCGTAGATCGTCAGGTTAATGTCATGAAGCGTGTGCTCAGTCTGAGCCCGGTATTGAAAACTAAAATTCGTAAATTCGATTACCGCTCTATTCATCATTCATACATGACCTTCCTCAGAGTTGGTTTGGCTTAACAGGCAAGGGATTTATGTTTTATGGCAATGGAAAAGCCGGTGATACTCACCGGCCTTTGGTTTGGATTGTAGGGGATTATGCCTGCTTGGTCAAGCTTCCCTTTTTGGTTCTTGTCTTACTGTAAGCAATCGCTAGCAGTGTACCAATCACAGCTACCGTTACAATATTCGATGCGCCCGCGATCAGGCCTTGTGTAAATACTTTATTTGCTGGCTCTGCATAGATAGCAATATCGAGAATAGGAGCTACAACGAACCAAGCTACTGCGTTCGCTGCAATCTGAGCAATGTTGAAACGAATAATCTCCTTTTTGCCAAACTCTCCATCATGAATAGCGATTCTGCTGGCAATCAAGCCAATAACGAGCCCTACTATCCCGGAAGCAATAACCCAACTAAACCACGGCGACCCATAAAAAATCGCATCTTTAAGGGTATGCCCGATTAAGCCAATCAATACTCCAGCCGTTGGCCCGTAGAGCAGTGCGAATAGTGCAAGCAGTGCATATGTAGTCTCAATGTTGGTATTCGGGATACCCGTAGGGATGGAACCGAACCTTCCCAGAATAACGAACAGCGCCGAACCGATGCCGATCGCTACAATCGTCTTAATGGATAATATCTTTCCCTTTGCCATCTTCTTCATCTCCCCTGTGTTCATAAATTATCTTACGCTTGCAACCACACTATGAAGCCATGAAGTAAGCATCTTATGTATGTAATTATCCATTAATTATACATCGGATTAGTGGGTATTTCTATAGCGCATTCTGTACTATTTTAAATAAAAATCAGTTAAATTAGAAGTTATTTTCGCAAAAACAGCCCTCATTGCTGCAATCAGCATTTGAGGGCTGCATCAACTTTATGCGCAACCGCTATCAGCGGTTACTATTATCCAGCGAAGACAGGCGATCCTTCTCATCGGCAAGTAACTCCTCAGCCAACTCCGCGCCCTTACCGTTAAACACCCGCCGCGCCTCATGGACCGCTTGTTCCGTATGCTCCAGTCGGTTCTCGACTTGTTCGACCGTCTGTTCGTTCGGATGGCTCAACGCCTGGGATACCGCATCGTGCAGCTTCTTTACTGACCGCTGTGCCTGGGTCACCACATTGTCTTCTTTCCAACTGGTATCATTGCTATTATTCATGGATGAGATTGTCCCCCTTCTGGCATTCCTGCTGCTCCTGATTAGGATGGATAAGGAAGCAACATCTTATACATTCTGGATCACCACATCTCGCCACTTTCCTATTCTTTATACGCCTTGGCCCATCGTCTATACTTGAGCTATAGATGAATCTGAACCCACGGAGGGATACATATGAATCTGACGGAAAAGGTAAAAAACCTCCCTTTAACCCCCGGCGTATATTTAATGAAAGACAGTCTGGGAAATATCATTTATGTCGGCAAGGCCAAGGCCTTGAAGAGACGGGTCCAGTCCTATTTTCAAGACTCCAAATCCCATTCGCCCAAGGTCAAACGTCTCGTTAAAAACATTAAAGACCTGGATTATACACTGACGGATACCGAATTCGAAGCCTTTATGCTGGAGTGCACATTAATCAAGGAGCTTAAGCCGCCCTATAATAAAAAAATGAAGAATCCCCTCGCCTACACCTATATCGTGATCCGGACCGAAAGTGACCGGCGGAGGATTGAAGTATCCTATGACCCCGGGGACGGTGCCGAACAAGGCGATGAGCGATTATTGTTTGGTCCTTACACAAGCCGAAGCACTGCGGAGCGGGCGGTACAGGGAGTGCTCGAAAGCTACAGCATTCTATGTAGCAATCCCCACTCTAAAACAGCTTCGCTTTGCCTCAACCACTCCCTGGGCTTGTGTATCGGGATGTGCGCTGGCGGGGAAGCCCTGGACACATACAACGGCATTATGGACCGCTTTGTTTCCCTCTTGGACGGGACAGATATGAGTATACTGGAAGGTATGGAACAGCGAATGGCGGATGCTGCGGAGAATTATAATTACGAAGCCGCAGCCAAATACCGCGATTATATTGGGGCAGTACGCTCCCTGCTGCAGAAAGAGAAGGTCATTGAGTTTGCGGGAGCAAATCAGCGGATTGCGATGGTTGAACCTATTAACGACCGGACACTCAAGCTATTGTTGCTGCAGGGCAACCGTATTCTTTTTCAAACCAAGCTTGAATCAGAGGATTTCAGTAACGCCAGTCTGCAGACAGAGATTACGACAATCATCAGAGATAACTTTCGGAGCAGTCCACTTCAGCGATCGGCTGACATCAGCAGGCATGAGATTGATGAGGCCCAGATTATATATAGTTATCTTAAGGGCAACTCGTGTAGCCACATGATTATTCGCGAAGAGTGGCTTACCCCTGAGAACGACGCGGCCATAAACGATGCTGTGCGTGAGATGCTGCTAAACTGTTATGCCATTTGAATAGCCGCTGAGGTAGCTCCCCAGTTCCACAACAAAAACCAGCATACCCTTCCCTTTCGCGTTGGGGCAACCCGTGTCTGTGAGACAAACTGGGACTCCCTGGACAGGTTGCTGGTTTGTGATGAGTTTCTAAAAAAAGCACCCTGTTCTCCAAGAGAAACAGAATGCTTGCTGCCAGGCATAAGCTATACTTTTTTGACAAATTCTGATTTCAGCTTCATCGCACCAAAACCGTCGATTTTGCAATCAATATCATGATCGCCTTCAACCAGGCGAATGTTCTTGACTCTTGTGCCTATTTTGACAACGAGGGAGCTTCCTTTCACCTTGAGATCCTTAATCACAGTTACGGTATCGCCATCGCTGAGCACATTTCCATTGGCATCCTTGATGACCTTCGCTTCTTCGCTGTCATGCTCGGCTTCTGCTCCCGGGGACCATTCATGGCCGCACTCCGGGCAGACCAGCATTCCTCGATCTTCATAAGCGTATTCCGATTGGCATTCCGGGCAGTTTGGTAAAGTAGACATGAATTCTTAAACTCCATTCGATAAATTGATAGTCGTACCATACAAGTATAGGGGAAGTTGGGAGAGGGTTCCACTATATATGGCTATTATCAGTTGGCGGTCCTTACAGGTGTAATCAGAAATAGCATAGATGCAGAGAGGTCTTGCGGCAAAAAAACAAGCGGCCCCATGATTCCCGTAAATCTGAATCTGACATACTCACAATCTATACAACGAAGAATATCGAGGAGGAAGGTGGCATTCAAGGAAATCCTGAAATCCTCGCCGTTCTTTTCTAATAGAGCAACCTGATCCAGAACATCTCCTATCTCCGCCGTTTGCGACAATAGCTCCAGACTGCCCCCCGAAACAACCAGCCTAATAATACTCCCCGAAGCCAACACAGACACGCGCTCCACCGCCTGCAATAGAGATACTGTCTTCACCGTGAGTTCGGATGAAAAAGACTGTGGAATCAGCTTCTCTACAGATGGATAGGACCCCTCAAGGAGAGCGGACTGAACATGCAGTTCTTTTGACGTAAATTGGATCTGGTTAGTCCCCACTTCAATAACGGTCGTCCCCTGCTCGTCCTTCAGCATCTTGGATACTTCATAGAGATTGACTCCCGGGATAACGCCCTGGATATGAATAGCCCCAGCATGTTCCACAGTTAGGGTGCGGGAAGCGAGACGAACGCCATCGGTAGCGATTAAACTAAGCACTTCATTGTTACACTCGAAAAACACTCCCGTCAGTACCGGCCTAGTCTCGGAAGTTGAGACTGCACAAGCAACCTGCCTAACAGCTGATTTTAGCACGGCATTATTAATGCTCCACCTTGCTACCGTGTGACGATCTGTCTTTTGAATCGTAGGGAACGTTGCCGAATCCATTCCGCACAACCGGATATGAGCATCTCCTGAAGAAAGGAGCAGTATCCTCTGCTCTGTCGTCTCCAATCTGATAGATCCCGGTTCGAGCTTGCGAACGATCTCATATAAATACCGTGCAGGTACAACAATGGCACCGTCCTCTTGTTCCGACGTGGAGCTAGTGGTCAGAGAAATTCTGTATTCTATGGTCATATTCGTATTGCTTGACGTAAAAATCAGGACATCCTGATCCTTACGAATGCTAACCCCTGACAGGATAGGGATGAGATGATTTACTGAAACGGCCTTTAGCACATGCTGGAGCGCATGCAGAAGAGAATCCTTAGTTACATTGACCCGCATAGATGACCCTGCCTCCCGATTACACTAATTCGAATAATAAGCTTCAATCATCTTGCGGATGAGCTCCGAACGGGACACTTCATCATCAGCACATTGCTTCTCAAGATTGTTCCATAGTTCCTCCGTTAAGGTTAAGGAGACCTTCTTGGTCACCCCGATTCCCTTTCTACCCGCTCCTTCACGAAGTCCCCCTCGGGTGAATACAAAACCAAGCTGCCCCTCCTTATTAGCGACATCCACTTTAATCTTCTTGTTGTCCATATGATCACCATTTCACTTTTTGAATTAGGTTACCTATATCAATATTACATTAACTAATTCTACCATATGGAGATATCTGCTGACAATATTTTGAACATAACTATATTTCAGAAGGCTAGCTCCTAACAAAAAAACTGACCCGGCAAGCCAAAGCTCGCACACAGTCAGTTATGTTATTCATTATTGGCTGTAAAAAAGTGTGTTAGAATCTACAAAATTTGCTCTTGGATCACGTGACCGGAGTGAATTCCTATAAAAGAATAGGTTAAGCCGTGTAAATATCTCCATTGCCTTGGGCTGACATCAACAACTCTTTACCTTTCAGGGCCTTGTTCAATGCCTTCAGGTTCTCATGATCATGGGCAGCCGGCAGCAACCTGGAAAGCCACAGCAATCCCTCGCTCCAATTGCCTTCCAGAGACCAGAACTCGCACAGGGAGCCGGCAATCCGCAGTCCCGTTCCCTCGGGATCGTCTTGTGAATACGCCCATTGCAGAGCGGCACGCAAATTATCGTACTCGGCCCTGATCTTCGCAAGCGCAATGGAGGTATTGCCCTCTTTGACTTCCTGCTCTATCTCTTCAATGAAACGGGCAAAATACTCCGCATGAAGCCGGTAAATATGTTCTTTATCTGCACCGTGCACCCTGTGGCATTCCAGCTGGCAGGATTCCAGCTTTTCCTGTGCGTATTGCTTCACCGGGGCCAGCAGGGCATAGGTCATCCGGTCCGAGGACTTGGAGCTGTGCATGGAAACTAAGGATTTATTGACCAGATTGGCGAAAAGATCTAAAGTCTCTTCCTTCTTAAGCGAGCAAGGCTCCTGATGTCTTGGACGATACACACAGACCTCTTCCACGGTCTCCAGCGTAAATTCACCCATGAAAACACTTAATAGCCGGAATAGCAGCTGCTCCTTCTCGGACAGTAAGGAATAACTCCAGTCCATGGTCGCCTTCAGGGTCTGTTGACGCGGAGTGGCTGTTCTTTTGCCTGTGGTGAGAAAACCCAGCAGATCAGTAAGCCGTTCATTGATCTGCTCCAGGGACAGCACGTTCATCCGGGCCGCAGCTAGCTCCAATGCCAGCGGATTGCCCTCCAGCTTCCGGCAGATGTCACCGATAAGTACAGCTTGCGCCTCTTGGACCTTGAAATGGGGGAGGAGCAAGGTGGCCCGCTCGACGAACAGTTGGACCGATTCATACTCCATCAATCGCCCATAGGATAACTCTTGCTCAGGAGGCATACTTAAAGCTCGGACCGGGTAACGGTTCTCTCCCGGCAGGTTCAGCGGTTCCTGACTTGTGGCCAGAATAACGAGGGCAGGGGCGAACGCCAACAAAGACTCTGCAACCACCGCGCAAGCGTCGATCAGGTGCTCACAATTATCGAAGATAAAGAGCATGCTTTTATTCTGAATAGCATCCAGAACCGTCTCCATTGAAGTCCGCCCCTGCCGGTCCTCTAGCCCAAGAGTAGACAGCATGTAAGCAACGACCAGCTGTGGATCAGACACTGCTGCAAATTCAAACAACCAAATGCCATCCGGAAAGCTATCCGCCAAGGAGGAGGCAAGATGAAGGGCGAAAGAAGTTTTCCCGCTTCCACCGGGACCTGTTAAGGTGACCAAGGAGGATTGGCGCAGCAGATCATGGAGCTCGGCAAGCTGCGGTATGCGTCCGACGAAGCTGGATAGCTGAACCGGCAGTTTACCTGCGGGGCGCCGCTTGAGTTCGGAGCGTTCAGTCACCCTGACTGCCGAACTTGCCAGGTCAATAGGTATCTGTGTTGTCGCTCCCTTTTGCTGAATAACAGAATGGTTAGGTGCTGCCTCTCTATCAGCTAAAATCTGTGCAAACCAGTTCTCGTCGAACTCCGGGTAATAACGGTACGTACCGGGTCTGCTATCATATACCTGCTTAACGGATTGCCATAGCAGCCCCGCTTCCTGCCGTTCAGTCCCGGGCAAAAACGCCGCTTCCTCCACATATGCCTGCACCAGCCTTTGCAAGTTATGTGCACTGGGCAATCTGTCTCCGCCTTCCCACTGTTGAATAGCTCTTGTATCCACGCCAACCCGCAAAGCCAGATCACGCTGGCGTAAGCTCTTCTTCCGGGACGCAGAGGGTCTGATTCTAAGCATCTTCATAAGCTCTTCCGGCTGCATCAGATCTTGAGTGTTGTGCGACATAGGCAATGCACCTCCCTAGGTGGCTTCAAAGGACAGAAATAACTTGTAACATGCATGTCAAACACGAACCAACATGAACAGAGCGCACGAACACATGTGTATTCTGCAAAATAATAACTCCTGATACAATTTAATCATGTTAGAGCATGGATAAGCAATCATCAAATTCACACTAAATAGGGAGGAAAAATATGACTCAAAATCAAGTTACCGCAGAGGCATCCGGCACATATACCCTAGGAGATTTGCAAGTTAATCGTCTTGGGTTCGGCACGTTGCAACTAAGCGGTCCGGGTGCCTGGGGACATCCGGCTGACCCGAAAGAAGCTGTACGCGTCTTGCGACGCGCCGTGGAGCTTGGCGTGAACTTCATTGATACCGCTGACGCATATGGCCCACTGGTCACGGATGTATTAATTAAGGAGGCTCTGCACCCTTATGCGGATGACCTTATCATCGCTGCCAAAGTAGGGGTTGCCCGGCCGAGTCCCCAAGATTGGGTGCCAGTAGGCCGACCGGCGTATCTTCGTCAGCAGGTTGAACTGAACCTGCGCCATCTGGGCGTGGAGCGGATTGATCTCTTGCAGCTCCACCGGATTGATCCCCAAGTTCCGCTGACCGAGCAACTGGGAGAGCTGGTACGTCTTCAGCAAGAAGGAAAAATTCGGCACATTGGACTTAGCGAAGTGAGCGTTGAGCAGCTGGAGGAAGCCGGTAAAACCGCAAGCATCGTATCCGTCCAGAACCTCTATAATCTGGCTAACCGGGATGCAGAAGCCGTACTCGATTATACAATCGCCAATCAGATCGCTTTCATTCCATGGTTCCCGCTTGCGACAGGTGAACTGGGCAAAGCTGGTGGCCCGCTGGATGACCTGGCACAGCGCCTTGGGTCACAACCTGCTCAATTGGCCCTGGCTTGGCTCCTGAAGCGCGCCGCCAATATTCTCCCCATCCCTGGAACTTCATCCGTAAATCATCTGGAGCAAAATATTGCAGCAGCCGGCATCAAGTTGAGCGATGAGGACTTTGACACGCTAACTCATGCCGTGTAACTACTTAACCTTCCGCCTTTGAGGCGGGAGTTTTTTTAATATTCAGCCATCATCTGTATAGGAGTCTATGCATAAAATGAGCCGGCAACGATCAACCTACTTGTTAGCTCCCAAGTCAGTCGGGTGCTTCAATGATCAGGAGGCGATCTAAGCAATGGCAAAGCCAGATAATCGGGCAGATAATGTAGAACATTTGCAGCAAAGTATCCAGAATACGCAAGAGAACCTGCAGGAAGCTGAAGGCTACCTGAACGAATTCTCTTCAGAGCTGGACAGCAAGGAACGAGCTCAGATTGAGGACAAAAATGCACGCCGCAAACAGAGCATTCGCAGCTTCAAGGAAGAAGTCAAAGACGAAGCTGCTCATGCCGAGGAATAGAGAAGGACGCCCGCTGAGGGCGTCTTTTTTTAATGAAAAAGGGATCTATATAAGTCGAACAAAAGAAATTAACAACTAGCTAAGATAAGCGAACGGGACGTTTGAGGCTGTGTAAGCGCAAAGCGCTCGCCTGAAAGCTTTCCATAGGAAAGCTAGTACCGTAACATAGACCGTCGATAGCAAAACCTATGATCCATGGCTGTTCAAATCCATCGATATCACTAGAAGCGGTATATTCCCCTTCACCAATCGTCTTAACAATGAAAAAAGAGGGACCTCCTCAACTAAGAGCATTTTTGTACCTTATTTTTCCTCAATATAGGTAAATGAGGGACATAAGGGCATTATTGCAATTAGAATAAATAGTGGACACTCGTTAACGGACAGACCGATAATGACAGTAGTGGAGGTGTGTTCACTTGGGAGAACAAAGACAACGATATAACGAAGAATTTAAAAAGCAAACCGTAAAGTTCATTCAAGAACAGACGAAGAGCTAGGCGACTTAGCAGAAGAGCTTAACATTCCAAAAAGTACGCTGCATCAGTGGATGAGTCAATATCGAGAGCTGAAAAATGAACCGGCAGCGAGTGTGGATCGAGTACGAGAACTCGAAGCAGAGCTCAAAGAGATGCGTCGTCAACTTCAGGAGAAAGATCACCAACTCACCGACGCCCAAGAAGAACTGGCGATCGTAAAAAAAGCGGTGCACATCTTCAGCAAACCAAGGAACTAAGATTCCAGTTCATGGAGAATCATCGCTCCGAGTTTCGCTTGGAGAAGATGTGCGACACCTTATGCGTGTCAAGGAGCGGCTACTACAAGTGGCGGACGGGAGAAATCAGCGCACAAAAACGCCGCAAAGCCGCGGTCATGGAGCGAATCCAGTATCATTTTACCGATCATAAGATGCGGTATGGAAGTCCGAAAATCACCCGTCTGCTGCATCAAGAGGGCTACACCTTGACTGAACGCACCGTGAGTGTGTACATGCGGCAAATGGAGCTCCGTTCCGTCGTGTCTAAACCTTACCGCGTACAGACGACGGACTCTAAACATAATAACCCTATCGCCCCCAACACGCTGAATCAAGCATTTAAAGTGCTCAAACCCAATACCGTATGGGTCACGGACATCACATACATCCCTTGCCGGGGAGGCCGGTTGTATCTGGCCAGCGTCATGGATTTATGTACGCGTGAAATCGTAGGCTGGCGTTTGTACGACCACATGGAGACCAGTCTGGTTCTGGACGCCTTGCAGGCTGCTTACGCAGCCAAGCGACCTGGCAAGGAACTTCTGCACCACTCCGACCGAGGATCTCAATATACATCTAAGGATTATGTCGACCAATTGAAGAGCTATGAGATGGAATCTAGTATGAGTCGCAAAGGAAACTGTTACGATAACGCCTGCATCGAGTCCTGGCACAGTATTTTAAAGAAAGAACTCATTTACTGTAACCCCCGTTTCAAAAACAGGGAAGAGGCTTACAATGCCATTTATCAGTACATTGAATTTTACTACAACCGCAAACGAATGCACGGTGCACTGGGATATCTTTCTCCCGCTCGCTTTGCACAGCAATTTACTAAAAAATCCGTTGCGTGACTGTCCACTTTCTTGACAGAGGTCCATATTGTATCTTATTTTTCGAAAAATCATGTTGAACCGGGGCTTCTGGAAGAATTAAGGTACAATATTGCACTTAATCTTCACTAACCCCTTGCTGCAGAGGAATTAAGGTACGAAAATGCCGTTAATTGCTGTCGATGCCGGAAATTGCACTTCTATACTACCTATATAAGCTCACTTTTCTTGATTACGTTTGTTTTTAATGCGTTCTATATATCTTAAAATTAGAGGTTGGTTTAAATGCAGGCAGAAAAGCGGAGGGCCCTACGGAATTCTGAAGTCCTTTTACAATCCAGTAATCTCTAACAGCGATCGTAAGAACCGTCGAACCTGTAACGGCCTCATGCAGCGTAAACCACCAATTTTTACCAAGCTTCCAAAATTGATGCCTGAATTTCGGCGATGCCCTCCGCAGGAAGATATTATAATGAGAACAACATTGAAAGGTTAGGACGTGCTGCTATTGTTACCTGCTGAGCGATATGAAGAGTATTACAAGGCGCTGCTGGAGAAAAATACGGAGTACGAGGGATTGTTCTACGTTGGCGTCAAAACCACAGGTGTATTTTGCCGTCCGACATGCCCCGCCAGAAAGCCGAAGCTGGAGAATTGTGAGTTCTTTGCGAATCCTCAGCAAGCGTTGCTGGCCTCTTATCGGCCCTGCCAGCGCTGTCGTCCGCTCTCTCATCCCAATCACGTCCCGGAGATTGTCCGTGTACTCGTTGAAGCTGTGGAGAGCAATCCGGAGAAACGCTGGACGACACAGGACTTCAAGAATCTCTCGGTCGATGAATCTACGGCTCGGCGTCAATTCAAAAAGCGGTTTGGCATGACCTTTGTGGAATACGCCCGTGCACGCCGTATGGGTCTTGCCCTGAAGAATATCAGGTCGGGCAAGACCGTCATCGACAGCCAGCTGTCCACCGGCTATGAATCTAGCAGCGGCTTCAGGGATGCTTTTTCTCGAATTATGGGGGCTGCCCCTACCCTGCTGGAGGACGGTAAGGTCCTGAAAGCCGCCTGGATTGACACCCGTCTTGGCCCTATGATGGCCATCGGGAACGATGAAGCCCTCTATCTATTGGAATTTATCGACCGCCGAGGTCTGGAACGCGAGGTAGAACGCCTTCGGAAACGAACGAAATCGGCGATTATTCCGGGCGTTACCGAGCCTATTCTCTCGATTGAACGAGAGCTGTCAGAATACTTTGACGGAGAACGGACGACCTTCGATACTCCGCTTGCTCTACTCGGCTCCCCTTTTCAACAAAGCGTATGGGGAGAATTAATGAAAATCCCGCTAGGGGAAACACGCTCCTATCTGGACATATCTGTAGCCCTCGGCAAACCGACGGCCTTCCGCGCGGTTGCTCAAGCCAATGGGGCCAATCAGCTGGCCATTGTGATTCCCTGTCATCGTGTCATTAATGCAAACGGCGAACTGGGTGGATATGGCGGGGGTCTGACACGTAAAAATTGGCTGCTCCATCATGAGCAGGGAGGAGAATAATGATATGAATATCCAACATGAACAAGCGCTTCAGTTTCATCAATTGCATACCAAAGGAGACCCCTTAGTGCTTATCAATATCTGGGATGCGGGGAGCGCGCAGGCGGTTCAGGCCATTGGAGCCAAGGCCATAGCGACCGGCAGTTGGTCCGTCGCCGCTTCGCACGGATATGAGGACGGCGAGGCGCTTCCTTTTCCACTCGTACTGGAGAATTTGAAACGAATCAAGGACAAGGTAGATCTTCCCGTAACCATTGATATTGAAGGGGGATATGGGCTAAGTCCGGACGATGTTAAAGTGAATGTAGGATTGGTTATTGAAAAAGGAGCTGTGGGGATTAACTTGGAGGATCAGCGGATTGGCGATGCAGGTCTCTATACGACCTCGGAGCAATGTCTGCGCATTGCCGCTGCCCATGCAGCAGGCGAACAGGCTGGACTACCTCTTTTTATTAACGCCAGAACGGATATTTTCTTTCAAACGGCTGTCGGGCAGCATGCATCCTGTATTGAACAGACCCTCAGCCGTGCGCACGCTTATGCAGAAGCCGGGGCCGACGGTATTTTTGTTCCGGGGTTAAGCGATGCCAGACTGATCGAAACCCTATGTAGTCACTCACCGCTTCCGGTGAACATTATGGTAACCCCGCATACCCCGTCCCTCGGGCAGCTTGCCGAACTGGGCGTGGCGCGTATCAGCTATGGTCCTCTACCTTATCTAGAGGCGATGAATGCATTAAAAGAAGTTGGTCTTGCTGCATTATCTCTACACAATTAAGCTCCAGCCCTAATCGTATACGGCCTATTTCAAGTACTCGCTCAACCTTCCCTCATAAATCAACTGCAGCCTGTCACTCTGCCGAAAATCATCCGGTGTCACGAGTGCAGGCAGCTTATTCCATAGCTTAATGCCGGAACGCTCAAGGATCTCCGCAACAAATTGCGAGCAGAAGTAGGAGTTGCTGAACTCAACAGGCTCTTTAAGGGCGATGCCAATCACGCCTAGAATATTATAAAGGTACTTTTGGCGGCTGCGGATAAAGATATGCAGAACCCGCTTCATTTTCTCCACTTCACGTTCAGTTACCTGCAATTCATAGATCACGCACGTCGTACTGGGATACTTGCTGTATGTACCTGTCTGGATATCCTCCCTCACGAATCCCCCGTTCAGCGGATTGTTCGGATTCTTTCGCCCGAAGCTGTACATCTCCGAAAGCTCGCGGTCGAATGAAATCGAAGCATGGTTATACGGCGCTTTGGTGTAGGTCTGAATCATTTTTGTAAAAAGCGTTCCGGTATTCGTAAGCAAGATAAAAACCGACTGATCTGCAACCATTGACGAAATTTCCCCTTATCAAGATTGGACTATTCCTTCATAATAACATAGGAACCCTTTAATGGAATCCTACCTCACGACAAGTTGGTGATTGCCCTGGATAGAAGCTTGTTAACGTTAGTTCTTATTTTGGCAGCTCTATGCGCCATTCAACTCATCTATTATGTAATAAGCAAAGTACAGCCGAACAAGGATTATGCACCCATCGGAAACCGCATCAAAACCTGGTGGGGCATGGTGTTCATCTTCTGCCTCGCTACCCTTTTCAATTCCGTGGTGTCCCTAATCTCACTGATGGTGCTGACCTTCTTCGCGTTGAAGGAATACTTCTCCATGATCAAGTCCAGAAAAGCGGACCGCAGGCTGTTCCTGTGGGCATACTTGTCGATTCCGCTGCAATTCTACTGGATCTATATCGAATGGTACGGGATGTTCATCGTCTTTATCCCTGTCTATGTGTTCTTGCTGCTACCGCTTCCCCGGATGATCAATAAAGGGACGGTCGGATTTCTGCGCAGTGTCAGTTCGACCCAGTGGGGTCTTATGCTGATGGTGTTTGGGCTTAGCCATCTGGCGTATTTCCAGTTCGCTACCCCCGAGTATGGGGCGGGACTTGTACTGTTTCTGGTTGTACTGACGCAGCTCAATGATGTGGTGCATCACCTGGCCTCGATCTATTTTGGCAAAAGAAAAGTGGTCCCCACAGCCAATCCCTATCTGACCTGGGAAGGCTTCGCTTGCGCGTTCGTGGTTACCACGGCGGTATCGTATCTGATCTATCCTTATTTGACGCCGCTTACCCCGGTCTTCGGGATCTTCTCCGGGATGTTGATCAGCCTTAGCGGCTTCATCGGCAGCTTGACCGTGTCCGTGCTGAAGCGCGATCTGCTGATCGGCGATGATGGCAAATTCGAGGCTCTGAAAAAAAGCTACTTAAGCCGGGTCGACAGCCTGACCTACACCTCGCCGGTACTGTTTCATGTGATCCGTTACTTTTTTGACTTTATGTAGGAGAGGAAGAGGTGCCGAATGTATCTTTATCATTTTAGCGAAGAGTCTGACATTAAGAGGTTTGTCCCTAAAGAGAAACAAAACATCCAGGGAATGCCGCCACTCGTCTGGGCGATTGATCAAGAGCATGAGGTGAGTTACTATTTTCCCAGAGACTGCCCCAGAATTGTCCTGCGAAAAACAGCGGCTACAACTGATGCCCAGGCTCGCAACCTTTTCGCAGGCACTACGGCCACAACCATTATCACAGTTGAAAGCCGCTGGTATACGGCCATAAAGAACACCTCGCTGTACAGATACGTTTTCCCACGGCAAGGCTTTGAGCTGTTTGACCGAACCGCAGGATATTATACTTCGCCGCGCACCCTAGAACCTCTTCGAGTAGAAGCTATGGATCATCTAGTAGACCGAATTCTAGCCACGGGAGCCGAGCTGCGCTTCACGGACAACCTTTATCCCTTGCGAGACAGCATTCTCACCTCCGGTTACCCGAACTTCGGGATTCATCGGTTCGCTAATGCGAGGGCCAAAGTTGAATGAAGAGGAATGATACTCGCTTATTCTGTTTAAGGAATTAACAAAATCTTTCCCGTGCTGCTTCTGCTCTCTAACAACCGATGTGCCTCAGCACCCTCCCGGAGCGGGAACGACTTCGGTTCCTCCATCTTTAGATGTCCCTGTCTGATCGCTTCAAAAAGCTTTTCTGAACGCTCGACCCGGTTGCTATGTGTAACGATATGGTTCCACAGGTCGCCTCCGGTCAAGGTTTTGGAAGTGTCCATAAGCATACGGGGGTCGATGTGGGGCGGATTGCCGCCGGCCATTCCGTAGAATACAACTGAACCTTTGATCTTCGTCGCCTTGAAGCTATCCATTAAGGTGGAACCTACTGAATCATAGACTGCGTTCACACCTTGGCCGTCGTAAGACCAACGGACCGCCGCGTTCGCCCAATCACTGTCGTACAGCAGCACTTCGTCTGCACCCGCAGAGAGCGCAGCTTCACGCTTCGCAGGAGAAGAGGTCAAGCCGAGAACTCTGGCGCCCTTGGCCTTAGCCAGCTGCGTCAGAAGCTGCCCCACTCCGCCTGCTGCCGCATGAATCACAATCTCGTCGCCTGGCTGAACCGAATAGCTGTCATTCACCAGATAATGCGCCGTCAGGCCTTGCAGCAGCAATGCGGCTGATTGCTCGAAAGTGATGTCGTCCGGCAATGGAATGATATGATCGATTCCCACCTTGACCAGTTCAGCATTCGCATAAGGGACATCGGCAAAAGCAACCCTGTCCCCAACCTCCACCGTCTTCACATCCTCCGCAACCCGCTCCACAATGCCTGCACCTTCGTACCCTAAAATGTAGGGTGCCTGACCAGCCAAGTGGTAATCGCCCCGTCTGCGATAAATGTCAGCGAAGTTTAATCCAATCGCCTTCATTCTAACCCATACCGTCCCTGGCTCCAGCTCCGGATCAGGAAGATCTGCATAACGCAGTACCTCTGGCCCGCCAAAATGCTCAAAAATCAATGCTTTCATAAATAACCCTCCAGTTCTGTAATCACATAAACCTATATTTCACTATAAAACGAATGCAATGATTCCAATGGCGACAGCAACTGCTCATATAGCAGTACCATTTCTGGCGAGGGAGTAGCCCCCACCTCCCGCAATAGTAGCTCCGTGAAGTCAGAGAACCGGCGGGTCAAGCCCTCTTTATTTTTCTGCAAAGCCAGGGCCTGCAAATGAAGCTTAACGGTCTCTTCATCCAATTCATTGTGGGTAGCCAGCCTATTGAGAATGGGAATAGCCGTCAAGAAATCCCCCCGAGACAACAATGCTCTGCATAAGCGTTGAGTAAACTGAACATACATCAGTGAATAGCGCTCAATCTCACTTAAAGCCCAAGGGTAGCCATAACTTCCGAACAAGTCACCCACATAGAGCCGCTCCAGCGCAAACGCCTGCTCTAGATTCGACTCGTCTATAACCATCATCTGCTTACAACCTTCTTCAAACCGGAACAGATCGACATCAGCTGAAGACAGATTCAAAGCATAATGATTGCCATCTGAATACAGACAGTCCCTTAGTCCATTCTCGCCAAGTAGCTTGCGTAGTTGATAAGCGGTGGTGTTCAAATAGGTCTCTGCGTTCTTGAGCGGCATCTCCTTGAAGATATCCTCGATCAGCTTAGAGCGGGAGACCAGACTGCCATGATGCAATAGTAAGTATCCGCACAATTCTGCACTTTTACTAGTCTTCCATTTAAGCATAGTGTTCTGTGCACCCTTGATCTCCATTCGGCCCAGACAATTGATCTTTACATGAACCGAAGGATTTGCCGGCAATTCTGCTGGCCCCTGCTCCCGCTTGGCCTCAGCCAAGGCTCTTTGAACCGTTCGCTGTATCCGCTCCAGTGCAACAGGCTTCACGATATAATCGTAGGCAAAGACGTCAAAAGCAGACAAGGCATATTCGGTATGCGATGTCACAAACACGAGCTTGATCTTACTGCCCCTATCTCTTAACCGCTGAGCGAACATGAGGCCACTCTCTTGCGGCATATGGATGTCCATAAAGACGATGTCCACATCATGGTCGTTTAAATACACTTCAGCCTCAGCTGTATTCAGGAAGGCTCCCACAACTTCCATCTCACCGATTTTGTTCAACATTCGCTTCATAATTAAGTGCATCGCTTTTTCATCATCGATGAGTACGATCTTCATTCAGCAATCCTCCTTTCATACAAATCAACAGCTATATTTGATATTTGAACCTATATTCGAAACTCCCGGAGGAAGCGGAATGGTGAAATAGAATGTGCTTCCTTGGGCGGGATTACTATCAAACCAGATTTCCCCTCCGTTTAATCGAACAAATTCTCTGCAGATCGCAAGCCCTAAACCGATGCCTTGTTCTCCGGCTGTACCTGCCGTAGAAGCTGAATAATCTGATTGTAATAAGGTTTGGGCCAGATCCTCCCGTACCCCAACGCCCGTGTCGCTTATTGCTACAATCATTTTCCCGTCCGAATGTTCAGCCCGCACCTTAATGCTACCTCCGGTATCCGTAAATTTAACAGCGTTGGAGAGCAAATTGCGAACGATTAAATTCAGCATTTCCTTGTCCGCGTAGACCCAAGTATCCGGGGGAACCTCAGACACCATAACAATTCCTTTGCCCTCACTGCGAATCTGCAGAAGATGTAGACTCATCTGTATAGCATCGAACAAATCGTGGGTGTCTGGACTCCGGATCATGCCACCTTGGTGTTTCCGGAACCAGCCCAGCAGATTCTCTGCTAAGGTGAGTGTTTTGCGCAATTGCTGACCCATTTCAAGAACAATCTCCTCGTGGCCCTCACCACCGGCTGGCAGTTCCTCTTCCAGGATCTCCATTAAATTCAGGAGGATCGCCAGCGGATCACGAATGTCGTGGGCTACTACACTGAAGAGTTCATCCTTAAATGTATTAAGCTCCTGCAATTGCTTGGCGTTGTTGATCAGTCTCTCTTCGGAACGTACAGCATCAGTCGTATCACGGAGCAAAAGCATTTTACCCGTTGGTCTGGAGCGATTGTCGTAAATATATAGCATTTGCGCCTGATACACCCGTTCATTGCCATGGTCACCGGATAATACCCTGTTCTCCGAGAGAGGCTCTTGCAAAATGGTATTAAGGAGTACCGGATAAGAGGAGAAGAATGTCGCCGCAGGCTGGCCAATAGCGTTTCTGTTGTGAAGGCCCTCGATCATCCGACTCGCTGAACGATTGTATTCAGAAATATTATGATCCAGATCAAAGACAATAACCGCATCCTGTATAGAGTCAAATACCTTCTGATGTGCAAGGGGAGAGAGCCTGAGCATATTGAATTGATAAATACCGAGCAAATAGAATACTCCAGAGATTAAGAAGCCGAATGGGGATACATCTATGGAGGTTTTTAGAATCCCGGTAACATACATCAGTGAGAACCCAAATGGCCCACAAGATCCAATCATCATAAAAATAATTTGCTTCTTCATTCGGGACGGAGCTATGAAGCACATATGAAGTAGTAAACCCATGCCTAGGAAGAAAAAAAAGAAGGAGTACACAACATGGAGATAGAACAGGGGGCCGTGATTCAAATGGATTAGGGGAACGCCCTCAGAAAAATCTAACGACACACTCCTATAGAATAAGTGGTGCCAATCGTTCGTATGAACGGCAGCGAGAGTGCAGACAGGAACAACCATGAGTATAGCAACAGTCCATTTACGTATGTATGCTTGTCGTCCCGTATACTGCAGTACCATTATCATCCATAGTGTCGGAGCAAAAGGGATCCCGATATACTCGAATTTGAGCCAGAAGAGGATATCCTTCAGATCGTCACTGATAAGTTCAAAAGCATATCCAAAGGTATAAAAGGCACCCGCAAGCACACCAAGTCCATAACTTTTTGCTATCGGAAGCTGCCTTCTTCTCCAGGAAAGATAGACCAGAACCAAAGAACACACCGTTGCAGTTATTAAAATTTCAGAAAGATAGAGATTGAACTTCATATTTGTGTGCGACTCCTGTGCTAAATGTCCTTGTACCTTAGCTTCATAATATCAAAAAACATCAGCCAATGGCTGCAGTTTGGGAAGATAAACTCACTATTTTTATTGGAGAAGTTTAGAAATACTCTCATCCATCTTTAACGAGCGGAGAATCAGGCCCTGTCAGATCCAGTTAAAGCATGATTCGGTTCTCTAAAATATTTTTCAGACTGATATGCGACTTCGAGGGTCCAAGCCTGAGCAGTGCATCTTGAAACTCAGCCAGCTCTTCCACCGATGCAGTCTGAACCTTCAACAAGTAGTTATATTCTCCGCTGATACGAAACAGATCGGTCACTTCCCTGGCTTCGGTGCAATAATCCACAAGCTCCTGGCAATGCTCTGTCTTCAAAAGAATAAATGTAGTCGTACCGCGGTTCAGCTCACGCAATTCAAAAGACGCCGTATACCCGGAGATAATATTTCTCTCTTCCAGCTTCACAATTCTTTCTTTCACAGACGGTTGGGACATCGATACCTCTTTGCTGATTTGCGAAATGGGCATTCTCGCATTGTGCTGTAGCAGCTGCATGATTTTTCTATCAACTTCGTCAATGATGTGTTCCAATAGGAGGACCTCCAGGTCGGATTTTTGAAAATAAACCTTTTCAGCTACAATACCTTATAAACAGCAATCTTTATACGATAAAATGCTTATTTTCCATATGTATTCTACATCTCCAATTTACTATAATCTAACACATCTTATGAATTGGAGTGATGATGAATGAGCATTAAAGGACTTGCCCATGTAGCTATTCAAGCCAAGGATTATACAGCAACTATTGCTTTTTACACAGAGGTGCTGGGGTTCCAAGTGGGGCATCATTGGAGTCTGCCTGCCTTTCAACTCAAACAAGCAACCATGCTGATCTCTCCGGATCAACGAACATGCATCGAGGTTTTTGACAACGAAGCCGTCATTCCCGCCCAAGGCAAAAAAGCAACCTCCGAAGAAGAGATCGCTTATGGCGCATTACTGCATTTTGCATTCTATGTGGAAGATGTGGAGGCTATCTATCAAAAAGCCCTTGCTCACGGCGCAAAGGCTTATGTAGAACCGGGAATTCTCTCACTTGGTGAACCACCCCTTATCGTGAAAAACGCGGTCATTCATAGTCCCAACGGGGAGATCATCGAATTTTTGGAGGACGTTGATTTCAGTCCATCTCGGAACGGGATAATAAATCATTAATCCGTTCTTCGCCCTCACAGGCTGCCTTGAACCCGGCCGCGAAGCTCTGCACAGCAGCTCTATTGCTGGAGTACATGCAGAGCCCTCCGGGTCGAAGCGTAGCGTGTCCACTAACTCAGGCATGTTCTCCTCTGCGAAGGTTGCCGCTTCCTAATGAACTGCTGCTGACCTGAGCCTGCTCAACACGTCCTCAATAGCTTGCTCTGTGAAGGATAGGGCTCCGCTGCGCTCGGTGATCATGCCTTGCTGGATTCTCTGATCCAGCCAGTCCGTAATCCATCCGGGAGCATAGCCGTTCTGGCCGAACTCGCCGCCAAAGGCAATCATTTTATCATAGACTTGCAGATATTCCTCTTGGCTCGTATTCGGATAAGTCTTGGTGTACAGCCAGAACTGCACATCGTACATCAATATAGATAATTCATCGGCATGGAATGAAAAATGACCTTTGTCCTCGACAACCCTGGTGCAGACCACACGGATTTGACCCTCAATGTCCTCTGTCTCATTCACGTTGCCGCATAGTTCTGTCAGAAGGGCCGAGAATTTGCCGTGCGATACTCTTCGTAATGCTTCCTCTTTGTCCGCTTCAGAAGTATCGTAAACATCATCATTCACCAGGCCACGGATAAAAGCCTCGAAGCTCGGTGCCAGATAAGTAATAGCATAATCGCCCTCCTGATCCACGTGGATCACTTCCGGTTCACCATCTTTGCCGCATTTTCGGTAATCCAGCATGACAACATCATGGCCTGCCGAAGGGCAGTCACAAAAAACCACACCAATATCAGGGTAGCCCCAGTCCTCAATCATGAATCGGCTGCCAAATTCACCACCCAGCGAGTAGCTTTTCTCCCGCCCAATGCCTAAAATCCCTGAGATTGAGATGTATTCTGCTCCCCAAGATTCCGTCACCTCTGTCGGAAAACATGCGTTGCGGGGGATGCCTCCATTATGCTGCTTCATCATCTCAATATAAGCAGCAGGCAGCTTATAGCCCAACTCTTCTTCCACAGACGCAATCAACTCATCGGTCGGCGGCTCGGACACATATTCCTTCAGAGCATAGTCGCTATCATCCCAGAAATCCGAGAGAATCAACGATTCCGGGGACAGCTCACCACGGCTCCACTCAAGCGCCTCCGCGTAACGTTCAAGGTTGTTCAAAGCTCTAGCCAGCTGACTGATCAGCTGAGGATCCCGCTCCAACGCAGGAATCTCCATAATAGTGTCCACAATTCGCTGATGCTCATTCTCTTCATGCCAAAGGGCTAGTTGCGTCAAAAGATCATGTTGCATGGTCTCCGCCTCCAGATTATAGATTGTAATAATGCAGCAAATTTTTCAATGTTGGTATTTACACTATTCTATCAGAGTGGGGCGGGAGTCACGCCCAGACTTTTTTCACCAGTAGTTCGCATAATCGTTTGGGGAAATAGGTCCGCTATATCGAATTCTTGTTATAATGATGTACATGAGAAATAATACCGTTCTGAAAAATATAGCTACGATTCTATTGTTTATCACCGTTTTGTTTGGTTTTCGGATAGCATGGCTCAGCATTTTTACGACATCCGATTCTCCCCCTGTGGTTAATGGCGTACTGGATCTGCGCGGCCAAGACCTCGAGAAGGCGGACCTTTTCAAGCTGAACGGTGAATGGAAGTTCTACCCTTCCAAGTTCATCTACCACAAGGATATTGCAGTACTACAAAATCAATCACATACGCTTAAGGTCCCGGGAGACTGGAGCGAGGCGCTGGCGAATAGCCAGGGTTCTTCTTATGGTTACGGAACCTATCAACTACGTATTCTGGTTGATCCGCTGCGTCAGCCTGTCTCTTTGTGGATCAAACAAATTCAAACCTCATCCGCCGTGGAAATCAACGGGGTGAATTCGGCCGGTGCCGGTGACCTTTCTATATCGGATAAGGCGTACAAGCCCAGAACAAACTCTTACACAGCCCCCTATTTTGCAGAAGGCACGACAGAAATTGAAGTGCTTATTCGTGCAGCGAACTTTGATCATCCTTACAAGGGCGGCATAGAAGGCCCGGTTTTCTTTGGCAGTCAGGACAAAGTGGACAGCTTGCGCTTTATTTCTATCGGGTTTCAAGCTCTTACAGTGATCATCTTGCTGCTGCATGTCTTGTATGTCTTTATTCTCTACTTATTTAGTCCTGAAGAGCGGGTCTTGCTTCTTGTTGGGTTAATGACGCTATCCGTAGCAGTGATCATTCTGTTCCGTAATGACAGCGTGCTATACCTATTAACGCCTTTCAATTACACATGGGCCTTAAAGATCCGATTGATCGCTTCCATGTGGCAGCTCTTTTTTATCATGCTTGTGTTCAGGAAATTCATTGCTGCACCTACGAACAACAAATTGGTATACGTGTTCACCGCTGCAATTTCGTTATACACAGCATTCTTGCTGGTATCACCAGCTCCATGGGTGAGTGAGTCCACCCACTTAGGCGTGCATAACTTCTTTCTTTTCTCACCATTTATCTGGCTCATCTATATCATGGGGATTATGCTTTTCAGGAAGCAGAAGGACAAGGATGTTGTCTTCATGCTGCTATCAGCAGCCGGTATTATTTCTAATCTGCTCTGGAACGTATGGGGCTCCGTACTCGTCTACTATCCGATAGATATCGTGGCCGCGATCGTGGGCTTCTCTGCCTATTGGTTCAAGAAATACTTTCAGAATGCCAAGGAGAATGCCCAGCTCAACGAACAGCTCAAGAAAGCGGACAAGTTAAAGGATCAATTTCTCGCTAATACTTCACACGAGCTGCGAACACCACTACACGGCATTATGAACATCGCACAGAACGTGGTGACCAAAGAAAATGAGAAGCTGTACGAAAGTAGCCGCAAAGATATGGAACTGCTGATCACCATCAGCCGCCGTATGTCTCATATGCTTGGCGATCTGCTGGATATCGCTCGTCTTCAAGAGCATCGCATTACCCTGCACCAGGAGCCTTTACAGATCCAATCCGTGGTTCCTGGCGTAATTGGTATGCTTAAATTTATGATTGAAGGCAAGCCGGTGCAGTTGACCATGAATCTTCCAGACACCACACCTCCCGTTCTCGCCGATGAGAAAAGATTGGTGCAAGTGCTATATAATCTGCTTCACAATGCCCTCAAATACACTGAGGAAGGCATGATCTCCATTTCAACAGAAGTGCAGAATGGGCGGGCGCTAATCCATATCTCGGATACGGGTGTGGGCATGAACAAGGAGACCCAGGCACGGATATTCCTTCCGTATGAGCAAGGCGCTCATGGGATTAGCGATGGAAGAGGGATCGGGCTTGGCCTGAGCATATGCAAGCAGCTGGTAGAATTGCACGGAGGCACATTAAGTGTTCGCTCCAAAATTAGCAAAGGCTCCGTGTTCAGCTTTGATCTGCCTCTTGCGGATTCATTCAATCAGCAGGCGGTAACACCTGCCGCGGCTCTTTATCCGATTACGGATGCGGCTAAGAAGCAATTAGCAGAGTGGATTTTTCCGGAAAATGAATGGAGCGGGTTAGAGGTTCCTATGCAGATTCCACCGCTGCTGACAAAGAAGAAAGTTAACATTCTGGCAGTGGATGACGATCCCGTGAATCTGAATGTACTCATGGGAATTCTTTCAACAGAGCCCTATACCATTACCACGGCAAATTCAGCACGCGAGGTGCTGGAACTGTTGGACAAGGAGCAATGGGATCTGCTGATTGCCGATGTGATGATGCCGCACATGTCCGGCTACGAGTTGACACAAAAGGTACGGGAGCATTACTCCTTATCGGAGCTTCCGGTGCTACTGTTGACCGCACGTAGTCAGCCGGCCGATATCTACACTGGATTCTTGTCCGGTGCTAACGATTATGTTACCAAGCCAGTAGACGCGGTTGAGCTGAGGTACCGGATTAGAGCACTCACGGAGCTAAAGCAATCTATCAATGAACGTTTGCGCATAGAAGCCGCTTATCTGCAAGCCCAGATTCATCCGCATTTTCTATTCAATACGCTGAATTCGATTATGGCACTGGGCGATCTCGATACGGAGAAAATGCAGCATCTTGTTGGTGCTTTTACATCCTTTTTGCGGATTAGCTTTGATTTTCTTAATACAGGCGAACTGGTCGAACTTTCCCACGAACTGGATTTGGTTAAAGCCTATCTGCATATTGAGCAAGAACGTTTTTCAGACAGACTGACTATTGAATGGGAAGTTGAGCCTGATATCAGCGGTCTACAGGTGCCTCCGCTCTCCATACAGCCACTGGTGGAGAATGCAGTCAAGCATGGTCTGCTTAGCCGGAATGTAGGAGGGACACTTCATATCCGGATTGCCCATCTGGATCGCTCCACACTTGTGGCAGTGAGTGATAATGGCAAAGGGATGGAGCAAGACAAGGCTGATGCGCTGTTAAGTCCAACTCTGAAAGGTAAAGGTGGCATCGGACTGTCCAATACGAACCGGCGTCTGACGCAATTATATGGGCAAGGGTTGTATATTCACAGCAGACCTGAAGAAGGAACCACGGTGTCCTTTGTCATACCGGATCGTGGGGATAAGCTAAAGGATTAACTTAAATGTACGATTTGATCGATTTACATTGTTATCTATAGGAGGTTTCATTCACATGGCAGTATTCATTAATGAACAAATAAGGGCATCAGAGGTCGATCTCACTGGAATCCGAGGCGAGAAACTTGGTATTGTCTCCACAAAAGAGGCGCTGGCTATGGCCCGCTCAGCCGGGGCAGACCTGGTGTGTACCTCGCTAATGAGTAGTCCTCCCCCTTGCAGCCTGATGGCAAAAGGAAAAGCCAAAGCGGCCGCGCAGAAGGAATCGTCAGCGGCACGCAAGGGTGATGCCGGACGAGCTGCCGGGAAGGGCAGCAAGGAGAAGGTCAAAGAGCTGCGCTTCACCGCTCATATCGAAGAGCATGATTACGACACCAAGCTACGCCAGGCCGATAAGCATCTGCGGTCCGGCAAGCCGGTACAATTGGTCGTAAAGGCCTCCGGCGCGAAAGAAGCTGCCGCTGCCAAGACTGTGATAGAACGACTAGTGGCCGATCTGAAAGAGGCCGGAGTAAAGGATACCGGCATCCAGACCGGCGGCAAAGGCTCGCAGGTGAAGCTAAATCCCCGCTGATCCTCAAACAAAAATACTAATCAGCCGCATAACCGGACCACGAACGAAAAGCATCCGTTACACTTTTTAGAGTGAAACAGGATGCTTTTCGTTCGTTTAGAGATTCCTTCAGTTGGAGTGATTCCTATGGACAGCCCGTGTAGTAATTCCAACTTTGTTGTATCGTGTTTATTCTCTCTATAATTTTTTATTTAAGGATGAAGCGCTCTTGCCAGCGCTTCTACATAACTATTGCTGACGCGCTGGCTTACTTCCGCTTGCGGAACCATCACTTCAAAGCTATGGAAGGTACCGGGATAAAGGTGAAATTCGACGTCTACACCCGCTTGGGCAAGGCGCGTCACATATTCGATCGTCTCATCCCGGAACAGATCGAGTTGTCCTACGCACGTATAGGTCGGTGGCAGCCCCGCCAAGCTTTCCGCTCTCGACGGCACCGCATATGGGGACAACCCGCTGTCTTCAGTACGATTGCCCTGGTACATGTTCCAGGCCGTCAAATTGTTTGTTCGGTTCCACGTTGCGTTATCGGCCGTAATTTCATGACTTGACGCCGTAATATTCCGGTCGTCAATCATCGGGTACAGCGGCATTTGGAAGATGAGGGCCGGACCGCCTTTGTCGCGGGCCATTAAAGCAAGCGCTGCGGTCAGACCGCCGCCCCCGCTTGCACCAGCAATTGCGACTCGATCCAAGTCGATGCCCAGCAGTTCAGCTTCGTCCGTCATCCATGTCAAGCCGGTATAACAGTCATCGATAGCAGCGGGGTAGGGGTGCTCGGGAGCAAGTCGATAATCGACCGATACGACAACGCATTTAGCCACCTGCACGAAACGTTCGCACAAAGCGTCGTCCATATCAGGATGCCCCATTACGTAGCCTCCCCCGTGAATCCATAGCAAGGCTGGAAGCATGGCGCCAGTTCGCTGGGCAGGTTCGTAGATTTTGACTAACATCTCACCCGCTACACTCGGAATCATCCGGCTTGTCGTGTGTACGTGCTCCGATTTCTCAATTGGAGGACCACTCAAATAGCTTCTGCTTAGTTCTAAATTTTCCTCCAGTTGAAAACCAGGAAATTCTGCTAATACCGACCTTAATTCTGGCAATACCCGACTTTCAAAATCCATTCGAACCACTCCTATAATTGAATTATGATCTTTTCTCCGTCTCAACTTCCCATTTGGTTATTTCCTCCCGGACTCGGGGTGCTACTTCTGTTCCCAACAGCTCAATGGCTCTCATCACTTCTGCATGCGGCATCGTGCTTAAAGGAACATATAGCATAAAGCGTGTAACGCCTACATTTTTGCGAAGGTGAATGATCTTCTGGGCAACTGTCTCGGGATCGCCGACATACAGTGCACCTTCAAAGCTGCGCGCGGCATCGTAGCTGGAACGATCATAATGCCCCCAGCCCCGCTCCTTGCCTAATCTGTTCATACCTGCCATGGTAGAAGGAAAAAAAGTATCTGCAGCTCGTTCAGTATTCTCTCCAACAAATCCTATCGAGTGCGCCCCAACCTTAAGCCGTGATTCGTCATGACCAGCGTGCGCTGCTGCCATCTTATAAAGCTGCACGAGCGGTGCAAAATCCGTCGGTTTTCCACCAATGATCGCCAGCATCAGCGGCAGCCCTAACAGACCTGCACGGATAGCAGACTCCTGTCTGCCCCCACTGCCAATCCATATCGGCAAAGAATTCTGAACGGGTCGTGGATACACGCCCAAATGGTTAATCGCCGGCCGATGCCCGCCCTTCCAGGTTACTTTTTCGGACTCCCGTATTTTAAGAAGCAATTCCAAATGTTCTTCAAACAGCTCATCATAGTCATTCAAGTCATAACCAAACAGCGGAAAAGATTCAATAAAGGAACCCCGGCCCGCTATAATCTCCGCACGTCCATTTGAAATGCCATCCAGCGTAGCAAAATCCTGAAAAACGCGCACCGGATCAACTGAAGAGAGCACCGTCACTGCACTGGTCAGCCGAATCCGCTTCGTCTGAGATGCAGCCGCAGACAGCACAAGTGCTGGTGAAGATGCCGCATAATCCTTCCGATGATGCTCACCTACGCCAAACACATCAAGTCCCACTTGATCAGCAAGGACAATTTCCTCCACAACTTCACGCAATCGCTGTGCGTGGCTCATCACTTCACCAGTCTGAGTGTCCGGCTTTGTTTCTACAAACGAAGTAATACCTATCTCCATGATCAATCTCTCCTATTCCATAGCTCTCTTCTGTCAACGTTTTTCCGGTTCTTTTCAAGCAGATTGATATGTATGCCCTATTTCCATGAACTTTAAATATCGATAAATATCATACTAATCGGTATGTTATTTTCAAGTTAATATAAATGCAAAAAACGAGAATTGTCAAGGAGTATTGTGAAAACTTCTTATTAAGCTAACCTGTATTTGACATTATAAACGGATAATTATAAAATAATAACGTACTATTCGGTACGTATATAAAGGCCACTAGCCGTTGCATATGACTTGAATCATTGAGCAATTAAAAAACAAGAGTAACGAGAGGTATTGATTATGGGACGAATCCGCGAATTTGACGAAGAAAAAGTATTAGATGCAGCTATGCAACTATTTTGGGAGAAGGGATATGAAGCTACCTCATTAAGCGATTTAACTTCCAGAATGGGAATTCAACGACCCAGTATATACTCAGCTTTTGGAGGCAAAGAAGAATTGTTCGAAGCCGCGCTACGCAAATACACGAAGTCCCGTGCTTCTCTTATCCGAACCAGACTTCAAAGCAATCCATCGGTAAAAGAAGCATTTCATACTTTTTTTGAAAGTGTGGTCGATGATGAGTATGCAGAAAGCCCTCGAAAGGGATGCTTTTGCATCAATACAATGGTCGAACTTGCACCTCATGATGAGAAATTCGAAATTCTTACAAGGGAACATCAAATGTACCTAGCGGTCATATTTCAAGAAACCATTGAACGAGGCATACAATCAGGCGAGCTCGAAAGCGAGTTAAATGCGAAGGCTGTATCACAGGCGCTAATCATATCGTTAATTGGGCTAACCGTAATGTTGAAGTCTCGTCCAGAACGATCATTTATTGATAATTCGATAGAGGTGACACTTACACTCCTTAAGTAATTCGGAGTTTCTTAAATAACCAATCCGCTCTTCTAAAACTGGAGATGCAACACGAAAAAGCCCCATTGGCGTTCCGGACTTTTAACATCCGGTCGCTCAATGAGGCTGACAATCTAAGAAAATTTAATTTACATTTCTCCAGAAAAATCCGAATTTCACAGGAACGCACTCGACTAGCCCTGCTTGCTCCAAACGCTGCAATTCAGCCAAAGTCTCTTCTCTCGAAGCATCAAGCATGATACGGATTTCCTCAGTGCCCAGGAAATTGTATTTCTGCAGCAATTGTTTAGCTGTATATACCTTTTGATTCGGTTGCAAAGCGTCTTTGGCCACCTTGTTCAGCGCTTCAACATAATGTTGATAAGGACGATAGCCGGATACTCTGGCACCTTGTCCTTCTTCATCAACGATGAGAATCGTCGGGAAACCTCTAACCCCTAATTCCGCACCCTCTTCAATCTCTTGATAGAACAGCTCTGCCGTTGCAGGATCATGATAACTGCGTTTGAATCGTTCCGTATCTAAACCGACATCAATGGACGCCTGGATAAGGGCTTCTTCCTTGGCAATGTTGACCTTCTCCAGGAACACCATCTCCCGAAGACGTCTCAAGTAAGCGTCCGCCTGTTCCTTCCCTTGCAGCTGGGCCGCTTTGAATGCGATTGAAGGCGGGTAAGAGGAATGAAGCGGATCCTCCAGCCAAACGTCACCGTCCATAGACATGCCGGACTGTTCGGCAATTTCTTCCCAATGATGAGCCACATCAGATGGCTTGGAAATGCCATTACCTCCATCGGAGAAATGCTCCCATCCCGGCAGCAGCCCACCCATCCGGTATTCAATCGTCAGCAGGGGGGCATATTCCTCCTCTAGCTTACGGATATACGGCTCCAGCGCCCAGCAAGCAGAACAGATCGGATCGGTATAATAGATAACTCTGAATCTCCGTACGGGTGCTAGCTCGACCTTGACCATCTCGTAATCTTGTTCGTCTTCATGCTCAGAACACAGCCCTGTTTCGAGATCACAGGAGATCATTTTATTGTTCTCCGCCATTTCAATTCCCCCCACTTAACAGAGGGAGACTTGTCCCTCCCTTGTATGCGATACATTCAATTTCAACAAGTGCGTCTTTGGGTAATTTGGCGATTTGGACAGCCGCCCGTGCCGGTAGAATTTCACCTGTGAAATAACTGCCATAAATCTCGTTAACCGTTGCAAAATCATCCATACTGCTAAGGAAAATCGTGGTTTTTATGACCTCTTCCAGACTTAAAGCAGCTGCTTCGAGCACTGCCTTGAGATTATCCAGTACGCGATGGGTCTGTGTTGTAATTCCGCCGCTAACCATCAGACCCGTCTGCGGATCAAGCGGGATTTGCCCGGAAACAAATAGGAAATCTCCAGCCAAGACAGCTTGTGAGTAGGGCCCAATAGCTTGAGGGGCATGCGGAGTGCTCACTTGTGTTTTCATGAAAAAAATCTCCTTTAGTAGTTAGAGTCAATTAGAGTTCTTTGAGATAGCGATAGATCGTCTGATCTGAAGTTTCGAGTCGTTGGGCCACCTCGGAGACAGCTCCCTTTAATAGAAAGACTCCTTTATCATTAAGATCCTTTACGATTTCTTTCTTCTCATCAATCATCAAACGGGAGACCTCCAGTTTGTATTTATGAATTGCTTCCGTAATAAAATTATGTAGCAATTCTTCCATGGAGTTCGTGAACAATTCTTTTCCCGGCCCGGCAGGATCTTCTTGCTCTTCCGGTTCCATTAATAGATCCTTGATTAGCATTTGGGCTTGCTTCAGCGCCGTAGTATCGACATTTACACATAACATAGCAATCACATTCTTATCCTCATCCTTGATAAAGAAGGTGGACGAACGCAGCATTTGATCTTTACCTGTAACTTTTCCGGGGTAGTTGGCAATAAACGCCTTGGTTTCATATTCCTTGTCATGAATAATCTGAAGAGCAAAATCGGTTATCGTTCCTCCAACCTGTCTTTCAGTAATATGATTGTTGCTAATGGCTACAATAGAGCTTTCGAGTTGACGAAGATCATGTAAAATAACCTCACAATTCTTCCCGCAAATACTCGCGATAAACTCCACCATAGGTTTATATGAGTTAATAATTTCATCGGGTGACAAAAAAACCTCTCCTTTATCCAATGTCCCTCCATGGGAGGGGCCAGCTTTATGCCTGCAATGCCCATTCCAAACCATGAGGATTATCAATAATTAATACCCACGTACCATCCGGCTGACGGCGAACGACATCAGAGGACTGACCTTGAACCCGGACCTCACCGCTTAATGGGTCCTTCATAGTCCACTTCGAAATGACAAGTGCCGTATCTTCAAATTCCAGCACCTTCTTAGGCGTCAGCTCAAACTCAAGATTGAGTTCTATCATTTGACTAAGTCCTTCACGGACAGCATTCCATCCCTTTACGACAACACCTGGCTGGGCCACAAATACAGCTTCAGGATCATACAACGTCAGTAGCTTGTCCAGGTCACCTGTCGGAAATAATCTATTAATTCCTTCTAGTACCTCAATCGGTGTATTTGCTGCCAAAATGGCACCTCCTAAAAATAGCTTAAATTTTATGATAATAATAATTTATCATGTTGACATTTTTTTATCAAGTGGTTATGATTTTGACTAACAACACATGAAACGAAACATGACACATAAAACAGATTGAGTCATGTAATGTTACATGAAATTACAAATCGATGGGTGGGAGCGTAAGATGGATATCAAAAATAACATGCGTGAGGGTTTCAAAGACTTACAAGGGGGACTATTTGCCAGTGTGCACAAGGCAGATGTAGGAAATGCCGTATCGGATCTGATGAAAAGAGGCGTTGATCTAATGTGTTGGGCGGACCCCTTTTTCCCTGACCTTGTGATTCCGCAGAATGTAAAACAATCTGTCATAGATTCCATTGATAAAGGAATGGCTACCCATTACACAATGCCCATCGGTAATAGCGACCTTAAACAGGCGATAGCCGTCAAATTACAGGAAGATAACCATATGAGTGTCGATCCAGACCGGAATATTCTAATTACACCGGGTTCAGACTCCGGTTTAATGTTTGCGATGATGCCCTTCATCGGAGAGGGTGACGAAGTACTTATTCCTGCTCCCAGCTATCCAAGTAATTTCCTTAATCCAAAGCTGCTGGGAGGCATTGCAGTTCCCGTCCCCCTAAAAGAAGAGAATAACTACCAAATTGAGATTGAGGAATTCGAGAAAAGAGTTTCTCCGCAAACAAAAATGGTTCTTCTGACGAACCCGAACAATCCTACAAGTACTGTATTAAGACGCGACAGCCTTGAGAAAATTGCCAAGTTTGTCATTGAGCATGATTTGGTGCTGGTTGTAGACCAGGCATTCGAGGATGCAATCTATGATGACATTGAGTTTGTCTCAATAGCAACATTGCCTGGAATGTGGGAGCGAACGATCAGCGTATTTTCAATTTCTAAAGGGATGGGACTAAGCGGCTTCAGAGTAGGCTATCTGGTTGCAGATGACAAAATTATCGACGTATTGTACGGCTGTACTGTGAATGTAATCGGAGCGACGAATACTTCTGCACAAATAGGAGCCATAGCGGCAATGAAGGACCGCAGCTTTGTGAAAGAATACAATGCTATCTTTGACCGTAGACGGAAAGCTGTCTATGAAATCATGAATTCCATTCCAGGCGTGTCTATGGCCATGCCGGAGAGCGGATTTCTCTCTTGGGTGAATATTTCAAAATTAGGGACTTCCGCCGAAATTAGCAAATATCTAATTGATCATGCCAACGTTGTAGTTAATGAAGGTACACCATACGGTGTAGGGGGCGAAGGATACATTCGTATCGTTCATGGCTGCTATAAAGACGATAATGTCCTCTACGCGGCACTGGAACGTATAAAACAAGCATTAATTCAATTGGACATCGACAAGGGGGTAGCGGCTCATGGATAACACTACTTTAGAATTCAGAGGCGGAAAGTCAATGGCATTCATTCCAATAGCGCTTTTCCTGGTATTCTGTATCCTGTTCTTTACCGTATTTAAGGTTTTCGATATGACGGGACTAGCCATGTGCGCGTTTCTTTCCATCATCATCGGCGGAGCATCTTCCAAAGATTATAAAAAGTACTGGAACGCTGTTATCCTAAAAGGCATCGGTAGCCCAATGGCCATTACGATTGCGACCGTTCTGCTTGTGATCGGGATGTTCTCCAAGCTGATGGCTAAGAGTGGTGTGGCTGAAGGGTTTGCATGGCTTGCTAATATGTTAGGTTTGCACGGTGGTGCGTTCACCTTATTCACTTTTATCTCGGTATGTATCATTTCTGCTTCGACAGGAACATCGATCGGAACACTGTTCACAGCTTTTCCTGTATTCTTCGCCTCCGGAATATTGCTGGGAGCTGATCCAGTAGTATTGGCCAGCGCTATTTTATCCGGTGCTATATTCGGGGATAACATTGCGCCAATCTCAGATACCACTGTAGCCTCAGCTTCTACACAAGCCTATACCCGTAAGGAAGGAACGGCGGAAATCGCCGGCGTGGTGACCACCCGGTTCAAATTTGCTTTAGCCGGAAGTATTCTTGCTTGCATCTTCTTCTATGTATTCGGCTCCAGCCACAAGGTAATCGCGACCGGTGTAGCTACACTGGGGAATGCGACTCCTAAAGGCCTTATTATGTTGATTCCGGTAGTTGCTTTGCTTATTGTGGCAGTGAAGACAAGAGATATATTCAAAGCTATTCCGGTTGGGATCGCAGTAGGTATAGTCGTTGGTTTGATTTCCGGAGTATTTACGTGGACAGATGTCTTCTCCTTAAAGGACGGTGCTGTGAAAGGGTTCCTGTTTGAAGGTTTTAACAATATGGTCAGCACGGTACTGTTCGTTCTCTCGCTCTTCGGAATAATGGGTATACTCATAGCGAGCTCAACCATGGACAGGATCGCTAGCTATATTTGCAAAAGCCGTATGGCTAAAAGCGTACAGGGTGCAGAGTTGGCCATAGCGGGAGGCACAATCATTGCTACAGCTCTGGTAGGCGGGGTGACGAGTGCTTCGATCCTTACCTTTGGTCCAGTTGCAGATGAGATTGGAAAACGTAAAAATCTCCATCCATTCCGGCGTGCTGTTCTTGTGGATTGCTTCTCCATGACCATTGCAGCAGTTATCCCCTTCCTAAGCGCCTTTATCTTTATTGTAACTTCAATTATTGGCTCCTTAAGAACCGAATACAGCTTTATACCGGAAATCAATCCGGTCTCCTTATTCTTGACCTCCTTTTATCCATTATGTCTGTTCGTTGTTCTCATCTTTTCTGTTCTGACCGGCTGGGGCCGCAAATTCGAAGGCCCTGGTGGTAATCCAGTCACTGAGTACACAGAAGACATGGCTATCAACACAGTTAAAGTATAAATGACTCCTGACTCTCGTAGGAGTAAAAGCGACAGCAGCTATATCTGGTCCTACGAAGAATAAGGGCGCCCCATGGGGCGCCCTTATTCAAGCGTAAGAAGTGCAGATATTATTTTCCAAGGAAGCTCTTAATAATAAAGTCCAGATGAGCTTCCATAGATACAGCATCATTATAATAAGAACCTTTGGCATTCATAAAAAACACCCGGTTCTCTTTTACAGCAGGAAGGCTCTTCCATAAGGGACTACCATACACCACATCCGGGTCACCATCGTCCCATCCCCAGTTGCTCGTAAAGATATAATCACCAGCGTATTCCGGCAGCTGCTCCAAAGATAAGTCAGCAAATCCTTCGTGTTTGTCCAGGACCTCCTCCTGAATAATCTTAGGGGCCTTCAAGCCAAGCTCTCCGTACAGAATTTCACCGCCCCTGGCATAAAAATCGCCAAATGCATAAATTCCCTTCGCATACGGCTGGAGGATGGAAACTGTTCTGTCACCTACGACCTCCTGTATTTGCGGTTTATATTCATTGATTTTCCGGTCCCACTCTTTGACCCAGTCCTCTGCGGCCTGCTCCTTGCCTGCAAGCTTCCCGTATTCGAGCATCAGATCTTTATAAGAATACTTTCCATATTCTATACGAACGACCGGGGCGATTTTGTCCAACTCTTTGTAGGTTGGCTCCATCACATCAGCAGCGACTACAATAATAAGATCAGGCTGCAGGCTTAAGATTTTCTCTGGCGAGAATGTGTCACCAACAGCTTCTACTCCATCCACCAAGCCTTTCAGGAACGGATTCTTTAGAGCATCACTTTGTGCCCCCACCGGTTTGACGCCTAGTGCAAGTAAATTACCGGTAAAACTACCCGTCAGATCTACTATTCGCTGTGGATTCGCCGGAATGACCACAGTTCCTTGACTGTCCGTATAGTTTTTGGTTAAAGCCGCTTGAGACGACTGTGCTGGAGATGCATCATTAGAACTCTGACCTGATACTGCAGTACCTCCTGTGCCAGAAGCGCTGTTTCCTGTACTCGTACTACCACTTGAACAGGCACTAAGCAACAACATCATACATAACAGCAATGTTGCTGTTGCCATAGAGGCTGATTTGTATTGTTTGTACATATGTATATCCCCTTTTCCATACAATTGATAATTATTCTCACATTCATTATCAATATATCGAATCGGAATGCCAGGCACAATGGCAGATCGGGAAGCATTAAAGGGCAATTTGGGAACTAAATGTTCAATGCGTCCCTTCGTTCTGAACAATGCAGGCGCCACACCATAATGCTTCTTGAAGCTGCGGCTCAGTGAATGTGCATCAGGGTAGCCTACACGCTGAGCAATCTCTTGCAAGGTACCTTCTGAATCTATTAATAGCTGCGCGGCCTTGTTCATACGAATTTGTGTGAGAAGGCGAATCGGGCTTTCCTTCATTCTGCTTTTGAACAGCTTAGTCAAATATCTCGTACTGCAATCTAACAGGTCCGCCATCACCTCAAGTGTTATAGGCTCCATATAGCGGTCATTCATGAATCGGAGTGCCTGTGCCACCAGATCAGGCCGCATAGGTTCAATACCCTGCTGCTGCATCTGGCTTAACAGTTCGTATACGAATTGATAGAACAGCGTTCTTGCATGTAACTTTTCCAACGGCGCAGACTTCATCCACTCTTGAAACATAAGCTCCACCTGGCCGAGCAGTGAGAGCGGATATAACGGTACGAATGAATATTGAAGCTGAAACGGTTTGTTTGGCCCCATCAGCCGTGATTGTTCCTGAGCCGCTGGCCATGTCAGTCCAGCTTTGTATAATACCAAATAATACTCAAGCTGGTCTTCAACTGCGATGTCAAGACGCGAGCCTTTCCCTCCATGCAGGACGTGGAACCGATTCACGCTATACATTGAATTATCCAGCCAAATTGTTGCACGGCCGCTAACCACATACACAAAAGTACTAGCCGGAAGAGAGTACTCCACCGACGTTTCCCCCTGCTCCAGCAGTATATACCGTACATCCATTATTTTCACCGAAGTATGGTTCCACAGCATAATATGCTCATTCAAGTTCATCGCAGTGCATCATCCCCTCAGCCGCATTACTGCGGTTTCCCTACATTATATTGATAATGATTCTCACAGTAAAGTTTTTCAACAAGCAGCACCGCGCTAACTGCTGTCATTTTTGTACTTCTTATTCGCTTATGTTAATATTGAACGGTAAGTCACTTATAAACATGAAGGAGGAGTACCTGATGAAAAAGAGATCGATTAAATCCTTAGCCTCTGGTATCGGGTATTCTACGGCTGTTTTTTTCTAGAATCGAGATTGACGGGATACGTCTGTCTAAATCGCTAGCATTCTATAAAAAAACGGTGAAAATATATAATCGTAAACCAATATATATTTTCCATTTATAAGGAGACCTGCACACAATGAATCTTAAACAAATTCCAGTTCAACGATATAACCCTGAAATGATCGCGAAGCCTGTTGGAAACTACAGTCATGTCACCAAAATAGACCGAAATGCAGAGCTATACGTCTTCTCCGGCCAAATTGGCATCGATCAGGACAATCATATTCCCGCCGATTTTAATGAGCAAGTCACCAATACCATGAACAATATCGTCGCCATCTTGTCTTCTCAACAACTGACGCCAGATCACGTCATTAAAATAAACATCTGGGCGACTGAAGAGATCGATTGGGATCATTTCTATGAAAAATGGAACGCTGTATTCGGACCTACATCGCCGTCCATGACGGTTGCATATATACAAGGCTTAGGTCTGCCTGAACTAAAAATTGAATTGGATGTCTGGGCAGCCGGTTAATGTCCTGATAATATAAAAGAAACGAGCCCTAGAATTTCTCTAGCGGCTCGTTTTTTTAGAACAATTATCTTACTCGGTCACGCCTGCCTCTTGGCTCACCAGTCCGCGGATAAAGGTCTCGAAGTTAGGCGCTAACTCTGTAATCTTATGACCCTTCTCTTGGCTGACATGGACAACTTCCGGTTCGCCGACATTGCCGGATGAACGATAGTCCAGCATAATCACACCTTCTGTGGGAGCAAGACTGTCGCCAATGACGACGCCAATCTCCGGATAACCCTCAGTTTCAATTACAAACCGGCTGCCGGCAGCTCCACACAGTGAAGTAGGCTTGTCCCGTCCAATTCCACGAATACCAGCGATCGTAATGAATTTCCCTTCTGTTGTGGGGTAACTCGTATGATTAGGAATACCGCCGTTATGTAATTTCATCAAAGCAACATAGGATGGAGGCAGCTTGAAGACCAATTGTTCTTCCACGGAATCGATCAGGTCGTCTGTCGGCGGCTCAGATACATACTCTTGCAGGGCAGCCTCGCTGTCATCCCAGAAATTCGAGGCATCAACCGGCTTATACGAACTCTTCGCAGGTGTTTTGGCCTGCTTCTTCGCGGTCTTTTCCCGAATCCATTCCAGGAACTCCAAGGTATCCTCATCTTCGGGGTCCAGCTTATCGGCTGCTTCAAAAGCTTGCCGGGCTTCGTCATATTGCTTGAGATAATAATGAGATACTCCAACCCGGTAATGCCAGAGCGCATCCTCCAGTCCTTCCTCACTGATCTTCTCAAACTGCTGAAGCGCCTCTTCGTATTCACCCAAATTGTTCAACGCTCTGCCCAAATGACTGGTTAACTCATAATCCCGATCTTCTTCAGGAATTTCCATAATCGCATCTACGATTTCTTGAAATTCATCTTCCTCATGCCATGTTTCCAGTTGTTCCAACAACTCATCGCTCATCTTTCATGCCCTCCCGTGAGAAACTCCAGTATCTATTAGAAGTATACCATTTCCAGCACAGCACTCTCCAGCGCGGACAGACTTGCGGAGTCTGCCCTATCATTATATGGCTTGGATCGGATGTAACATACGCTTGGCCCGCCAAGCACAAATAGCCAGGGCACCCCTGAGAGCGCCTTGGCTATTTACATATTCATCTATTTACCACTATTGCCGGGGTTACACTTATGGATGCACAAGGACTTGCTCACTAACGTCTGCTTCCAGCAATTGCTTCAGCTTTTGTCTTGTATCCGTACCATTCTTCGGCGTATTGACATACATCTTCAGGTTTGTATTTTCCGATATAAGAAAGCTTGTAATCTCAAAATTAAGCTGTCCTGCCAGGCGATGATTCAGCAATTTGTACATATCTCGGTCTTTGTCGATCCGGTGCATAGGCCACCATTGATCAAATTCCTTGCTTATCGATCTAAGCTCATCAACAAATTGCGTAATCCATGGATCTTCAATATATTGGCTGCAATCCGCCCGGAACTTGCCCAGCATCGTCTGGGCACTGATCTCCCAATCAGGGAACAGTCCGGCAAAATGTTTATCAGTGAACATGATTCGCATCAGGTTGCGCTTGCTGCACTCTAATCGGCTGAAATCGCAGAATACAAGCGCCGCAGCCCGATTCCAGGCAATAACATTCCAGCGATTGTCCACGATCATGGCCGGGGATTCCATTAGATTATCCAATACATGCTGATGCATCGGCTTGACCTCTTCAGGGCTGGGATAATAGGAAGGCGGAACATGTTGAGCAAGAGCATACAGGTGCACAATCTCCTGACGGTTGAGCATCAGCACTCTGGACAAGCTCTCCAATATTTGTATGGACACCTGAATCGGACGTCCCTGTTCAAGCCAGGTGTACCAGGTTACGCCGATTCCTGCCAGAGAAGCGACCTCTTCACGGCGCAGCCCCGGCGTACGACGGCGTATTCCTGCGGGCAGCCCTACTTGCTCGGGGGAAATCTTTGCCCGGCGGGTTTTGAGAAAGTCCCCAAGCTCGTGATGACGCTGCTTTGTATGATTCATTCAAAGCCCACCAGCCTTTCAGTACGTAATATTCAAGTTAAGAATGGTAGTAGTATATACGAATGATTTTTCAAATGCAAAAAACGTGGAGTTGAACAGACCAGCGCAAACTTAAGAACGCCAGCTATAAAGCCAGCGCTCTGTGTGAACAGCAAAAGGAGCTGCCCCACCGCAGACAAAGATGCGATGAGACAGCTCCTTTTTATTTGAACCTAATCTTAGTAGCGGGAACCGAAGACAATGCCTTGCGGAGCAATCGCTTCGATCTGGGCAAGGTCATCTTGTGTCAGCTCGACGTCCAGCGCACCAAGGTTCTCTTCAAGATAAACCGTGCGTTTTGTACCCGGAATCGGCACGATATTCTCTCCCTGAGCAAGTAGCCAAGCCAAGGCTAGCTGAGATGGCTTGCAGTCCTTCTCAGTTGCGAGCTCCTTAATTTTGGTCACAAGGTCGAGATTCTTCTGGAAGTTCTCGCCTTGGAATCTTGGAGAAGTACGACGGTAATCGTCTGGTTCGAGATCCTCATAGCGCTGGATCTGTCCGGTCAAGAAACCGCGGCCGAGCGGGCTATAAGGCACGAAGCCGATGCCTAGCTCGCGGCATGTCGGCAGAATGGACTCCTCGACATCGCGATCCCACAGCGAATATTCCGTCTGCAATGCTGTGATAGGATGCACGGCATGTCCACGGCGAATAAGCTCGGGGGAGGCTTCCGACAGACCAAGATAACGAACCTTGCCTGCTTTGACAAGATCGGCCATCGCGCCTACAGTTTCTTCAATTGGTGTATCCGGATCAACGCGATGTTGATAGTAGAGATCTATATGATCGACACCGAGACGTTTCAGACTGGCATCACATGCAGCCTTTACATATTCAGGGCGGCCGTTGACGCTAACGGCACCATTCTCGCCAACTACTGCGGCGAACTTGGTTGCTAAGATAACCCCATCTCTGCGGCCCTTCAGAGCCCGTCCGAGCAGTTCTTCATTTTCGCCTAAACCATAGACATCTGCAGTGTCGAGCAGCGTAACGCCAAGCTCCAATGCCCGGTGAATGGTGCGGATGGATTCCGCTTCATCCCGCCCGGCATAGAAGTCGGACATGCCCATACAACCAAGACCTAGAGCGGATACCTCCAGTTTGCTGTTTCCAAGCGTTCTTTTTTTCAAAGCTTTCTCCACCTTTCTAATTCGAACTACAGACATCATACAAGGTAGAATCCACCGCTGACAGTTGCCTGTTTATACGGGTATTAATACTACTATGTTAAAGTGGAGCGAGGGCTCTTCCGGTCGTCCATTGTGCGTTATTCCCTATCCACCGGCTTTTGGATACCGTCCTCATAGAAATCAAAAAAGAGCTGATGCTGCGTGCCTCTTACGGCGTAGAACACATCGGACAGCTGCTTCCCCTTGCGCTTTACTTGCTTTTCTAGCCATTCTGTAGTCAACCCATGACTCTCCAGGTTCTTCTCCATGATGACCCCATCCATGACGAACTCCACCGGAAAATGCTGTGTCTTCACAGGAAGCTTCATATCCTTTTTCGTGACGAATTGGTACTCCTCTTTCTTCAATACTGAGACTGTCCCGTTATCCTCCAACACCGCATAAGCCACCTCTTCCATATTGAAAATCCCCATGCCGCGTAATACCTGAGCCAAAGTATCGAGTGTGTACCTTAGTTTCTTCATGTTGTGCTCAAGAATTTCCCCATTCTCGATCAGTACCGTAGGAGAACCAGAGATCCAGTTTCTTAATTTACGGTTCTTCAAAGCTATGTAGGATAGCAAAAATGACACAGCCGTGACTACAATAAGCGCCAGTATGAAATAGGATGTTTTTAACGATTCATTAAACGCCAGATTTCCCGCAATGGAGCCCAGCGTTATACTAGTCACAAAATCGTGAAACGTCATATTAGAGATTGTCTGCTTCCCCAGCAGCTTGGCTACCAGTAAAAGCGCTAAAATCGAAAGTGCGGCCCGAAATAAAATGTCCCAATAAGCATGCATATTACCCATCCCTCCTGCCAGTCATTGTTGCCAAATGAGGGTGAAAACAATCCTGGTCCGGTCGCGTGATTATTGGGGAGAAAACAATGCGGAGGGTCATTCTCTCAGATTCGCTTTTATTACATATAATGGATTATATTTGAAATACAGAATCTGTAAAGGAGTGAGTGCATGATCCATCAAACAATCGTAAGTGAAATGATCTCTCAACTAGGCATAAGCCCGGCAGAAGTTAAGCTTCTTGGGGGATATAATGACAATGTCTTCGAGGCCGGTGCGAAAGATCCTTTTATTGTGAAAATAGTGGAGAAAACAAATCATTCCGAAAGGGACACGTTATCGGAGTTGGAGTGGCTGGAATACTTACATACGCAAGGGGTCCATGTCGTTCGGCCTCTACGTACTGTAGGGAATGAATACATTCAACCCGTTAATGAAGAGTACTACTATGTAGCTTTTGAAAAGATAAACGGTGTCCACATTGCACCAGAGCAGCAAGAGGCTTGGGGGGAGGCTTTATTTGAAAAGTGGGGCGAATTATTGGGCAGGGTACACCTCTTTTCCAAAGGATATTCAGCCGTTCACGCTCGTCCTCATTGGGATCAAAACCATTTACTACTAAATGTGGAGACACTTCCTCTCAACCCTGAGCTTATTCAAAAATGGAAACAGTACATAAAAGAGTTGCATGCGCTACCTATCTCGAGTGACTCCTTCGGACTGATTCACGGTGACCTGCATCATGGAAATTTATTAAAGACAGGACCTGAACTCACTCTTATCGATTTTGGCGATAGTGAATACCATTGGTTTGCTTACGATATCGCCATTGTTATCTATCATGCAGCTCTCACGGTTCCAAAATCTGAAAGAGATGGATTCGCTAAAAACTTCTTTAGCTCATTTATGAGTGGATATACCCGTGCGAACCCCAATACACCCTTCTTTAAAGAAATTGCGTATTTCATTGATTACAGACATCTCTATTCCTTCACATATCATTCAGTACATTTAGACAAAGATCAATTAACAGAGGAGGAAATCCGCTATCTTAATGAGATGGAAGATTCGCTATTGAATAACGTCTCTTTTTTAAATTTATCATTTCAATAGTAAAAATAGCCTAGGGGAGTTGCTCAGCGCTAGAGCTATCCTTGAATTGATTTCGCTAGCAGTATGCGATATATTAAAAACCAACCGACAGAGATGCTGCTTGGCATACATCTGTCATTACAACAAAGAGGATGAAATATGATGCCTATTCCTTCCGATTATCCAAAACCAACCCGCTCCACGGCCAAAGACCTGGCATTATCCCAGTTGAAGAAGTGGATTATAGAAGGTACACTGCAGCCGGATGAGAAGCTTAACGACGCTGCACTCGCCGCGGCAATTGGTGTGAGCAGAACACCCGTCCGGGAAGCACTGCAATTGCTTGAGGCTCAAGGGCTCGTTCAGATGTTTCCGGGCAAAGATACACGCGTAACCACTATTGATAAAGATCATATCAGTAAGCTATACGCTCCCCTTGGGGTACTGCATGCCCTGGCTGTCGAAACGGCTGCCCAGCGGATCGAGCCTGAACAAATCCAACAGCTGCGTGAGCTGAATCGTTTGTTCACACAGAGTATCAAGGATAAAGATCTATATCAGGCACTGGAATATGATGAAGAATTCCATAACTTAATCATGGAGATTGGCGATAACCCTTACATTGTTTCCTTCTGTTCTTCCTTGCAAATTCATATTCGCCGCTTTAAATACTTTTTCCTGAAGCAGCCTCTAGGCCAAACGCTGGCCGCAGCTGAAGAACATGAGCAAATTATTCAGGCTTTGGAAGAACATGATTCAGACGCTGCTGCCCGCATCGTGAAGCAGAATCTGTTACGCCCGCTTGCTGAATTCGAGCAAATACTATAAAAGAGAAAAATAGCCCCATGGCTTTGTCCGGACATTCCAAATCCGGCTGCTCAATGGGGCTATCCATTTATCTTTAGAGTTTCTTTTCATATATATCTATTGAATTACCACGGTGGTCCGTGCTGCTATTAACGATAATAAATTCATTCTTGCCCCAGAATAGAGCCCCGCTTTCATTTTCCTTTTGAACACAGAGCCTTACCTTGTCTACGTTTTCCTGACGCAATTTACCCTCTATCAATTCCACTGCTTCTCTTCCAATTCCATGGCCTTCATGATCCTTATGTATTATCAGTAAACCAATCCACGTATGATTATCATGTGGATTTCTCAGGAGGTATGTGACTATCCCGATGTTCTCATCATGCTTTCTGATGTAAAACATCTTTTCACCAGATTCGAAATTATTCGTATTCTCTTCCAATATCTCTTCAGATGTTAATAACGCTTTACCTATAACCACAAGATTATAAGACGGCTGAGAGTTCATCATAGATGTTTGAATTTCAATATTCTCTGACGACAGTGGTTCGCTAACAGCTTCTAAAGTAATCAAATTCAGGACCTGCTTTCTACACATTTTATAAAAGTACAATTCTATAAAATGTGCAGAAAACCCTCTCTATCCATGATTTATCTCGTTCTGCTAAAGGCCTTTCATCAATATCTCGCCTATACAACAGGCTCTTGCACGGCTTCTGTTTCCACTGCTGGGTTCACATCATTCCATACCGAGCTCTTGATCTCGCGCCGCAGGGTAGGAGCAACCTCTTCGGCGAAGCGTGCCGCCTGCTCGCGCTGCTCCGACTCTGTCAGGCCGTCCACACTGATACTGAGCACCTGGTTACCGAACGCCTTGTTATAGCGCAGGATTTTCTCAATCACATGCTCGGCACTACCAACCAGAATCGGACCATTCTCGATATTGTCTTCAAGATCCCGGAAGGGGGACAGATCGTGCGGAGCTTTCAGTCTGCCGTGGAACGCATCATAATAAGGCCGGAATTTCTTGATCGCCTCTTCGGTCGTATTGGCTATAAAAATAGCGCCGCCCGCGCCTGAACCAATGACCGCCTTCGCGGGATCATGACCGTAAAAAGCCAACCGCTCACGGTAATGCTCGATCAGGGCTGTATACTTGGACTGGCGGTGGATCGTATTAGAGGAGAACAACGGCTCGCCATATTTAGCGGCCAGCTCCGTCGAATGCGTGCTTGAGGCGCTTCCGTGCCAGATCGGAATCGGCTGCTGGAACGGCCGCGGCTGTGTCGTGACATTCTCTAGCGGAGTGCGATAGCGCCCCTGCCAGCTGACATTTTCCTCGCTCCACAGCCTTTTTAATAGTGCATACCGTTCCGCAAGTGATTCCCACTGTTCCTCCTCAGAAATGCCGAAGAGCGGATAATGGCTCGCGTCGTTGCCTTTGCCGATGATCAGCTCGATCCGTCCGCCCGAAAGATGATCGAGTGTCGCATAATCCTCCGCCACCCGCACTGGGTCAAGTACGCTAAGCACCGTCACGGTCGTCAGCAGCCGGATACGAGAGGTTCTCGCGGCGATAGCAGTAAGGATAACCGGCGGGGATGAAGCGATGAATGGTGCGCTATGTCGTTCACCTACGCCATAGGCGTCGAAGCCCAGCTCCTCAGCCAACACAGCTTGTTTCAGCACGTTCTGGAATTTCTCCTGTGTCGTGAACGATTCTCCTGTCAGGGCGTTGGGCGTATTGAGCAGCAAGCTCATCAATGCGAATTTCATGTCAGATGGCCTCCTTATAATGAAGATGAGAATGGATTAGAGCGGATAATGACAGGCTGCCGCATGACCACTGCCGATGTCCGCAAGCTTCGGCTCCTCTTCCCGGCATCTTGCCATAGCCACTGGGCAGCGCGTATGAAATCTGCAGCCGGAGGGCGGAGACATCGGCGAGGGGATTTCTCCTTGAATGGAGACGAATTCCCTTTTGCGGCTGGGATCCGGCCAAGGAATGGAAGCAAGCAGCGCAGCTGTATAGGGGTGGGCTGGATGCTGGAACAATTCATCTGCCGGCGCGACCTCGACCAGCTTGCCAAGATACATAACCCCGATCCGCGACGACACATGCCGGACGATGTTAAGACCATGCGCGATAAATACATAGGTTAAACCGAGGGTGCTCTGGAGGTTCTGCATTAAGTTGACGATCTGGGCCTGTACCGACACGTCTAGTGCAGATACAGCTTCGTCTGCCAGCACGAACTTCGGTTGCAGCGCAATTGCGCGGGCAATCCCGATCCGCTGGCGCTGTCCGCCTGAAAATTCATGAGGGTAGCGGTCAGCCCAAGCCGGATTCAGCCCTACTAACTGCAGCAGCTCTTCCACACGTTTCTTGCGCTCGGCGGCAGGAAGTGATTCATGCACGACTAACGGTTCAGCAATGGTCTCACCAATCGTCCACCTTGGATTGACCGAGCCATAGGGGTCCTGGAAAATCATCTGCATATCCCGGCGGACATCACGGCGCCTCGCGGCGTTCATATCCGTCAGGTCTTCGCCGCTGAATAAGACGCGGCCAGCACTGGCCTGCTCCAGCTGAATCAGGACACGCCCGAGCGTAGATTTGCCGCTGCCGGATTCACCGACAAGCCCAAAAGTCTCCCCTTTGTGAATCGTGAAGGAAACGTCATCTACAGCATGAACGACAGCCTTGGTCAAGCCGAAGGGTCCTTTGACCGGATAATGCTTCGTTAATCCGGAAACCTCAAATAACGGTGGCGCCTTCGCTAGCGCTTCAGCTGCGACGCTTGGAAACGACGTTTTATGGGACGAAGTTATCGTTCCCGACGCACCCAGTAGTACTGTCCGGCGGTCCGCTGCCTGATCAATGTCCTGACCGTTCAAAAGTTTATCCGTATGCCAGCAAGCTGCTTCATGGCCGTCTTCTCCGGCCAGCGCCGGCACCTCGGTACGGCATTGGTCAGTAGCCAGCGGGCAACGGGGATGAAACCGGCAGCCGGAAGGGAATTCCGCCACATTGGGCGGCGTTCCTTCAATGGTATATAGCGCCGCGCTGCGGTCGCTGTCCATCGTCGTAATGGAACGCAGCAGCCCCGCAGTGTAAGGGTGATGCGGTTGCTCGAACAGGCGGGCTGCCGGTGCCTGCTCTACGATCCGTCCGGCATACATGACGATCATCCGATCAGCCATCTCGGCTGCAATCCCGAGATCGTGGGTAATCAGCAGAATGGACATTCCATATTCCGCCTTTAGTTCGTTCAATAGCTTTAGAATCTGCGCCTGAATCGTGACATCGAGCGCTGTTGTCGGCTCATCCGCGATTAGAAGCTCCGGCCCGCAGGCGAGCGCCATAGCAATCATTGCCCGCTGGAGCATTCCTCCAGACAGCTCATTTGGGTATTGACCGAGGCGCAGCTTCGGCTCCGGGAATCCGACGCGGCGAAGCAACTCCTCCGCATGCGCCCGGGCTTCCTTCACGCTGCGTTTGTCGTGACGACGAATCGTCTCCACAAGCTGGGCACCAATCGTAAAGACGGGATCGAACGCCGCCATCGGCTCCTGGAAGATCATCGCGATTTTTTTGCCGCGAATAGCCCGCAGCAAGTTCTGGGGGAGCGTCGTTAACTCTTGACCGTCCAGCTTCACACTGCCCGCCGCGATGCGCCCCCGGTCGAAATCGGTCAAGCGCATGATGGCTTTGGACGTAATCGTCTTGCCGCTGCCGGATTCACCGACCAGACATACCGTCTCACCTCGGCCGATATCAAAGGAGACATCCGCGATCGGCACAAGCGTGCCGCCGGATGCCTGGAATTCAACCTTCAAGCTTTCGATTTCCAGCAAGGGTCGGGTCATATACTGCCTCCTTCCGCCAGTCAGGCGCCGCTTTTTCTCGGATCCAGCTTATCCCGCAGCCGGTCTCCAATGATGTTGATAGCCAGTACAAATAGCGCGATAGCAAGACCCGGGAACGTACAAATCCACCAGGCTACCGTCAAATACCCGCGTCCCTGTGCCAGCACAGTGCCCCAGTCCGGAATTTCCTTGATGACCCCAAGCCCCAGAAAGCTAAGCCCGGATCCAGTCAGAATGGAGGTGCCAATGCCTATTGTCGCCATAACAAGAAACGGTGCCAGCGAGTTGGGCAGCACATGCTTGCGGAAAATGCGAAACCCCGTACTGCCGATAGAACGGGAGGCTGTGACGAACGCCCGGTTCTTGACGCTAAGCACCTGGCTCCGCATCACCCTTGCATAGCGCGGAATCGTACCTGCGGCTATCGCCAGTACGACGTTGATTAGGCTGGGACCGATGGCTGCGGCAATCGCCAACGCCAGCAGAATCCCCGGTATCGTCATCAGAACCTCGATAATACGCATGATTACCTGATCGACCCATCCTCCGACATAGCCGGAGAAGGCCCCGAGAATACCACCGGTCAAGCCACCCACAATGACGGAAGCCAGACCGATGAGCAGTGAATCCCGGCTGCCGTAGACGATCAGACTGAACACATCTCTTCCGAAATAATCGGTTCCAAGTAAGTGCTTAACGCTGGGCGGTTGCAGCAACTGAGCCGCATCCATCATCGTGGGGGAATAGGGCGCGACCCACCCCGGCACAATCGCACAAACGATCAGAAACAGCACAACCAATTCTGCCGCGTATAGAAACAAATCAGATGCGCCGAGATGCCATGACTTTGCAGGTCGTTTTCGTTCGCTTTTCCACAGTGGCTTAAGCGCAGTTGCATCTTTCATTCTGGTTTCTCCCTCCTTCTATGCGACTTCTTAGGTCGACCGCCGGATGCGCGGATCAACTAACGAATACGAAATGTCTACCAGCACGTTCACGGATACATAGATGATTGCGGTAAAAAAAACAACGCCCTGCACCACCGGTATATCCTTTGCCATGATTGCGTCAGCGAGAATCCGGCCGATCCCTTGCCGCGCGAACACCGTCTCGATCACGACCGTTCCGCTTAGCAGCTCGCCGATCATGACCCCAATCATCGTCAGCGCAGGAATCAAAGAATTGCGCAGCGCGTGACGGTACATGACCGCTCGTTCCGCAAGCCCTTTAGCGCGTAGGGTCAGGATGAACGGCTCACTCAAGATCTCAAGCATCGTATTGCGGACCATCCGGACGATAAAGCCTGCACCTACGAGCCCAAGCGCAATACCGGGCAGCACGAGTGTTTTCCAGCTTCCAGAGCCCATCGCCGGAAACCAGCCCAGCTTAATGGAGAACAGCAGCAGCAGCAAAATCCCCGTCCAGAACGACGGCATCGATATGCCGAATAGGCCAACAAATCGTGCCAGCACGTCGATAATGCCGTTCCGGTGGATCGCAGACAAGACGCCGAGAAGGATACCAACCACGATGGAGACAGCGGCGCTGACGAAAGTAAGCGCAAGCGTAGCCGGAACTTGCTCGAGGATTTTAGGCAGAACCGGATCTTGTGTAATCCGCGAATGGCCGAAATCCCCTTGCAGCAAATGGATGAAATAGCGGGAAAATTGCTCATAGAACGGCTGATCCAATCCGAGTTGATGGCGTAAATCGGCAATTGCCTCAGGCGATGTCGCATTGCCATCCAGCATCTGCAGCACCGGATCACCAGGCAGTACATACATGATGAGGAAGACCAGCATCGATGAACCGGCCACGACGAGCAGGGAAGTGAGTAATCGCGTTACAATGGTTCCGGCCATTTCATTAGCCTCCTCCCCGGTTATTTGTGGATACTTACATCGTAAAATTGCGGGTACCCGAGCAAATCAAATTTCAGACCTTCGACCGTCTTGGGATGGGCTACCGTATATGGGAATACATAGATTGGGAGGATAACAGCATGATCAATCAGATATTGCTGGATTTGGGTGTAGGCTTCTTTGCGTTTCTCCAGATCAGACTCCTCTGAGCCGAGATCAAGCAGCTTATCGATTTCAGGATCGGACAGATTCGACCAGTTCGTGCCGCCGTTGGCGTATTCCTTGCCGGACTGGAAAATGCTCCGCATCACGTCAGGATCAGCTTTCACCTGGGAATTGCCAAACAGATCGAAGTTGCCTTCTTTCAGTGGTGTACTAGTATCCTTTGTAATGTTGAGTGTCACATTGACGCCGATCGCTTTCAATTGCTGCTGAACGATCGCCGCAATGTCGTTACGCTTCTCACGGTTCGGCGAACCATCAAGATAACGGAGAATCAGCTTCTTGCCATCCTTCTCACGGATGCCGTCCGCACCTTTCTTCCAGCCTGCTTCATCCAGCAGCTGGTTTGCCTTATCAAGATCGGGTTTGATCTTGTTCTCAAGCGATGCATCATATCCGAGTAGCCCTGGTGTAATGGACGACCAAGCCCGGTCGTAGGTTCCGAGGTATAGAGTTTTGACAATGGTATCGACGTCGACCGCAAGCTGCACCGCTTGGCGCGCCTTGATATCACTCCAAATGTCACTCTTCAAATTGAAATAGAGAGAGAAGGCTGTTCCGTTCGTGATCGCCTGATCCACCTGGAACTGAGGATCATTTTTAAGTGCGGCAATATTCTGTGGTGGAACCGCTTCTGCAGCCAGCAGCTGCCCGCTTTGTACACTACCGATCCGTGTCGCCTCTTCCGGTACAATCTTGAACGTCAGCTTATCCAGATGCGAAGGTCCTCTGTTATCCGCAGTTGGTGGCCCCCAGTTGTAATCCGGGTTCTTTTCCAGAGCGATTTCGTCGTTCTCCGTCCAGCTGACAAATTTGAACGGCCCTGTGCCTACAGGATGCTTGCCATATTGATCACCATACTGCTGTATGGCCTGTGGTGAAGAGATGCCGAGGAACGCTGAGCTCAGCCCGCTAAGAAACGGCTCGAACGGCTGGGATAGGATAAACTTGATGGTATAATCATCCACCACCTCCGCCGATTCAAAAGGACCAATCAGGGATTTGGCCTGACCTCTAGCCGACGTCGTAATATGGTCAAAATTCGCTTTGACAGCAGCAGCATTAAATGGCGTTCCATCTTGAAACTTGACATCTTGACGTAGCTTGAACGTATACGTCTTGCCGTCTTCTGATTTCGTCCACTCCGTTGCCAGCCAAGGCTGGAAGCTTCCATCCTGAAGCTGAACGACGAGACTATCCGTGATATTTCGGAACACCCGGTGAGATACTGCAAAGCCGCTTGCTCCTGGGTCGAGCGTGTCAGGAGATGTCGCCAGCGCGTAAGTCAGCTCCCCACCCTCCACTGGCTTGGCAACCGCTGGAGCCGCTGCAGAAGAATCGGTAGAGCTTGTCGCTTCTCCGCCTTTGGCCGCGCAGCCAGCCAAGACCAGTGTCAATGCCGTTGTTAACGATACATAAGTCGCCCATTTGATAAACCGTTGTCTCTTCATACTCAGCTCCCCTTTTCTCTTAAACGTTTTAGTAGACTATGCGCTACACTCACACCTGCTGCAAAGTCAGTTCCTTTCCGTCCCACACCGTGCTGGGAATTTCTCGCCGTAGAACGGGCATAACGTCCTTAGCGAACCGCTCTATTTGCTCCAGCTGCTCAGATTCGCTCAAGCCGTCCGCACCGATGCTAAGCACCTGATGCCCATATGCACGGTGGTAAGTCAGCACCTTTTCGATTACACTCTCCGGACTGCCAACCAGTGTAGGACCGTTCTCTACCGTATCTTCAAGGCTCTTAAATGGCGATTGATTATGCTTCGCCGAATCCGTGGAGCTAAATGCCTCATAATAAGGCTTATATCTACGGATTGCTTCCTCCTTCGTATCAGCCAAATATAGACTGCCACCACCCGCTCCGACGATTGCATCCTTCGGATCGTGTCCGTAGTACTCCCAGCGTTCACGATAATGGTCGATCAGTGCCTTGTACTTGGCCATCGGATGAAAGCCATTTGACGAGAAGATCGGCTCCCCGTACTTCGCCGCAAGCTCAGTAGATAACGGGCTAGAGGCACTGCCATGCCACACCGGAATCGATTTCTGGTACGGCCGGGGTTGTGTCGTCACCTTATCCAGCGGCGTCCGGTACTGTCCCTGCCAGGTGACATTTTCTTCGTTCCACAGCCGCTTGAGCAGGTCATAACGCTCGGCAAGGGATTCCCACTGCTCCTCTTCCTTAATTCCGAACAGCGGATAATGGCGTGGATCATTGCCTTTGCCGATGATTAGTTCAAGCCGTCCGCCAGACAAATGATCGAGCGTAGCATAATCCTCAGCCACCCGCACAGGATCCAGTACGCTCAGCACGGTCACCGTCGTAAGCAATCGAATGCGACTCGTTCTGGCCGCAATTGCAGTTAGAACAACCGGTGGAGACGAGGATAAGAACGGCGCTCCGTGTCGTTCGCCTACGCCGTAAGCATCAAAGCCTAGCTTCTCAGCAAGCTCTGCCTGCTTTAGCACGTTCTGAAATTTTTGTTGTGTGGTGAAGGTCTCACCCGTAAGAGCATTCGGAAGATTAAGCATCAGACTAAATAGAGCGAATTTCATGTGCTATCCCTCCTTCATATGATTTCACTAAAACATTATAATCCGGTTGTTTTAGTATGAATTATAAAGACTGTAGCATCCTTACCTCCCCGCGTCCAATAGAGTTTTTCTAGTTTTCATTCAGAAAATCTGATACAAGTCCCTTTCTACTCGGTCACCGGGTAATTTTCAGAAAAACAAATAGCCCTCATTCCATGAAATCCAGGAACGAGGGCTATTCTGCTTATTTTTTTACACAGTCTACCTGACGGGTTGCCGCTCACTGCTTAAACCCAGCGTCTTAGCTGTAGAAGTATGAATTTTCTGGATGAGATCAGGATTGTCCACTAGTGGCACACCATAAGAAGGAATCATTTCTTTTATTTTTGGTTCCCAGTCTTTTAGATGTTGCGGGAAGCATTTCTCGATCACCTCAAGCATGACGGAAACGGCAGTAGAAGCACCCGGAGAAGCGCCAAGCAATGCAGCAATCGATCCATCACCGGCACACACCACTTCCGTGCCAAATTGGAGTGTTCCTTTACCGGCCGCGGTATCTTTGATGACCTGCACACGCTGACCTGACACTAATAGATCCCAGTCCTCGTTTTTAGCATTAGGGATAAACTCCCGCAGCTCTTCCATGCGTTGTTCTTTCGAAAGCATCACTTGCTGGATTAGGTATTTCGTCAGGGACAGATTTTTGGCACCTGCCGCTAACATCGTTAGCACATTATTGGGTTTTACAGAACCGAGCAAATCAAACATCGAACCAGTCTTCAAGAACTTGGGTGAGAAACCGGCAAACGGTCCGAAAAGTAACGATTTTTTATTATCGATAAATCTGGTGTCTAGATGCGGAACAGACATTGGCGGTGCACCGACCTTCGCTTTACCGTATACTTTGGCATGATGCTGGGCTACAACTTCTGGATTATTACACACCATGAACAGCCCGCTGATCGGGAATCCCCCGATATGCTTGCTTTCAGGGATACCGGATTTTTGCAGCAAAGGAAGACTGCCTCCCCCGCCGCCGATAAAGACAAATTTTGCCGTACGGCGTTCAACTTGACCCCTATCATTCCGTACCTTCAGTTCCCACAAGCCTTCGCTGGTTCGTCTAATATCTTCGACACCATGCTTGTAGTGAATATCGACATTCTTACTCTTTAAATGTTTGAACAGCATGCGCGTTAAAGCGCCAAAGTTAACATCCGTACCAGTGTCGATTTTAGTGGCTGCGATCGGCTCATTCAATGGCCGGTCCTTCATAATAAGCGGTATCCATTGCTGCAATTGTTTCGGATCTTCGGAGAATTCCATACCTTGAAATAACGGGTGGTTTGAGAGCGCTTTAAAACGTTGCTTCAGGAACGCTACATTCTTCTCTCCGAGCACCATACTCATGTGTGGCAATGGCATGATAAAGTCTTGCGGATTACGAATCAGATCACGGTTCACAAGATAAGACCAAAACTGCATCGAATCTTGAAAGTGTTCATTCACGATAACAGCTTTGCTGATATCTATAGTTCCGTCCGGTTTTTCCGTAGTGTAGTTAAGCTCGCACAGTGCAGCATGCCCCGTTCCCGCATTATTCCATTCGTTGGAGCTTTCCTCTCCTGCGCTAGCCAGCTTTTCAAACACTGTAATTTTCCAATCCGGTACTAATTCTTTCAACAATGTCCCCAACGTCGCACTCATGATTCCGGCACCAATTAAAATAACGTCTGTTTCGGTTTGTCTGCTGCTCATGTTTACCGCCCTTACACGTTAGTATTATCTTCTCAATTATAACCTGCACCTAGTATATCACTTTTAATTTTATAGATTAAGTTAGTTACTATTATATGACAGGGATTTGTTATTTAAAAGCTGGGAATTTTCGTGGGGCTTCCTTTTTGCAACTCTTCCTCAAGAAACGATGCTTAGTATTCTATCAATGACTGGCTTGTCCAAAACTATATTATGGCCGGATATACAAGTGTCAAAGTCCATCTCTCGATACTTTAATAGTGTGCTGATATAATCTTCTTTTTCACCATAGAGGCTTGGAACAATTTCATCCACGGAGTCGCCGATATTATCACCTACATTGATTACCTTTTCTACTTCATCAATTATACTTATAGAATCCACGGTATGACCAGGGGTGTATATGAGCCTTATTTTATCTTCAGGAAAATACAGTTCTTGTTCAAATGTGAGATTTGGCAGATGCATTTCCGCTTCACCCTCCAGATACTTGTTATACTTCTGAAACGTAGTCTCCCAATTCTGCTCTATCATTTCTCTACATAGCTTATGAGATATGATCATACAATCGTGAAGTGAACTATTTCCCCAAATATGATCCCAATGATAATGTGTATTTATAACAATTATTGGTTTGGTGTCATGCCCTATGTATTCTTTAATCGCTGCAACGGTTAGAGAGCCAAGCCCTGTATCAATAATATAGTTGTACTTATCCCCCAAAATCAGTTGAACGTTCAGATCCCACCCTGAAGTAGTTCGAGTTGTAAACATAACATTTCTATTCTTAATTTTTTCAATTTTCATAATTACACTCTCGTTTCATGTCATTGTCCATAAATATAAGTTTTTATGTAACACCCAAATTGTACCATTACATACTTGATCTTAGATAATGCTTTTGATATATAAAAAACGATTGGATTAGGTACCCCTGATCCAATCGTTTTTTTCTTTAGTCCCTTTCGGGTAAGTGCCTTATCCGAACCACTTTTTTATTTTAATACAATATTATCAATCAGCACGGCAGAGTCATAAATACTGTCTCCTTGATCCCAAACGTGGAAGCGAAGGACAATTGAAGCCTTGCCGGCAAATTGGCTAACGTCGTACTGCACGTGCTTCCAATTGGTCATGTATGTCGTTTCATCCCCACCGTAGAAATCAATCGCCACTTTGTTCTCATCAATCCAGTACGCCGTGGACTCATTAATTGATTCGGTTCCAATGGTGACGGACTCGTTACCGAAGACACTCGTTGTTACAGTATCTCCCCCATACAGATGAGAAGTAACGACATTAGCTGCATTGATATATACACTGGAAGTTACCGTTGCTTTAAAAGTATCGTTATATACCGATCCAACGAATTCCGTTGGCTCCTCAGAAATGAAGTTATAGTCGAAAGAAAGCGTCGTTACTCCAGCCGGAATCCTAAAACTCTGCTCGATGTAACTATCCGAATTGTAATCGACGCCTCCAAAATCGTTGTTTTCATATCCAAGGCCGGTGCTGATAATAGCCATGTAGTTGCCCTCTGTCGGTTTGAGTGGTCCCAGCTTGGAGATCACCCGAACATCCCCATTTCCATTCCAGCCGATCCAATTACCGGTCTCAAATGTTCCGTTGATAAGCCCTTCTGTCTTGGTACCAATGTTGCTTCCCTTCATCGCGAAAGCCGCCAAACCGTCGCTTGCGCCATTTGCATCCACTGCTGCCTTGAATGCTTCTTCGGTCGTCTGGTTCCCATCGATCAAAGCTTTGAACACCGATTGGACAATCGCTTGATCATACGCAAGCTTTACATAATCTGTGTATCCATAATAAGTGCCAGCACCATTGTTAATGAACGCATCTGCCATAGAATGATTGTACATGCTCCGGCAGCTGCCATTAAATACGATTGTATTAGGCAGCATATCGTTATAACGTGTAACAAAAGAAGGTGTTATAGCATAATAACCGGAGATAATAGCCAGTCTTCCTTTTTTCAAGTCTAACTCATATGCTTTTTTACTCTCTGCCGTTGCCTTTTCCCCTGTCAAGAACATGACCTGCGGACCAGCATATTTGAAATCAATGCCATACTTTTTATGGAGCATCTGGAGTACATTATCATCATAGAACGTATCACCGTGTGTATCTAAAACCACGACTCCATAGTTAGTTAGTCCTTTAAAGAAGTTAACATCAGCTGCGCTATCTTTTACTCTGTCCACAAGGAACGAATTGGACTGAACAAACTCATCATACACAGCGTCATAAACAGTCGAAGACGTCAGCTTGGTAGAGAATGGAGAAATTACAGCAACCCGCTTGCTGCCTATTGATGCAGCAGTTTGCTCCACACTTTGCGTTAGCGTATTCGCTGTGAATACATCACTGGAAGTAGCATCTTCATCTGTACCGCTTAACCCCTTCGTATTCTCTGGAGCTGCTGAAATCCCCCCGAGAATCCCTGTGTCCAGCGCGTACCATATACTGCCGCCATTACCGGAGATACCTGCATACTGTACTTCGTCTTGCGTTTGCAGCCATGCCACGGTTTCTTCCTTCGCTTTTTGCAAATCGCCGTATTGAGCGACTAACTGATCAAGTTTGTCCTGCGTATTGTTTTGAATCATTTCCGTTTGTGCTAGCTGCTCTTCTGTAAGATGCTTTACTACAGATAATTTAAAAACTGAACTGCTTGGGGCATCCCCCGTATAAGCCTGCAAATTTATGTAACCTTCCGTACTTTCAGTCAGTGTAACTTTTCCACTGTAGATCCCGTCTGCTTTGAGACTGTCTCCATGATTTGCCAGACCATCATCATAGAGCGATGTGATTTTGGAAATCACATTACCGCTTGCATCTACCTTATACACACTCGCAGTTACCGTTTCTTCCTCATTGAGCGATACACGGAATATGACTTCTGTTGGCTCATCGGCATAAATGGAGTCGGTGCCCTCCCCTTTCACCACAACTTGGAGCCCGTTTGTTGGTGCAGAAGTTGGAGGGGTCGGTGCAGGAGTTGCTGGTGGCTCTGTTGGTGCAGGTGTCGCCGGTGCAGGTGCCGATGGTACAGGTGCCGTCGGTGCTGGCGGGGTCGATTCAGGTGCTGGAACTGACGAAGAGTTCCCGCGGTCGGTTATCACCGAAGTCGCAGCCGGGGTTGTAGTTGGGGTTGCCACAGGGGCTTCACCCTTGTTAACCTCTTCAGCAAGGAACTCCTTCGATCTCTCAACATATACCGACTTATTGGTTTTGAATTCATAAGCTAGACGAGCCAGAGCCTGCCGCTCAGCTTGGTCTTTCGGTTTGAAATTCAGTGTCCCGTCACTGCCTTGAATCCCGTTGATGAAGCCATTCTTGAAGGCCAAAGATACATGCGCTTTTGCCCATTCGGATACCTTCGATAGATCGGACAGCTTGGCATCAACCGGGAGTTTCTTCGCCGCATCTTCTAATTGGAAAGCTCGAATGAAGAATACGACCAACTCTTCACGGGTGACCTTGGAGTTAGGACTAAAAGTAGTAGCAGATGTTCCTTCTGTGATCCCGCTATCTACCAATGCCCCTACATAACCCCGGTACCAACTGTTCCGGTTAACGTCTTTGAACGGTGCCGCTTTATCTCCATTTTCTTTCAGACCGAGAGATAAAACGATAATTTTCGCCAATTCGGCGCGCGTCATGGCCTTATTCGGCTGAAAGGTGTTATCTCCATATCCTGAAATTATTCCTGCTTCTACTAATGATTGAATCTCCTTTTTCGCATAAGAACCAGCGATGTCTTTAAGCTGCGTTGCCTCACCAAACGCTGTGAATGGCATAAGCGTGCTTAACAGCAGGGCAAACACCATCATCAAACTGACTTTACGGCGCACTGCATGTAATAACATTATCTTCTCCCCTTCTAATCTAAGAATTTCACTGAACGTCGTCAGTCTCTGTAAACCCCAATATAGGGTTTATAACCCAATTAAGACAACCTATTGATTTTACAATACTAATTGGAGTATTTACAATATTTATCGGTAATTATTGTAAATACCTTTAGTACTATTGAATCAGCAATGTTACAGTCTCGTATGACCAAAGTTCCGCTTTCCAAATGGATACTGAACAATTTTCAGATTTTTTTCCATGAAAATAACTTTTTGTATGACTTCTCCATCTAATCATATAGAGGGCCCTCAAGGAGGAAGAATGATTTGCTGGAAAACGAACTGGATATCAAAAAGGCGCAGAGAGGCGACCATGAGGCGTTTATCCGTCTTTTTAGGCAACTGGAATCACAGTTGTACAGATTAGCTAAGACCATTCTGATGAAAGATGAAGATTGCGCGGACGCGCTTCAGGAAACGACATTGAAGGTATACAAAGGGTTGGCCAACCTTAAACAGCCCAAGTTTTTTAAAACCTGGGTCATACGCATCCTGATTAACGAATGCAATCAGTTACTTCGCATACGCGAGCGAACGGTGGTTGTAGCGGAGATTCCCGAAGAAACGGTCGTTTCCTACGCCCATTTTGAAAATTCAGGGACTGTGGACCTGCAAAGCTTCATTAACGAGCTGGACGAATCCCTGCGGCTTGCTATCGTGCTTTTCTACTATGAGGATTTATCCATTAAGCAGATTGCGGATGTGCTTGATATCTCCGAAGGAGCGGTCAAGGCACGACTTCACCGCGCACGGCGATTGTTATCCCAACAGATACATCCTGTGCGGGAGGAGGGACTTGCAAATGAATAATAATAATTTAGAAAAGCAGCTTAGGGAGCTAGGGAGAGCTAATACAACGGAACTTCCTCCTATACTACGGTCGCGGCAGGATTCAATTTATGCATCTCTGGCCACCATTGTCCAAGATCCTCCGGAGAGGAAAAAGAAAAGAAAGGTATATCCTAAAATCGCAGCTGTGGCTGCTGCTGTATTGCTCAGTGTTATGCTAACGGCAATCTATCCGCCAGCATTGGCCAATGCGCTGAAGCAACTTCCATGGGTAGGCGGCATTTTTGAACGGGCAGATGATCTGGGGTTGCAAGCCGCCCAGCGTTTGGGTCTGATCTCCCGCCCGAACAGCAGTGATACGCATGATGGAATCACCTTGTCTGCCGAAGAGGCGGTATTTGACGGTAACCGTTTAGCATTTGCCGTGAAGGGTGAGAGTGAAGGACCGGACGTCAAGCTAACTGGAGTGACGGTAGGGGCGGATGGGAAGCCTTTTCTAGAGAAAGGCATAATCATCTCGGCAGAAATATTGATCAACGAGGCTCCCCTGGAGGATTACTCAGACGGTCGTTTGGAAGCTATGCCGGTACTAACCTGGATGGGAGGTAAGGAGGACAATACCGCTATTTTCCGGCTGGTGGATTCTTCGAATTTGGGTCTTTCCGCCAAACCGTTCCCGGACCAATTTGTACTGACTGTAACAATTGGCTTACAAGACATTGATGAGCCGTTCATTCTTAAAATCCCTGCTCGGAAGGTTACAACGAATACAATTTCCACACCTGATCTAAGCGCACAGGCAGAAGGGTGGACTATGCTGCTGCAAAAGTTAGAATACAGTCCATTAACAACTCGTCTATCGCTCATGTTTGAGCATGGGCCTGATGGAGATCCATCTTCTCTGGATGGAATATCCTTCGAAGTAAAAGATGATCAGGGAGAGGTTCTGAATTTTATATCACAAAAAAACCTTCCGTCTGCCAATGGGCCATTTCATGTCGATTTGCTTACTGAACCGTTCGACAAGTACCCTAATAGACTCACCATTCGTGCCTATCTTAATGAGTTCGAGGACCCGAACAGTAAGACTGGAGCATTCAAAATAGACAGTTCCGGCAACACAGTGAAGCATTATATCGAAGGTCTGGAGTTAAGCGTGCCAGTCCAATAATAAACTTAGGAGATGAACATTATGAGAACAAAAACAATGAAATTATCTGCATTTCTATTTGCTGCTACCGTAGGTCTGGGAGGACTGGGGATACCGGCCGCAATCCATGCAGCCGCTGTTCAACCAGCCGCTAACACGGTGCTTAATACAGCGAAAGCCTCCGATTCACACGATAAGCTTACTTTAACAGGCGTTGCACAGTTCGACGGTAACTACATCAAGATCAATTTGAGCCGTGAGGGAACCTTATATTCAGGAAACCTCGCAGGAATAACCTTAAATGCTAAAGGCGAGCCTTATCTGGCAGAAGGAACACTCATTGGGGTTGACGCAACAATATCTAAGTCTGAAGGGACCCCGTTAAAGTCACCACGCTGGATCAGTGACGGTGATGCCAACAAGGCGGTTGTTGTATTGCAAACAGGATGGTTAGATGAGAAACAAAAGGCAAGCCTGGCTTCCTCTGAATTGAGTGTTAATTTGAAACTGAACGGAGTCCAAGACCCCTATACATTGAAGTTTTCGCTCAAACAAGGAGGACTGGTGCGTAACATTCAAGCGCCTGCTCCAAAGGCAGACAAACAATTTAAAATCCAAACAAATGTAGTCGCTGTGGGAGAAGCTTCTGTGCGCATTGGATTGACGGTTACAGGAGTACCGGAGCAAGCACAGGCTATGGCATATGACATCTATGATAATCTGGGGAATAAAGTAGAATTTATTGCGAGGGAATCTGCTAAAGTTACCAAGGATACTACTTCTGAAGATCTATTGTTCGAGAAAATTCGCCCGGACGCACAATACCTGACCATCAGACCTTATGAAGCAGTGTTCGAAAACGGCAACTCCGGGGTATATAAATTGGATGCTAAGGGAGAGGTAGTTAAAAACTACAACAAGCAGCTGGAAATCAAAATCCCTCTGAAATAACCCTTGTCACAATTTAATAAATTCATACTTATCTGCAAAAAAGGGATTACCTATCCGGCTGCAAGGCCTGAGGTAATCCCCTTTTTCATTGTGCGGAAGTCTAATATTACTGGTCGTTCTTAGCTAAAAAGCGAATATTAACTGTTGTTCCGTTACCTTTAGAGCTTTTATAAAGAATCTCTCCATCATATTTTGCTACGATATTAAAACAGATCATTAACCCTAAACCAGTTCCATTACTCTTTATTGAATAAAAAGGAGTGCCTAACAACTTCACCTCAGCTTCTGACATTCCACTGCCTTCATCGATGATTTTTATCTCGACAAAATTATTATTTCTCTTTGCTGTAATCGATACGGATTTACCAACATCCGAAGCTTCTAAAGCATTTTTTATTAAATTAATGAGCAACTGCTTAAACTCAATTTTATTTATGGAAATAATGCAATCTTCCTCTACATTTATATGAATCTCATTATCAGATAGCATTGCATACGAATTGAGCAGACCTGACACACTCTCCAGAACTTCCTTCACATCGACTTTCTCTGTTGTTTGGTCTCCATTCGGTTTGGACAGTGTGAGAAATTGCGAGATAATTTGTTCTACTGTGTTCAATTCATCTATCATTAATTTGAACTTGTTTTTGATAGGATCACTAAATGAAGCATCTTCTTTGTAAAACTGCAAAAAACCTCTAACCACTGTTACCGGATTTCTGATTTCATGTGCCACAGCAGCTGTTAAATGTGCGACCATCTTTAACCGTTCAGACTGCTGTAATTGTTCATAATAAAGTTGCTGACTTCTCATTCTTCTAAAAGAAAGATAAAAAATAAGAAATAATAAGGCTTGAGTAGCTATTATATTAATAAGATTACCTATACTATCTTGATGTAAATATGCATATAAATTACCTCTATTCATATCAATCAAGAAGATATAACTAAAAGTAAGGGCTATCAATATTCCATTTACAATAAAAGAAAAATAAAACAACTTTAAATCATAAAATAGAATAGAAAGAGCAGGAATGAGGCAAATAAAAATATAGGTGGACCAAGTCTGAGGATATAAAAAGAAAAGAAGATAGAAATAAGCAAATGCTAATAAAATGATGATCTTTCTGAGAAGATGCGTTTCATGCTTAGGGTAGATCAACAAAGAAACAGATACAAAGATTACACAAAAAACATGCAAAATGTACCCAAAAGTAATCCTATCGAGCTCGGTTGTAGAAAGTATTAATCCAGCAACCATAAGGACGATGATCATCAACATTACAATATAATATGTTTTTCGATTCACCGCACTGTACAATTCTTTCATGAATTCACCACATAATTTAATTTCTAATATATTAATTATATCAGTGAGCTTCTGAAAATGGTAATAAAACTACATGAATCGACTTTTTCACTCTATTAATGACTCCATCAACTCATAGAAATACTTAGCTTCATGAGTCTTATTAAGACTGTACCAGGCTGCTAATGTTTTTGAAGAAAACACATCCAGAGCTTTCAAGACATGAACAGAAAACTCCAACGGGGCCGTTCCAGATGCAGTGATCAGGTTTCCATCCGTTACAGCAGACTCCATTTGGTAATTCTCTTCGCCCGTATAAGTGGGGCAGATCATTTTAAGAAAATCCAGATCGTTACTTGTATGCCCACGTGAATTCAGTAGCCCTGCCTGGGCAAGGCCCATCGTAGCCCCACAAATCGCAGCAACTAAAATATCTCCCAGCAAACACTTCTTGGCAATGTCTAAGATTGGTTCATGAATGGCTTCTGTCCATGTCTCTCCACCGGGTAAAATCAAGATATCTGTGCCCTCAATGCTGCACTCATCTAACTTGATGTCAGGCAGTATTTTCAATCCGCCCATGGTTGTTACTGGTGTTTTTTCATTACCCACGGTAACTATTTTTGATGGAGAGAGCCCTTTCTTATAATATCTTCCCGAATTCAATTCCGCCGTTAAGTAACCTATTTCCCAGTCTGCCATTGTGTCAAATACATAGAGGTATACCGTATGATTCATTCTCAAGCTCTCCTTATTTTACAATTCATCCATTGATACCAACCATCCGTCGGTGATCAATGATTATCACCATTATAAAAAAGCATCACTGACATCTGCTGTCAGTGATGCTATGTATTATATAATTGGATTAATATGGATTATAAATCTATAGTGAATATAACAACTAATCTTAAGGGGGCACGATATTGATTAAAGCCACTATTCAAGATCTTCCAGACAACCACGGTTTAACTTCAAAACATTTATTATCGTTCTTTAAAAAAGTCCAAGAGTCTAATTTAGATATAAATAGTTTTATTTTAATGAAAGACGGGCAGGCTATTTCTCAATTCTATCGGAAGCCTTATCGAAAGGATACACCACAATTATTATTCTCTCTTAGTAAAAGCTTTACATCTATTGCGGTGGGAATAGCTTGGGATGAAGGATACTTCGACTTACACGATAAGGTGATCTCGTTCTTCCCAGACAAACTTCCTGATCATATATCGCCTAATTTGTCACAGATGACAATACATCATCTCTTATCAATGACTGCTGGTCACCAAGATAATATTTATGGCGAAGTGGTAAAGCATACTGACTGGATAGCATCATTCCTCTCCCAAGAGGTACATCATGTGCCAGGAAGTTACTATCGATATAGTACGCACTCTACTTACATGCTATCTGCTATTGTTGAAAAAGTGACCGGTCAAAATTTAGTCGATTTCTTGATGCCTCGATTGTTCGAACCTCTAGAGATTCCCAGACCGTCGTGGGAGACTTGTCCAAAGGGGATTACAGCGGGGGGTATGGGGTTAAGTATTTCAACCGAAGGCATTGCAAGATTTGGCCAAATGCTGTTAGAGAAAGGTATGTTCAATAATAAACGAATTGTATCGGAGAAATACATTAACCTTGCCACATCAAAAAATGCTGATACGATGCGAGACGAGGATAGAATTGATTTTTCAAAAGGTTACGGTTATCAATTATTTCTATGTCGTAACGATTGTTTCATGGGTAATGGTAGATACGGACAGCTTTGCTTTGTAGCTCCTAAGGAGAGGATAGTGATCGCAGCAACCTCATGCCTACCTAGTATGAAGCATCTACAATCGCTTTTGGATCTGATATATGAATATATCCTTGGGCAAATTAATTATGAGACTTCTTCTAATTTAAAAGATGAACTTGCATTACAAAAATACCTTTCTAACATAGCCTACCCCATCCCAGTATCTAAAGATTTAATAGACAAAGAGTTAGTTTTCAAGGATGCCCGATATACTATCCACAAAAATCCTCAATGTATAGAGGAAGTCCGTTTCTCTTTCCAAAACAATCAGCTAGAGTTCCAAATGATGTACGACAACAAAGTAAATAAGGGCTATTTGTTTGAGTTCGGCACTCTTTTTCATGGACAAGGCTTATTCACGAAAGATTTGGCGCTCCACGATCAAGAAGTAGCTACTCACGCATATTGGTGTGGCGAAGATACCTTGGTGCTCACTTTGTTTTACGTTGAAACGCCCTATGTGATCAAATACAATATTTCTACTAAAAATAAAACCATTGAACTCCAATGTTCCAACAATGCATCTCTTGATACTCAAGATTACAAAATAACTGGAGTATTATTATGAAATTACAATTTAACTAACGTATGCTTCAAAAATCAATCTCCAAATGTGCAAGAGTGTCCGCTTAATCTATTCTTATTCCAATATTACCGAACTGCTCTCCCTGCTGCATTCTGTGAAATGCCTCCACTGTTTCTTGTATAGGATATACCCGATCAATGATCGGACGAAGACCGTGGCGTTCCATGAACTCAAGCATATCAGCAAACTCTTCGCTGCTTCCCATAGAGGTACCGATGATACTGATTTGCGGGAAAAATATAGACCGAACGGGGATCTCTATTCGATCTCCCGAGCTTGCGCCAAACGTGACAATACGGCCATTGGGTCTAATAATGTCAAAATAATGCGGGAACGTCGCAGGTCCGATGCTGTCGAGAATGAGATCCACGCTGTTCCCGTTCATACTTTCCTTCCAATCATCATTACTGTCAAATGCATAATTAGCCCCATATGCGAGGGCAGCTTGTCTTTTCGCCTCACTGCGTGACGTTACACTAACACGTGCTCCCGCCGCTAACGCCATCATCATGGCATAGGTCGCAACACCACCGCCGATGCCAGGAATAAGAACATGCTCCCCTTGCTGTAAGCGGCCCCTCGTGAACAGAGCCCGATAGGCGGTCAAGGCAGACAGGGGTAGCACACCCGCTTCTTCCCAAGACAGGTACGCAGGCTTGCTGATGGCATTCTGTGCAGGAATGATGATCGACTCGGCGAATGTACCTTCTGAAGGGCCACCCACAATGGCTGGAATGTGCGGAACATTGTCGACAGATTCCCATCCGAGACACGGGTTAATGATGACATCGGCACCCACTGTATGGTTGGATACACCTTCACCTACTGCTTCAATCTTGCCCGCGCCATCAGAACCCATAATCAGAGGGTCATCCTGTTCTGTCCGACCGGCCATGATGAACAAGTCCCTATGATTTAGCCCTGCCGCCTTTATCCTTACTTTCACTTCTCCAGCCCCCGGCTGTTTGTCTATCATATCTTTATATTCCAAGCCCTTCAGGCCACTTTTTCCGGCATGTACAATTGCTTTCATTATGATTACTCCTTTAATCGTTGTTAATGAATATATATAAGATGAACAGAAGAGATTAACAGAAAGTGAGGAGGAATGGAGGGGAATGATTGGAACTGTAGGAGCGTAGCGTTCGCCTTTGTCTGCTGATTTCAACCGCTAGAAGCGGTTTAATCGAAGAAATCTGGAGACAACAGCGACCGGAAGTCCAAACATTCACCGTAGTGACGACCGAGCTTTACGTTCGGATCTTAAGTTCATCGTATATAGTGAATTGTACATAGAGGACACAATCCAGTAAAATGATCAAAAATGAAGGCGACTATCATAAAGAATCATACCAGGCAGGTGGCGTGGAAATGGAAAGTGGAGATTTGAGAATATTTCAAGCCGTTGCACGCGAGGGTACCATAACCAAGGCTGCGCAAGCCTTGAACTACGTCCAGTCCAATGTGACGAGCCGAATACAACACCTTGAGGCTGAGCTGAAGCTCCCTCTCTTTCGTCGATCTAATCGGGGGATGACACTAACAGCGGCAGGTAAGAACTTGCTGGAGTATACGGATAAAATACTTACGCTGATGGACGAAGCTGTAAAATCCACACAATACTCGGAACATCCTGCGGGCCTTCTCCGCTTGGGTTCTATCGAAGCGACAGCGGTTATTCACCTGACCCCTCTTCTGACCGAGTATCATTTACGATATCCCGATGTCAATCTATCACTAGTAACGGGCGAAACACATGGTCTCTTACAAAAGGTGCTTGATTATGAGCTAGATGGAGCCTTTGTGTATGGGCCAATTGACCAGCCTGATATAGATTATATTGCGGCTTTCGACGAGGAGTTGGTGCTGATCTCACAACCGGATAAAAGCGACTTGCACGAACTACTTACGAAGCCGATGTTATTCTTCGACGTTGGATGTACACACCGGGCAAAAGCTGAACGCTTCCTAAGTGAGAGCGGGATAAGTTCTTATCAGATTATGGAGTTTGGAACATTAGAAGTAATTCTAAGTGGGGTTGCCGCCGGACTCGGCGTGTCTTTGCTACCCCAATCGTCGATTACCAAGGCGGAAGAGGCGGGAGCCATCGCTTCCCACCGTTTGCCTGAAGGGTATCGAAATTTACAGGTATGGTTTGTGCATCGCCGGGATTCGGTTTTCTCCAGTGCATTGTCAAGCTTACTTCAAATGATAGAACAGGCTTAGAAGCAAGTATTAGCTCCATTAAGCATTTTCTGATCTGGTGCCCTTTAACGAAGTTTAAAGTTTATTGGAAGTCGTTTCTCCAAAAAACATTGCAGCTCTTTGCTCTTTTCCTCTCCATTCGGAAATGAAACGATCCTGTTTAGCAGCAGCCACCTTAAAGCGGCGATGCTTTCAAATACATTCAGTTCAATATCTTCAAAGGGTTGCTGAGATAAATAGGCCGACTTGAACCAGTTATATTCATTCTCACCTAAAGATATTAACAGCAGAACAGCGGACCACGCTACATCGTAACGGATATCTCCCACTTGAACATTAGTCCAATCGATTATAGTGATCTCATGATCTTTAAGAAGAATATTCCCTAAGTTAAAATCACCATGAATTAGCCTGCGTTCTCGATCTGGATAGGTTCCTCTCAAGCTTTCCAGTATAATCATAATATCTTGATGCTGTTCAATATCGGGAAAATACTGATTTATAATTATATCAATGATTTCACCCCCGGTATCACTATCCAATCCAAGATGATGGGTTGGGGTATGGTGAATCTGATATAGAACCCTTGCAAATTGTTCAATTTGACGCTTTGATGGTTTATCGACTGGATAGCCTGAAAAATCAGTGGCTAGAACTTCTGTCCCCGTATCTATTTTTCCCCAACCAACAGGCGTTGGGACAGGTAATCCTGCAATTTGTGCATTAAATAAGAACTTATATTGTTGATGTGCTTGTGAATTAAAAAGTTGTTTCCATACCTTTAACACATACTTAGGTTCATCCTTCTTCTGCAATAACAATATATCGGCTTCAAATCCAGTTGTTATTTCACGGAAAGTAATATCCATTCCTTGATTTAGCCACTCAGCGAAAGATGGCTCTTGCTCACTCCATTGAACATTGATCACAATGAATCCCCCGATCTCTAATTCCTTTTTGGCTAATGCAAAAGGTTGCTCAGCCGTAGCTTAATTGTAAATATTAGGTGGTCATTCTTTCAACATAAAATCGAGAGGATGATCGCTACCGCTCACTGTATTAACATTATGCAAAAACAGGGCATCCCCAACATGGGTATGCCCTGGCCTTTTCAATCTAATCAATCATCAAGGTCTAGCTTATTGGTACAGCCAGATCCCCGAAACGGTCATAACCGCCGGCAGCGAAGATTCATCCACGGCTACATTGTCATACCACCCACCCACCGCAAGGTTAAGTAGCAGATAAAAAGGCTCGTCAAAAGGCGTTACGCCTGGCTCCAGACGATGCTCGGCATAGCAATGCCCGTCTACCAGCCATCGCATCTTGTCAGCGTCCCATTCCAGCGCATAATCACGAAATTGATTAATCGTTCCGTCTTCTAATTGGTAGGAGAACTCCTCAATGACTTTATGTTCCCAGTCCTTACCGTAGTGCAGCGTGCCAAAGATTTGCTGGGGCAAGCGGCCTTTCGCTTCCAGAATATCAATCTCCCCGGAGGCGGGCCAAGGTCCGTAAGCCTGGTCTTGGGGCAGCAGCCAGATGGCAGGCCATATCCCCTGCCCTACAGGCAGCTTTGCACGTACGACTAGCTTACCGTAGCAGAAAGAAAAATGGTCCTTTGTATCCAAACGGGCCGAGGTATATGCAAACTTCCGTCCCGCTAGTTCTATGCTTTCACTGCGCGCGCACAGGTTCAAACCATATTCATCGAAATACAGATTGCTGGAATGATCACTATAAAACTGCTGCTCGTTGTTGCCCCAACCCGTATCTATAGGATTGCCATTGTCATCAAGCAAGTCATTCCCGATGCGTATATTCCACTCTTTCAAATCAGCACTTTGCTTTAAGAAATTCTGCTCCCATACAAGCTTGTTCATCTTTTGCACACTCCCTTCATTTAATCACAGCATACTTAATTTCTGTGCCTGATCAACCAAATCTAAAAAAATGGGATAGGGTCCATAATCATGGGCTTTTTTTCCTATGCGCATTTTCATACGATGAAATAGAAAGGGGGACGGAACATGTTCCAATACAGAACGGGACAAATGAAAGCGCTTCTTAAGCAGTGGCAATTGCAAAGCATGGTCATTCCAGGAATCATCTGGATGTTTATCTTTTGTTATATCCCCATGTTTTGGCTCATTATTGCATTTATGGATTACAGTATCGCCAAGCCCTTATTTGATTCACCGTTTGTCGGTCTGAAGCACTTTCAGGATTTTTTGTCGGATGAGCGCTTCTGGCGTTCGATCCGTAATACCTTGGGGATGAGCAGCATCAAGCTGATCTTGGGCTTTCCCATTCCTATCTTGTTTGCCTTACTGCTTAATGAAATACGGAGTCTCCGATTTAAGCGTACGGTTCAAACCATTTCGTACCTGCCGCACTTTATTGCCTGGACGATCTTTGGCGGGATTGCGCTCAACTGGCTGGGCGAGGGTGGTGTGATCAATCAGCTGATGATGGCGATCGGAGTCCAGGAACGCGAAATCCTGTTTAACAGCGAGCCTAAGTACTTTTGGTGGATTACCTTTTTCACCGATACGCTGAAAGAAACAGGCTGGAGCGCCATTATCTACATAGCAGCAATATCCGGTATTGATCCGGGGCTGTACGAAGCGGCCGAGCTGGATGGCGCAAATCGGTGGCAGCGGATGTGGCATATTACCATTCAGAGCATACGCCCCACCATCGCTATTCTGTTCATCCTCGCTGTCAGCGGGATCCTCGGTAGTAACTTTGAGCAGATCTTTATGTTGAAGAACAACATGAACATGCGAATGGCGGAAAGCCTGGACTTGTACATCTACAACATGGGGTTGGTATCCGGGCGTCATTCCTTCTCAACAGCCGTCCTGTTCGCCCGCTCTATTGTAGCGCTAGGTTTGCTATTTTTGGCTAATTCCACAGCTAAAAAACTTACCGGCGATAGCATTTTTTAAAAGGGGGAGGACAGAGGTATGGAAAGACGCAGAAGGTTTCGGCATATTGGATTATTTGAGGTCTGCAATACCCTGCTGATGCTGGCGGTTTGCTTTTTAACACTGTACCCGATGTGGTTTGTATTCGTTAACTCGCTCAACTCGCCGCAGCAGGCATCGCTGGGTACCGTCAATTGGTTTCCCAAAGAATTATCGCTGGCCAGCTATAGTGTTGTGTTCAATGATAAGACGATGATGAATGGTTTTTACATCACTACTCTGCGCACGGTGGTCGGTACAGCGACGCATGTGCTGTTCACCGCCATTGTCGCTTACGGATTGAGCAAGTCCAATTTGATTGGCCGTAAGGCGTATATGAAAATCGCCTTGATTACGATGCTGTTCTCAGGCGGGCTGATCCCCTCGTTTATTCTCATGACGAAGCTGGGCTTATACGATAATTTCTGGGTATTTATCATTCCTTCTATGTACACTTTTTTTAATATGGTCATTTTCATGAGTTTCTTCCGTACCATTCCCGATAGCCTGGAGGAATCTGCGAAAGTAGACGGGGCTTCAGACTATGGCGTCCTATTCAGAATCGTATTGCCCAACAGCATGGCTGTTATTGCGACCATATCGCTATTTTCGGCCGTCTATCATTGGAACGATTATTACCAGGGTGTCATTTACATCCGCTCGCAGAACCTACTGCCGCTACAGACCATGCTGTACAAAATCATTGCAGAGAACTCCATGTCCTTCATGCAGCAGCAAGCGATGGCGCAATTCGGCGCTAGACTGCCCGGCAACTCTATCAAATTTGCATCCATGATGGTGGCCACACTGCCTATTCTGGTAGTTTATCCTTTCATCCAACGTTATCTGGTCAAAGGCGTGATGATTGGAGCTATCAAAGGGTAGGTGTAATACAAAAATTCAGAAGCAAAGAAAGGATGATCCTGTCATGAAACGCAATCTTCTCAAGCCAGGCTTGACCCTTGTTCTGGCTACATCCTTGGCGCTAGGTATGGCCGCGTGTAGCAATTCATCGAGCGAAAGTAGCCCGACCCCACAACCCACAGATAGTACGCAGCCGCCGAGCGAAGTCAAGCTCAATCCCGAAGAGCCTGCCTGGAAGCTGGATACCAGCCCCGTAGATTTAACCTGGTTCGTAGGTGCTAACTGGTACGGCCAAACCTGGGGCGATAGCTTAGCCTCCAAATATGTTACGGAAAAGACAGGCGTCAACATCAAGCTGGAAGTCCCCTCCGGCGAAGCCAATGAGCATGTTACCTTAATGATGACCTCCGGCAAGCTGCCAGACTTAATCTCTATGGGTTCTTGGGAAAACGCTGTCAAAAAGCTGTGGGAGGGCGATCATGTGTATGCCCTGAATGAATTGGCTGATCAGTATGATCCCTACTTCTTTAAGGTAGCTGGTGAAGGATCACTGAAGTGGTACCGGCAAGAAAATGGCAACACTTATGGCGTGCCGAATGATTCCTACAGCCCCACTCTGATGCATGAGACCGGCATGACAGCCGCTAACCAGACCTTCCTGGTTCGGAAGGATCTATATGAGGAGATGGGCAGCCCGGACCTGAGTACCCCGGAAGGTTTTTTGAACGCGCTGCAATTGCTGAAGGATAAATATCCGGAGTATAAAGGCCAGCCTATCAGCCCCTTCTTCGCACAAGGGAATGTCCCTTACGGGATGACTGAATTTCTGCAGAACCTGTTGGCCGTGCCGCATGAGCAGGACGGGAAAGTATATGACCGCGTGACCGACCCTGATTATATCGCTTGGTTGAAAACCTTCCGCACAGCTTACGAGCGCGGGCTGATTAATGTAGATTTCCTGGTGGATTCCGATACTCAGGTAGAGGAAAAAACGAATAACGCCCGTTATTTCATGATGGTCCGCGAGTGGAACGGAATGGCAGCGGTCAATCCAATGCTGGCTGCAAGCGCCAATCCAGACTCCTACTACATCGCTGTCGATGGACCTAAGAACAGCAAGGGTGACGCTCCAAAGCTATTCCCCGGCAACATGGACGGCTGGATGGTAACGATGATTAGCAAATCTACCAAAAACCCTGAGCGGGCCATCCGCTTCTTGACCTATCTGGCCAGCGAAGAAGGCCAGCGCGATTTATTCCTGGGTAAAGAAGGCGAAACATGGGAGATGGTCGGTGACAAGCCGCAGTTGAAGCCTGAAATGGTTGATTTGCAGGAAAACGATATTGAGAAAATGGAGAAGCAGTATGGCATTCTGGATACTTATTGGATGATGCGTAACCCTGTAATCATTAATCAGTGGAGACCGGCGAAAGCCCCTGTCCTTAAGCAAATGGAAGACTTCGCCAATGAGCGGGCTGATATTGATAGCGGCATCTACAAAGGTCTGGATCCACAAGGCGATTCTGATGTAGCGGTGTCCTGGGCCCGTATTGCTCAGAATTGGGAGGAAGTGATGCCTGAGCTGATTACGGCCAAGAATGAGGCTGAGTTTGATAAAGTTTTCGATAATTTCCTTGACCGCCGTAGCAGTTATGGCTTTGACAAGGTGATGGAACACCGTCAGACGGAACTGGATGCACGAAAGGCCAAAATGGCAGAGTAACATGCTTGTATTAAGATTACTACCGGTCACCGAGATGGTGGCCGGTATTCCCTTCTTCTGGGGTTCTAATCACTTGGCACAACAGCCTATTTACCTACCGGACGGTTTGTAATATATGGTATATTACAAGAGTAGGGAGGCTATTTGAATGACGTATCTGCTGACTAAAGTGAAGAAGCTTTACCGCAATTCGCGCATATCTAAGAAATTATTTTTAGCCTTTAGCATGATGATTGTAATCCCTGGGATTTTGGTATCCCTTTTATTTATCCGCACACAGGAGAACCAGTTATACAAGGATGCAATGGCCACCGGCAGCAGTCATGTCTCACGGCTTAACGAACAGCTGCGCAGTAGACTGGGCATTATTGAGAGCGCTTCCTCCACTGCACTGAATCAAAAGGCCTTTGTAGATTTTATTCACTCCAATATGCGCGGGGACGGCCTGCGTCTGGTGAAATTCAGACAAAACCAATTTGAGCAAATGCATAATATTATTCAAAGCCATGAGATGATCAGTGAGCTCAGCTTTTATGTCGATAATCCAAACCTGTTTGAGATTTGGCCCGAAATCTATCATTATGACAAGTTCTGGCCGCAGAATTATTGGGTGACACTTCGGGAAGAAGGTGGCGCGGCACACCGCTTATTTGCTTTTAAAAATGGCGAGCATACGCTGTCCTATTACCGGCTGGTACGCCTTCAGGGGCAACAGCAGAAACTCCCCACCATTATGGAAGTTCGCACCCCGCATAGCGTGTTTTTCAGCGACCTGTTCGAGGAGAACGGTGGAGATTTCTTCTCTGTGGTGATGGACGGAAGTAATCCGGCTCGAAATGTATATAATCCCCGGCATGTGTTTCCCCAAACGGCTGGGAACGAGCTAAACGAGATTCTTGGCAGCATCCATCAGCGGCTGGATGTACTGCAGCAGAATAGCCCTATTAAGGTCAGTGTAGGGGATCATACTTACTACGCACTCTATCGCTACATCGCTCCACTCAACGCCTATGTGGTGGATATCGCCTCCCATCAAGACCTGATGAAGGGTCCGCGAAACTGGTATCTACTCGTAGTAGCGATCACATTATGTGTGCTGCTGTTGTTGCTGCTGCTCGTTTCGCATACCACCCGGCGCATTTTCCGCCGGTTAGACAGGGTGTTGATTTCCATGCGTAAGGTGCGACAAGGCCAACTGGATGCAAAAATTAATACTGGCCTCGGTGAAAATGAACCTGGCGATGAAATCGACGAGGTAGCCGTCAGCTACAATAGCATGTTAGACGAGATCAAACAGCTGATGACGCAGGTGGTAGATAAGCAGCTAATTGCCAAAAACGCACAGCTGCACTCGCTGCATTCGCAGATCAACTCTCACTTTTTGTATAACGCGCTGGAATCCATCCGTATGCTAGCAGAGGTTCAGCGGCAACCAGCAATCGCCGACGCGTTGGTGTCATTAGGCTCGCAACTACGATACAGCATGCAGTGGCGCAGCGATACAGTTGCCCTTAGCGAAGAGCTGTCCAACATACACAGCTATGTCCGCTTCATAAACTTTATGGAAGGCGGCAACATCGTATTGACGGCGAATCTCCCTCAGGAGGTACTGCGCTATACGATTCCTAAAATGTGCATGCAGCCCATCGTCGAAAATGCCGTTCATCACGCGGCGCCTTCGGGCGGCAGTGTAGACATCCAAATTACCGTATCTGTAGAAAATAACAGCCTGCTGCTAATCAAAATACGAGATGACGGCGCAGGTGTTGACCCTGAGATGCTAGCCAGCTTACAGGCTGTATTACGGGGCGAATCAGATAAACCAATCGTTACCAGCAAAAACGGACTGGGCCTGGAGAATGTGCATAAGCGTTTACAGCTTCATTACGGCCAGGGCTGTGGACTTTGGATTGACAGCGTGCAGGGTGACTATACCTGTGTAACCATACGATTGCCATGGGAAAATGTGAATCTTGGAGGATGGTAGAGCATGATCAATATTCTGATTGTGGACGATCAAAAACACATTCGCGATGGGCTACAGGCCATGCTGCGCCAATTTCCTCTGCAGCTTGATAACATTTACTGTGCCGTAAACGGGATTGAGGCACTGGAAATATTGCGTCAGCACGTCATCCAGCTGGTGATTACTGATATCCGAATGCCCGATATGGATGGGCTGACACTGATGGCGCAGACCAAAGAGGAGCACATCGAGGTCGATTACCTGATTATTAGCGGCTATAGCGATTTTGCCTATGCGCAAAGGGCCATCGGGCTTGGAGCCAAGGGCTACCTGCTCAAGCCTGTGAAACGCGAAGATCTGCAGACCGCAGTGGAGCATGTAGAGCAGGAGATCAGAACACGACAGGCGCTCTCGCGCAATATGGAGCATATCTCCCGCCGTGCCCAAGAAACAGACCGCAAAGAGCTAAGTATGTATATGCAGGGCGCGGTAAGCGATGAGGCATGGGTGCTCCAGACCCAGGGGCAGAATCCAGAGCTGTGGCAGAATTACCGCCTGTGTCTGCTGCGAGAGGAGCTATGGATTAATCAACCAGGGGCCGACAGCAGCCACAGCATAGAATCCATTGCCTACCGCGTATATGGCAGAGAGGGATGTGTATGCCTGCAACACCGTCCGTACCTGATCCTTGCGGTGGATGCAGCCGTAGATCCGGGAGTCTTTCCTGCTGCCCTCAAGGCGGAGCAGAAGGATGCCATCACTGCCATGACCGGCCCGCAGCAAGGATTAAAAGAGCTGCCGAATAGCTATACACAAGCGTTAGAGCTATATCACCACAGTTACCTTTTTCCAGATCGGAACTGCATTCTGCCAACTCATATTGAGCGGCTAGAGCAGCAATGGGAACTTCCTTATGAGGAGCTGTATGCCCTTTTCCAGCTAATCGGCACCAAGAACAGCGGTACAATCACCCAAGGCATTTCCAAGGTGTTTCACAAAGATACGCTGCAACGCTATCACATCCGCTACACGCAGCAGTTATCCCGCGCCATTGTACAGATGCTGGAGGAATATGTGCGAGTGATCCGCCCGTATATGGGAGAAGAAACGCTGGACATCGAATGCTTGCGTAATCTATTTGATTACCCAGGCATTCGTGATTATATTCAGGCCATGCAACAACAACTGCTTCGGCTGAACCAGTTCTATTATGAGTACAAGTGTAGCTATCGCAACACGCAGGATTTGAATGAAGCCATACGTTTTATACACGAAAGCTATCATAAACCGCTAGACCTCGCGATGGTATCCAACCACGTGTCGCTTAATTATGCCTATTTTTCAAACCTGTTCAAGAAGAATATCGGTAAAGGCTTTGCAGAATACCTGCGCGATGTGCGCCTCGATAAAGCCCGGAGGCTACTGGCCGAAACCGATCATAAAATCGTCGAGATAGCCACCATGGTCGGGTATGAAAGCTACAAGAGCTTTACACGGGCTTTTCGGGAAGTCATGGACATGCAACCCACAGAATACCGGCAACTGATGCGTCGAAAATATGATAGCGAAGGAGAATACCAGGACACAGCTCTATAAATCGGGCGGTATCCTGCTTGAACGAGCAAATATCATCAAAAGCCAAAAAAATGGGTTATAACAAAAATTATTGTACCTTTAAGCCCATTATTACATTCGATAGAATAAAGATGTCAGAGGATGAAAGCGGTTTCGAATTCTAATATTTTATTACAGGAGGATACGTATGACACGAATTTACAAAACGGAACACAGGTGGACGCACAAGATATTGAGTTTGTTCTTAGTAGTAGTGCTGCTGGCCGGTGTTGGCCTATTGCCAACTTCGAAGGTTCAGGCAGCAGGAACGACCGTTACCTCTATGGATTACTTTTCAGCAGCAGACGGACCTGTCATCTCCCAATCAGGGGTTGGGCAAGCTAGCTTCGGTTTTGTCATGCCTATATTCAATGGAGGCTCTGCGACCTGGAATACTGTTTCAGATGACGTAGGCGTAAATGTGAAAGTAGCTGGAAACTGGGTTGATATTGATAGCGCCGGTGGCTACACTTATAACCAAAACTGGGGGCACTGGAGCGATGGGGGCTTGAACGGCTATTGGTTCACTCTCTCCGCAACAACTGAGATTCAGCTGTTCTCCAAGGCAACTGGGGTTACCCTTGATTACACCCTTGTTTTTCAAAACATAAACAAAACAACCATCACTGCCATGGCACCTACACAAGGGCCGCAGATTACAGCAGGTTTCACAGGCAGTGCAGGCTTTACTTATCCTACCTTCAACAATGATCCATCCATAACCTATCAAGCTGTGGCTGATGATTTGAGGGTGTTCGTAAAACCTGTAAACAGCAGTACATGGATTGATATTGAAAATAATGCGGCCAGCGGCTGGATCTATGATAACAACTTCGGACAATTCACTGAAGGCGGCGGTGGCTACTGGTTTACCGTAACAGAGTCTATGAACGTCAGATTAGAGTCGAGAACTTCCTCGGCTAGCGTCGTGTATACGATCACTTTTAATGAACCCGTAAGAAATTCGTATGTGCTCACTCCCTATGATGGAACTACCTATACAGCGGATGTGAACGGTACCATAGGTGTACCGCTTCCCAAGATTGATGGGGGTGCGCCAATTGGCACCGAGCTTGGAAAATACGTCTACCAGATTAACATCAACGGACAATGGGTGGCTATGAGTGACTCCAGTCAAAGCGGATTTGTATACGCCGCGAATGGCTACAACCACATGTCCGATGCCAATCAGTGGGGATACTGGGCTGACTATATCTACGGTCTGTGGTTCCAACCTATCCAGGAGGATATGCAGATCCGTATCGGTTATCCGTTGAATGGCCAGGCGGGTGGCAGTGTCGGCAATAATTTCGTCTACTATACCTTTATTGGCAATCCAAATGCCCCACGTCCGGATGTATCCGATCATGATGATATTGTTATCGGAACACCTACCGATCCGACGATCGCTGGCATGAATCTTATTTGGCAGGATGAATTCAACGGAACATCGCTCGATATGAACAAATGGAATTATGAACAAGGCTATTACATCAGTAATGATCCTCATAGCTGGGGTTGGGGAAATGCAGAGCTGCAGCACTACACAGACAGTCCACAAAATATTTTTGTAGAAGATGGAAAGCTGAACATCAGAGTCTTACACGACTCCAAATCCTTTCCACAGGACCCTAACCGGTTCGCACAGTACTCCTCTGGTAAAATCAACACCAAGGATCATCTGTCCTTCCAGTACGGCAGAGTAGATATTCGTGCCAAGCTGCCTACAGGGAATGGTGTCTGGCCAGCACTCTGGATGCTCCCGGAAGATTCCGTATATGGTGCTTGGGCTGCATCCGGTGAAATCGATATTATGGAAGCCAAGGGACGTTTGCCAGGTACTACTAGCGGTGCCATACACTTTGGCGGACAATGGCCGGTTAACAGATATATTGCCGGCGAATATCACTTCCCTGAAGGCCAGACCTTCGCCAATGACTATCATGTGTACTCTATGGTCTGGGAAGAAGATAACATGAAGTGGTATGTAGACGGCAATTTCTTCTTCAAAGTCAGCCGGGATCAATGGTATTCCACGGCTGCGCCGAACAATCCAAACGCCCCATTCGATAAGCCATTCTACCTCATTATGAATCTGGCGATCGGTGGATACTTTGATAATTTAAATACCCCAGATCCGTCTGACATCCCTGCAACGATGCAGGTCGATTATGTACGTGTGTATAAAGAAGGAAACAGTGAGAATCCGGGTAACAACGTACCTGTTACGGGTGTAACGCTAACCCAGACCACCGCACAGGTGGAGGTCGGAAAGAATGTACAGCTGAACGCCAGTGTAGCTCCGTCCAACGCAACCAATAAACAGGTTACTTGGAGCGTATCAGGCAATAGCATCGCTTCCGTGAGCCAAAACGGTACCGTGACCGGCCTCGCTCCAGGCACGACAACCGTGACAGCTACAACAGCGGATGGCAATAAAACAGCTACCTCCACCATCACTGTTGTGCCGTCATCATCATCCGGTACAATCATCGTTGGTGATGCGGTAAAAGGACTGAAGAAAACAGGTAATGATCTGACCTTCTATGTGAATGGCGCAACCTTTGCCGACTTACATTATACGATCAATAACGGTGGGCAGCAGAACGTAGCCATGACGGCGACAGGGAACGGTAACTATACCTACCCTGTAAATAACCTGCAACAGGGGGATACCGTCGAGTACTTCTTCACCTATAATCCTGGGCAAGGAGCGGTGGATAGCCCGACGTTGACTTATATTCATGGGGTGACGCAGGGGACTCCGGAGTAAATTGGTTTGACCTTAATAGTGGCATGTTGCTACTTAGGCAGCTAGAAGTGACGGGACACTAGGAGAACTGTGTGAATATAGGCGAGGGGGAGTGTTAGCTTCCCCTCGCCTGTTTTGTTGTTTCAGCTGTGCCGGGCTTCTCGCTGGAAGAGCGGCTAGATATTGCTCTTTTTCAACTGTCCATTTAAGAAGTCTGCATCATTCCAGTTGCTCATTGCTCAGCATTGTACCGGCAATCCTCAGAAAGTCCTCACGGCTGATCTCAAAATGACCATAGCGGAAGGAGTATCCCCAATTTCGGTTCATACGCGTGAAGGTAAGCTGTTCTAATAAATCCCTAATCTTTACTTCGCGGCAAGAAATATAGCTGATATTTCTGCGTAATGGCACAAATGATGGGGACATCTGATATTCATAGACTTGATCATCAGCTACTTCCCCGATAGCGGTAAATGCTTGAAGTGGAGCGCCCTTCTTGATTTGTGTACGCGGGGAATAGTAAATCAACCAATCACCCTGCCGCATCTTAAGTAAAGGTGCTGACTTACCGTGACAAAGCTGAGCAAATCCCCCCAACTCTGCACGCTTCACATGGTTTAAAGACACGACACCAATCCAGAAACGGCTTTGTTGGCTTATTTCATTTAAAATCATCTCTTAAATTCCCTTTCCTTTTCATTACGTATATTGTTTCAAGCGGTCCAACTGTAGAAGATGGTGACGGTAGTGCATTTCAATAAGCCGAAACCACTCCTCCGCACACAGTCCGCCGAACGAGGGATGAGACACTGTATTTTGTTTGGACGCCCTCTCAAGAGCAGGCTCAACCTCCTTCATTCTCTGGATGATTGTGTGTAATCCTTGAATTAGCTGCTCCTTACTTTCCGGCTGCTCCGGCGTATACAGCGGAGAAGGCGGAACCTGTATACGAATGGGAGGGAAACTGCCTTGAGCAAAGACAGCTGCACCAGCCTCAGTTTTTTCCTCTGAAGTTACCTGGAGGTCTGGGCCTGGCACCAGACATTGCTCCACATTACGAAGCTGCATATAAAGTGCCGAGTTAACGAGATGTTGAAACATCTGTCCGATTGACCACTCGTTGTTAATTGCCTTATGCTTCAGCTGATCCAGACTGAATTGATCCAGTTCGTGAATATAATGCGTCGCCGTCTCCTCAAATTGTTGTAATACTTCCTTTGTTGTGGTCATCATATCCCGCTCCTTCATTCTTCTATATGTCCAAGTATACAAAAACGCTACTGACACCATTATGTCAGTAGCGTTCAAATGCTTTTTTTAGTTCGTTTTTAACCTGGTATTGGAAGGATTCTGGCTCCAGTACAACCACTCCGCTTCCCCAGCCGAGCACGAGGTGCAGCAATTCCTCAGGCTGTCGAACACGAAAGGTCATCAGTACCCCATCCGTATGCTCCTCTGTACTTTCGAAATAAAAGGTATTGGATTCCCTTATCTTATCGGCAATATCAGCTTGGACTAAGATCCGTACAAGTACGATGCGATCATCTGGAGGCTTGTATGCATCTAAATCAAAATTCACTGGCAGCTTAAATCTGGATTCCAGGCCCATAAGCTCCGACATCCGGGACAAACGGAAATTACGGATGTCTTGACGCAGTTCACACCATGCGATAAGTACCCATGACCCGTGAAGAAGCACAAGCCCATAAGGAGCAACCGTACGAATACTTTGACGGTTCCCATCGGCCTCGGCGATTCTTTTGGAATAGTGGAAGCTTATTTTTCTTTCCTCCAATATTGCTCGGCGAATCACCTCTATATATGTCCTCTCTTGTATTCGCGCTGCATCTTCAGCAGTTGCAAGTAGACGGAAGCTCTTGCGAATCCGTGTTGCCTCACTGAGTATCGGTTCCGGCAAGATAGCTTCGATTTTCTTCCTAGAAGTTCGTGACTTATTGCCATAGTGGGCATCAAACCAACGCTCAATAAAATCCGTCCCGATGAGTAACGTCACAGCTTCCTCGACCGTGAAGCTGACCGGAGGCAGAAAATACCCGTCCATTAAGGAATACCCCTGCCCAGGCGCCCCGATCACGGATACGCCAGCTTCACTCAAAGCCTGAATATCCCTATAGATGGTTCTTACGCTTGTTTCAAATGTAGCCGCTAAATCCTCGGCTCGTAACACTTTGTTGCGCTGTAACTCAAGCACTATAGCTAACAGACGATCCGTTTTGTTCATGCGCCTGCCCCCTTCCTGGCTGTCATTATAAGCGTTCATTTATTTTTATCAATAATTCCTTTAAGATTTGGTTCTCCTCTTCAGAAAGGACTTGAACGATTTCATCCTCCACCCTTTGGAAAGATTCATTAAAGTCTTCAATCAATTCAACAGCCTTTGGTAAAACATAAATATTTTTTTGCCGTTCATTATTGGCAGGAATTTTTCGTTCGATGAATCCTCTTTGTTCAAGACCTTGAAGCATGCTCGTAATACTAGCCCCCCGCAGATGGAACCGATCGGCAAGATCCCTCTGAATTAATTGAGTTTCTTGGTTCTCGTAGATATAGCCAATGATTTTTCCTTGATGAGCGTTTAACCCCAACTCTTTTATGCTCTCGTTCGCTTTTTTCTTTAACTTAAGGCCAATAATCTGAAACAAATCCAGATAAGGCGTACCCTTGCGAGGCTTCATGATCGTTCCCCCTCAAATAGTTAGTAATCTAACTGTAAGTAAATAAACTATACAAATATCCAGCGTACATGTCAAATGAATATTAGTTTGTTGACAGTTAGATATCTAACAGTTATATTACGAAGTGATTACCGAACAACTCCAGGGAGGAATAAAGAAATGAAGAATGCAACCCAAAGCTCTCCTGAAAAAATTACGGCGATTACAAATGCACGTATATTCGATGGGGAAAAAATTATCGATTCAGGAACTGTTGTCATCAAAGGGGAAACCATTATTACGGTGGGTGGAGATCTTCCGGCAAACGCAACTATCATTGATGCGAAAAACGCGACATTATTGCCAGGCTTAATTGATGCGCATGTTCACACTTCCATTGGAGGACTAAGGGATGCCTTAAAATTCGGCGTTACGACAGAACTCGAAATGAACGGCGATTTTACGGAAAGAGGGCGAGTAATCCAGTTAAAAAATGTAAATGACGTCGCCGATGTCCGTTCTGCCGGTACAGCAATCACCGCTCCAGGCGGTCATCCTGATGAACTGCTTCCAGATGGGGATGAAATCCCTGATTTCATATTAAAGGAACTGGAGAAGTTATCGAAAGAAGACAGGGAAGCTATGCTAGCCGCTTACGCTCATGATCATGAAGAAGTGCCCCAAGTAACGAGTGTGGAGGAAGCGATCAAACATGTGCATACCCAAGTGGAGAATGGAGCCGATTATATCAAAATTATGATCGAGGAAGGGACGGTTATGGCTGCTCCTGGCCTGCCTGTTTTGAGCGATGAGATTCTCAAAGCAGCTGTGGAAGAAGCCCATAAGTTCGATAAAATCGTCATAGCTCACGTCCTGACTGCTGATTCCTCACAGAGCGCTATTGATATGGGGGTGGACGGATTGGGTCACTTGTTTATCGACAGGCCCGAATACACAGCCAAATTGGTGAAATCCATAGCCGATTCAGGCGCGTTCGTGACACCATGTCTGGTATTGAACTCTTCCATTCTTGGGAATCCGGCATCGGAATTGGCGAATGATCCGCGTGTTAATTCCAAATTAAGTCCGGAATGGATCGATATTTTGAACTCTAGCTTCAACACTTTCCCGCAAGGCCATATGGAGAATAGCTTTAAAAACGTGATGGATCTTCACCGTGCCGGAGTGGATATTTTGGTCGGTACGGATGTCTCACCGGTTCCCGTTCCAAATCTCGGAGGGCTTGCTCACGGCGCCAGCGTTCATCATGAAATGCAATTGCTGGTTATGGCCGGGTTAACTCCGATAGAAGCACTCCGGTCCGCTACCTCAATACCGGCCCGTTGCTTCGATCTTAACGATCGCGGCCGAATTGCCGTAGGTGCGCTCGCTGACCTTGTATTGGTAGATGGCGATCCGACAACCAATATCTCGAATACCTTGTCTATCCGGGCCGTATGGTACAGAGGTGTGCAACAACTAGGTTAATCATTATTATGCAATATAGTATATTGGGCTAAAACCCTATGAACAGAGCGCTCTTCGAATTAGAGTGCCCTGTTCATAGGGTATCTATATGTTAGGTCCACATAAACTACCCACCTACTCTTCCTTCCCTAACATCAGGCAGTACTCATTCAGCAGCTTGTCCAACTCTTGAGACTTCAACAGAACTACTCCTGAAGTAATTCCTGATCTATCCGCCAAATCGTGTAACTCGCCGCGCAACAGTTCGATTTTGTCCTGAAAATCCAGCTTATTCAAGCGTATGGCCCTTCCTTTCTTAAGGAAAGCTGACTACATCTTCTACATCTTTTTCTGCCAAGAATTTAGCTCTTTTGAGTGCCCTCTATTGCCTGGAGTAAAACAACCCCAAAAAAGAACCATGAGCTTTCGAGAAATCAAAAGTCCCCCCCAGAAAATACCCAATTGAAATAAAAATCGCACACCAGCATAGGGCTCCGAGGCCCGAGTAGAGTATATATTTCCGCGGGTTCATGGCGCTCACCCCTGCCAAATAACAAGTCAGATAGCGGAAACCTGGAATATAGTAGCCGATGCATATCGCCCAGGGGCCGTAGCGCTGAAACCAGCTCTCTGTTTTCTCTAACCTTTTGGTCGTGAGCCTGACCCATTTTCCATACTTCCACAGCAACGGCTTGCCGAACTTCCGCCCAAGGGCGTAACTGCACAACATGCCACTCATAGCCCCAAGGACGCTGACCACAAGGGATATCGGAAAATAAAGCAGCCCAATGGAAGAAAGATAGCCAACAATCGTCATGAGAACTTCATCAGGCACAGGCAAACCAATAATACCAAGCGCAAGGCATAGAAAGATGGCAATGTAACCGTACTGGATAACGATATCTTGTAAGAAAGCGATGATGTCCACACTCCAGTTCTAATGGCTTTGGGCAAGGAAGACTGTCCTCGTCTCCTGGATGATTCATCGCCCTTTCAGGTATCCTAATGCCTCCCTTGTCAATGAACCTAGTGCCGAATTGTCACATGACGCTTTCAAGGTAGCAGGATGTCATAGATGACGAAATGCAACTTGTTGGTGTGACAACTCCTTTGCGATACTGGGCTCAGCCGATGGTTAAGAGGCAAATTTAATAGTTAAGGAGATATCATTTATGAAGAATACGAAGAATATGAAGAACACGAAGAAATGGGTTCGCAAGAATCGCGCAGTTCTACTATTAACTGTTCTGGTGTTAACGGGTACAGTCATTAACGCTTGTACGGAAGTAGGGAACGCAGCTAATAGCCGGCAGACTCCCCCGCCAGTTACATCTGAGGTTACCAGCCTGAAGGCGCCGCAGGATGCCAAGCAACTGGAGGGACCGCGGGATTCCAAGGAACTGGAGACCTTTGCAGATGGCGTTTTTAAGGAAGCGATGAAAAAGTATAATACGGTTGGTTCTAATTTCGCGGTTGTTTCGAATGGTAAAGTGCTGTTAAGCAAGGGTTACGGTTATGCCGACAGGGAAAATAAAATTCCGGTAGACAGCAGCACCGTTTTCCAAATTGGTTCTGTGACGAAGCAGTTCACGGCATTGGCAGCTATGCAGCTGGTCGATAAGGGGAAAATTGATTTGCATCACGATATCCAGGAATACCTGGGAGGGATGAAGGTACCGAATAAAACAGGCAAAAAACTGACAATGTACGATCTGCTTACGTATACCAGCGGCTTTGACAAACCGGATATCCTCTCGGGATCGAAGCCGGAATATGTGAAGCAATTCTACCCGATGAAGGAGGCTCTTGAAGCGAATATGCCGACGATTGTCAGACCTCCGGGGGAAGCGTACACCTATGATAATTTTGGGTTCACACTGGCGGGGTATGCGGTAGGGCAAGTAGCGGGCACGTCATACGCCCAGTATATGGAGGACAATATTTTCAAGCCGCTGGGCATGAACTCGACGAATGTGCGGTTTAAACCCGAACTGCTCAGCAGAATGGCTGCCCATTATGATCCTAAAGGCAAGCTAATCCCCTTGGAGGGATTCATACCAACCGATCGTCCTAGCGGCGGCATGGTATCCAACGCAGATGACATGGTGAAGTACCTTATGATGCATCTGAACAAAGGAACGTATGAAGGCAAACAAATCTTAAGTGCCAAGAGCATTGAGCAAATGCACACCTACCAGGTGTTCCCTGATAAAGACTACCCTGTCACAACCATCGGATTTGAAGGCTACTTCAAAGAGAAGATGAATGGTCAACATGTGGTTATCAAAGGGGGAAATGTGACCGGTCATTCTTCCTTGATTGTTCTTCTTCCAGAGAAAAACACAGCATTCTACATGTCCTACAATAACGACTCTATGATGAGTCTCGACGTGTATGAGGAATTTATGAATCATTACTATCCGAAAAAAGAAGCGGCTCCAAAGCCATCCTATTCGGCAATCAGTGAGCAGCAGGCCAAGGACTACGTGGGATTGTACCAAAACACGCGTCTTGGATCCATGCGGACCCTCGTTTCCTATTCAAACGGAAAATTGTTTACGGAGACAGGAGATCTGGGCAAGAGTACGCTGAAAATGATCCACCCGTTACTCTTTGAAGATGAAGCCGGCAATAAAGTAGCCTTTCAAAAAAATGGGGCCGGCAAAATCACCTATTTCTATTACATGGCACTTCCGCACTACGTGGGTTATGCACAAAAATTAAATAGAGATTTGCCATTCACTGATGTACCTGCTGGCAGCAAGTATGCGTCTTATATTCAAAATCTCCGTGCCTTAAAAATCATGAACGGAAAGACAGCTACCCGCTTCGATCCGAATGGAAAGTTAACTCAGAGTGAGTTCTCAGCGTTGCTGCTACACGCCCATGGCTGGGAAAGCATGCCTGATACGATTGAACCCAACAAGAAGCAGATGTTGTCCGGAGTGCCTAATTATAAACCTAATTCTCCTATCACTAGAGAGATGGCGGCAGTTATGATCCAAAACCTGAGACAAGCTGAGCCTGGAACCAAGAAGGTTACATTGCGTGGCGAAACGGATGCCTGGGCAGTTAAAGCCATCACAACCCTTGTATCCCAAGGCATCATGGACCCGGATACCCAGATCAATAAGGACGGCTCCATCAACTTCCGTTCCAAGCAGCCACTGAAGCGGCAGGAAGCGAGCGCCTTATTGGATCTGGCATTTGATTACTACACATTGCCAATTGCCAAACGGTAATGAACGTAAACCCTAATGCTGAATAAATAAAAAACGGCGTTCAAAATCTAAATGGCGGATGCCGACATACGAAGCACAATCACTCCGTATGCCGGCATCCGCCACCATAATACATAACTTGGGTTATTCCAGAAGCCCGGCCTCCCTGGCTTTTTGCACCGCTTCCTCCCGGTTGCGGACCCCCAGCTTCATATAAGCCGATGATGCATAGTTTCGAACCGTACCATCGGATAAATACAACTTGGAAGCAATGCTTTTATATCGCAGCCCTTTGGAGACGAACTGTAAAATTTCAAGCTCCCGCGGCGTTAATTCATAGGCCGATGACGCTCCTTTGACAAACGAAGGATCATCCCCGCTATTGTCCGCCTCCAGCTGGGCAAACAATTTGTGCGACATGCCCTGATCGATCAGCGTACCCCTGCGGTAGACGGTGCGTATCGTTTCGGCCAGCTCTAACGGCTGCATGGACTTCAACAAGTATCCGTCCACCCCACTTCGCATCGCCTCGAGAGCCTGTCTGGTATCCTCGAACGTGGTGAGAATCAGAATGCGGATGTCGGGCCACAATTCTTTTATCGTACGAGATGCGGCGATTCCATCCATATTCGGCATTTCCAGATCCATAAGCACCAGCTGCGGCTGAACCTGCCTGCACAGCTCGATCGCTTGCTCCCCATCCTCTGCCGTTCCAACAACCTGCAAATCCTGCTGTTCCTCCAGCAGAGTCCGCAGGCTTTCACGGATAAAGGGCTGATCATCGACAACCAACAGGCGAATGACTTCATCCTTAAGCTCCGTTTGTCTGGGCAGCGTACAGGTAACCAGAGTGCCTTCTCCCGGCTCCGTATAGACGGCCACATGGCCTTGTAAATTCATCGCCCGCTCCTTCATGGCACTGAGGCCGAAGCCCTCCCTCCCCTGCTCCATCCCGCGGCCGTTATCTTGAATTTCAAGTCTCGTCTGCTGGGGTTCAAATTGCACGGATACCTTAATCTCTGTCGAGTTTCCATGACGCACAGCATTCGTCAACGACTCTTGCAGGCAGCGATAGAGTGCTGTCTTCGCTTGCTTCGTTACGGGATATTCCTCCCCGTAGGCATGAAAACGAACCGTTACCTTAGCATGCTCCTGAAACTCCTCTGCCAGCTTCCTTAAAGACTGAAGCAGCGGGAGCGCCTCATGCGGCGATTCAATTTGATGCACGTAATTTCTGACTTCCTCCATATTTTGGCGGCCCAGGTTCAATAGGGATTCGAGCCTTTCCGTCCCTGTCTCCGTTGTCAGCTCAGGACGCAACGTTTCCAATCCCATAATGAGCGAAGTGTAGGCATGGCCGACGGTATCGTGAAGCTCTTTGGAGAGCCTGTTCCGCTCTTCGGCAAGCGTGATGCGCTCGATTTGGGACAGATACTGCTCCAGCACCGCATTTTGGTCGCGGATAGTTTCGCCTTGACGAAAATTGAGCACAAGTAAATGGAAGGAGAATCCGAAGACATATGCCATCCCGATGTGAACGGCCATGACCCAGTATTCACTCTGCTCTGCAAACAGCTTGATTATGGCGGGCAGGAGCAATATGGAGACAGGCCCTGACCAGAGATAAGTCCTTTGCGCGCTGTGGGCAGCAATTAAAAAGGCATACAGCAGGAATGAGAAGTAGGCTTGCGGAAAAAATGCAGCCAGATACAAACACAACCCGCCCGAGATCACGATTTCGGTAAACAGGTAGTATTTATAATCGAGCTGCAAGCAAAGCCATGGGACGGAAAAAGCAATCAGCTGCCACAGCATAAGGGCCACTATCGGCAGCGTAAAATATTCTTTCAGCTCTATAGTCGTAAATACGAGAGAAATGCTGCATATCAGACGGATTATGAACATGAGCCAGTCGTACCAGTACCATCGCTTGACCATATCGAACAAAACCATCAACCCCTAACGACCTTCAGTATGACATTACGTAATTAGTATTGAGTAAACCGCTATAGAGTAAACTACCACCCGGCGACCTACGAGGCAAATCCGGGCGTAGCGTCTACCTGTTCACATGCTTGATCATCAGACGCGTGTAGCCGCCTATCAAGTACGCCAAGCGGCCCGCAAGCCTGTAGCTCACCATCATCAATACGACTCCTATGGCCGACACCATCACGGCTTTGGTAATACTATCTACCCCCATAAAGGAAAGGTTGATAAACCGATAGAGGAATGGGGCCGCAATCAATACAAGTGGCGCTGCGTACAGCAAGACCGCACTGATCAGACTTAAAATCCCTATCGGGAATTTCAACAGCAGCCAGCCAATTGCGATCCAGTTGCGTACGTTCAGCAGCTCCTTTTTCGCTTGAAGCCAGCCCGACACATCCGGGCTCGCGGATTTAACGCAAGGCTCGGTGGTAATGTCCGTATAGATCTTGGTCTGTACTCGTTCAAATTGCAGGAAGGCGGTCGTCGTCCGCAAAACGTGTGTCAGGAGAGGAACGCCCGCGACAGTAAACGAAAGACTCAAGCCCAAGGTTAGAGCGACCAGATAAAAGCTGAAGTAAAACATTCCTGTGACGAAAGTAAGCAGCAGGAAATAGCCGTTTTGAATAAAGCTAACGACGGTTCTGGCCATCAAAGAGCCCACATCCTTTCCAAGTAGTAGATGTATTTTAAGGATCTTGATGTCAAATCCGCCAGTGTCATAATGTCATATGACACAAAATGAACGGAGTTATCCGCAGTAACGAGCGGGATAAGACCTCAACACATGATTTCTTCACTAAACATCGCGGAAAGATGCAGCGATCCCAGCTTACCGTCAAGCTTAGGCTTGGCTGACAAACTGTATTAAACGTGCTAGCATATTATCTAATCATGACGAATAATTACTACGCTTAGTATGGAGGAATTGGGAAGAAGATGCTTGAAAACCATCGCCTAAAAGTTTTAATGGAAGTCCAACAGCAGATGCTGTTATCTAACTTTGATTTGAAGTTGTTTATGCAAACAATCTGCGATCGGATGTGCCTATTAACCGATGCCGACGGTTCTACCATAGAAATGCTGGCGGACGATGAAATGGTTTATGCCGCTGTCAGCGGTACCCTGCAGCCTCATCTTGGAATTCGAATAAAAAAGAACGGCAGCTTGTCGGGTTTGTGCGTGACTGAGAAAGAAATTTTGTATTCGCCGGATACACAGCAGGACGATCGTGTCGACAAGGCAGCTACTATGAAAGTCGGCGCACGGAGCATGGTCTGCGTACCCCTGTTTGACTCCAGCACTGCCGTCGGCGTGTTGAAGGTCATCTCCGGTCGCTCCGATGCTTTCTCTGACCGCGATATTGAAACGCTACAATTATTATCGCTCGCCCTAGGCTCAGAGTTAGGTAAACAAATCAACTACGACGACAAAATTCGTATTCTTAACGATTATGAGCAATTATTGATTCAATTAAGAGCCGAGATCGAAAAACGTAAAGAACTAGAGATCGAGCTTATTCAATTGACAGAGCGTGACATTTTGACGGGCTTGTTGAATCGCAGAGGATTTAGCACTCGCATCCAAGGCTGGATTAATCGGGCTAGTTGCCAAGAAGGCTTATTTGGGGTGTTCTACCTCGATTTGAATAAATTCAAGCAATGCAACGATACTTACGGACATGAAGTCGGTGATCTTGTACTTGTAGAGTTCGCGAAGCGAATTAAGCAAGCCGTTCGGGAGACCGATCTATTAGCACGCGTTGGCGGCGATGAATTCCTGGTGGCAGCATGGCTGCAAAACGACTACGACGGATTGGTGCAGGTTGCTAAGCGTTTGATCGGGCAACTAGAATCACCGATGCTGATTAAGGAGCTTCAACTACCTATGACCACTAGTGTCGGCTGTACGCTATGGGTGGAGGGCATGACGGAGCTTGATCTCATTCGCGAGGCGGATCAATCGATGTATCTCGCCAAAACCAACGGTACTAATAAAATTGCGATTAAAGGCGAGCTGGTAGTGTGATTTCAGTTATACAGCTACTCCATTAAGAGAGTCACCAAGCCAGTCAAAACAATGAAGGCATTCATCCACGCCGCGAGTCTCGGCAAAAGTGCACAATCGAAAGGCACCCGATTAGGGTGCCTTTTTTGCTTAATTGATTTACCCCCTGCCATCTCTGTCTCACAATCTCGATAATGCCAATGGCGTAATCTTATAGTTGAACCATATCATCCCTTATAATAGAATACTTTGAATAGAGGAGTGGATGTTATGAACGAGAAAGAAAAATCGCATGCTGGTCTGTTATACCAACCTGGCGATCCTGAGCTTGTCGCAGACCGTGCGGATACCGTGAAAAAGTTATATGAATATAACAATATACACCCGCTAGACCAAGAAGCACGACGGACTGCCATTCGCGGACTGCTGGGAAAGACGGGAGATAATTGCGTTGTGGAGCAGCCGCTTTTCTGCACTTATGGGTACAACACCACGGTAGGAGACAATTTTTTTCTCAATGTTAATTGCAAGCTCATGGACAGCGGGAAAATTACAATTGGTAACAACGTATTTATTGCGCCCAACGTCTGTCTTATAACGGAAGAACATGCCATGGATGTAGAGCAACGGTTAGCGGGATTGGAATACACACACCCAGTCAATATTGGTGATAATGTATGGATCTGTGCAGGCGCTATAGTCCTGCCAGGAGTGACGATCGGAGCGAACAGCGTGATTGGGGCCGGCAGTGTCGTTACGAAGGACATTCCGCCAGATAGTTTGGCTGTAGGCAATCCGTGCAAGGTCATTCGCTCTTTGAAAAAAGCCCTTTAGTCAGGCGTTAATCGGGGATTCTATCGCTGTCAGAAATATAACAACAACCTTCATGTAGTCTCACCCCACTCCCTAGCGTTATCTATCTGTCACATTTACATCCTGGGATTCGAGCAGTATTGGACTTTGCTTTGATGTGCAAGCTCGGCCGTCCCGGGCGCACAGCACAAAAACAAGACTGCTTTGAAATTGAATTCAAAGCAGCCTTGTTTGATTTCCCTTTACTTGTTCTTTTGCGCCAACATTCTCAGTAGCACCGTTACCGACTCTGCCCTTGTCGCTTTATCGCCCGGAGCAAATGCATTTGCACCTTTGCCTTCGATAATGCTCAGCTTTTTCATGGCCCCAACTGCGCCCTTCGCCCAGTCCGGAATGTCTTTGTCATCCTCGAAGCCTGTTGCCGTTGTCGCCTTAACGGACTGTCCCAGCGCTTTTGCGATCAACACCGCCATCTCCAGACGTGTAATTTCGGAATCCGGTCGGAAAGTGCCGTCTTCATAACCTGTAATGATGCCTGATTGTACCGCTTGCGCGACCGATTTCTGTGCCCATGTTCCGATCTTTCCTTTATCGGTAAACGCCAGCTCGGTTCCATCCCCTTGCGGCTTGAGAGTATTCATCAGCATAACCGCAAATTCCGCACGCGTTACGGTACGGTTCGGATTGAATGTACCGTCTGGATAACCATTGACGATTCCGAAACTTACCGCTTGCTTGATGCTCGCCTCAGCCCAGTGTCCGGAAATATCGCTGAAGTTAATCGGCTGCTTCGTGCCTGGTGCTGCGTCTTCGCCTTGACTTGCTGCGAATACCGCATACTTCGTGAAGTGATTAACTTTGACGGATATGGTATTTCCTTTGACCTCGCCGCCGATTTCCACCCATGCCTTGTTTATTTCGTCGTAGAAAGATACAACCGGTTTTTGATCACCCTTTAGTTTTTTCGGATCGAAGGTAAAGATCAGCGTGATCTCCTTGCTGAAATTTTCCGGAAAGTTTTTTAGAATTTCGAATACCGAGCTGACCAGAACACCCTTACTTGTAAGCAGCTTTTGTGTGTCTGCCACTTTTTCTATCGTTATTTTCAACTCTTTGTCCGAAGCATCAGCGGGAATAATAATTTTTACATCATCTCCCAGACTAACCTCACCGGATTTGCCGATGGAAAGCGTTAGCTTTCCGTCTGTCGAGATCACTGTAGGGTTTGGGAACGTTGAGGACGGAGTGCCTCCATTGCTGGAAGAGCCGCCCGTGTTGTTGGCCGTCCACTTTGCATACAGGGTCGTATCTGCCGTGATCGGAGTGATGAAATTGAACAGGACTGTCAACCCTCCGTCGCTGTACCACCCGCCGAACGTGTACCCGCTTCTCGTCGGATCCGTTGGTTTTGTGGCCATACTGTTATAGTTCACAGGCTGGCTGCCCACTTCCGGACCGCCGTTGCTGTTGAAGCTGACAGTATAAGTGTTAATCGTCCACTTTGCGTATAACGTCACGTTGGATGTGCCTATGATGAAAGAAGACCCTTCGGCGTAGCTCGTTTCGTTCCCGTCCACTGCCGTATTCCAGCCTGCGAATGTATAGCCCGTCTTCACCAAATTTCCGGTGTTCCCATAAACCGATACGGTAGCTCCTTGCGAGTAGGAGTCACTGTCGGTCGGCGCGTTACCAGATATAGCGCCGTTACCGTTATACGTCACTGTATACGCCGAAATCACCGTTAAGGTATACGTCACCTTTGTAGTTCCATCCTGCGCAGTAACAATAACCTTCTTGCCGGTTGCCAAAGCCGTCGCTACGGTTGTTCCATCTGCATCATAGACTTCAAACGATGCAT
>NZ_JBHVVB010000004.1:0-98877 GCF_042883835.1 Paenibacillus sp. NPDC058177 | reverse complement strand
CCTTCTTGCCGGTTGCCAAAGCCGTCGCTACGGTTGTTCCGTCTGCATTATAGACTTCAAACGATGCATTCTCTGCCGGCGTGATCGCTGCCTTGAACTCATTCAACGTCGTGGCGTACGGAACATTCGTGATGCTTTCCTCCGCTGTTCCGCCTGTGCTTACCGTTCCTATTGTCGAGGTCAGCGTTGCGTCTGCGCTCAGTGTCTGAACAGGGACTGCATCGCTCTGCTCCGATTCACCAATTGCATTGAATGCGCTCACCGTAAACGTATAAAAGGTATTCGGTGTCAGTCCGCTCACCGTATAAGTGGTGCCGGATACTGTGGCAATCGCCGGATTGTCTCCATTCTCGTAGAGGTAATAACCGGTCGCTCCTGATACGGCATCCCACGAAAGGATAGTTGATACAGATGTGGTGCTGCTGGATTGCAAATTCGCAGGTGTTTCAGGAGCGATTAGTTGTACTACACCGTTTATTCCCCCTGCGTATAGCGTTCCCCCGACTTCCAGCAGCGCATGTAGCTGGCTCGGCGAACCGACTACCTGTTCCCATACGCCGTTGCTGTACATCCACACGTCGTTGCTATCGTTATCTGTCCCCGCATACAGCGTACCGTTCGCATTGAGCAAGGCATTCACACCACTCGGCGCATGGCTGGTCGTCATCTGCGTCCATTCGGGTATAGTCGCGTTAGCATCGTAGGTCCATATGTCATTGTCAAAGTTACTAGTCCCCGCATACAGCGTACCATTCACATTGAGCAAGGATGTCACATAACTCGGCGCATGGCTGGTCGTCATCTGCGCCCATTCGGGCGTAGTCGCAGTCGTGTCATATGTCCATACGTCATTGCCACCAGCAGCATTCCCCGCATATAGCGTGCCGTTCACATTAAGCAACGTATTTACGTAACTCGGCGCGCTGCCGGTCGTCATCTGCGTCCATTCAGGCATAGTCGCGGCAGTATCATATGTCCATATGTCATTGTCGCCGTTATTCGTCCCCGCATACAGCGTTCCGTTTACATTGAGCAAGGCATATACGTTACTTGGCGCATTGCTTACTGTCATCTGCGTCCATTTTGGAGTAGTAGCAGACGTGTCATATGTCCATACATCGTTGTCATCGTCGTCATTAGAAGTCCCCGCATACAGCGTACCGTTTACATCAATTAAGGCATACACATATCCCGGCGAGCCGCTCATCTGTGTCCATCCGCCTCTGGTCGTATACGCCCATACGGCGTTATTGTCGTCATCCGTCCCTGCATACAGCGTGCCATTGGCACTAAGCAAGGTGTTGGTTCTGCCTGGCAAAGCGCCCATCTGTGCCCACGTGCCGTTACTGTTCGTCCATACGTCGTTCCTTCCGGTCTGCGTCCCTGCATACAACGTCCCGTTGTCATCGAGCAAGGCATATACACTGCCCGGTGCGCCGTTCATCTTCGCCCAACCGTCGCCAGTCGTGTACGTCCATACGTCGTCGAAACCGGCACCGGAGGCAGTTCCCGCATACAGCGTGCCGCTCACGAAGCGCAAGGTTTTCACTCTGGCCGGCGCACCGGCTATTGGCGTCCATGTACCGTTGCTGTTATTGTACGTCCAAACGCTGCGGTTGTCTCCAGATTGAGTTCCCGCCGCATACAGCATGCCGTTTACATTAAGCAACGAAGCTATATATTTGGGATTGCTAACGCCGTTGCTTATCTGCATCCAGCTACCGTTACTGTTCGACCATACGCCGTTGCTTCCAGTCCCTGCATATAGCGTGCCATTAATATACGTCAAGGCTTGTACATCGCCCGGCGAACCCATCATCTTCGTCCAACCGGCAATAGCCGTGTACGTCCATACGTCGTTGCTAGAGCCATTCGAAGCCCCCGCATAAATCGCACCGTTTACATCGATCAAGGAATACACATTGCTCGGCGAGCCAGGCATCTGCTTCCACCCACCACTAGCCGTGTACGTTGATACGTTATTGCCGTCACCCCAAGCCCCCGCATACAACGTGCCATCCGCATCAACGAGAAAGCTTCGCACATTGGCCGGCGAGCCGCTCATCTGTGTCCAAGTACCATTACTGTTCGACCATACGTCATTGCCGAAATTCCCCGTCCCCGCATACAACGTGCTGTCCACTTTGAGCAAAGTTTGCACGTTGGACGGTTGTACACTTTGTCCCACCGCTGGCCAAGTTGACGAGGCAGCATGGACTGCCGTTCCTGCACCCATGAATGGGATGAGCGTCAAGACGAGTACAAATGCCAGAACGATCTTCCCTGATCGGGAAGACCACCTCTTGAGTCTTGATGTCGATCGTTTCATAAATTCGTATACACCTCTTTATTTGTAATAATGATTGCAACCGGCGATGCAGCGATACAAGATGACTATAGACGACAAATAACAACATTCCCTCGCCATTCTTGTCGATCATTGTCACTGTCGTCCTAATATAAGGCGATTTCAAGACAAAAAAAATCCCCCATCTAAGGGGGAGGAACGGTAAAATAATGGGGGATATCCCTCATGCCAATATTTATTGTATAATGGTCATTCTCTTCAATTGCGATAAATAGCTCTCACAACCATTTTAATTGTTCTCCTTGCTCCAGAGCCTGTTCTCTGCTGTTCACTTGAAGTTTTCTGTACATACTTTTCAGATGGCTCTTGACCGTTTCGACCGTGATTTGAAGCTGTTCCGCAATCTGTTTATTCGACAGCCCCATGTCGATCATCCGTAATATTTTTAATTCCTGTTTCGTGATAGGGACTGCCGAGCCTGCAGTTTCATTCGTATAATCCGAAATAATCAGAAGCAATTCCCTGGCATAGAGCATGCTCGCAGACTTACGGTTTGTGTTGATCTGCCTTTGTCGGATATACTCACTCAGCAGCTCAGTCATCTTTGGCCCTTCATCCAAGAAACTGCGGATGTATTTCCCCGGTTCCGCCAATTGGAGCGCCGCTTCCAGCTTCATTATAGCGTTCGTCAACGCTCCTTTTCGATAAAAAGCCATGCTTTGTAGAATGACCACCTTGACCTTATCCCAGGTCCGATCAGCCTTATCGACAAGCAGGTACAATTGTTCTAGTAGTTGCAGAGCTTCATCGACTTCCCGGCGTTCCATAAGCGCGCTTGCCAAAATAAGATATTCTTTAATCGGACCGAGCGGGATCGTATCGGTATGCTTGATGCCGCATGTTTGCAGCCAACGCTCATCCATAGAGCCGTTCGCAAGCGACAAATTTGCCTTCTCCGCCTCTATCCTCCTCATAAACATGGTTTTGTCCACTGAATTGATCTTAGGTTTAGCCCACTCAAGCCATTCGAACGCTTTAGCCGAATCCCCCTTAGCCTGACAGATCCGTGCAGCATTAACAGCAGCGCTTAACAAAATAAGCGCATAAGGCTGCATGCACGATGACCTCAGTACCCTCTCCGCATAAGCCTCAGCCTCTTCCAAGCGGTTCCATTCATATAACAGCAAGCTGTACGTGTTGTAGAAAAACCCGACGTAGGGGTAATTTTCTCTCTCTTCCCATACTTTGATCCATTTATTAAAGAATCTCTCCGCATCATGCAAATCATTAAAAAAGCTCAATAAGGTATCAAAATACATCGAAAACGAGTTCGCTTCGATCATCTGAACGTAGCTTCCCTCAGGCGTCTGCCGATCAAATATCTCAAAATATTCATTAGCCCGTCGAAAGTCTCTTCGATAAAAGGAAACGGCCGCGGACAAAAAATGAACGTTGCCTGCGTAAGGTTTCCATTCAGGATCCGACAGCTTGTCCTCCATGAAGCGAAGTCTTGCTTGTGCCAGCTCCATTTCATTGGTTTCTACCATCACTTTGACATAAAGCAACTGAATTCTCGGTTTTCCAACAAAACAGGACTCCGGTAGATCGCGCAACCATCGATGCAGCACCCCCCTCCTCGCATGAAGGTTTTGCAGATGCTTTTCGATCAAAGCGCTTGCTTCGAGTTGAAGCCCACCCATAAATAGTTGCTCAACTGCTTCTTCCAAAAACCCGAGCTCCTCCAGCCAACGGGCTGCCTTGACATATAACTCCTTCGATTGTCCCGCATACCTCTGCCGGAAAAGCCTCCGTAAAAACTCGGAAAACAAATGATGATAGCGATACCATTCCCGCTGATCATCCAACGAAACGATGAACAAATTATGCCGTTCCAGCATTTCCAGCAGCTCCTGACAATTCGCTTGTCCGGTAATCGTCTCGCACAAAGGGCCGTTCATCCTGTCTACAATCGAAGTTTCCAATAGAAAGGACTGAATCTCGCTAGACTGGAGACTAAAAACCTCCTGAAACAAAAAATCGGATATGTTGCGGTGTTCCCCGTTAAAGGCGCGGATAAAATCCGAATAATTGTCGCTCCTTTGCAGCGAAATAGCCGCAAGATACAGTCCGCTGATCCATCCCTCCGTGCGGTCGACCAGATCTGCTATCTTTTCTCCCGACAGCGACAATCCCATGCAATCCTGAAAGTAACGAATTCCTTCCGCAAGTTGGAATCGCAGCTCCTGAATCGTGATTTTCACCATTTGGCCAGTCGTCTGCAGCCTTGCCGAAGGAAAGGGCATTTCAGACCGACTTGTTATATAAAGGTGGATGTGTGTGGGCAAATACGCAAGAAAATAAGCCACCGATGCGTGAATAGGCGCAAGATCAATCGTGTGATAATCGTCCCAAATGATGACCAATTCATCTGAGTAGCTATCAAGCTCGCGAATCATAGCTGAGATGAATGGCTCGAACGCTCCCGACTTTAAGGATGACAAATACGGGGTAACCGTTTCCGCAAATTGGGGGTTCTTACTATTGACTGCAGCGATCGTATAGCTCCAAAACTCTATCAGATCATTATCTTGAGAGCCCAAGGAAATCCATACGGCAGGTACAGTGAACTGCTGCAGCCACTGACTCAAAGCTGTTGTTTTTCCATACCCCCCGGGAGCCGTTACGGATGTAAGTTTGCTCTTTAATCCTTTATTTAATAGCTCGGTGATCGTCGCTCGCTCAACAAGGTCATCGCGCCGCGTCTGCGGGATATGAAGCTTGGTACTCAGGATCATTGAAGGGCACCTCGAATTTTGTTGTGTTAATCCTTTCTCTATTATATCTGATTTCTAATCTAGAGTTACTAAATAAAATAAGCCAGGCAGTTTCCCTCGCCCAGCCATCAATTAATGCGAAAAATTTCGTCTTACTTGTGGTACGGTTCACCGTATCATCTATAGAGCGAAATAAAAGGCACCCTTCTTAGGTGCCTTTACATTATTGAGAAGCATCAAAAAACATCACCAAAAGCGTCCGAATATCTTAGTTTTGCTTTTCCTAATTTCGGTATCTCTTCAGTCTTATTCTCATTAAGAATATGCAGCCCATATTTTATTAACTGCAATTGATCTTCTGGAATTTCCTTGGTGCTGTAATCTATATTCTTTAAAGTTATACAAAAAATATTCTTATTTCCTTTATATCTATTCAGGTATTCACGAAAACCAACTTCACTGGAAAATCCAAAATCAACTTTGCCTTCTCTATCTTCCAGCACGATTTCTTTAACTATTCTGTTGGAAGAATGACTTTCGACTTCTGCGGTAAGGTAAGACGTAATATTACTTCCATCATTAATGCAAACTAAAAATTGATCACCTGGTTTGGGAGAAGGATTAAATTGATAGGGGAAACCCATCATAAAATTTAGCCTTTCGGGCTTTCTCTTCACTGCTCCCTCTAACCAGTCTAATCCAAACTCCTTCTTAAGAATTTGTACAAATGTTGCAGGGCTGCTGCTGCTAACTTCCTTGATCAGTGGGTTCTGTGAAAAGGGATTATTCACAGATATGTTATATTGATCATGTGATTCTCCCTTCCTAAAGACATCCCCTATATTATCTTTTACTTCTAAAGATGATAAGGATAAATAAGGATTTTTCTCATTAATTGTGCTTTGTAGATCGTTGAGTTCATTTTTCATATCTAAGTATTGTTTCTTTATACTATTGACCTTTGCATAGAGGTGATTAATTATTTTACGTTCATCAAAAGAAGCGTAAATCCCCATATTCTGATATTTAGATTTGAATTCATCAACTTGTTCTACCTGCCGGAAATCAGCTGATCGTGGAATGTCCTTATCTACAAAGTAAAGCATGACTTCCTTTTTACTTTCAATAAATATATTTATTTCTTCAAGAGTTCCTGAAGTATAATTAAGTGTTGGCGTTCCTAGTTTAGTCCAAAAAACGCCTATAAGAATATCACATTTATTGACAAGTTGTTCGTTGATTATCTGTTGAGGATCATCACCGTGGTAAGTAGGTGTAATATCATTTTCCCACCTACCTGGAAGCAGTACAATCTTAAGCTCTTCCGAATGTATTCTATTCCATTCAATAATAGCTTCTTCAACTTTATCTCGCTCGTTTGCGACATCAGAAGGAGAAGCAATTAAAACACGTAAAACTGTTGCATTAAAAGCCATGTATTCATCCCCTTGTTATTTATCTCTTTTTCCCTGTCTAAACAAAATTGTTAGCAGTTCAAAGTTTTAAAACGTCTCGTATACTACCTTCATTTTTGTCTCAGCAATATAAGCACTGGTCCCAGGAGCAATATTATTGGAGAATTTCTGAAATACGCTGCGTTTCAAAAAAACTGTGCTCATCCTTAAAGGATATGGACATCTAGCAAACAGAATTTCCAACTCTTTCTTTCGTAAAAAATCAACTGGACCAGATGATGCAACCGCTTCAAAAACCATAACTTCCTCATTGAATGCATCGAATCCAATAACATCTGGTAGTTTAGCATGCTCGTCCACAGACACGCGTATTTTCTTAACTAATTCCTTATTAATATACTTCTTTTTGTTTTTAGTATCACCTAGATACACTAGATAGGTTTTTCGAGCGTCTTCAGCGAATAACTCATCCACAATTAGCTTCTCAATAATATTATGATCACCAGGTGACAATAATAATGGTTGGGATAACATAAACGGCACTTCAATCTGTATATTATGATTTTCCAGGCTCTTAAGGTACTTTTTTCTATTAATAGCTGCTTCGTTGACAAAGCTTTGTATTTTGTTCGAAAATAAAGATGGATCTTTATATGTTTTTAGCAAGTCTTTAAACTCTTTTACAAGTGTATAATTAGTATTACCTGAATTAACAGGTCTCGTCGGGTCATCTTTGTTAACATGAACTAGACCAAAATCCACAAGATACTTTAAACTATATTTTCTTACAGCCTCACGTGAATTCTCAGCATAATTTTTTCCGAGATCATTTCGTGCAAATTCTAGAATATCGGTGATTCTTGCTCCTTCGGCTAGACACTGGTGTCCTAATATAAGTCCTTGACGAGGTTTTCTATCCTGTAATGCAATTATGCATATGGCAGTTGTGTCTGTACAATTTTGTTCAGGAAATCCAACTCTTTGAAGAATCTCTTTTACAGTACCAATAGTTAGCATTATCTGAGCCTCCTTGAGAAATCTCATCTGCAACGTTGCAGATATATAATCTCATATTACTTTACCATTGTCAATATTATCCTAAGGAGTTGTATCTATAGTGGCTTTTCTAATTCAAGGAGGAGAACTGGTCTTTAACCAAGAAACCGTATCACCCAATAGTTTTCCTCAACTAATAAATGACATCATGACTGCTACAAAAAAGCTTATACAAACCAAAGATAAGGAAGCTTTCGAACAATTTTTTACCGATGTGTCTACCGCAGCTTTCATGGCCAGTTTATTTAACTCTGGTAAAAATAAAAAAATTAAACTTTTAGATGCTGGAGCCGGAGTAGGTGTTTTAGGTGCAGCTGTAATTTATGAAATATGCTCTTGGGAAAACAAACCTGAAGAAATCACTTTAGTTGCTTATGAAATAGATAAAAGTCTCATTCCATCACTGCAAGAAACGTTATATATATGCGAACAACTATGTACTTTAAACGGGATTAAATTTAATTTTCAAATCATTAGAGAAAATTTTATATCTTCAAGTGTTCAAGCTCTTCCTGCCGCTCGAAAGGCAAACAAATTTGATTTAGCAATTCTAAATCCACCCTACAAGAAAATCAGCAGTGATTCAGAAGAAAATCGTTTACTTCTCTCCATCGGAGTAGATGTTTCCAATCAATATGCAGCCTTCGTTTCTTTGGCAAAACGCTGGTTGGTACCAAAAGGAGAATTCGTAGCTATTACACCAAGAAGCTTTTGCAACGGACAATACTTTAAAAACTTTAGAAATGATTTGACCGGTGATACAACAATCAATCATTTTCACCTTTTTGATTCCCGTTCAAAAGTGTTCTCAGGGGAGGAAGTACTGCAAGAGAGTGTCATTTACCATGCAATCAAGAAGCCCCCTAAGGTAGAAGATAGAGTTACATTAACTTTTAGTAACACTCTAAATCTCGAAGATATTCAGGTTAATCAAGTCTCCTTTGCCGAGTTAGTTCATCCTGATGATCCACTTTCTATCTTTAGGCTAGTACGAAATAATGAAGACGATGAGATTAAAACTAAAATGCACTCTCTGCCATCTACACTTCATGATCTTGAACTTACTCTATCAACAGGGCCGGTTGTCGATTTTAGGGAACCAAAGGAAACCTTATTAAAAGAATTTAATAACAACAGTGTGCCTCTTGTATATCCCGAGCACTTTAGTCAAGGACAAGGATTTGTTAAATGGCCTAAAGAAAATGTAAAAAAGTATAACTCTTTGTTATACACAGATACAAATATTAAGCGATTACGACCAAACGGAAATTATGTAGTAGTAAAGAGAATGACATCAAAAGAAGAACTTCGACGAGTGGTGGCAGCTGTATATCAAGAGAACGACTCTACTACGATGATTGCTTTTGAAAATAAAATAAATTTCTATCATACAAACGGAACGGGATTTAATCTTATTTTGGCCAAAGGACTCTCCCTGTATTTAAATTCAACGCTTGTTGACAGGTACTTTAGACAATTTAGTGGAAACACACAGGTAAATGCTACAGATTTGCGAATGATTAGATACCCTTCATGTGAGCATTTGATGGAATTAGGATCAAGATATACGAACATCTTACCTGACCAACAAATGATTGACCTACTTGTAGATGAGGTTTGCTTTTCAAATTAACCAGCAGTTGTAAAAATCGAGAGGTCGGCTACCCATTAATTGAGTAGCCGACCTCTCGCATCACCGTAAGTAACGTTCGATATAACGCTGTCAACATGATAAGCACAATTGTTGTACACACCTGCACTGTGCAGGAAAGTCATTAACCACCTGGTGATACTTTGTTTGTTACAGAGCGACACCCATGGAGAAACCTGCTACTCCGATATTTCAAGTTCTAAACCTTCATTTCTGGCTTCTTACACCGCTTCCAGATGTACGTCCACATCTGCCTTTGCAACCATTCATTCCAGCTGTGCAGAATTCACTTCGGGTTTATTAGATCTTTCAACTTCCTATACCGCGTGCGTCTCCCAATACAGCGATACCATAATGATTAACAACAAAATATCGAATGCAAAATTAGTCCTATCTGAAATTATATATCCATAGACCCCATATATTACCTTGTGTTAAAATGGTGAATACTGTTGTTATTTGTAAAATGGGACGGAGTGGACAGAAATATGAAACTAAAAAAACTTATAATTAAAGGATTTAAAAAATTTTCCGAAGAAACTACTTTTGATTTTTCTCAAGCTCAAAACACGAATACTATAAGCGGTAAAAATGGTTCTGGTAAAACGACTATAGCTGACTCCTTGCTTCTTGTACAACAAGGGTATTTTTTTCAAAAACTTGAGCAGAATTTTCCTGAACACAACTTCACATTTAACGCAAGAGAGATCTTCTTAAGTAAATTGAACGATACGCTATGTGCCAAAACTGCGGCTATAACAGTACACTTTATTTTAGATGAAAATACTGTCGTTGTAGTCACCCTTAATGCGGAATCAACTTCTGAGACAATTAATTGGAGTTTATCTATAAGCCCCGAGGACAGCGAAAGGCTAGATCAATATTGGAATCTAGAGAATCCCACTGAAGTAATTGTCTTTATCGAATCCAATAAGCACTATAATGAAACAAACACTCCTTTTTCCGAATTAAACATTACTACAAAGAATGAACTGGCTTTAAGTAGAGAATCCTGGTTAACACTGAATATGATATTCTCGCCACGCGAGACGTTCCATTTACTTTATAAAAATTTGTTAATGGACTACGCATATGAAAGATTGATACCAACAAAAGGAAAACAAGATCTTTATTTCAAGCTAGCAGCATTACTTTTTAAACAACTCTTCCCTCACATATCTTTTTCCAATTTTTCTTTAAACAATTTTAGGCCTGATGAGATTGTTAATTTAGTTACAAATAATGAAACCGGAGGGAAAAAATATGACATGCGGCACCTTAGTGCTGGTGAGAAGACTGTTTTCTATTTGTTCCTTTATTTAAACTTGGTAGGGCGCATAAGTATCTTACTAGTCGATGAGCCAGAAAACCATTTGCACGAGGATCTAATCTGCAAATTTGCCAAACTACTAAATCAATTATGTAACGAGGAAGAGAGCTATATAGAAACTATTAAGGGTTTGCAAGGATCCCGTCCTCTTCTTTCAAAGGTTAATGCGTACCTACCTACTTCGTCATCCAACAAAATCTCACAAGCTTTCTTCTTTACACACTCAAAGGTTTTAATTATGTCGTTATTTGATATCGGTAGTAATTTTGCACTTGAAAATACTGGTGTAACATTGTTGGAGTATGAAACCTGTGAAAAAAAACTAAGAGAATTAGGAGTGAGTAGTTTATATAGTAAAATTCTTTTTGTTGAGGGAGAGCAGGAAATCGAGTTATTAACACCAATGTGTCAACAAAACAATGTTAAAATAGAAAAAATTGGTAATTGCGAACGACTCATTGAGATTTACAATGGAATAAAAGAGGTAGAACAACATATCTATAATCTACACTTCGTTTTTTTGTTAGATCGTGACGTAACAAACGACGAGAAGGTTCAGGGTTTTATTGGTAATCCGGAGTTTATCTTGTTAGACCGACATGAAATTGAGAATTATCTACTCGATATCGATATTTGGGTAAATACTGCAAAAAAACTATCAGCAGTACCAGAATCAATAACTTCAACCGTGATTGAAGATATATTAAAAGACGTTGCAGATCAACAAATACCTACACTAAAACAACTTTATCTAAATAATAAAGTTAGAAGTGACATACTTGATTATCACATTAACGTAAAACATAGGGAAATTCCAGTCGATACTGAAAATGATTATAAGAATTACATCGATAATTTGCTAAGTGAACATCAAATTAGATCATTGAAATCCTCTGCGTATCAACGCTTCCAAGATTCCGAACTCAGATATAACCAAACCACCTGGGATTGGATTTCTCTCTGTCCAGGTAAACAAGTTGTCAATATTGCCTCTACAAAAGTTGGAACACTAGTGGGTGTGACACAAAATAGGTTTAAAACAGAACTTCTAAAAGTTTCAAGTTCAGAACAGTCATCTCCTTACAATCAGCTACTAAATCTTATAAAACAGAAACTATCCATAAACTAAGTTATCTTAAATAATAGATAAGCAGTATCACTCCTGCTTATCTATTTTATTTATAAAGTATTCACATTCAGTTTTTTTGGATATATTTTCATTAAATGTTGTGTCATCTACATCACAGCCTTCAAACCAATAATCAATAGCATCATATGCATACTTAAGTAATTCGGACAGTCGCTTTGTTTCTTCTTTTGAAAAATTTAAGTCGCTCATTTAAATCCCCCCATCGCTAATATAAAAATGATCTTATACACCCTTATGTACTCATTACATTTTTAATACCATCTTACCCTTCTGAGAAGAAGATAAAACGAAAAGTTGAATGGAATATAAAAACTAGAAAAATAGTACTTATTTACAAGACATCTACTCCGTTGGCTGTGTATTGTATTAATACATAGAAAATAATTTCACATTTAATTAAAATTTGTAATAAACCAAATTTTATTTTTATATCATACCTTTGAATACTAATTATGGAGGTAATCACAATGAATGAAGCACAAAAAGGACTCTTATCTCTGTTGGAGTCAACCTTCAACCCAAGAGGCGAAATTCATTTTCTGGCAATCGCAAAAAAACAAATTCAAGTCCACGAAAAAGAGCGGCCCGTACACCAAGTGCGGGTCGCTCTTACATTTCAGGAAGGAGCCACAGTAAATCCATATTATGACGGCACAGATTTGTTTGTAACAATCAGTGAGGACAGCATACAGTTCACCTTGGAAGAAGAATGGGCCGAAAGCCCTCCAACTATCGAAGGAAGTCCCATTGAGTTCGCGCTAAGCTGGGTATCTCAACTGACCAAACCATTCTATGTTTCGGCTGAAGCTCTTGCAGCAGCAAAAGCTAACAACTATCCTCGCTATGGCAATAGCCCACAAGTGAATAGCTATCAGGAGGAATCACAAAGATGATCGACCTAACATCTGATACACATTGGGCAAACCTACTACAGAATAGTGGTATCCCAGAAGACTGCCTTACATTCATCCACGATTACATGCAACAACTTCGCTCCGTATTTGAAGACGAGTCCTTCCCGCCACCCGGTCAATGGTTTTCCATTCTGGAACCCACTGATCATCTTTCTCCCATTCAACACGATCAAACAGCCTTCTCATGCCCTTCGGGTGCATATTACCCAGAATACATTGAACGATATATTTTTAATGAGGAACACGCCTTATATAAAATCTTTGTCATGCTGGACAACGAATGCAGCATGACGTTTTTTACGTTACAAGGTATCCATTCAACAGAGACGGAGCAGTGGCTCCAATCCAACTCTGAAGAAGCCTATTAAACCAACAAGAGGAGCAATATTCACATGTCCCTGCAACTGACTGACACCAAGAAAAAATCACTGGCTGCGCTTGTGAAAACACATCATGAGCAACACCTTGGCCGCTTTCCTTTTGCCAAATATCCAATTGAGCCGTTAGAAGTCTGGAGACAGCAGTTCGCTGATCCTGCCAACATCGAAGCTGATACACTACGTGCTGCCCTGTCATGGTCTTGCGGCAAATGGCAGCAGCAGAGCATTCCCTACCCCTATAAAAAGCTGCATCTGACTGTCGTTAGCCATTGGAAGAACTTTGTGGAACAGTACAAACCTGAATCACCATCTGTTATCTCCTATTGGACAGACTTGCTTGGAAAAGGTGAAGACACCTTTAATACAATCGCCTTTCTTACTTATCTTCTATGTTCCGATCAAGTCGAGCTTACTGATTCCCGCCGAATCAAAGGTATGAACGACCTACTCATAGAAGCTGAACTATCAGACGAATGTGTAGAACCTGAAGACGTTGCTGAATCTGTGGAGCAATACACTGACTTTTACCGTCAGATCCTGCCCAAGACACAATCCATCTTTGGCGATCAGGCTTCCTTGAAACTAGGTCGCTTTTTGTTTGCCTATGGATACCGCGATGTTCTCAGCAAAGTGGCCGAAAGTTCCCCCAATCAACCCGAACCGATCATAACAGCACTGGACTGGGAAACAGCCAGCAGCAAAAGATTTAACCTGAACCTGATTACCGAAAGAGCAAATGCAGATCGACTTTTCGCTTGCCTTCTGCTGGTGCTAGAAAAGCAACCTGAAACCTCCGAACAACTGACCATTCAGGACATCATGAATTTGGTCCCTTTAGGCAGCGGCGGTATCTGCAATCCAAGCAGCTACAATTATGCCTTCATTGCCATGCTCGGCAAACAGAAAGGCAGAGATTACTTCCTGTTTGATGATCCTGCAACGGCTGAGGCATTTACACAACAAGCCAACCAGTCTACCAGAGATATGAACTTTCACAAAAAGAACCTGGATATAGTCGTAAAAATAAGTCCCAAATATCGTAATGACTAATGAAATTAGAGCAGGCTTTTTAGCCTGCTCTAATTCGATTCATCTCTCCAATCAAAAGCTACTCGCAATAAAGCCAAAGCTTTAGCGTGCTCTTGAATGGGTCTCTCTTGTATCAGGGCAACGATTTCTTCTAGTGCATCTGTATGATTGGCAGGGTCTATCTTTCCGAACAACTCTTCCATCGAGAGAGATAATCCATTAGCAACCTTTTTCAAAGTATATACCGAGATACTTTTCTCTCCCCGCTCTATCTGACCAATGTAGTTGGAGTTCAGTTCCGCAAGCTCACCTAATTTTTCTTGCGACATGCCTTTTCCCGTACGCAGCTCCCGAATCTTCTCTCCTACCAATTTGGCAAATGCTTCAGCAGCTTCTTGATCGCTCTTGGCTTTATGAACCATGAGTTTATCACCTCATGATAAGCGTAAGAGAGACTCACCTACGATAACCAACTACCAAGAATACCATTTTTATGATAATATCGTATTATTAAATACATTAATTTATTTTCACCGTATCTTTAGATACATAATATATAAAAATGATCGTGAGGTGTTCTTGTGACAGGGCAGAGACAAATTGATTGTGTATTTTCAATAGGTGCTATTAATTAGTACTAACCATAATTTAAGCATTAACTACCACTATTCGAAAGGTGAATTCAAAATGGACTCAGCCCAAACTATTGCAATGTTTATTATCGCTATCGTATTTTTCATCATCATCAACAAAATATTCCGCGTTACTTACTTTGGAATTAAGGGATTCTTCTTTGTCTTCCTTTGCTGTATGTTGGTTGCCGCTGCCGTTGTCACTTGGCTCTTCTCCTTCATTGCCAATTACTATGGGTGGATCATTGGCGTTGTGGCAGTCATCTCAATTTTAGTCGCAGTAGGGAAACGTAAACCAAAAGACAATGAGAACACTCAAACAGACAACATTCAATAATATGTACGAAATGAGGTATGCCAATATGAAAGTTCAAATATTAAAAGAATTGCCCATCAACGATAACATCATTGCTGCCGACGTGTTTCTAGGCTATGTAACAAAGATGTCTGAAAGCATCGAAGGCCTAGAACCTTCCCTCGCTCTAAATCTCGTCCTAACAACAGCAGAAAATATGACTAAATACACGCCGCAACAAGTTGAGCCTATATTCAACACCCGAAAGGATATGCTTTATCAAAGCAAGAGTGGCTTTATGGCATTGCTCCAGTGGTTTTTCTCCAAAAGACGTATGCGTCGTACCACCCCTAATTCTGTGATGGATAAAAATCGGCTGCAACAGCTATCGGCACTACAAATAACCGAGAAGCAGGCCATAGGGTTTCTACTACTTACCGCAAATGGACTATGCTTTTTGACTGAGCAAATTCTTGTCTTTGAAGCAGAAACGCATCTACTAATGCGGACTGTCTCCCAACAAGAAGCAGAATCTACGTATCATCAACTGATACAAGAAAAATATAGCTAATCTGTCGCACCTACAGGAGGTCATACCATTTGAAAAGATGCATTAGACTCACGATCATCTTAACCATAGTTACCCTAACTATACTTTCTCTCGCCATCTCTACCAAAACCAATGCAGCAAGCTCGGAGATTTCCGTCTCCATCGACAGTCGCCCCATCTACTTCGATGTTGCTCCACAGAAGCTCAATGGGCGTGTGATGGTGCCGATTCGTGCCATTTTTGAAAGTCTGGGAGCGGAGGTGACCTGGAACAACGAAACGCAGACCATCACCGGCACCAAAGAAGGTAATAACATGACATTGCATGTGGATGCAGGCGCTGCTACCATGGGCGGGAAGACCGTTCAAATGGACGTTCCCGCCACCAAAATCAATGGCAGAGTCTTTGTACCAACACGTTTTGTCGCTGAGAGCTTCGGAGCCGATGTCAAATGGGATGAAAGCAACAAGAAGGTCACCATCAGCACTGGAGCCATCGCCCCAGATGGGACTTACTATTTTGTCTATAACAGCAAGAAGGTCACGGTTGCGGATCTAACGGCAATCAAACTTTACATCAACAAGTTCAGAGATAGCCGTAACGTCCTGTTTGATAGCACGGCCTACAGCAACGCTTCACAGGTATACGATGCGCTAAAAGCCAAGCAGAAGCAGATCGGCGGCAGCGTAACTGGTGTGCAGATTTTCGGAATAGAGGATGATGTGCCCGCTTTCTCTTATATCCATAAAGTTCAGGTCATTCCTGCTACCGAGCGATGGAACGGCGTTGAATTTATCCAAGGAACGAAGTATTTTAGCGACTTCTGTTACTCTACTTTCAAGAACGATAGCAAATATCTAAATACGGACGTTGCTATCTTTGATGTATTTGAGCAAAACATACCTTTCAGCTTCGCACCTGAATGGCCTGTATCTCGCCTGCCGCTGACAAAGGGTGAAATCGCCAAATACATAGATCGGTATAATGACTACCGTAAACAGATTGCCGAGAAAGCAGTTCCGACCGTTGTTTTGTCTGTTCCAAGCAATATTCAAGATGGTTTCACTCAAAATGATGCTGCTTTTTTCATCAATCGCTTAAAGTCAGAGTTTAACCTGTTTGAAAAAACAGAGCTCCGTACCTACTCTAAGGAGTTGAACAAAAACCTGATTGCGGAGAACAAAAGCGGACCGATCAATCTGATGGTCAGCAGTCCTATAGATAATGAAGGGGCGAAGCAGGGGAAAGAATACTTCATGAACCGTGAAACCGTCAATAAGCAGTTGAATGCTAACTATTACACCGCCTTCTTTTGGGGAATTAATCCAGCGAATCGATTTGACACAGATGACATGATTTATGATGGCATGACGCAGGGTAAAATGATTAACCCCATCGTACAGACAGTCTCTGCATCCAATAGCGGACTAAACAATTACATCTGGGCTCCAGTAGAGCAAGACTCAGAAGGACAGTGGTTAAATGATTATGTGCCTGCCACGTATGAGATGCTACAGGAAAATAATCCGTACTACTTCATCTATCAGTATTATGCTGGCCTAAATGAAGGTAAAACGAGATTGCAGAGCTTCCATGATGCTAAGGTTGAATATGCTACGCAAACAATGAAGCATCAGGATAAAATAGGCTTCATGTCTAGCTATGAAAATATCATTTCCCTGCATTATCTGGGATTGGCTGATTACGAGTAACGCTAAGAGGAAGCTGTCGAGTATAAGACGGCTTCTTTTTTTCTAACTATAGGCACTATTTTGTCCTTGTCCGCACACAAATAAGTAAATAAATGTATATTATATTTATGTATGGAGCTGTGACGCTCAGCTTACAACACGTAGGATCATAGAAGTACAGAATCGCAACTTAAAAGAAAATATTAGAAATGGGTTGACAAGAAAACTCACTCATGACAAAATACAATCTACAAAACAAAACACGTTGGCCGGGGCGATGAAGGAATACAACGTATTCGAAAAGCCACGACAAAAGCGAATATAATCGTCATGAAGTAACACACAGTGTTTTCATACGATTTTTATAAACGCGCCAGTAAAATTACCTTTTTTGAGGGTATTTTTGCTGGCGCGTTTTTTGGTTTCGTGCCTTTGTGTCTCTAATAAAACCATCTAAAAGGAGAATGCAAAATGGTACAAAAAAATGGAACAAAGGACAACGTATCTACCCTCGAAATGATGAATTTCCGACCAGCGGTTAGCAGGCATACTAGCCGACCCGTCTCTAAAAAAAGTGTCTTGTCCGTGGTAAATCATAAAAACGGTGCTCGACTCGCTATTGACGTTCAAGTCATTGAAGATATAGGTACTCCAGGAAGTGTTCAAGTCGCCCTTAACGACGAAGGAATCGCTATAGGAGAAGGATTTACGGATGAATACAACTATTTCCCTTTAATGAAAGCCGCCAATAAAGCAATCATTTATTCTAGTCCACTGGTTAACGAGATTACAAAATCCTTTAACCTAGACTTCTCTAACGTATCCTCGATCTCGTTCCATAATGTCGAATATCTAGAGGTTGGATCAGACACGGTTGCCTTTATCAAAATGGTTCATAATGAGGCTACATCTATTGATACTCCAAGTATCATCTTGTCCAGTAATGCTGACAACGATGAGGAGGAACTCGATCTCAGCAGCCACTCTGATGATGACAACGTCGATGATGACGAACTGGACCTCGGCAGCCACTCCGATGATGACAACGATGAGGATGAGCCGCAAAACCTCCCACTTTCAAACCAGCGGAGACGTAAACGTTCAGCTTAATAGGATCATTGCATTGTACGGGGGGCCAACGCTCCCCAATAAAATTACGCGAAAATAGGTGCAAAAATGATTGAAGTTCAAATCAATGAAAATCTCACCGCCGCACATCTAAATTCCCTGACTACAGCCGAAGCAGCATTAGTCATGGCGCACGCTGAGCTAGGACCTAGGTATCTACCTCTGTGCCCTGCTGACCATAAAGGCGTTTCTGATAAACATAAGCAATCCTGCTCCCGACCAGGCAAAGTTCCCCTGCTCACTAAATGGCAGGAAAAAGCCACCGACAACCCCGATACGCTAAAACAATGGTTTAGCAAGCGTCCTAATTTTAACCTCGGGATGACACTGGGTGGACAAGTAGGTGTTGTTGGATTCGATCTTGACGGTGCTTATGGTCAAGCCAAAATGGAGCAACTCTTTGATTACAACCTCCCTCCCACTTGGCAATTCTCCACTCCTGGCGGAGGTTCACGTCACCTCTTTCGTGTACCACAAGGTGTAAGCCTACGAAAGTTAACTGACAGCAATCCAGAAGCCGAGCATGAGGAACTCGCTTTACTGGCTGATGGGCAAATGACAGCCATTCCACCGTCCACACATCACAGTGGCGGTCAATACCTTTGGCTTGATGGCAGAGGCCCTGGTGATCTCCCACTAGCAGATCTCCCAACAGCCATACTGGAGCAGATGACAAAAGGCAAGCTCAGCAAAAAAGTAGCCTCCACAGAAGTGTCAACGCTACGTCCGACCGGGGTTACATCTCACTCCAGCAAAGCAAAACCTGAACAGTCTTTGCCAAGTCAGGATAATCTAGAACTCCTCTCCACCCACTGCAAAGTGATGGAGGAAGCCCTGTCGGAACAGAGATTACAAGGTTGCAGTGAAACACAGTGGCATTACATCGTATCTATGCTGACAAAAGCGGGATACACCGATACTGCCATGGCCTTTTCACAACTGAGCCAGAAGCATGACAAGCACAGTGAACGCCGAATTTTTGAAATGGACGCAGAGCGACTAAATACGTCTTACGGCCCTACCCGATGTTCTACATTCGGTTGTGGTCTGGAGCAGATCGCAAAGTGTCACTCTAGCGTTCACTTGGATGAGCACATGGAGGAGCCAACAAATTCTCCTGTCACGTTGCTACCTTCAGCTAAGAAAAAGAAAACCAAGGCAAACAAACCCTCCTTAGAAGGATACGTTCGTCTAATGAAGGGCAATCATGCCATAAACCAACAACGCCTTTGCAAAGTTAAGTACAAAAATGAAGATGAAACGGAGTATATTCCGCTTGCTAATTTTGCAGCACGAATTGTGAAGTCCATTGAGAAAGACAATGGGCCGGAGAAATTAATGTTCTATGAGATTGATGGGATACTCACACACTCACAGAGAAGTCTACCTTCTATTCAAGTTCCTGCTCAGGATTTTGAAAGCATGAAGTGGCTAGTCATGTGGGGGCCTGAGCCTACTCTTTTTCCTGGCTCTACAACTCGCGACTTGGTTCGATTCGCCATACAATCTACGGCTTCGGCTGTGATAAGTGAACGGATTTTCACCCATTTAGGCTGGATCAACATTGACGGTAAGTGGGCGTACTTACACGCTGGCGGTGCATTAGGTGTTCCCAATGTCAAAGTAGAACTGGAGCCACGACTTCAAAACTATCAACTGACCGGATGCAGCACCAGCAATAAAAAAGCAATGGAAGCGAGCCTGAGACTACTAAATGTCGCACCACACCGGGTAACGCTTGTTCTGTGGGCACTGACGTACTTATCACCACTCTGTGAATGGCTTCGCTGGCTCGGAATTGAACCGAAGTTTCTAGTCTGGCTTCATGGCTACACAGGTAGCCGTAAAACAACTTTAGCTAAGTTATTCCTTTGTCACTTTGGCAATTTGCTAGAGCACCCACCAGCTAGTTTTAAGGATACAGCTAACTCCGTTGAAAAGCGGGGGTTTCATACGAAGGATTCTCTTCTTCTCATTGATGACTATCATCCTACAAGTTCGCCAAGTGAAAAGACAAAGATGGAATCCTTAGCTCAGCAGGTCTTGAGAGGCTACGGTGATCGGGTGGGTCGGGGACGTATGAATCAGGATACGTCGCTCAGACCAGACTACCCACCAAGAGGTAATGCACTTGTCACGGCAGAGGATTTGCTCAGCGGCGGCTCCAGCGTAGCCCGATTGTTCCCAGCAGAACTGCTCAAAACAGATGTCAATTTGAAACTGTTAACACAAGCTCAGATCGATTTTGAAAAACTGAGCACTGCCATGAGGGGCTACCTGAATTGGGTAGGAGAAGCCATGAATGGGCCTGACCACAGTGAGTTGAGACAGTTGTTTTTTGAAAAGAGAAAAGCCGCTTCCCATTTAGGTGTTCACGGCAGATTGGTAGAAGCAGCGGTTTGGTTATACTTGGGACTTGACCTGGGACTTAGATACGCTGAAAGCGTTGGAGCAGTCACTGCCGAAATGGGACAAGAGCTTAGAAATAAAGGGTGGAAGCTGTTTCTCGATATTGCTGACGAACAAGGACGACAAGTTACGGAGATTAAACCCTCCATGCGATTCATAACAATTGTCTCCCAATTATTAGCTAACCAAAGCATTCACTGTCATGATGTCCATAAACAAATTGTAACGAGGACTATACCCAAAAACAGTTCTCATGTTGGCTGGGAGGATGAAGAATACTGCTATTTTCTTCCTGATCTTATCTATAACGAGGTAAGCCAGTTCTTGTCCAGACGTGGAGAGCAGTTTCCCGTCTCACCTACTACACTTTGGAAGGAACTGGCCGAGGCAGGTCTAACGCAAACGGAATTATCCAAAGAGAATGGAAAAACACGGAAGCATTATCTTGTAAAAAAAGTAGTAAACAAAAAGCGCCCGAGATTGCTTTGGTTGAAAAAAGAGAGCCTTCATGAAAAAGCTGAACCCAAGACCAAAAACAATGCTCTGTTAGAGATGCGAGTACCCGAAGATGGTACTGACGAATTTGATATTTTAGAAGAGTTTTAACATCTTCGCCCCAGACGCGGGGGCCATGCCCCACGGGACTTGGGGATTCGGGGCGTGCATAAACCCATGCAGAGCAAGAAACTCGGAGCGAACGCCCCCAAAGCCCCCGAGAAAATAAAAACAAAAAAAGAAAAGAAGAGCATCCCCCCCCTGACAACAAATACGTTCACTGTCCCCCGGAAAATCGGGGGCTTCGGGGGCATGACATCAAAATCCATGTGCCCGTTGCAGTTTCGAGCAGCAAGCTCCGGGGCAGGAACAATCCTTCGGGGGCAAAAACGCTTCTGTTCACTTTTCATCCATTTAATATACCTTTGACATGGATATTAATAACATTTTTCTTGGAGGTTTCATGGATGAACAGTAACTATAACACCACCACCTACAGTAACAGGGCGAGGGGCACGTCTAGACCTACAAAACAGGAATGTGCCCCAGCTAAACGTATCCAGGTAGTCGGCTTACGAATGGTTAGGGAAGCCTCGCCCATCCTTTACCCTGGAAGACGTATTCGCAAGCCTCAAGATGCTGCTGAATTGTTTCGCCAATTCATTGGTGAATGTGACAGGGAAGTCTTCTCCATTCTTTGTCTGAACACCAAAAATGAGCCGACCGCGATCCATCTGGTGTCTACAGGGACACTCAATTCATCGTTGGTTCACCCCAGGGAGACGTTCAAGCTGGCGATCCTCGCCAATTCTGCCTCCATCATCGCCTGTCACAATCATCCCTCGGGAGAACCTGATCCAAGCCCAGTGGATATCGAACTGACGGAGCGTTTGCGTGATAGTGGCTGTTTACTCGGTATCGACCTACTGGATCACATCATTCTTGGGAATGGAAACTTCGTGAGCATGAAAGAGCAAGGTAAGTTTTAATTGCTTGTAATTCAAAACTAATTAGTGAAATGAGGATGCTATATGAAAAACTTTTACATTGTAAGTGATGATAATCAAGAAATCATTAATTTCTATACTTTATCCAATTGCGGGCAGATAGTCGTAAAAGCCATTGATCTTATGCTTTTTTCAGGAATAGTTTCAAAACGTAACTTCCGTAAAAATATGTTTAAACTGCCGTCACATCCTAATTGTATAATGCCATTCCAAGTTTTTCTTCCCTATAAATCTAAGCTGCATGTGGCACGTTGGTTTCTTGATTCACCAATTTCAACTCTAGAACACGAAGCTTGTTTAGAGTTGTACTCTCGTAAGGATCAGCAATGTAATGAGTTAAAAGGACTTTTTGAGACTGACAGACCCACTATTCGGCTTGTTGCCTATAACAAGGAAGATACGCTTATGGCCAAGCCGTTCTACTTACTATTGAAATCATGTGGATATCCTCTTTGGTCATCTGAAGAAGCTACTATGGATGCAAAAATTGATTCTTATATGGATATTGAGATTAGCAGCTTACCAACCCATATTCAGCCTATCTTCATCCAAATTATAAAAGATGACTTAATGAATCAGACTCATCAGCCTTGTTCGATCAAGGAATATGGAGATTACCTTGAGGTTCAGTGGAAATTAGACCGCTATCTAACGAATGAATTTTTAGACACAATGTACTGGAGATTCTAGCTGTAATTCTAACTACTTAGACTACCTAATTCATATAGGAGGCAATTTAAATGGAAAACCAAGATGATTACGATCTTACATTATTCATCGACATCCTTGCCGACATGATCTGTCATTATCTCCAAACTGTCGAATCTACCAATGAGGCAGACAACCTCGTTTCTCAGTCGCATCCAGACGCTGCCTAAAGGTGGTACGCCCATGATTGAAAAACAGCGTGTAGCTTTGTATATTCGCGTATCAACGGAAGAACAAGTCCAAGGATTTAGCCTGGAAGCACAAAAATCTGCACTCTATAATTACTGCAAAATAAGGAAGCTGGACATTTACAAGCTCTATGTCGATGCAGGACGCTCAGGGAAGTCCATTTCCGGTAGACCATCATTAACTGAAATGCTGGAGGATGCTCGCAAAGGGCACTTCCAGCAGGTCATCTGTCTTCGTTTAAATCGGCTCTCACGAAACTTAAAGGACTTATTACACATCACTGAACTCTTTGATCAACATGGCATTACACTTCACAGCCTGACAGAAAATCTCCAAACCGATTCTCCTATGGGCAAATTTGCGCTTCAGATGCTCGGCTCCATTGCCGAGCATGAGCGTAAGCAGAGTGCCCAGAACACCTCATTAGGCATGCAACGCCGTAACCGGCTTGGTAAATGGAACAGTGGAAATCAGGTGCTTGGGTATCGTTGGGTCCCTCATCCTGTTAACCGTCATCTATCCTATGTTGAGATCATTCCTGACGAAGCAGAACTGGTCCGTACCATTTTCATATGGTATTCCGGCGGTCTGGGTCTAAAAGCAATCGTGAATCGTTTAAACAAAAACGGACATCAAACCAAGATGGGTAAATTGTTTCAAAGCATCTCCGTACGAGGCATCCTAACGAATGTCAATTATATCGGCAAGATAGCTTACACTGACAGGGCAACGCAGGAACACAAGAAGATCGTTGACGGCAAACATGAACCGATTGTTTCAAAAGAGTTATGGGATAAGGTACAGCAGCAATTGGCTCTCCGCTCCCGCCTGCCTTCCAAGCATATTGACCATACGTTTCTGCTTACTGGTTTGCTGAAATGTCCAGCTTGTGGAAGTAGTATGATTGCATCCCATGTCTCACGTAAGCGAAAAAACAAGGCCCCCTATGTCTCTTACTATTATGTATGTTGCAGATATAATTCGGGGGGCTACAAAGCTTGTCAGCCCCATCATATTCGGGCAGATCAAGTCGAGGATTGGGTACGCAAGCATGTACAGCAGTTCATTGCTAACCCTGCCATTGCTGAACAATTGGTAATGAAGATCAATGATAGACGAGATAAAAGTCTTCTGCCCTTTCGACAACAATTGAAAGAAAATGAAACAAAGACAGCTTCACTAAAGAAGCGGAATCTTCGCTGTTACGAGCTTTTTGAGGATGGCCACATTGATAGCAAAGAATTAAAGAGCAAGCTCCAAAAACTTCAATCAGAGATGGATGCATTGGAGCAGGAGTGTGAGGAGATAGAACAAAAAATAACTGCTGAGTCAGAGCAGCCTATTCCACTCCATCACATTCGCCGCGTGCTTGCTGATTTTAAGTCAGTCCTGCAACAAGCAGCACCTACACAACAAAAAGCACTGTTCCACAGTATGCTGGCTAAGGTCACCCTTCCGGCTGACAGAGATATTTCCCGAATGGTGATTCAAGGCTCGTCAGCACTACTCCATCTAGAAATACCTGTGATAAATAAAGAAGGAGAACAATTAAATGAAGTACAAGCCATTCAAAAAGGTCGTTATTTATGCCCGGGTAAGTACGGAAGAACAGGCGGAAAACGGTTATTCCATTGATGCACAGCTCGATATTCTAAGAAACTATTGCACAGCAACTGGTGCAGAAGTTATGGATGAATACGTGGATCGCGGCGTGAGTGGAAAAAGCATGAAGGGACGCTATGAGCTTCAACGGCTCTTGAAAGATGCAGAGGAATCCAAGTTTGACGAAGTTATTGTTTGGAAGTTCAATCGTATGGCTCGTAAGAATATCGATCTGCTTCATATTGTTGAATTGCTGGAGAAGAACAACATCTCGTTCCGCTCCTACTCAGAAAATTTTGAAACCAGTTCTCCTATGGGGCGCTTCGCCTTACAGATGATGGGCGCGGTAGGGGAACTGGAGAGAAATACGATAATTGACAACGTAAAGATGGGGCACCGCCAGCGGGCAAGAATGGGACTACACAATGGTAAGGTACCGCTGGGGTATACCATTGTTGAAGGTAAAGGTGGCTCGCGGGAAACCAGAACAGAAGTCATCATCGTTGAGGAAGAAGCCAGCATTGTCCGCTACATTTTTGAACAATACGCCGCTGGACATGGACTCAAGACTATTGCCAATGAGCTGAATCACAGGGGACGTAAAACTAAAAGTGGTAAACCATTCTCCACTACCGCGATTCGTGACTTACTGGATAACCCGATGTTCGTAGGCAAAATTCGTTACAACCAGTACGAGAACTGGGCAGAGAAACGGCGTAAGGGAAAAAGCTCAGAGACCATTCTAGTTGACGGTCATCATCCACCGATTGTTAGCCAGGAATTGTGGGACAAGGTTCAGCTTCTACGTAAGAAGAAAGGAACGATGCCAAAGAAGCGTTTCGAGGGTGAATACCTGCTAACCGGGCTAATTCGTTGTCCTGAATGCGGCGCTGCAATGACCGCCAGCCGCACAATCAATCGGTCGAAGGATGGCAAGAAGATCATTCGGATGTACTACTCCTGCGGACGATTCCGAAGCCAGGGAAGCGCCGTGTGCCACGCCAATAGCGTCCGAAAGGTCGAGGCAGAACAAGCTGTAACTGATCGAATCAGACAAGCCGTGGTCAATCCAGAGATTCTGCAAAGAGTTGTTCGCAGCGTCAATGAAAAACGTTCTGGACGCATTAAACCGCTACGTGATGAGTTAACAGCAGTACAAACACGTATCACCAGTCTGGAGGATAAAAAACGTAAGTATCTCGAATTGTATGAAATAGACGATATTGACCGAGATATGTTTTCTGAGCGCCTTAGCATATTAAACCAGGAGCTGGATACCGGGCTTACGCGTAAGTCAAAGCTGGAACTTGAGCTTCGGGACGATCAGGCTGATCCCGTATCCTATGAGCTTGTGCGATCCTTGATGACAAACTTTGATACCCTGCTACGTCATTCCCCATTTCAGCAGCGCAAGACACTGCTTCACCTAATCGTGAAGAGGATCACGCTGGACGACAGAAAGCGAGTCGGCAGCGTCGAACTAGCCTTCAACGAGGACACCGAGAAGCATTTTTTAAGCGTAGCCCCTTCTGCTGACATAGCGGAAGGGGCTTTCTCTATTAATGAGAAAGCCCTAAGTCTTAGAAATAAACTGCACATATATATTTAGTACATCAGCCTGTAAACTAAGCGCTTCTTTATAAAGAAAATTCTACAAGCGTCAATAATGACATGTTTAATTTTTGTTCATTCGGTTCAGCAGTTCTTCTACTCGAGCTCGACTAAATTTCCACTCATCTGGTATTTTATCATGAACTCCCACTGCCTTCCCAGACTTCCATATGTGATTTTCCTTAAGAATAGTCTCTCCTAGCCCATTTCTACTATCCTTCAAACGTTGGACTACCTCAGCCGGAGTAGCTAGGTAACTACGGGGAAGTTCCCCTTTTATCAAATCTACACCTTTAAACTGTACCAGACAAAGCACTGTCATCTCTTTATGTTTCGCTAACCATACATCAGCCGCTTCATGGTATGTTCTATCTTTCTTATAATTTTGAGTTAACCCCCAAGCCCCATCTTGGCTACCTTTGACCGATACTTTTAGCATTCTGTCTCCCTGTACGACTACCAAGTCATACTCAGGCTGGTTCGCACCGTATTGTACCGACACATCAAAATCACACCATGCAAACAATGTTGCCGCAAGTGCTTCAGCTGCTAATCCTACTTGATGTTGGTTCATTTCATTACTCCTGTTATTAATTTGGGATAAAAACCATTTATGGAACCAATTATATCGAACATGCGACTAATCTTATTCAATTACATTGCTGGATTTCGACCTGCCAATGCTACAATTCTTCGCCTATTCTACATTAATTACGTTTACCATAGGTGAGACACATCTATTTATGGCTCTAGGAGTGGGAGGCAATTACGCAATGCTCTCTAGTTTAGATGCTACAGACAACATATCTAGGAGCTTTGATTTTCTAAAAGTACAATTGATCGAGGTAATAACGGTGTTTTATCCATCAACATTTTCACCTCATCTTCATTGAGCGACAAATTATTTACTGCTGGCAAATACACATCAACATTACAAAATGTGATATGCTTTTTCTTGTCACTTCTCACAGTATCGATCACCCCCATATCAATTCCATATTGCTTCATCGTTAAGAGCATTAACCAAAACCTCACTACATCATAATCATCCAATGGGCGCATTCCTTCAATAGAAAGGGGCATTCTATTAAAAACATATCCTGTTATTACAGCAGCGGTCATAAAAGCCCTTATGTCTGAAAAATCTCCGCTTTCAATTATTGCAATTGAGTGATAGATAGCTTTCACCACTTGCCTTGATATACGTCCAGAAATAGAATATCCGATATATGTATCTCTTAAATACCCATCCGTTATCTCTTTTACTACTTCAAGATAAGCTTCTGGTGAATTAGCAAGAACCGCAAAATTATGCTTGTTTGAAGCGCATCGCTTATATCCTCTTTGTTTTATGGTCGCAATTAATGCCAATTCGTTTTTGACGTTCGACACAACGATAGGTGAGTGGAATTTGGATATGGACTCAAAATTACTTGAAGCAATAAGGCTATATTGGTCAGCCGATTTTTCTAATTTTCCAAATGCATAGACATAGTATTGCTTAAACCCTCTCCGTTCTAGATCCTCAGCATCGCTATTGTTGTATCCACGCTGCGATGACACATTGTTGTATTGCTGTTCGGTTCTGTGGGTATGCCCGAATATTCGCCAACTATTTGCACCTTTGAGTGCTGTTGTTGAACTCCACCAGCAGTCTTTATCTTTATTCGTAAAATCAATCATTGGAAAATGGGTAACTATCAATACCTTCTCTTCTTCGTTTAATACACCGTTAGCGAAAGACACCCACTCATCGTGTAAAGACATAATCTTTTTAGGGCTAAAATCTTTTACTTTTTGTGCATCAGGAAGACCCATAAACTGCTTCAGGGTTACTTGACGCTTTCCACGCCGAAAACTGGTCCAACCAGTATCACCAATAACACAAATATCTTTATAATAGTATTTGCGACCAGTAACAAGAAACTTGAAATATTGATTATCTTGCGTTTCATCAGAAAAGAGATTGATAATATTCTGATGGCTTTTTGTACCGTTATTCCAGTAATCGTGATTTCCAAGTACGAAAAAACCCAATATTTGATTTTCCTCTAGCTCTTTCACAAACGAAAGTGTCTTTTTATAGCTATCGAAAAAATCTCCTGCCAAGCATATTATGCTGTCAGCATAACGCTCCTTTATAAAGGTAATGAAATCACTTTTCATTTGCGAAGCTGCCTTTGCCTTGAATTTTCTTTTCGTATAATCAAAATGCAAATCAGATATGAATACAATCGGATTCTCGGTTGGTTCGATTGGGACATTGTTATTTGGAAATATTAGGTCGGCCATCGGAATTATCGCTCCTATTTTTCAACTGAAAACAAATAGCTATTAACTATCTCAAAAGCAATAAGCTCACCTTAAAATTTCGCCCTCCTTGTGCTCTGGTTCTCTCGCTGACTGAAGCGGCAAGTTTTAAGGGTATCCTTGCCAAATATCATCTGTTTATCTTTGCGTGAAAATCATAACTTTGGAAGATATACTATAGTATCTATTGGCTTGAAGCTTATAATGGGGGTTCTTTCATACACTTTTTCCCCACGAAAATCCCATAAATAAATATCAATATTAAAACCACAATACCCCTGAACCATGACCCCATAAAAATCATGGATGAAGGCATCCCTACTGCAAATATTAGAAATAAAATCCAGTTTGTAAAGGAATGCTTGAATCGTTTTTTGATAAAGCCTTCAGTGATAATAAGGTATAAAAAAACAAGATAAAATAATCCAGCAAAGACAAGTGAAAATATCAAAATTTGTTCTTTTGGTGATGTTGCGCTTAGTAGAGATATAACAAACAATACTAATAACATAAGGAAAGATATATTGAAGTAGGTATGGATAAAGGGGACTCCAAATGGAGCAATCTTTGTTTTTATGTAACGCTCAACGATTGTAACTATGTCCTTATCCTTTCTTAATGTAATTGAATCAAGTTGTCTTGATTTGAGTCTTACAATTTCCTCCTCAATCTCTTTATGAAACTCATATAATAAATCCTTTTTTAGGTCTTCCTCTGATGTCTCTTTAATTTCTATGTATTTTTGCATGAATTCATAAGGCAGGATTGAAATCGCTTTTGATATTTTCTCAGTGACTGTAAATAGATCGGATCTTTCGTTGAAAAACTTGTAAATCTCAAATTCTAAATCAGAGTAGGTATCAAGCGCTTTGTCTAAACGCTGCTGATTTGATTTGTTATTTTCAAGATATGTGTTTCTAAGTTCCTTATACATCCAGAAAACCAATGCTATTAAAATAATAATGGCAGATGCAGATGAATCTGGGAACATTGATTTTATTAACTCAATAGTGTAACTCATTATATCACTCCTTTAATTTACAATTACGTTTTACCAGTTATTTTGTTCCATGAAAAAAGAGAAGCAGAATGCTTCTCCTTTTCTATACCTTGAACTTCTGATTTAGTTTTGAAGATTCCCTAAATATCTAAGCTTAATAATGGAATCTTCTCTCCTAAGGGATAATGTCCCTGGAGTCAACTCACAGAGAGCTTCTACATCCTTAGGATTCAAACGAACATGTTTTTGAACCAATTCAAATCCATCAATACCCGATTGTAATATGACCTCAAATGCTTTTTTAAACAACGTTGGGTATGGAATCGGCAATACATCGTCAAGCGGTTCTTTATGTCTCATTTTGCGCATAGAGATTTGCTTTTGCAATGACGTATACCGACTCATCGATATTATCCCTAAGTCCTTGGCACGGTGTATCATTGCAGCAATGGAAACGCGCCAATATTTCTTTAATTCAGTATACCCATCAAGCGTTGTTTCACTTGAAACCATGGAGGAGAATGCATCCTCTGGTAAAAGAAAAGCCGAGGCGAACTGATGGGCCTGGGTTTCCATTAGTTTGAACTCTTCTTTAGTCAAACTATCCTGATTATGAATATCTAAATGCATTAACAAATGTCCTAATTCATGAGCAGCATCAAAATGTCTTCTAGCAGCAGATTTCTTGTCTTCTCCAAGTATTACAAATGATCTACCCGATCTAGGCTGACAAAACGCATCTACCTTAACATCCCCCAGTTCAACTGAAGCCACAATAATGCCATTGCTTTCTAAAACGTTGACTAAGTTATTAATGGGCTTGTCACCGAGTTTCCAGTGATTCCTCATCGTGATTGCCAGTTCCTCTATTCGATCTGAATCCCATTCTCCTTCCGGAAAATCCGAAAGATCAGGCAGGTTCGGTGAAGGAAACTCAACATATTGATTGAGAATAGAATACACTTTCGAAACCCATCCAGCACGTTCCTTTTGCATTTCTCTGACTCGTTTCGGAATCGAAGTTGAAGCCCGAAAAAAGGTGTTCCCAACATACTGCTCCTCTTCCGTTTCAGAAAAATAACCTTTGGGAAAATCCAGTGTATTTATAATGAGCATCATCGTTTCAGCTTTAGGAATGGCCTGCCCTAATTCAAACTGTGAAATAGCCTGTTTACTTACTCCAATTCGCTCAGATAATTCTTTGATGGTGTACCCCCGTGCAATTCTTGCCGAGGATAACCGCTTAGGATTAAATTGCGTTTGCATCGTCATCACTCATTTTATTCGCTCTATCCTTATCCTTTTTGATGGTCACATTTGGAGTATCTTGATATTCCTTCACTTGAGATGTATCTATTCTTAGCTTACGCCGCTTCTTCAATTCAATAGGTACTTTAATCTCAAGTTCAGTGTCTCTGGATGGACTATACTCCTTCAGTAAGTCTATGTTGTCACAAAAGATATAGCGCTCCTGATCAGGAGTTAAGGCAGCAAGTCGAATCGGTGCTTTAGGGTCAGTGCCGTCGTATATCAATAGCAAACCGAAAGGAATATCTTTTATGTTTGATGGAATTTCTGGCTCGGTGACTAACGAAATTTCATTGTCAAAATCAATATAAGTTTGAAATTCCAATTCTGATACCATTCCGCGATCCTTCATTATTGCAAGATTGAACGCGGAAATATCACCACGATATCGGCTTGGTTTAGGAAGTTTTGCATGAGAAAGAAGATGGATCGGTATGAGATTAAGGTTGAGATCTTCAAAATGAACGACAACATAATTAAAATTCCCGCCAGCTCTCTTCTTGCTTGCGGACATTCTCCATTCCTTTGGTAAATCATTCACAGCCTTAAGAATGGCATTCATTACATCCTGTCGACGAACAAATGGCTTAGCATCATCAACAAGCGCAGCATTGGGGGTATTTTCTTGTAGTGTTTTGATGACCTCAACCGTTGCTTTACTTAATACATTTATCCGTTCATAGGTAGGAACTAAGCTGTTCTTGTAGAATGAAGCCAGTTTCATCTATACCGCCGTCCTTGTCAATGGTAATATATTCTCATCAAATATATTACTTTAACCTTTTATTTGTCAAGTGAATGAGATTTTAAACATATTGATCTGTACACAATATTCTAAACTTCTTAAGAGTTTGATATTACTTCACTATTTTAAAAGGATGCATTACTCATTAATCGAATCTAATATATTAATGAAGGAGTGAACAGAATGAATATTTTCAAGGCACTAAGCATGGGAAAAGGGCGTCTAAATGAGGAAAATATGAGTGCGATGCTCGGATATTTACTTTCTCCTCGACAGCCTCATGGTTTAGGTGATTTGTTTCTCAAGAGATTTTTAAGTACACTTAATAACTTTGAAGGATGTAACGGTAGATTTAATAATGTGTTAGATACGAAAAATCCGCTGGAAGCCGAGGTCTTACTTGAAGAACCTTACTCTTATTTAGGTAAGAAGTGGTTTGTAGATTTGGTGATCCAAATATATACCAAAGGAGGAAGCACCTTAAATGATAAAAATGAAGTTCACCGCATAATCATTGAAAACAAAATCCACTCCCAATCTTCTAATTCTATACAATTAAGGAGTGAATTTTTAGCAGTATTAGATGACTTGAAGAGCCAACAAGCTCAGAACACCACCGACATTACTATGGTGTTCCTGACCCCTGATATTACAACTGGGCCACTACAATCCGAGTTCAACACTTTGCTGGATAGTGATTTAGAAAACCATCGGAAGGCATGGTTAAAGTGGACTGGAGACTCATCTATTATATCCATCATCCGCTCAGTACTTAAAGATGAATCCATTGGAAATATAGATCCAATCTCTGACTACATGAGACATACTCTTAAAGCATTCATTCGACATGTTCTTGATAGTCAGGAGGAACTTAAAAATCCCTCCACAATAAAATCGAATGATCCGGGAGAAATCAAAGAATTCATTCTTGCACGTATGGATGATGTCCTCTACCGCATTGAACAGTACGACAGTTCAACAATCAGGGTATACAATGTTGAAACCCAAGAGAACGAGGTAGCTTTGCCGATGCTAAAAAGAATAAATATTGAATTGCATCTCGGACTGGACACCCATTTTTCCAGTGGACAAGCTAAAAACACTCGCCACCTTGGAAAGGAAATCATTCGCTGCTTGAAAGAGCAAGGAAAGAGTGAATCGAGCTCTCCGACTTAAATATCATAAATGATAATTTGGCCCTGCAAACAGGCATTGTTCGATTCAAACAACCTTACCGGACCTTCCCAAAGAGCCTGGAGGCCCCGTTCTGCGCCCAGCAAGCGCCTAAGGTCGATTTTTTCGCCCTACTTATGATACGGTTCCCCCCGATTTATCTTCACCGCGCGATAAATCTGCTCCACCAGCACCAGGCGCATGAGCTGATGAGGCAGCGTCATGCGCCCGAAGCTCATGCGCTGCTGGGCGCGGCGCATAACATCGTCGGAGAGCCCATGGCTCCCTCCGATAACAAAAACAACATGGCTCGTCCCATAGGTGCCGAGCCGGTCGATCTCTCCGGCAAGCTCTTCCGAGCTCCAGAGCTTGCCGTCGATCGCGAGCGCAATAACATGCGCCTCGCTTTTGATCTGCGCGAGGATACGTTCGCCCTCGCGCCCCTTCACCTGCACCACCTCTGCTTCGCTCAGAGAGTCGGGTGCTTTTTCATCCGCCACCTCAATCACCTGAAATTTGAGGTAAGGCGTCAGCCTTTTCGCATATTCCGCGATGCCATCGATCAAGTACTTTTCCTTCAATTTTCCTACGCCAATAATCTGAATTAACATAAAACCCTCCATCTGTTTGCTTACAATACTATGTCTAAAATCTATCTTCTTTCATGGGGTGTAGCTCCAGCGAAAGGCCCGGGCGTCACTAAGGTAGCATGTCTGAACTTCCGGTCGCTCTTGTCCCAAATTTTTCTTTATTAACTGCTTCTACCGATTCCAATCTGGAACTCTTACGCCTACAACTCCAAGCTCCTATCTCCACTTACTCGCCCACTACCCGCATCTCCACCATCCGCGCCAGAATCCTTCTCTTCCGGTACAGCATGCGCGCAGCCTCGCCTACATCCTCAATCGTTTTGCGATTGGTATATGCGCCAAAAACGATTCCCGCTACCGGGACCATCTGCAACAGCTTTTTCCAACCAAAGTTATCCCGGTATACGGTGATGACTTCGTGCCAGCCCTTAATTTTGGACAAGGCTGCGTTTGTGCCTTCAAGAATATCTCCGCTTCCACCTGCTTGCAGGTTCAGCTCTTCCAGGATCGCCTGCTTACCCACAATGTCCGAGGAAGCAAACTGCATCACTTTTACCGTGAATATCCGTTCTGCCTTATCGGTCGGATCATATCCGTAGCAGAGCCCGATCTCCTGAATGACCTTCAGAGACAGGCCCAGAGTGGCCGGAATATCTACTGCCAGAGTGAACACACCACCAACTCCAGTGGTCGCTCCCTGAATGGTCGCTGTCTCCCGTCCAGTCTGGATGAGCTGAAGTGCTGACGCATCCATAACAGACAAGGAATAGGGGCCCCGCTCCGAACCGCCAGCGGCCTGACTTTGGGAAGCCACGAGGGTCCCGACCTTACGGCCCGCTACGAGATAATTGCCACCGTTCTGGATATAGCTTCCTAATTCGTCGAGCAGTTGGCCGATTTTATCGTGAATAATCTTCGGCGTAATCTTGTCCAGCAGTTTAAAAGGCAGGCGGGACATGCGGTCCCAGATCATCAGCTTTTTCTGCTCTTTTTCCCACTTCGTGACTTCAGCAAGTGCGGCATCAAGCTGCTCCAGTGTCTCTAACTGTGCGGACGGATGTTGTGGATGCGCCATTTTGAGAACCTCCCTTATGTTGCGGGGCTTAGCTGCCACCGGTCAAATCATTATCTTTTAAAGGTATACGTCCGAGCAGGCGATCAGGTCCATATTTCAGTTCACCCTGTGACCCACTCCCGGATGATCACACGGCGGAGTCCCGCTGAAATTCCACTTTTCTTTTAGTGTACCACAATGTGCAGCTATTCAAGACAGCCGTACGTATACGCACAAAAGCACCCGCTACCCGCGGATGCTTTTTACAAGTTAAGACGATCCCTCTACACCAGGAACATCGCCACAATCGTCGTCACCGCCAGCCCCAGCAGTACGGGCTTCAGGTTGCGGCGGGCCAGTTCGAACGGGCTAACACCGCAGATGGCGGCTGCCGGGATGAGCGCCCAAGGAATCAGCGTACCACCGCCAACCCAAATCGCAGCCACCTGACCTAGTGCGGTCAGTGTCGCTGCCCCGGTATGAATGGCGGATGCGAACAGCTGCGCGATGGAACCAGCCAGTGAAATTCCGGAAAAGCCCGAACCATCCAGCCCGGTGATCGCCCCGATTATGGTCATGGTGACCGCGCCCACTGCACCGTTAAGCGGAACATGATCCGCCAGAGCGACACCGAGGTCGTTCACGATTCCGTGCGAGGCTTCCGGGAGCACTTTTCCGAACAACTCGGTGAACGCCGAATCGCCCAGATAGAAAAAAGCCGCAATCGGAATCACCGGACCGAACACCTTGAATCCAAAAACAAATCCTTCTATTAAATAGGATGTGATCTTTTCGAGTCCCCGGTTGCGGTGGGCCAGCATGGTGATAGCGATCAGAATGAGTACCGCCGTACCGCCCACGAGTGCTGTGGCATCCCCGCCTTGCAGCTTCAGAACGAACATCGCGACGACATCGAGTAGGAATAGAAGCGGAATGACGATGGCCAGCGTTTTTTTGACACGAGGGCTAAGTAGCAATGGTCCTATTAGCTGTTCTCCCACCTCCGTGAGTGAACTGCCTCCTTTTACCGTGACCAACCCATTCCGCCATGTTCCATTCTTCTGATCTCTGCGCATCAGCCAGAACGCGGCCACTGTCGTAACCAGCCCCATGACAATCACAAGCGGAACACTGGCCTCCATCACACTGCTTACCGGAAGTCCGGCTGCGTCTGCGGTGAGTTTTGGGGCACCCTGAATAATGTAATCTCCGGATAGCGCGATACCGTGACCAAACAGATTCATCGCCATGGCCGCTCCCAGCGCAGGCAGACCGACACGAACGGCAACAGGCAGCAATACAGCACCGATCAGAGCGACCGCCGGCGAAGGCCAGAAGAAGAAGGAAGTCACCATCATAATGATCCCAATCCCCCAGTAAGCCATGGACGGCGTACGAATCAAACGGCTGAGCGGCGCAACCATCGTCTCATTGATCCCGGTAATAATCAGAATCCGGCTCATCGCTACAATAATGGAGATAATCATGATCGTACCGAGCAGCTCTTTGGTCGCATATACAAAAGAATTGAAGATCCCCGACACCGAACCGCTCAGCGTATTCGTCGCGAGCAGACCCAAAGCAAAAATCCCAACTACACAGATCATCGTCGTATCCCGCCGCCGGATCAGCAGCCCGAGGATGAACACAATGAACACCAGATACACATAGTGGATCGCTGACAACTCAATCCCCATGATCGTGCGCCCCCTTCTCACCTGTAACTCAATAGGTGCTATATGCTATGCAGGGGCATGGGCGAAAGTTCGACATTAGGTGCCTTAGAGGAAAAAAAAGAGCCACTTGCTAGTGTCTCATCGGTGGGAGCTCTTCTATCACTTATTCAGTGCAAAGTACATTTAAATAAGACTAACGGCTACAAGTTGTATATAATATCCAATAAGGAGGGGAGTACATGAACAGAATAAAGCAAAACATGCCCGTTATGCTGATCATTTTAGGTGCTGTCCTGTTTTTCTTGGTATTCAGTAGAGCTAGTACAGCCGCTATTGTTCAATTCTCAGAGATATCCAAAGATAGTATTGTTGTAATAAATGCGCTTGGCGAAAAAACAATGGTGAGAGTGCCTTCTAAAATTGACACCAGTACTCTTAATGAGCAATCTTATTATTTAGTAAGCTATAGCTCAAGTTTTTTTCAGCGAAACCGCTTTGATAAAATAGAAAAATCACACTAAAAGAGGAGAGCACATTGCTCATCTCACTCAAATACCAAAACCTCCATAGATACCGACATCCTTGGAGAGCTGTGAGTCTAGACGTCTACCGTTTGACCTATATTGAGGCATAAAAAAAGAACGTGAGCACTCACGTCCTTTTCGTCATCTTATCATTTACGTACAGGCCTTTTACACGACCAAATACTCAGCATTCTTCTCGCATTCCGCACATTTCGCCGGCGGGTCCCAGTCAGAGAACTCCGTTTCCTTCAGATCCACTACATCCGGTGCGTCTTCGTACTCGTCCACAAACCTGTCAATGGCCAGCTCCACGTGTTCCTTACACACTACATACATTCAACCAAGCATCCCTTTCTGTGCCGCTGCGGCGTAATACTCCTTCTACTGTTCTACCACACTTCCAGGTAAAAGGGAACTCCCCGCCGTCGATTCCTGTCATTTCCTTAGAAGCAGGTGCAATACTAGAAATTATATCCGATAATATAGAGATGCAGATGCAAATACTACTCGGAGGATTTCAATGCTCATAACCATATTGTATGTTGCTTTCAGCCTGTTCGCTGCAGGCGTCTTTATATTCCGGACTATCAAGCAAAAGTTCACCAAGTACCAGACAGAGCATGTAGGAATACTCCTCTCATATCTAATAGTAGGCCTTACCCTTAAGGCTCCCATTGAATTAAAAGTCGGGTGCACTCTACTTCTCCTGCTAACATTCATGTACGGAACTATAAAAAGGTGACCCTGATTGTGAAAAAATAACCCCGTCAGACTTTTGTCTGGCGGGGCTTTGTCATTATCTATCTTCCACTTATTCCACTTCGGTTAAAGTTCCACGCTGAATCTCTGTCATGATCCAAATCTATATGCCTTCTTACTAACCAAGGAATTCTACCGGCCGGTCCAACTCATACAACCTACGGTAACGTGGCTCCTTCTCCAGCAGCTCAGCATGAGTGCCGCGCATTTCGACAGTTCCATTCTCCATAAAAATCACTTCGTCCATCAGTTCCGCACCTACAAGGTGGTGCGTAACCCAAACCAGCGATTTTCCGGCCATCGCCTGGAACATCGTCGCCAGCAGCTCGCGCTCGGTGCGTGGGTCAAGACCCACGGTCGGCTCGTCGAGCACGACGACCGGCGTGTTCTGCAGCAGGATACGCGCCAGCGCGATCCGCTGCCGTTCGCCGCCGGAGAAGCGCTGCCCGGCTTCACGCACGGGCGTGTTATAGCCTTCCGGCAGGGAAGAGATCAGGCTGTCGAGCTTAGCTAGCGCGCCAGCGGCGCGAATTTCTTCCTCGGAAGCCTGCGGATTCCCAAGCCGGATATTGTTCGCCACCGTGGTGTCGAACAGATGCGGACGCTGATTGAGCACCGCAATCAGCGAAGGAATGTCTTCGCCGTAGGACGCGGCGGCCCGCCCGTTAATCTCAGCCGAACCTTCCGTCGGCTGAATCACACCTTGAATGACCTTAAGCAGCGTCGATTTTCCCGCTCCGCTGCGCCCGATGATCGCGATCTTTTTCCCCTGCGGGAGATCTAAGCTTAGATCGCGGACAGACCAATCATCATCGGCTCCGTACCGGTAGCCGACATTCTCCAGCCGGATGTGTGTTTGTATTGCAATATCATGTTGGCTGTGGCCTTCATTACCAGCTTGCCCCGTAGTAGTCGAAATGTCGCGCCCAGCAACAGTCACTTTGATTTTCGCTATTCCAGCACTTTGCGTACGTACTTCATCTAATGTTTCTGTACGGCCTCCAGCCACTGGCGCTACTTCCAATACACCAGCACTTACCGCACGGGTTCCCTGCCCATTCTGTTTCACTCCAGCACCCTGAGTAGGCGCCCCATCCCTATCCTCCACCCCGGACAACCGCTCCAGCGAGTTCCGGTATTGTGGGATCTTCTCCACCGCTTCCGATACCGGCAGGAAGGCATCCGCTAACGGGAAGACCACCAGCACGAACGCTGCGATCAGCGTTCCCGCGATGGCTCCGTCAGCATATTCCCCCGCCGCCCAGTAGAGCATCGACAGCACGCCGATGCCGACAATGGCCTGCCCAATGAACATCCGCAGGCGGGCCCAGCCTCGCAGCCAGCCATCGGTGCGGGCCACCTTCCGTTCGTCGGCTTCATAAGTCGCCACGAATTGACTTTGCCGTCCGCTAATCATCCAGTCTCCCATGCCCAGTACGGCATCCGTCAGCTTCTGGTAGAGGCGGTTGCGCTCCTGCTTTACTTCACGCTGCCGTCTTTGTGTGAACAGCAGCGAGACCAGCGGCAGTACAACCACCAGCACCAGAATATACAGACCCATCAGCAGCGCAAAGGTCAGATCGAAAGTGCCGAGGGCAATTACTGCCGCACCATACAGCAACAGCGCGATAATACTAGGAAAGACGGTGCGCAGGTATACATTTTGCAAATATTCGATATCGTCAGCCAGCATGCCGAGGATATCTCCTGTCCGAAAGCGTGAGGACAGAAACAGCGCCTGTGGCTCCAGTATATGATACAGGCGGACACGCATCTTGGACAGAATCCGCAGGATCGTGTCATGACCGACGAGCCGTTCCACATAGTGGATCACGGCCCGGCTTGTTCCGAAGGTGCGCACACCGACGATCGGTACATAGATCATTAATATATTTTCCGGCGGGATGGAGGCCTTGGAGATTAGGAACCCCGAGGTATACATCAGAGAAGAAGCTGAGAACACCGTCAGTGCCCCAAGGACAATAATCAGCACAAACCGCCAGAAGTATGAAGATACATATGGGGCGAACCATCCTTCTCGTTTCAATGGATTCCCTCCAATTGCGATTGAATAAGCTCATAATAGGCACCCTTGCGGGCGATCAGTTCCTTATGGGTGCCGGTCTCAGCTACTTGCCCCTGCTTCATCACGACGATGAGATCCATATCTACCATCCAGTGCAAGCGATGTGTCGCGAGAAAGACCAGCTTCCCGGCAAACAGCGGAAGCATCGTTTCCTTGAGCTCGTACTCTGTTTCAATATCCAGATGGGCCGTCGGCTCATCCAGCAGCATAATCGGACGACTGCTCAGCAACGCCCGAGCCAGCGCCACCCGCTGCTCTTGACCTCCGCTGAGGGAGCGACCGCCGCCACCGATCATTTCGTCCAATCCGTTTGGCAGCGAATCTAGCAGTTTCGACAATCCGGCTTCACTAATTACTCTACGGACATCCTCCATAGAAGCTTCCGGGTAGTAAAAGCGCACATTGTCCACAAGCGTGCCGCTGAAGATATACGGCCGCTGTGGGATATAAGCCGTCTGCTTCCGCCAGGCTTCGTCTGTCAGCGAGCTGAACGTGCTATCGCCCACAGTAACACTCCCTGAAGTAGGGTGCAAAAAGCCGCCCAGGATATCCACCAGCGTGGATTTCCCTGCTCCACTCTCCCCGATAATGCCAATCTTGGCTGCTCCTGCGAACCGTAGATTGATCCCTTCCAGCGAAGACAATCCGCCTTCTTCATACTTAACCCCAACGTTATTTAATTGCAGAATGGCGTCGTTAGTCCAAGCAAAGTCGGAAGCAGCGGACGGTTGGTCTACAGGGGCAGTTCCAGTCGCTCCAGTCATTCCAGCCGCACCAACACGTCCAGCACTACTTACATTACCAGCCACAGCACCCGAGGCAGCTCCTTTTTCAGCAACCCCTTGCCCTGCTCCACTCGCCGCCAGCTTAACCGCCTGCACGGTCTCCCGGTCAATAATACTCTTCATGGCCTCACCAGCTTCTTTTCCGTCCAGCGTAGCGTGGAAATCCGCACCCACAAGCCGTACCGGCAGGAAATATTCCGGCGCCAGGATCAGAATGGTCAGCCCTGTGACCAATGTCATCTGCTCATTGACTAACCGCAGACCGAGGCTGACAGCCACGGATGCTACCGAGAGCATTGTGAAGAAATCCAGAGCAAAGGAAGACAGGAACGCGACGCGCAAGGTGCGCATCGTAGCTGAGCGATAACGATCGCTGACATGAGCGATACTCTCGCTATGACTACGGCTGCGGCCGAGGAACTTCAGTGTCTCCAAGCCCCGCAGGGAATCGACAAAGTGATTCGATAGTGTCCGATAGGACTTGAGCTGACGGTCCATTTGTTTGCGAGCCGTCATTCCGATCAGAATCATAAAGGCAATAATGATCGGCATCGTCACGGTGAGAATCACGCCGCTTGTCGTGTCTTGTGTGTACACATAGACGAGCAGCATTAGCGGTGTGACTGACATTCCAACCATGCGCGGAATGATCAGCTCCAGATAAGTGCGGAACTTTGTTACGCCTTCCAATACCAGTGTAACCAGCGTACCGGTGCCCCGGTCGCCTGCCAATCTCGGCCCTAGCTGGAACAGCTTATCCATCATCTGCTGCCGCATGCTGCTTCCGGTCGCTTCCGCGAACCGGTAGGATACCCGGCTCATCAGCAGGGCGCACACATGGCGCACCAGAAACGCAAGAAGGAACAATAGGGAAGTACCCCATTGTTCCTTCAGCGGTGCTCCCGCAAACAGCGCAGAGACAACTTCCGCCAGCCATTTGGCCAGCAGAAGAATGGACAGGCTTTGCACCAGGGTCAGGAAGCCGACGATCAGAAAGACCGGCTTAACTCCTTTGTACCCAAGCAAATTTTTATCCATTAGTATTCAAGATGCTCCTTCTCGTGAACCCGTTTGTGAAAGATAAAATAACTCCAAATCTGATAACCCAATACGAACGGCAGCAGCGTCAACGCCACAATCGTCATAACCTTCAGTGAATAATGTCCGGAAGCCGCATTCGTGATCGTCAGGTTGAACGCCTGATCAATGGAGCTGATCATCACCCGCGGGAACAGTCCCACGAAGATCGAAGCCACCGACAAGGCGAATACCGCTCCAGTCATGCCGAATGCCCAGCTGTCCTTCTTCTTCAACATGAAGTAGCCTGCCAGTACATATGCAATAATACCCAATATTACTATACTCAGAAGCACTGTTCCACGCTTTTCAAAGATATCGGTCATGAAGTAGGTCATTACCACAAAACCCAGCAGCAGTACGCCCAGTGGAATCAACAGCTTCTGCCCCAGCTTGCGGGCCCGTACCTGCAGATCACCAATCGTACGCAGCGTAGTGAACATCAGGCCGTGTACCAGACAGAGCAGAACTACTGTAATTCCGGCAACAACGGTGTAGATATTAACGATATCCGTGAATCCGGCATACATCTGCATATTGGCGTCAATCGGCAAGCCCTTGATGAAGCTTGCGAAGACGACAGCCAGCAGGAACGGCGGGAGGAAGCTGCCGAGGAAGATGCAGACATCCCAAGTTCTTTTCCAGGCCAGGGAATCCCGCTTGCCCCTGAATTCAAATGCTACACCCCGGGCGATCAGCGCCAGTAGCGCGAACACGAAGGGAATATAAAATCCGCTGAATAGCGTAGCATACCAGTTCGGAAAGGCCGCGAACATCGCGCCTGCACCCGTCAGCAGCCATACTTCATTGGCATCCCAGAACGGTCCAATCGAGTTGATCAGCACCCGGCGCTCCGTATCATTCTTGGCCAAGAGCTGTGTTTCCATTCCTACACCAAAGTCAAAACCCTCCAGGAAGAAGAACCCGATGAACAGAACCGCAATCAATACAAACCACAATTCATTAAGAGAAAGCATGGGACCCCTCCTTGTTATATGGATCATGGGAATCGCCGTGATCGTTATCCATGGCATAAGGACCTTTTTTGATAACTTTGATGAACAAGCCGACCAATACCAGACCCAGAATTAAATAGATCGTTGTAAAAGAAATCACCGAGAATAATACCTGTCCGCTCGTGATATTAGGCGACACACTGTCTTTGGTCTGCATCAAGCCGAATACCGTCCACGGCTGGCGGCCAAATTCAGTCATAACCCAGCCCGCTGTATTGGCGATTGGCGGAAGCAGCAGTCCCCAGAACATGAACCGCATGAACCAGGTGTTCGGACGGTCCATCTTTTTACGCCAGATCAAGTAAATCGCATACAGACCAAGCACGATCATTGCCGTACCCGCAGCGACCATGATCCGGAAGCTCCAGAAGGTGGTCCGTACCGGAGGAATATAATCCCCAGGTCCGTACTGCTGCTCATACTCTGCTTGCAATTGGTTCATCCCTTTAACTTCACCGGAGAACTTACTGTAAGACAGGAAGCTAAGCAAATACGGGATTTTGAATTCACCGCTGTTAGTCTTGTTCGTAGGGTCAATATTCGCCCACACCGTCCAAGGTGCAGGATCGCCGCTCTCGCCCCATAGTCCTTCGGAAGCCGCCATTTTCATCGGCTGAGTCTCTACCAGGTATTGCGCCTGAGCATGTCCTGCCACCGCTACACCCACCGAAGAGATAATGCCGACAATCGCTGCAATTTGAAAAGATTTCTTAAAGAAAGATACTTCCTGCTTCTTCAGCAGCTTGTAGGCACTGATACCCGTTACAAGGAACGCGCCTGTAGCGTACGCCGCCAGTACCGTATGTGGGAATTCCACAAGTAATTGTCCGTTCGTAATGAGAGCGAAGATATCATTCATTTCAGCACGTCCATTATTGATCGTGAAGCCCACCGGATGCTGCATGAATGAGTTAGCGGTCAGAATCCAGAACGCCGACATCATCGTACCAAAAGCAACCATCCAGATGGAGAGCAAATGCACCTTCTTAGAGACTTTGTCCCAGCCGAAGATCCATAGCCCGATGAATGTAGACTCCAGGAAAAAAGCCAGTAGAGCTTCCACGGCCAGCGGTGCACCGAACACGTCACCAACGAATCGTGAATAATCGGACCAGTTCATCCCGAACTGGAATTCCTGCAGAATACCTGTAACTACCCCGACTGCAAAATTTATGAGGAATAGCTTTCCCCAGAATTGCGCCATTCTCTTGTACTCTTCATCGCCTTTTCTTACATACATAGTCTCCATGATGGCAATCAAAAGCGCTAGCCCAATAGACACCGGCACAAAGAAATAGTGAAAAATTGTCGTCGACGCAAATTGAATACGTGACAGCATGATTGTATCCATATTTCTCCCCTTCCCTCTCCCTTATCAATACGTCTATTTTGTCAAAAATTTTAAGGGAACTGTGTGATGTAAATCACATTATACGCTCTATTTTTGCTATAAAAATAATAATTTTGTGACAAATATCACAAAGTAGTGACAAAAAAACAAAAAAAATAAGACGGTTTAACCGTCTCGGAGTTTGTGCGTTATTCTATACTAAGCTTGGCTCATAAAGGCGCCGGTCACGTAATGGAAATACCCTTCTTCAGCGACTTCAGATCACCGTTGGAATTGAGCAGCAGCGGCAGCATCTTCATACTGCGGACCATTGGAGCGTTGCAGAGACGACAAGAAGGCACAGTGTCAAAAGCAAAATTGTCCCTCATCCATCCATTGCACCCCTCGTTAGTACAGGCCCAAATCGCGGTATTCTCTTCCGGGATTTCCTCCACGGGTTTCTTCCGGTAGTTCATTGCCGTTCCTCCTTCCTTTATGTCACAAGTGGATTAACGATACATGATACCCCAAAATGTTAAGATTTATGCTTACACCTCTATAATAATAAGAAAAGCCCCAGTACGGAGCCCTTACAAAGGTTGTTGAGTTCTGTTAAAAAAAGACCGTCCCAACTTTCAACAAGCGGGGACGGTACCTTCTATTATTACAGTTTTACAACGTTTTCGGCTTGTGGACCACGGTTGCCTTGAACAACGTTGAATTCAACGCGTTGGCCTTCGTCCAAAGTTTTGAAGCCTTCGCCAGTGATCGCACTGAAGTGTACGAATACGTCGCTACCGCCTTCAACTTCGATAAATCCGAATCCTTTTTCAGCGTTGAACCATTTAACTGTACCTGTTTGCATGTGTGTAACCTCCACAAATTTAAATTAATATGTTCTTTTTATCTTCAAACAAAGAAAAAATTCACACATTGAAAAAGGTTGTATATTACTTAACTTGACAGCCCTTTTCAACACGAGAATTAGGTATCAAATGTATGATTGTTCTCATAGTACCACACCTTCGAAGTAAAGGCAAGCTGACCCATCCGAATATCACCGTTTTTTCCCACAAAAGGCTGACTTCCCAATGTAAGGGCTGTCAGCCTGGCTGGTCATGACTGCTATATCATTATATACCATTTCTGAAGGTTTTATTCCTCAGGCTTCTCCAAAAGTTTTACCGATACCTGCTTTAGAACCCCGTTTCTGTAAAAAGTAATCTGTAATTCATCACCGATCTTAGTGTGATTATACAAATACTTCCGCAGTGAAAGGGTAGACGTAATGGGCTCTCCGTCAAATTTTGTGATAACGTCGTTGAACTGGAGTCCCGCAACCTTTGCCGGTCCAACAGCATCGAGTACAACTACACCGTCTTTAACAGCCACAGGCAGATTCAGCTCCTTGCGCTGGTCTTCGGCCAACGGGACATAAGGATTGTTCAGATCCACCGTGTAGACGCCCAGATAGGATCGTGAGATCTTACCCTTGCTGGTTAGCTCATCTGCCGTCTCCATAACATGATTGGTCGGTATGGCAAAGCCAAGCCCTTCTACGCCGGTATCCGAAATTTTCATCGTATTGATCCCGATCACCTTGCCGTTGAGATCAACTAGTGCGCCACCACTGTTACCTTCATTGATCGCCGCATCGGTCTGAATGACCTCCTGCTCCCAGTCGTACACACCATCCTGGTTGAGCGATACGGGAATCTTCCTCTCCGTATAGCTTATAATACCGGAAGTTAGCGTATCACCAAGACCAAGTGGATTGCCGATAGCTATGACGGTCTCCCCAAGACGCAGCTTGGAAGAGTCACCTATCTGAGCGATGGTGTTGATGCCCTTGGCATCAATCGACAGCACAGCAATATCGGTTACTTTATCTGCGCCGACCAGCTCCGCTCTGCGGGTCTCTCCAGACACCGTAACAATCTCCAGCTTGCCTGCACCCTGAACAACATGGTTATTGGTAATGATGTAGGCCTTGTTGGCATCTTTTTTATAAATAACTCCGGAACCCAGTGATGACTGATCCAGAATATTCTCTTCCTTGTTGTCTTCCTTATGGTTAACAATGCTCACTACGGCAGGACGAACCATCGCCGCCGCCTGAATAATACGATCATAAGGATCGCCACTGCTCGGCGTCACGTTCTCAATGACGGTAGACCCTGCTGCTCTCTCCGGCGCCCAATGCCCGGTCACCAGGCTGAACAGCAATACTGCTACCACCGCACTGATTACAGAGCTAAGTGCAGAGATTTGCCATGTTGAGAGACTCCGGCGCGATCTGCTAGTTCGCCAACCCCGTGACAAGCCTTTGGATTTATCCTGTTCTCTGCTCCGCCGTGGTACCTTCGTTGAATAGAAATCATCATCAAACAATCCCAACGGTAATCCTCTCCCCTCTATTGCTACTGCATTCATACCTGAACGCCAAGCAACACCCGAACGGCTTCGTACTCTTCTAAGACTCCAAAGAGTGCCAAAAGGTTTCACTTTATCCATTCACCCAAATAGGCGGGTTCCAAGCGTAGGGGTCTCATATTCTTTCAATCAGGGAATATTTTACGACTTAAAAGACTACAATAGTAGAAAGCTCCAATTGTCACTTACGCCTAAACGCTCTGTATTGATTGTATCACAGGCGGGCACGCTTTCGCGGATTTTCCGCCGTAATTATTCTGCACATTTTTCCCAAACCCCTATCTCATCCCCAAAGGAGGTGCAAAGAAATGGAATCCTCTTCGATAAGCATGGATTTGGTGCAATTTATGGGTAAGCTCGGTGATTTAAAAGATGAGCATTACCATATGACACTTGCCCTCAGCGCCATCATCGAGCTGTTGATCGACAAGGGCCTGATCACCCGTCAGGAACTGGAGCACAAGACGGCCGAACTGGACCAGCTTATGGCTGGCTCACCATATCCCATGGCGTAGGACGGTCATAATATGTCTCGCACAGCTTGAACTCACTATCCTTGTAGAAGCAGCCCCGGTCCTCCATGGCGCCGCGTACAGACATCTTCGCTAGATCCATCATGTTATGATCCAGGCTCAAGTGTGCCAGATAGGTGCGTTTCGTCCGCCCCGTCAGGATTTCACTCAGGGCTGCGCCTGCAGCTTCGTTAGAGAGGTGGCCCATGTCGCCGAGAATACGGCGTTTGGTATTCCACGGATAGCGTCCCATCCTCAGCATCTCGATATCATGGTTAGCCTCTAGCACCAGCACATCAGAATCGGCAATCGCCATCCTTACCTTATCGCTGACATACCCCAGGTCTGTAGCCACGCATAGCTTCTCTTTGCCATCATAAAAGTTGTAGCCCACCGGCTCTGCTGCATCATGAGAGATTGCGAACGACTCTACGCGCAGGCTGCCAAAATCCCTCTGTTGTCCGGTCTCCATAATAATGCGATGATGGTCCGGTATTTTCCCGATGCCCTTCTCGATTGCCCTCCAGGTATTGGTGTTGGCGTAGATGGGGAGCTCATACTTGCGGGCCATAGCCCCGAGCCCCTTGATATGATCAGAATGCTCGTGGGTCACCAGAATTCCGTCTATATCCTGCCCGGTCAGCTCACGCATGCCCAATAGTTCGTCAATCCGCTTCGCGCTAAGACCCGCATCAATCATCAGCGTCGTCTCCCCATTACGCACCACAGTCACGTTACCTGTAGAACCGCTGGACAATACTGAAAAAGATATCCCCATGTTTACTACTCCTTCTATCCTGAAATCACGATATTCTAATCTGTTGTTGTCTTGGGACTAATGATGTCCGCACTGATGGCGTCCACATAATAGGACTTGCCATTCTCCAGCATGAACCGCCACATCGGGGCAGCCACCTGACTTTCGGAATTGAATAACTCCCCGTAGTAACCAAGTACAATTTCCTTGACTGCCGTGTCCGGCGGAAAATATTTTTCAATCAGGCTGCTTAGGGCATTGGATGCTGGAAGCACCTTCTGCACATCCTCATTGTTACCGGGCCCTATCTCGATATTGGGGCGGCGGTACGCTACAATCTTCTGATTATTATAGATCAGCTCCAGCCTGACTCTGAACAGCGGCCACTCCTTTTTCACCAGTGGATGCAGCACGAATTTGCCTGCTTCGCTCTCCAAGGGATCGAACTGATAATCAGAGATATCCGGAATTTCACTTTGCAGCTCACGACTAAGCTCGGAGAACGTAAAGATCAGCTTACTGTCTATGGGCCGCTTCAGTGGCACTGGCTGCTCGCTCTGTTCATCCCCGGAGTAACGGTATGTAATCCCAGGGAGCTGCGGCGTTGCCGCCGGGATGGGGCACAGAATACGGATTCCCTTCTGCTCCATCACCTGCTGTGTGGTTTCGGAGAGGGAAGTAAAATCCAGATTGGCGCTGACCTGATCGCGCAGGTCAATCCACAACTGATAACACAGCAGTAGGTTCAACAGTAAAAAAGCGTAGATCAGCACATTCTTGGCTCTTCCCCAATCCATACCGTTCCTCCTTCAAGTGAATAGCTTAATTCAGGGTAAGCACACTGCCGTCACGCAGCGTAACCTTCCATACCGGCACGAGCTGCAGCTTCTCTCCCTTCAGAGAAGGGATGTAGGCCGGCGTTAAATCCTGAACCGGCGAGGTCTTGCTGATTTGGGCCAATTGACTAAGCAGCGTCTCACCACCCGATAGCTCGGCCACCTTTTTCACCGCCTGACTCTCGTTCAGATACAATAGCGAACGCTCATAAGAAGAGACGGTGCCCTTCTGCAGCTCCAGATGAATCACGCCGAATTTCAGCTGCGGACGGTTCAGGATCGGGTACGATCCGTACGGGTAAGAACCATAATATTGTTGAAAAGATACTCGCCGCTCCTTGCCGCCGTCCCCGATAGGCAGTTGATCCTGCGATTCGTCTTCCGCTGCAGCCAGCCGGTAGGTTCCATTCCAGCCACCATGCTGGTTCACGAAGTCTACGGCTTCCAGCGCATCCTTCGCAGGCGTGCTCTCTCCGGCCGGCAGAGCCGCCGGATCACTATAGCTCATCCAGTTCTGCTCCTGATCCACCTGGAGACTGCGCTTGCTGTCCGTATAGATCTCCGATCCGTCCTTCTCGCGAATATATCGCGTGCTGCTAGTATCGAAGAATAGATTACTCTGCATTTGCTCAATCGTATACAGGCCGGAAGGAATCTCGACCTGCACCAGTGACAGCTTGTCTGACGGCACATAATAATCCCCGTTCGCCGTTGTATACGGCGTCCAGTTCTTGCCGAAGTCCACATGCTGCTGGACGTCCTGCACCGTCAGGTCGGCTTTGGCCGCCTCATAGACGATGTCACCCCTCGTACTGAAGAAGATGGCATGCGCCTTGGAATCGTTCTTAACATTGTAAATCCAGATTCGGTTGATGCTCTCCCCGGCGAATAAGGAGTCGGGCGAGAGCTGCATCACCCGTTGCAGTAACGTTACGGGAATCCCCGCACCGAAGGAAAGCTCGATGCCGGGGTTCTCTTTGCGAATCTTATTCCAGTCAAAGTCATCCACCGACCGCCGCTGGAAGCTCTCGAAGGTGCGTCCCTTTATCCGGTTGATAATCAGGTTATAGAACGTTGAACTGGGATAGAACAACGTGTGCTTGTCCTCGCCCATATGAATAATCATCTTGTCCGGGTAGAGCAGGTTCTCGACCTTTTCTTCTGGCCCCATATTGTCTGTCTTTACATACAAATTCTCTGACATCACCGCTGAGTCGCTGCCCGGCAGGCGATAGATCAAATAATAACTCTCCACAAGACTGCTGAGGACGAGCAGCGCAAGAATCCATGTCTTTACTCTTTCCTTCACGCTTCACTCCCCCTTTGCTCGTCCGGAGGCAGCGTGAAGGTAACCTTCGAGCCTTGGTTAACTTCAGATTGCAAGGAAATAGAGCCTCCATGCGCCTTCACAATTTCCCGGGCAATGGAGAGTCCAAGTCCGGTTCCTCCCATGTTGCGTGAGCGGGCCTTGTCTACCCGGTAAAAGCGTTCAAAAATGCGCTCAATATCCTTCTTTGGAATTCCTATTCCGGAATCTCGCACAGAGATCGATAGCATACCTTCCTCATTCTGCAGGGCTTCCAGCTCAATACTGCCGCCCTCAGGCGTGTACTTGAGTGCATTGGACACCAGATTGCCTAGCACCTGATCAATCTGATCACGGTCCAGCCAGGCGGAAGCAGCCTCCCTGCGCACTCTCGTACTGATATGGATCCGCTTCTGCCGGATCTGGAAGGAGAAGCGGTCCGCCACATCCTCTAGCATCTCGGCCACATCCGTCTGCTGTATGCGCAGGCGGGCCTCCTTGGAGTCGAGCCGCGACAGATGCAGCAGGTCCGTTACCAGCCGGATCATCCGCTCGGTCTCGTTGCGGATGACTCCGACAAAGCGGGCGGCCAGTTGCGGATCATCCAGCGCGCCATCATCCAGCGCCTCGGCATAGCTTTTGATCGTCGTGAGCGGCGTACGCAGCTCATGCGATACATTCGCCACGAACTCGCGGCGGGATTCCTCCAGGTTCTCCTGCTCCGTGACATCCTGGAGCACGGCGATCGTTCCCGCGATCCCGCCTTCCCGGCGGTGGATCGGCGTGAAGGTGACCCGCACAATATTGGGGTCACCACCGCCGATTGGCGACAGATGCAGCATGGCCGAGTGTGCATTGTCGCGCGGCAAGGCACCAGCCTGCTCAGAGTCGAGGCCGAGTAATTCATTCAAGGGCGCGCCCTCCGGGAGCGGCCCTTCGGCGCCCAGCATCAGCGCAGCACGGCGGTTCATCAGGATGACCACGCCGGTCTCGTCGGTTGCTACCACGCCATCGCTCATGTTCGTCAGAATAGAGGCCAGCTTCTCCTTCTCTTCCTCATTCTGTGACAGCGCCTCATGCAATCGGCCTGTCATATAGTTGAAGGCCTGGCTCAGCTGGCCGATCTCGTCATTGCCAAACACAGGCATTTTCCGATTGAAGCGTCCCTCAGCCACTGCCGTAGCATGACGAGTCATCTCCTTGATCGGCTGTGTGAACGTATGGGCGATGATAACACCCAGTACCGCCGTAAGGGTCAGTGCCAGTAGCAGCCCGGAGATGAATACGCTGTTAATCCGGCTCATCGTGGCATAGAGATCCTTCATATCGGCGGCGATGTAGATAGCGCCAACGACCTTGCCACCGGAGAGTACCGGCTTCGCTACGACCTTTTTCCGCACATTGTCATCGCCAATAATATATTCCTCATTGTCGCTGATACCTTGAAGGGCACGGCTGACCACGGTCTGCGTATTCCGCTGACCTACATAGTCATTCTGTGAAGGGACAGACGTCGTGATAATCTTGCCGCTGGCATCCAGCACCTGTATTTCGGCACCGTTAATGTAGAGATTGTTCACCATGCCGCGCAGGCTCTCTACCGCTGTCTCCTCATCGATGGTACCGGCCTCACTACCGAACTTGTCGGCAGTCAGAATGGATAGCATCTCCGCTCTCGCCTTGAGGTCCTTCGTAAAGTTATCGGTCAGTGAATTTTTCATCGAGCTGACAAAATAGACGCCGATCAGTTGCATCGCAATCAGGATCAGCAGGACATAAATGATAATGAACTTGGCCTGAATCGTCCGGAAAAAGGACAGTCCTTTCATCCTAACCCTCCGTTTTTGGGGCTATGCATCAAATAGCCAAGACCGCGCCGGGTAAAGATATATTCCGGTTTGCTGGGATTCTCCTCAATCTTCTCCCGCAGACGCCGGATCGTAACATCCACGGTCCGCACATCGCCGAAGTATTCAAAACCCCAAACGGCTTGCAGCAAATGCTCCCTGGTCATGACCTTGCCGGCATGGCGGATCATGTAATAGAGTAGTTCATACTCCCGATGCGTTAGATCGAGCGCTTCTCCATCTTTATAAACCATGTACATATCCGTATCTATAAACAAATCGAAATGGTGAATGCCCTGCTTGGCAACGGGAGACTCATTACTGAGCGTCTCCGCCGTACTGGGCTTGTGCTGCCGGCGCATCTGTGCCTTGACCCGGGCCAGCAGCTCACGCGTGCTGAACGGCTTCGTTACGTAATCGTCAGCTCCCAGCTCCAGCCCAAGCACCTTGTCAATCTCCCCGTCCTTGGCTGTGAGCATAATGATCGGAATGTCCAGATGGGCCGAACGTACCTCCCGGCATACATCCATCCCGTCCTTGCCGGGAAGCATGAGATCCAGCAGCATGAGATCAGGCCGTTTGGACAAAGCCAACTCTACTGCGCTATTTCCATCAAAGGCGCAAATGACCTCATAGCCTTCTTTTTCAAGATTAAATTTCAAAATATCAGCAATAGGCTGCTCGTCGTCCACCACCAGAATCGTTCCCATCTGCATATGCGGCTTCACCTTTCTATCTGTACTTGCTTACATTCCTTTATTCTAACATACCTGCCGTGGCCTCACATCCTACCAATTAAGCAGTCTGCACAGGGAAAAACGAAGCCGCCCGAAGGAAGTTTCGGACGGCCTGTTAGAAGATATGAATTATTTCAAATACTTCATAGGATTCAATGCCGATCCGTTCTTGCGGATCTCAAAATGCAGATGCGTGCCGGTGGAACGTCCTGTACTGCCCATGACGCCGATCTTCGCACCCTGCTCCAGGCGCTGTCCTTGGGATACTGAAATACTGCTCAGATGACCATAGTAGGTCTCATAGCCGTTGTTGTGATTAATAATCACTACATTGCCATAGCCGCTCTGCACGCCCGCAAAGGAGACTGTACCCGCATCTGAGGCCTTGATGCTCCTGTTGCCTGACACCAGGTCTACGCCCTTATGGGCACGGCCCCAGCGTTCCCCAAAGCTGCTGGAGATCGTAGCACCGCTGACCGGCCATGCAAACATGCCGGATGCTTGCCCGATTACTTTGGTGCCGGATGCTTGCGAGGCCGCTTTAGTGCCGGATGCTTGCATGGCCACCTTGGTCCCCCGGTATACAACTTCCGGGAGTGAGGCCTTCAACACCGTCTGGCCTAGCCATTCCTCTCGCACCACAGTTCCATTCTCCTTGGTCAACCGGTACTGCATTTCTTTAAGTCCGGTTTGTCCGGGACGAACCACCTTACTCTTGCCCGCTTCCAAAAGATCACTTGTACGCACGACCACTTCCGGTTCCGTTACAATCTGCTCGGATACCTTCTCTACCGTCACAACGGTAAGTTCGGGCTGAGGCACCGTCAGCTGTAGCTCATCCCCAATCTGTAGTGTCAATTCCTTGACCTCCGGATTGTTGCGGAAAATATCAGCCTGCGTGATCCCAAACCGCTTGGCGATAGCCGAGATGGTGTCGCCTTCCTGAACCTCATAGAGCAGCGGGGCATCTTTGCCTTCCGTCAGCACCTTGACCGCTTCTTCTATGTTCAGCACCTTGTTGGGGTCCGCCTTAGTCGGTTCAATCGTCACCTGCTCACGTATCTTGGCCGATTCTACCAGCTCCGGCGAGGATTTGGAAGCAGTGGATGCTGCTGTCCCGCTCGCTGCTGTCCGCTTCAGCTGGGCGCCTTGTGATCCTTCTGTTTCTGGCACATAATGCTGCTTCACTCCCTGCAGCACAGCATTAGCAGTTTCCTGATCCTTGACGATGCCGACAGCCTTGCCGTTCACCATCAGCTGCACACCTACCGCATACGCCTTGAGCATGCCATCCAGCTTCTTCAGAGTGGCTTCGCTTTCAACCGTTGGCTTGTATGCCCGGTCAGGCTTCGTCGTAATCCCTTCCGTCTGTACAACCATCAGCGCTCCCGGGTACTTAGTCTGATATTCCTGTCTCTTCTTCTCGAAGAGGACGGACAGCTCCTCCGCATCGCGGATTGTGCCAATTTCCTTGTCATGCAGCATTACCCGGTAAAAGCTCTCCGTGTTGGCAGTCACATACTTCTTCTCTGCATTGATGCCAATTACGGTGAGAAGCGCCAGACCGGCTGAAGCCATTATCCAGTAGCGCCAACGTCTTCGAGGCTTCCCTTCTTCATGAACATCCTTCACTCCGGATTCCGCAGGCGTCTCCGCGTTGTTCTGCAGCTTCCCCATCCGGCGTATAAAATTGAATCCTTTCATGAAACTCTCCCTTTCAGCTTGCATCTCCATGCCGCAGGTCAGCGGCCAAGCTTAGAATTACGACCCCACGTGTATCCTCTGCTGTATATATTTCTGCTTCTATTGCTGCTTAGATTCGTATGATTATCTCTGGTGATATGGCCTCGAAAAAGGTTACAAAATATTAACCTTATTTAGTCCTTGTCTACTTTAACATAGCCAGCCGAGGATTTTCAACTTTACCGGTATGGAAAAACCCGCGTTTTCAGCGGGTTTTTTCCAGTTATATGGATATTAAAGGGTGATTCCGTGTCCAAATAATGACAGATTTCAATGCAGCGAAGTCTCCGGCACTGTAGGCGTAAGCATTTTCATCAACTCGTCATATTCCTTGGGGTCCACATATTTCGCGATAACCGCCTGGAGTTCCTTAACCTCCGCCTCCGTCAGCCCGTCCTCCATCGCAGCCGAAATCTTCTGCATTTCCTCCTGAGGCAGCTTGTTCATCAGGATATTGAAAATGTTAACCTTCTCTGCAGACGGCAGGTTGTCCTTCAGGTCACGCATAGCCTCCGGGGTCATCACCAATTGCTGGTCCAGGGCGCTTCCCCCTTGGTTATGAGAATCTGTGGACTCGCCAGCAGCCTGTCCCATGACCGGGAGCGCATCCTCCGGCACCTTCTCCTCAGCTGGCTTATCGCCACCGGACGGGGAAGGGGAACTTGACGCTTTTGGCGTATCCGTGTTGCTGCTGCTCTTGCCCTTATCCTGTACCGTCTTCCCCTTGTCCCCATTCACAACCTCTGCAACAGCAGGCTTCTCCTTCGTACCCATCAGGCTCCGCATCATCCCGACTATCCCCGGTGCAGGTTTCTCCAGCTTGATATCAAAGCTCGCCAGCACCGATTGAATATAGGCATTCACCACAACTCCCGTCGTCAGAATCGAAAGGGTGCTCGCCAGCACTACAATCATGCATACGGCAAGCGCACGCTTTACCAGTTTCATGTTTACCACTCCCTTAGTATCTGTTCAACGCTGACCCTTAAGGATCATGCCGCTTCTACATCCATCCTTCCAGTATTGACGGGAACAGACCTCGGGAAACCTTGAAGTATCCATGAAATCGGAAAAAAGGCAACAAAAAAGAGGCCTCTGACGAGGCCCCTTCAAAATTAGATATAGATTGGCAATACTTGATTTGTCTGCTCACGGTTGCGTCCTACGGAGAAGATCGCAATTGGAATGCCTGTAAGTTCCGCTACACGCTCTACATATTTCCGCGTGTTGGCTGGAAGATCTTCCAGGGTCTTAGCAGACGTGATATCCTCACTCCAGCCTGGCAGCTCTTCATAGACAGCTTCACATTCAGCCAGCATTTTGAGGCTAGCCGGGTAATGTGTAATAACCTCGCCACGGTATTTATAGCCGGTGCAGATTTTTACTGTCTTCAGTCCGCTCAGAACGTCAAGCGAATTCAGCGACAAGCCTGTAATCCCGCTCACACGACGAGCATGGCGAACCACTACGCTATCGAACCAGCCCACACGACGGGCGCGTCCAGTAACGGTACCGTACTCATGTCCGGTCTCACGGATATAATCGCCAATCTCATCATTCAGCTCAGTAGGGAATGGACCGTCACCCACACGGGTAGTGTAGGATTTGGCAACCCCGATAACCTGTTTGATTTTAGATGGACCCACACCGGAACCAATGCAGACACCGCCAGCTGAAGGATTGGAAGAGGTCACGAACGGGTATGTGCCTTGATCGATATCAAGCATTACCCCTTGTGCGCCTTCGAACAATACCTTGGATTCAGCATCAATTGCATCATTCAGGACAACCGATGTATCAGCCACATACTTGCGCAGCACTTCAGCATACTCGAGATACTGAGTCAGAATCTCCTCAACGTCCAGCGGCTCTGCACCGTACACTTGAGTGATAACCTGATTCTTCTCTCCCATCAGATGACGCAGACGCAATTCGAACTCTTCTGCATCCATCAGGTCAGCAATCCGGATTCCGTTACGGGCAGCCTTGTCCATGTAGCATGGGCCAATCCCTTTACGGGTCGTTCCGATCTTGTTCGGACCTTTGCGGTCTTCTTCTAGTGCGTCAAGCAGAATATGATATGGCATGATAACGTGAGCACGGTCGCTGATGACCAGATTTTCTGTGTCAAAACCGTTCTCGTGAATATAATTAATTTCCTCGATCAACGCAACCGGATTGATAACCATTCCGTTGCCGATGACACAAGATTTCTCTTTATAAAATACGCCTGATGGAATCAAGCTCAGCTTGAATTTCTTACCGTCAATCAGAATCGTGTGACCGGCATTGTTGCCCCCCTGATACCGGGCAACTACATCTGCGCTCTCTGCTAGAAAGTCAGTGATTTTCCCTTTGCCTTCGTCTCCCCATTGTGTTCCCACGACGACTACCGTTGACATGTTCATTCCTCCGTAGGTGCTCGCACAGCACCATTATTTTTCATAATATGGGCCCTGTACACTGATCTTATGTACGCAGCCCTTGCGGGCGCTTCAGCGGTTTTTCCCGTTAAAGCACAATAACCAGTGTACCAGCCGTCATTTTCAAAGTCAAATAAAAACGAACGATTATACATAGAAATGTACAATCGTTCGGATATTGTCAGAATTAGGTTTAGCCTGCAAAAGGTTCTGCATGGGCCCTCTCGTAGTTGACGAACTTGTTGAAATTCTTAAGGAACACCAGCTCCACCGTACCCACCGGTCCGTTACGTTGCTTGGCGATGATAATCTCGATGATGTTCTTCTTCTCGGTCTCCTGGTTGTAATAATCGTCGCGATACAGGAAGGCAACGATATCGGCATCCTGCTCGATAGAACCGGATTCCCGCAAGTCACTCATCATCGGCCGTTTATCCTGGCGCTGTTCCACACCACGGCTGAGCTGTGACAGTGCGATAACCGGCACATCCAGCTCACGGGCGATCATCTTAAGGGTCCGGGAAATTTCCGAGACTTCCTGCTGACGATTCTCACCGGCCTTGCCGCGACCTTGAATCAGCTGTAGATAGTCGATCAGGATCATGCCGAGGCCCTTTTCCTTTTTCAACCGGCGGCATTTGGAACGAATATCAGTGACGGTAATCCCCGCCGTATCATCAATATAAATCTCAGCCTCTGATAAGGATTGAATCCCCATCGTCAGCTTGGACCAATCATCATCGCTCTTGAAGTCACCGGTACGCATAAGGTTGGCATCCAGATTGGCCTCGGCACAAATCATCCGCTGCACAAGCTGGGCTGCCCCCATCTCCAGACTGAAGATAGCGACGGTCTCTTTGGCACGAACCGCGACATTCTGAGCGATGTTGAGCGCAAAGGCTGTCTTCCCTACGGAAGGCCGTGCGGCCACAATGATAAGGTCATTCCGCTGGAAGCCGTTCGTCATCTTGTCGAGATCGGCGAATCCGGAAGGGATTCCGGAGGTGTTGCCCTTGTTCTGATGGAGCACTTCGACCCGCTCGAAGACTTCCATCAGGACATCACGGATGGCGACGAACCCGCTGCCACTGCGGCGGTTGGAGATTTCCAGAATCCGCCGCTCGGCATCGCTCAGCATATCACCGACATTTTCGCCGCCGGTATATCCTTCGCTCACAATTTGCGTCGCTGTACGAATTAACCGCCGCAGCATCGCCTTCTCCTCGATAATCTGCGCGTAATAATCTACGTTGGCCGCAGTCGGCACCGCATGTGCCAGCTTGGCCAAGTAGCTGACACCTCCGATATCCTCAAGCTCGCCCTTATCCTGCAGCTTGGCGGTCAGCGTAACAAGGTCAATCGGCTGGCTCTCTTCTCCGAGCTGCACCATCGCTTCAAAGATCATCTGATGCGGTTTATCGTAGAAGTCTTCGGTGTTCACCCGCTCCATTGCGGTAATTAACGCCTCATCCTGGAGTAGAACAGCGCCGATGACAGCCTGCTCCGCTTCCAGATTCTGCGGGGGAATCCGATCGAAAAAGAGATCTCCGCCCATCTTATTCCTCCGTTACCTGAACCTTAAGCGTAGCTTTTACTTCCGTATGCAGCTTCACACTTACCTGAGTTACACCCAGGTGACGAATCGGTTCGCCTAGCTCAATTTTGCGTTTATCAATAGTAATGCCGTTTGCGGAAGCCAGGGCTTCAGCAATTTGCTTACTGGTGATAGCACCGAACAAACGGCCGCCTTCGCCGGCTTTGGCCTTCATTGTCAGCGTCAACTCGTCCAGCTTCTTGCCAAGGTTCTGTGCTTCTTCCTTCTCATTATCCTTGCGGCGCTGTTCAGCAGCAGCCTGATTCTCCAGCACCTTCACATTGCCCTCTGTAGCTGGGCGAACCAGACCACGTGGCAGCAGGAAGTTAGTAGCGTAGCCTTCGGATACCTCTTTGACCTGACCTTTTTTACCTTGTCCCTTAACATCTTTTAAGAAAATGACCTTCATTCGAACAGACCCTCTTTCGCTTCAATTTCTGCCAGCACCTTAAGCAGTCTGGCCTCTGCTTCCTTGCAAGTTGCCTCAAGCTGAACTGCAGCATTGGATAAATGTCCGCCACCGCCCAGCTTCTCCATTACGACCTGCACATTCATGCGCCCAAGTGAACGGGCGCTAATGCCAATCAGGCCGTCAGGCCGCTCACTGATGACAAAGGATGCCACCACATTCGTCATGCCCAGCAGCGTATCTGCCGTCTGTGCAATCAGAAGCTGGGGAATCTTCATCCCCGGCTGAGTCACTACCAGGGCGATATGGTCATAGACCATACGTGCGTGCTTGATAATCTCCGCCTTGGAGATGTATTCTTCGAGATCCTCTTTCAGCATCCGTTGAATGAGGATCGTATCCGCGCCGATCCGGCGCAGAAACCCTGCGGCTTCGAAGGTGCGTGATCCTGTGTGGAGCGCAAAATGCTTCGTGTCCACCGTGATTCCCGCCAGCAGCATTGTCGCTTCCAGCGGACTTAGCTGAACCTTGTCATGGATGTATTGCAACAGCTCCGTAACCAGTTCGCAGGTGGACGAGGCATACGGCTCCAGGTACACGAGCACAGCCTCGTTGATGAATTCCTCACCCCGCCTGTGATGATCGACAACCACAATCCGGCTCGCATGCTGCACAAGCCGCGGTTCCATCGTCATCGATGCCTTGTGGGTATCGACCACAATCAGCAGCGTATGCTCGGTCATGATCTGCATAGCCTGCTCAGTGGAGATGAAAGACTTGTGCAGCTCCTCATCTTTACGTATCTGTTCCAACATACGCGTGATGGACGGGTTGGGCCCTTCCAGCACAATGTTAGCCTCCACGTTGTACATCTGTGCTGCTTTGAGCAGCCCAATCGATGCCCCGACGGCATCGATGTCTGGCGTCCGGTGCCCCATAATCAGCACCCGGTCGCTCTCCTGCATCAGATCGCGCAATGCGTGGGCGATGACCCGCGCACGCACCCGCGTCCGCTTCTCAGCGGCGTTGCTCTTGCCGCCGTAGAAGGACAGCCGCTGGCCGGACTTGACGGCCGCCTGATCGCCGCCCCGCCCTAGCGCCATGTCCAAGCTGGACTGAGCCAGCGCCCCAAGCTCGCTGGCAGAGTCGGCCCCGAAGGCCAGCCCGATGCTCAGTGTCATCGGCACCTTCAGATCAGCGGTCATCTCCCGCACTTCGTCGAGAATGACGAACCTGCTCTCCTCCAGTGCCTGCAAGCTGCGGTGGTTGAGCAGCATAAGGTACCGCTCTGACGAAAGTCTCCGCAGATATACCTCATACTCCTTGCTCCACTCGGTAATCTCGCTCGTCACCTTGGCAATCAGCGAGGTCCGCTGCTGGTCATCCATCCCCTGCGCCGACTCGTCCAAATTGTCCATCATGACTATGCCAAGGGCAAGTTTCTCCCCCTCGTAACGTTCACGCAGAACAACAAGCTCTGTAATCTCATACAGGTAGAGCAGACGTTCACTAGGGATAATCACCACCTGGTAATACCGTTCATCCACGGTAATTTCCACACGGTGGTCCTTTACCGCGCCGTCTTTGGCGGCTTCACGCTTCCCCTGTGCGCTTCCGGCAAGGGAAGGCATCAGATCAGGGAGGAGTTCCTGAATCGCCTCCCCGACCAGCGACTTGCGGGCAAAAATATCTCCCGCATTCCGGTTGTGCCATTCTACGGTACGGTCCTCGCTGTAGAGGATAATCCCGAGCGGCAGCATACTGACCGCTTCCCCTTCAATCCGCTTAATGCGAAACGACAGCCCGTTAATATACTCCACCAGATTCCGGCGGAACGAAATCTCCGCCTTCAGCATCGTGAAGCATAAGGTGCCCGCCAGAAACAGACTGACGATTCCCAGGGCCCAATTATAGATGCTCACGACTATAATAAGAACCAGCAGCAGCATGAACGCCCAGACGGTATGATAGCCGTGCCAGCGTCGTTGCAGAAATTTAGGCATGACCTCTCACCCTATCGTTTCGATTTCGTCACAAGCTCGCGCAGCGGGAACACCAGATCAATGATCCCGATGATCCGCAGCGGCGGAAGCAGGATAACAGGAACCGCCAGCAAAATCGGCATCACTTTATTCCATTTCCGTTCATGCGCCAAAAAGAAGAAGAATCCGATGGCCTGAATCATAAAGCCAATTCGCAAGAGTGGCAGCAGATTGGCGGCGATCATGAGCATATAGTTGCTTTTTGAACCCGAGAAAATCAGTTGAATCACAATTCCAATCAAATAGTACCAGATAAAAGATCTCGGCAGTCTCCATTCCCGTGCAGGCTTGAGCTTCGGAACCGCAAGATCCATGCTGTTCAGGATAGGACGGACGATGGAGTGTGTAATAACAGCAATCATAAAGGAACTCACAATCAGCGTCATCGGGATCATCTGGATCGTCATGTGGCTGATCATTCGTACATCCTCAGACGTAAAGCTCAGATCGTTCAATAGCGGATTGGTCGTACCTAGCTGCGACATCGGTGAAGTCACCATTTCCAGTACATCGTTCACGTAGCCAGTCAGGTCAAAATGGAACAGTGCTGTTCCCAGCAGCAGCATAAGCATGAACTCACCAAGAATGGTAATCGTCCCTGCGAGCAAGGTGGACATTGCTGAAGCACGCTTTCTGTACCATCTGCCCATCACCAGGGCCGGAATTAAGAAATAAAGCGCAATCAATAAGTATACCGGGGTGATTAAAGCAATAATCAGCAGCACCGGCACTACATGCAGAATAAACTGCTTGGTACTAAGGCTCGTGAACAACACAACAGCCGGAACAATCATAAATAATGTGGTGATAATTAGCAGCGGGGTCGATAGAGATAGCAGCAAGAGCAAATAAGCGATACTCCAAGCTACCGATGTCCAACGAAATTTCAAAAGTATTCACCTCTTACGCATATGGTCTTCTAATGCGGATATATCCTGGTACCATTCTTCTAGCTGATGGCCTTCCTGGCGGTGTTTTCTCAGCTTCTCCAGTAGCAGATCATCCATTTCACGATAAGAAATGCCGAGTCTGCGCCCCAGAATATAAGAACTCATAAGCAAGCTTGCCAGACTGTCACCTACACGGGTCGTACTGCCCTCCCATAAGGCTTTAAATAACCGCGAGACTTGATCAATTACTTCGGTTTTCAGCCATTCAATCACCTTGGCGCGTTTGGCTACATCCAGATCCTTCGGCACATTGGGCACGTCTCTCTACCTCCGGCTAAAAGCTTTATTCTCCATTATAGCATAAAAAAATTGCGGTCACACAAACCCACCGGCGGCAGTGGCGCTTTCAAAAAAGGCCCGCATTCCGCTGGTGCCGGAAATACAGGCCTTGGTTTCGCTCTCTCGGATGACTAAGATAAGCTAGTTATAACGATTCCTGTGACTGCCGCGAGACGAACTTCTCACAGTATTCTATGATCTGACTGCGACGGACAATGCCAATGAACCGATTCATATCATCGACCACTGGCACAAAATTCTGGATCTTGGCCAAGTTGATCAGATCCTCCATATCCGCTTCAATGGATACAGGCTTGTTGTTCATTCTGAGCGGTACATCTTTAAGCTGATATTTGGAGGCGTTCTCGAAAGTAACCTTGCCGTCCGAATCCTTTAGATACCAGAGCAGATCACCTTCTGTGACCGTTCCAGCGTATTCTCCGTTCCTGTTCAGTATCGGGATGGCTGTGTAACGGTGATGCTCCATTCTCTCCAGCGTCTGCCGCAGTGTAGAGTCCAGCGTAACGCAAGCCACCTCCTGCTTCGGGAGCAGAAAAAATGCAATGTTCATGTCTTGATCCTCCTCAAAGATTTCCGAAGGAATAACGTGCATAACCTTCCCCTTGTCATAGGGCCACCGTAATTATACGCGGAAACACATGAATAGTTCCAGCTTATTATACCATGAAGACAGCAAACAGCAGCCACTAACATTATGAATGGCTGCTGCTTTTTTCAACATATGGTATGAATTTATAGGGTTTATTCTGCCGCCGGCGTAGACTTCGGCTCCAGCGCGTTTAGTGCCTTGCCCGGCTGAATCAGTTGATCTGCTGGCGTTCCCGCATTGATCCAGTTATCGATCATCAGCTTAGCTTCACTCAAATCCTTTTGGTCTACAATGTCATAGGAAATACCGTCTATTCGCTTGCTTTCACCCATGACGGTGAAGCTGGAGATATCCATCTCCTTGCCGCTCATGAACTTCTTAGCCAAATCAAGAATCAAGGAAGGCTGGATGTCCGTCTTGAAGTTGTCACCCATAATATCGAGCAGCTCCGGAATGTTGCCGATCTGGCTGATCGACAGCATCTTGTTCGCAACCACATCAATGAACACTTGCTGACGTTTGGTCCGGTTAAAATCGCTATCTTCACGATAGCGTGTATAGTTCAACGCTTCTTCACCGTTGTAATTGGATTTACCGCCCTTGATTGTGAATTTCTCATGATCCTTGCCCTTGTTGACGATATCTTTCTTGATCGGCAGCGGTACCCCGCCGATAGCATCAACAGCATCCTTCAGTCCCTGGAAATTAATAGTGGCATAATATTGAATATCGTGTCCGAGCAGGGCCTCTAGCGTGTCCTTGGCCATTTGTTGGCCACCGAAAGCAAAGGCATGGTTGATCTTGTCTTTCTTGTTGCCGTTATGTCCGATGATTTCCGTATAGGTGTCACGTGGAATCGACACCAGCAGGATCTTGTAATCCTCCGGGCGCACCACCGCGTAGATCATCGTGTCCGACCGTGCGGTCTCATTACCGCGCTGGTCTGTTCCCAGCAGCATGAGGGAAAACGGATCATTTTTATACACGATGGGCTCCGGCTTGGGCTTGTCGTCATTCACCAAAGGCTGATACGACTTCTCCACCAGCTTGCTCTCCACTTGGTCGGAGAGGAACAGATCAAACGCAAGCACCATCAAAGGTTTACGGAAAAGAAATCCTCCCGTCACCAGAATCACAAGCACAATTAACGCGATGTATCGCTTTTTCAATTTTTTCATCATTTGACCTTCTTTATTGTGGAATGAAAGAATAACAAAAACAATGTATTGGCAATGGTCACCTTCGCTCTTAACGCAGGCGCCCATGATAGGACTTCTCCGGCTGTAATGATAGTTGTCCCTATTCTGTTGCCTTATTGTTCCCCCTTTCCGGAAATAGGGTCATACCAATTATTAAATAAACATTTGGAATTTTCGTTTGACTTCAGGCTTGGCCGGAAATGTATAACTGCACTCCTTTAAGTCTGCCTGTAGAACAATATTTCTATTGTAATCACTATGAGCTCAAAAAGAAACAACAAAAAACGACAGTATTAATGGTAAAGCACCATACCGATGATGTAAATCGGCATGATGCTTCATCTCCAGCTCAGTAAGGAAAAGGTCGCATTCAGGACATGCTTCACTCTCTCCCCGGTCGGCAAACTTCTGTAGAATCCATGGTTAAATAGCTTTGTTGCGGCTTCAAAACGGCTCTGGCTGGTCTCTGCACCCAGCACAACGGCAATCAGCCGGTGCCCGTCCCGCTGAGCCGTTCCTGCGATGCAATAGCCCGATCGGATATCATACCCGGTCTTCAAGCCATCTGTTCCAGCATAGGCAAAAGCTCCGCCCATGGCAGGCAGCATCAGGTTCGTATTACTGGCATACATTCCCTTAGCTTTTAGCTGCATCTGTGTCCGGCTGCTGGCGTTCAGCACCTCGGGATGGCTGCGGATCAGGGCTGCTGCCAGCCTTGCCGTGTCCTTGGCTGTCATGAGGGTCTCACCGCTAATATATCCCGGCGGACGGCTCGGTCCCAGCTCACTGGATGCCAGCCCGGAGGCATTGGTGAAGACTGTGCCTGACGACAGTCCCAGACTGCGGGCTTTCTCATTCATCAGGACCACAAATGCATTCTCAGAACCAGCCGTATATTCAGCCAAGGCCACGGCTGCATCATTCGCAGAATACACGGTGATCCCTTCAAACAGCTCTCTAACAGTGTAGGTTTCCCCTCGTTTCAGGGATAAAGTTGCGCCTCCCAGAGAGCCTGCATAGGGACTAACCGTTATTCTGTCAGCCCAGTGGATGGCTCCCGTGGAAATGCGGTCCAGCACAATCATCTCTGTCATCAGCTTCGTCACGCTCGCTGTCGGCATCGCCTTATCACCGTTCGATTCCATCCATATGCTATCGCTATCCATATCCAGCAGTACAGACGCGCTAGCGTCAATGCGCGGCTTGAACCCCAGGCCCTCCGGCCGGCTCACTACAAGTATGGCAACGATTATTAGGGCTACTGCGACCCATATTATGCTCCGTCTCATCATCGTCGTCATCCTCCATAATATATATGACGAATGAAACCCCATTTTGATTTCATATTTTTTGAAAAAAATAAATATTTTTTTGGAAAATACCCCTCGGATACCTACTTTTCACCAAAATCACAAGGTTAAGAAACGTATAACCGCCATGAAAATACAAAAACCGCAAGCAGGTTGACATAACAAACCCGGCTTGCGGTTAAGCAGCAAAGGACAACGTCCTCTATTCTTCCTTGATCCACCATTTCTGCGGTTCAATAATATTGCCCATGGAGTTGACCCGTACACCTTGCAGACGCTTGTTAACTGCGGTTATGGTCTCCCGTTCGGCGAAGAAGATCATAGGCACCTCTTCATTAATCAGCTTCTGCCATTTATAGTACACCTGTTTACGGTATTCCTTATCATAAGATTTCATGCTAACTCCGTCACGAATCAGCTCTTCATTCTGCTGTGATGACCACCTTGGGTAGTTCCACAGATCATTCTCCCGCCATAAGCCTGATGGATCAGGGTCGCTGGCCAGACCCCAGACTCCGTTGAACAGCTCGATAGAGGGGTCATCATTTTCTACCGCATCGTAGAAGGTATTCAGCTCCTTCAGACCTCCGTCACTCAGACGAACATCCAGTCCAACATCCCGCCAGTCCTGGATAATAGCCGCTGTGCGTGGTTCAGCCATCGCACTACCGATCATTGCATCATAATGGATAGTGAACTTCTTGCCTTGCGGATCTTCGCGCAATCCGTCGCCGTCCCTGTCAATATAGCCCGCTTGATCAAGCAGCTCCTTGGCCTTCTCCGGTGAGTAAGGATACGTATTGATCTCGGAATCGGGGATTTTGGCCCAGCTACTGCTCGGAATCGGTGTTTCTATAAGCCGGCCTAGCCCATAGGAAAAGGTATTGATAATACCTTGGCGGTCCAGTGCGTAGTACATGGCCTGGCGCAGCCTTTTATCCTTGAATTTCGGGTTGTCCATGACAACCTTCTGCGCATCATTATCCCAGTGTCCAAATTTGAAGCCGATATATTCATACGACAGCTCCGGTGTTTGCAGCAAGTCCACAGTATCCAGCTTGTTTAAACTCTCATACGCATCGCGGGGTACCGTTTCGATATCAACCTCACCTTGTTCGAATAAACTGGTGATCCGCTTCTCATCAGATACTTTGTACAGTACACCATCCAAATGCGCTTTTCCCTGATAGTAATTGTCAAAACGCTTCAGCTCCACCGACTGGCCCGGCTGAATTCGGGTGATCTCAAACGGACCGATGCCGATGGGGTGCTTCCGCACCTGGTCACTGGTTGGCATATCCTTGACCGCAACGTCTGTGAAATATTTCTTATTCATCGGATACGGCCACAGATTGTCGATCGAGTTCACTCTTGCAGTCGCCATCGTAATTCGGATGGTGTAGGGATCAACCACCTTGATGCCGGATATTTCCTTAGCCTTCCCGGTGTGATAAGCGTCAGCTCCCTGGATCATTTCCACACTATAGTAACGCGAACCCGTGTAGTCGGGACTCGCAATGGTTTCCAGCGCAAACTTCCAATCCTCTACCGTCAACTCGTCCCCGTTGTGCCAACGGATACCCGGCTTGATTTTGAAAGTGAATACTCTGTGATCCTCCGCTTCCATCCAAGTGGCAATATTCGGTTTCGTTGATAAATCATCCTCTATAGTGAACATCGCTTCTGTGCTGAATTGCAGTACATTATAATCATCTTCACCTTCATAGAATGCAGGTTCAAATAACCCCTGAAATGGCGAAGCATAGCCATACGTAACAATACCGCCCGCCTGTGGCTGTTCTGCCGCTTCTGAGTGGCTTGCAACAGACAGAGCACTATTGGAGTCCCTTCCGTTGCACGCGGACACCAGGACTGCTATCATAAGCAGCCACAGTGCGATCCCGCTCCTTCTCTTGTTAATCATATGTTCCTTCCCTTCTCTTATTCTGTGATGCCATGGGTGTCTGTGACAGGATGGATGAAAGGCAAAGGGATGTAGATCCCTTTGGATTGTAACGGGGTACTCCTCTAGAGAAGAATAAACCATTGGTCAATTCAATATATATCTGTTAAAAATGCCTAATAGTCACCACTATACTTATACTATAGAAGAATATATACAATAATTCGGGCAAAGTGAAGTCAATAATTTAACCAATACACCTCCAGTCCCGGCAAAATAGCGCGCAAAAGAGCCTGCCCCTGCGGGCAGACCCTTGTATCTTTGTATGTTTATTACCGTTCTTCTTCCAGTTCAACCGTCAATCCTTCCACATGCTTGCGGTTCATTAGCTTGCGTTTCTTGCGGTTTTCCTTACTCTCAAAAATAATATCCATATCATAATCCTCAGGATACAGCTCCTCCTTCGAAATGTACGGCTTAAGACGTTTGTGATTGATGCTTAGCCGCTGCTTCTGAATCATCACGCCGACCATTCCCAGCGAATTCCGCTGCTCGTAGACAATACCTGTCCTTCCCAGTGAACTGACAAATACAGCATCGCCTATTTCAAAATCCCGCCGCGGAACTGGAATCTGCTGACCCTCCTCACCGTGGCTTTGAGCTCCCTCAGGAGTGCTTTGCTGTCCCTTTCCGCTGTTATATGGGTTCCGCTCTTTCTTGCTCTCATTCCCCGTCATCTGTTCCATATTGTTGACCTGGTCTTCACACATGGTATTCCATAGATTGATAGCCTGCGGTTCTTGCCCTTGCTGTGCTTCTACAATTTGCCGGGAACGACGGATGACCTCGACCGGAATGCCAAGCTTCTCCGCAATTTGCAAGGCATAGCTTTCACCCGCTTCGCCGATGGTCAGCCGGTATAACGGCTGCAATGTATCTTTATCAAATTCCATTCGCGCATTCTGAAATCCGGGAGTGGCGGCGGCGAAGCTTTTCAATTCATTAAAATGGGTAGTGACGATGATATTCGCCCCTTGGCGGCTCAGCTCTTCCAGAATAGCTATAGAAAGGGCGATCCCCTCCCCTGGGTCAGTGCCTGCCGCCAGCTCATCAATCAACAACAGGACACCTTTACTGGCATTGCGCAGCATGCCCTCGATACTCTTCATCTGTGCCGAGAATGTGCTGAGCGATTGCGCCAGGCTCTGTCCATCTCCAATTACGCTCATGATCTCGGTGAAAATAGGAAATTCGCTGCCGTCCGCCACCGGAATCAGCAGACCGGATTGAACCATAAGCGCTAGCAAGCCTAATGTTTTAAGCACCACCGTCTTGCCACCCGTATTAGGTCCGGTCACAATCAAGGACTGATAGCCTTTGCCAATGCTCAGGTTGATGGGAATCATCTCTTTGAGCATCGGATGCCGTCCGCCGTTCATTACCAGAATCCCTTGCTCATTGAGCCTGACGGCAATTCCGCCGATACTTCGGGCATATTTGGCTTTGGCAAAGATGAAATCATACGTCCCGGTGACCTCAATATTCAGTCGCAGCGCTTCCTGCTCCCGCTCTACAAGCCCGGTTAGCATACTCAGAATTATTGCCTCCTCCCGTGCTTCTTCAGCTGACAGCAGATCCAGTTCGTTCTGGAGCGCAGCTATCTCATCAGGCTCCACATAGACTGTCTGCCCACTTGTGGATTGATCCAGCACACTCCCTTTGACCTGCTTGTGGTACTCCCGTTTCACGGGGATGACATACCGGCCGTTGCGCATACTGAAGAGCTGTTCTTGTAAAATTGACTGGTGACGGGACATGATCCCCTCGATTTTTCTTTGCAGACGAAGCCGGGCCGCTTTAAGCCGCTTTCGTGCCCGCTCCAGCCCCTTACTGGCCCCATCATCAATGACACCAAAACGTATGCACCGGTTAATCTCATCCTGTACATGCCTTAGCTCCATTAATGAGGACGCATAAGCGCCAATCCGGGGGGCAATCTGCTCCTTCGAGGCCATATATTTACGTAACTGGCTGCAGCTGTTCAGAAAGGTGGCCACCGCTGTAAAATCCTTCTCACTGTAAAGATACCCCGTTCCTATCAGTGACATGAGCCATTCCATCCCTTCCAGTGAAGGAATGGGTACACTCGCCCCTCTGTCCTGAAGGTCCCTGGCCTCCTCTGCCTCCTCCAATGCTCTCCTTATCACGGTAAGAGTCTTCATCGGCTCCAATTGCTGAATTAAATTCTTACCCACATAAGAAACCGCAAAATGTTCAAGCTCCTCTTTAATGGTTTCATATTCCAGCGTGATCATACTTTGTCTGTCCAAGCTTTCTTCCTCCTTTGGCTTGCTTTTCGCTTCCATCTAACTATCCTTCAACGCAAAAAAGGGCAAAGAATGCCACTACGGCAGTCTTTGCCCTCATTTCCGGCTATTGTCCTTTGTTCAGCTCCTATGACGCTGCAGATCCCTTGCAGAGCCCATGAAACCAAAAAAACCGTGCTGCAAGAGCACGGTTAAATACAAAGAGAATAACAGCCGTAAACAGGCTATTCGACGCTTCGTGTGTTCTTAACTAACTCATTCACCCTTCGGACTTCAGAAACCGCCGTAACGCGGACTCAAACAGAGCACGCCTTATTGTTAAGACGGGCCTTGCTGTCTTTTCTCCAGGTGATATGAAATTACTAGTTAAGAACGCTCACCAACATCAAAATTTCCCCTTTAGTTATAGGATAATTGTAATTTACTACATAAACCAGCTAACGTCAAACTTCTCCGCTCTTATATAACGAACCCTTCTCCCGTCCACGCCCTTCCTGGACAAATAGTCGGAACACAACAAAAAAGACAGCCGGTTGCCCGGCTGCCTCTGTAAAGCGTACTATTCCGTTGTGTAAGGCAGCAACGCGATTTGACGCGAGCGTTTTACAGCAATGGTAAGAGCACGTTGGTATTTTGCACTTGTGCCTGTTACACGACGCGGCAAAATCTTTCCGCGTTCGCTGATGAATTTCTTGAGAAGCTCAGTATCTTTATAATCAATGTGAGTAATCTTGTTCACAGTGAAGTAACATACTTTTTTACGCTTGTTGCGTCCACCACGACGAGCTGGTCTCTTGTCGTTGTCTCCGCCTTCTCTTTGTTTGAAAGCCATGTCAGTTCAGTCCTTCCTTATTAAAATGGCAAATCATCATCCGATATATCAATCGGTTTACCATCGCCCGAAAAAGGATCTTGAGTATTGTTGTTACGCGAGAAATTGTTGTTATTTCCGCGTCCACTGTTACCGCCATTACCAGATCCACCACCATAGGATGGTTCTTCAGGCATACCTGCACCACTTGAGGTATTTCCACCTTCACGGTTCTGCGATGATTCCAGGAAACGGACATTATCGGCAATAACTTCAGTAACGTATACACGTTTGCCTTCGTTATTCTCGTAATTCCGTACTTGGATACGTCCTTCTACGGCTGCCAGACGTCCTTTGCGCAAATAATTGGCACAGGTCTCTGCAAGCTGTCTCCAGGTTACAACTGGAATGAAGTCCGCTTCACGTTCGCCGTTCTGGCCCGTAAAGTTACGGTCTACGGCAAGCGTAAACTGTGTTACGGCAACACCAGCGGGAGTATAACGAAGTTCTGGGTCACGGGTCAACCGTCCGATCAGAATGATACGGTTCAACAATTCTGTTCCCCTCCTTTAGAGCGATTGATTACAAAGCTTGTCAAAATCTTAGGCAACGTCGTTCGTGATGAGATAACGAATAACTTCGTCGGAAATCTTCATGATACGTTCCAATTCGGTAACAACTGCAGGTTCTGCAGTGAAGTTAACCAAAACATAAACGCCATCACGGAATTTCTTGATCTCATACGCAAGACGGCGTTTACCTTGCACGTCGTGCTTTGTAATTTCCCCGCCGTTGGAGATGATGCCTTGGAATTTTTCGACTGCTGCTTGAACGGCTTCTTGTTCAATGTCAGGACGAATAATATACATCACTTCGTATTTGCGCATAAATTTCACCTCCTTATGGTCTGAGGCCCCTGATCACGTCAGGAGCAAGGATCGAGCACAAACATAAACTCGAACCATACTAATATACCAAAATGGCCAGTCAAGTGCAAGCTATATTCTGGATGACACGAATCCTTTACTGCTGTACATGAACCCCTCCCTCTCCGCACACAATAAAGACGGACTTAAATACTCAAAAGGAGGATGATTACCATGGGTGAGAAGACAGAATACGAAAAGGGCGATAAAGCCCCTAACCCCGGCATGTATACAGAGGTCGGAGAAGCGCGCAGCTTCCACACTGAAATCCAGAACCCCAAGCGTATTCACATGGAGAAGGGTGATACTTTTCCCGAAACCAGCAATAAGAACCGCAAGTGGAAAAAGGTTGAGAAAGCCCGCGTTCATTAATTTTAAAATAGGATGTATAAAAAATCTCGCCTGACACATACTATTCTCAGGCAGTACAAAAGAGAGGTGTGGTTCCGTTGGACTTCGTAGTCGAACCAAATCACTGGAATTCTGAATCAGCATCTATTGTAAGTTGGGAACAGTAACAGCTGCCGCCTTAAAAAAGCGGCAGCCTGCACGAAGCCTATCGTCACTCTAGGGCTTAGACAGAGAAATTCCGAACATCAAAAATGTGCTGCCTCCTAAAGAAGGACCCTTGGGTCCTTCTTTTTGTATGTCCGGAGTAACTTAACGTAACAACGATCCTTTATAAAACACAAAAAAACCTTCGTTCTTCGAACGAAGGTTTCGATAGTTGATATTAAGGTCTAAATGGCGGAGAGGGTGGGATTCGAACCCACGCACGCTGTGACACGCCTAACTGATTTCGAGTCAGCCCCCTTGGGCCTCTTGGGTACCTCTCCGCAGCAAGATTTATTTTATCATGCAGCTTGTCTTTTTGCAAGTCTAATTATTGTTAGTTCCGCCCTCAGCTGATCGCAGTACCTTCTTCATGTTCTTCTCGAACTTGGCGCGGGGAATTAGCACGCTGTGCTGACAGCCTGTGCACTTCACACGAATGTCCATCCCCATACGGATAATCTCCATTTCATTGGTACCGCAGGGATGGGACTTCTTCATCTGTACCACATCACCAAGCTGAAATACCTTACGTTCCATTACTTCCCTTCCTCCTCTTTTTCCAGTGTTGCAGCCGCCTGTTGACGTCCTTGAACGCCACCCGGCTTCTGAGCTTCTCCAGCCGCTTCTGTGGCCGCCCTATCCGCTTCTACACATTCCTCAGCCTCAGCCTTCGCGCGCTCCTCAGCTTCGGCCTCAGCGGCTTCCAGCTCGTATTGCTTCTCCAGTGCGTGCTTGATATCACTTTGAATTTGCCGCTGCGCTTCATCCCGGGCATTAGGCAGACAATGCGCTGCCACACGAATCACGTACTCAGAGGTGCTCATCGATTGGATGCCCAGTACATTCGGATAAGCCAATACATTAGCGTTACGCTCTTCAATCCCCTTGAGCGCTTCAGCAATCAGGCCTAGTGTGGATTCCAGACTACGTTCCATTTTAACCGGTACATCAACTACCGCCAGCGCATTGGCCAACGAGTAGTTGGTAACATTCGTAATAGAGCCATTCGGGATAATATGCATCTCCCCGGTCGAACTAAGCAGCTTGGTGGTCCTGAGTCCAATCAGCTCCACAGTCCCTTTATACGTGCCCGTTTGAATAACATCGCCGACTGCAAACTGGTCTTCCAGAATGATAAAGAAGCCTGTAATAACATCCTTCACCAGACTCTGCGCCCCGAAACCGATCGCAAGCCCAAGAACCCCTGCGCTGGCCAATAGCGGTGCCAGATTAAAGTTGAACTCTGAAAGAAGCAGCAGAATCATTACAAAATTGCAGATGACCGTGACCACATTCTTGAGCAGTTCACCTACGGTAGTGAACCTTCGGGTGTTCGCCAGAAGTCTTCCCCCTGTTTTCCGATCCAGAGAACGGTCTATCACCTTATAGACCACCCGAATAATGACCCTCGTCAGGATGAAAATAAGAAGAAGTCTCAGCCCAGAAAATAATATATTGGTCCACATATCTACATCCGTAATCAGGTTCCAGACCTTATCCTTGAAACGAAGTGCAGCCTTTACCTGATCACCTGCCGTAGCTTCAAGCACCCACTTATTCATGGTGTTCTCCCCCACTCTCAATCAGAACATACCCTTCATTATTCTTACCAAATATCCCGCGAATCTCAATCTTCTGGTGCACTATAATATTTCTAACCTCTGCCAGCCTCTCCCCTTCAAACTGAATGGAAATCGCGCAGCCCGCCGTAATCTCCTTCGGGGTTGGAAAGATATCAATCTCTAGCTCGGCATACTCAAGCAGCATTTCGGCGCGCAGCGCCTGCTGGGTAGAGTCAAAAGCAATCAACATCTCATCCTCCATCGCTCTCACGCCTCCTTCTGGGTATCTCGTCCTATCTCTTACGGCCATAGTATAAAATCGCTCTTCCATCCATATACTAGATATCATCAAATAGAATCAGCATCAGAAAGGAAGATGAGATGAACTCGCCTAAAGCATCATCCATGCAAGAATTGTCCTGTTTAAAAATATCACATACTGATCCTGATATCTATTCCGCCATCACGCACAGACTGCTCTTTCATTTTGCCCGCACCACTCCTGACACTCAGATTGTGGTCGTCTGCATCGGCACAGACCGCAGCACAGGCGATTCTCTCGGCCCGCTTGTCGGCACGGCACTCACCCGCTTTCACAGCCCGTTATTCGAGCTATACGGAACCCTGGAGGAACCTGTCCATGCCGTGAATCTCGAAGAAACCCTGGCACTAATAAATAATAGATACAGCAATCCGTTCATTATTGGAATCGATGCCTGCCTGGGCCATTCCACCAGTGTTGGATGCATACAAGTCGTGGACGGTCCACTCAAGCCTGGGGCCGGCGTAAATAAACAATTGCCGCCGGTAGGCGATATCCATTTGACAGGAATCGTTAACGTCGGCGGCTTTATGGAATACTTTGTACTTCAGAACACTCGATTAAGTCTGGTGATGCGATTGTCGGACATTATCGCTTCTAGCCTCTATTCAGCCCTGAAGCAATGGAATCTTCATGCTAAGACCGCTGCAGCGCGAGAGCAATAACCTCTTTTTCTTCCGGGGACAGCGGGTATGGCGATTCACCATTCTGTAGTGGCTTGGAATAGATATAGGAGTTCTCACGGTTGTGGAGGCTGGTCAGCACGACCCCGCTGCGGTCCTCATCCAGAACAGCCAAGGAAAAGCTTAGGTCGCTGCCCCGCTCACCAAAAGCATTGTAACGCTTTAGCGCTACATTAGATTTCATACTGCGGATTTTCACCTGGGCAGCCTCCAATTGGGCAGCTTGATCACGCATTCCATCTTCCAGCATATCACTTTGATTTTTCAAATCAATCAGTAGGTTTTCCAAATCTTCTACCCCTGTGCCGGTCATCATCGCCTCGTATCTGCGTTTCATTTTGCGCAGCCTGCTGCCCTGCACCATGGCCACAATCAACAGCACCAGAATTAACACTGTGAACCCCAATACAAACCACTGCAATTGTTCATTAATCAATTGATTCATTTCTGACATGAATGGACCATCCTTTTTATTTGGTGCTGCGGGCACTACCGTAGAGTTCTTTCATAGCTGCCAGCATTCTACTAATATCTTGTTCGGTTGAATCAACACCTACACTTGCCCTCACGGCCCCACTGGCCAACGTATTTACTGCCGTGTGGGCCAAGGGCGTACAATGCATCCCTGCACGTACAGCTATATTGTATTCACGATCCAGCCGATGGGCAATTCCAGCAGAATCATGCCCTTCAATCACGAAGGAGACGATACCAGTTCGCGGTACCCCAAGCGCAGGGCCTAACAATCGGATGCCCGGAATAACGGTCAAACCCTCCATCATCGTTTGAGCCAGACTCCATTCCCTTTCGCGAATGATGTCTACACCGATAGACCTGACCTTCTTCACACCCGCCATCAGTCCTGCTATCCCCACTGCATTTTGTGTCCCTGCTTCATACCTGTCCGGACGAACCAAAGGCTGTTCGATATTCTCAGACTGACTCCCTGTCCCTCCAAGCATTAGCGGCTCAAGATCCAGATGTGGTGCGATATACAACCCACCTGTTCCTTGCGGACCTAGTAGTCCCTTATGTCCAGGAAACGCCAGCAGATCAATATTCATCGCGGCCACATTAATATCCAGCACCCCTGCACTCTGCGCACCATCTACCAGAAATATTGCGCCATGAGATTTCGCCAGATCGCCAATGTCACCTATCGGAAGAATACTGCCTAACAGGTTGGAACTGTGATTACAGATAACCATCTTAGTATTATGCTTAAATGCCGTCTGTAATTCCTGCAGATTAAGCTGCCCTTCCTCATTCACCCGGATGTAATCCACTTCGAGGCCCTGAGTCCTCCGCAAATACTCTAACGGACGGCGAACAGAGTTATGTTCAGTCATCGTCGCTATGACATGATCTCCAGCACGCAGTGCGCCTCTGATTGCCATATTAAGACCCATGGTCGTGTTGTGAGTAAAAGCGATATCCTGCGCATTAGATACTGCGAACAAATCAGCCAACAAACTGCGAGCCCGCATCAACACACGCCCAGCACCCATGGCGAGGGAATGATTACCTCTTCCTGCATTCGCCCCTGAATGCTGCAGGGCATCCATCATAGCCGAGGCTACCTCTGGTGGTTTAGGCCAAGATGTAGCTGCATGATCCAGGTACACCAACTCTTCCACGCTTCGCCCACCTTCAATTCTATTTTGACTTTAAAAAACATACCCCTCCTTATCCATTCCAGGATATCTCAGGATATGTTTTTCAGTGACTATCGCTTACAAGTTACCTAACAATTCCAGAAGTCTCTCCAAGTCCTGGGCACTGTAGTAATTCAGTTCGATCTTCCCTCTCTCTTTCCCCTGCTTGATCTTGACTGTAGTCTTGAACCGTTCCCGCAGTAACTCCTCAACATTATCAATGTAAGGATCGCGTTTCACGCTTTTCGCCTTAGCTGCGCCTGCCGGTTTGCGGTCAAGATTTTTAACTGTCTCCTCAAGCTCACGTACGCTCCACTCTTGCTCCACACACTGCTTCGCCAACTCTTTGACTAAGTCAGCATCCTTCAATGCGACAATGGCACGGGCATGACCCATAGAAATTGTTCCACGTGAAACATATTCCTTCACTTCCTCAGGTAAAGATAGCAACCGCAGGAAATTGGCAATATGTGATCTGGATTTTCCAACTTTGAGAGAAAGTTCCTCTTGGGTCAACGAGAACTGATCCATCAGACCTTGGTAGGCAACGGCGATTTCCATTGCATTCAAATTCTCACGCTGCAGGTTCTCGATCAATGCGATCTCCATAACCTGTTGATCGCTCAGGTTGCGAACAACTGCAGGGATGGTTGCTTTTCCACAATATTGAGAAGCACGGAATCTGCGTTCCCCCGCGATAATCTCATATCCCTTTAGCACACTGCGAACAATGATCGGTTGGATAACACCATGTTGCCGAATGGATTCTGCCAATTCCTGAATGGCCTCTTCGTTGAAATCTTTACGAGGCTGATAAGGGTTAGCACGAAGCTGTCCTAAAGAGATTTCTACCACCTTATCATCTTCATTAATAGACAGGGACGGGATCAATGCATCCAGTCCCTTACCCAAACGCTTACTCATAAGAAATCACTTCCTTTGCCAACTCTAAGTACACTTCCGCTCCCTTGGAACGGGAATCATACGTAATAATAGACTGTCCATGAGACGGAGCCTCACTAAGCCGCACATTCCGTGGAATAATCGTTCTATATACCTTTTCTTGGAAATACTTCTTAACTTCTTCGATGACCTGAATCCCCAGATTGGTCCGGGCATCCAGCATCGTCAGCAGTACACCTTCGATCTTCAGTTGAGGATTTAAGTTCTTCTGAACAAGTCGTACCGTGTTCAATAGTTGACTCAATCCCTCAAGCGCATAATACTCACACTGGATCGGTATAATCACAGAGTCTGCAGCGGTCAAAGAGTTGATAGTTAGTATCCCTAAAGAAGGTGGACAGTCAATAATGATGTAATCATAATTAGCCTTCACTGTATTTAAGGCTTTCTTGAGCCTTAGCTCCCGTGAGATGGTGGATACCAATTCAATCTCCGCACCCGCGAGCTGGATGGTGGCAGGAATAATATGCAGACCTTCAATCTTGGTCTCCAGTATCGTTTCCCCCGGTTCGGCTTCATTGATTAGAATATCATAAATGCAATTTGCTACATCTGCTTTGTTGATGCCAACGCCGCTGGTAGTGTTGCCTTGAGGGTCGATATCGACAAGAAGCACTCTCTTTCCCAGAGTAGCCATGCCGGCACCCAGATTCACAGAGGTCGTTGTTTTACCGACACCACCCTTTTGATTTGCTATGGCAATAATCTTGGACACTTATTTCACCTCGAATAGTTAGGAAGAGTCTTCTTGTAGGTCGCAAGTAGAAACGGCGTTGCTGACCTGATGGACAGCATCACTTTCTGCGAGAATTATAAGCAAAGCATCTATGGATGCCTTTCCGAAGAAGCAGATGATATAACATTATGAATATTCGCTGTATATCCTTGGCTAGGCCACAGAAAAGGCGACCAAACACCCCAGGGTCGCCTTCAGCTACTGAAACAATTTATCTTTTAGGAATTTGGATTACAATCTCGTAATGGTCACCACGGTCGTTCTCCGACGTTTTGATTTCCATCCCCGAGCCTGTCACCATATCAATAGATTGACGAATTGTATTAAGAGCTAGACGAACATCCTTTGTATAGGAAACCCGTTTTGATTTTTTAATTTGTGTTACTTCTTTATAAAATGCGATACGCGCTTCTGTTTGTTTAACATTCAAGCCCTTGGAGATAATCTCTTCCAGAACTTTCAGCTGCATTTCCACACTATCCAGAGACAACAATGAACGTGCATGCCTCTCTGTTACCTGGCGTTCCATAAGCGCTGTCTTCACTTCTTCAGGAAGCTGAAGCAGCCTTATTTTATTGGCGATGGTTGATTGGCTCTTACCAATCCGTTGGGCCAGACTTTCCTGAGTCAATTGATGAAGATCAATCAATTTCTGATACGCGTAGGCTTCCTCGATAGAGGTTAGATCCTCTCGCTGCAGATTCTCGATCAATGCAATAGAGGCCGCCTGGGAATTATTGAACTCGCGAACAATAGCTGGAATGGTCTCCATACCGAGCTTCTTCACAGCCCGCCAGCGACGTTCACCGGCAATGATCTCATACTGTGATTCGCGCATGCGAACGACTATAGGCTGAATCACGCCATGCGTCTTTATCGTCTGGCACAGCTCGTCTATCTTCTCATCATCAAATATTGTCCGTGGCTGATAAGGACTGCTGATGACCTCATGAACCGGGATTTGTTTGATCTCATCTCCGCTGCTCCGCTCGGAAAATCCAAAAAGCTTGGTGAATTGTTCTTTCATTCCGTTCATAACCACCTAATTTCGTTATAGTACGATCTTCTTGACCTTATTCCCGGTAAAAGCATATCGTACAGCAATGGAAACTGCTCGCCTAGGCCAGCAAGTTCTTCCCTCTCCCCCGCTATAAATACTGAAGAGAGCCTTATTCCCCATAAAATTCTTACTATATTATTCTATCACTTTTTCTTCTATAATCCTATTCTCCATATAGACCTATTTTTCCTGCATTTATCAAATATGCGTCTCTTTACATTTCATAAGTGAGTGTCGTGAGTGTCGTCACTTGCAATGCTTTCAATGCGAGCTTTCCTATGGAAAGCTTCAGGCAGGCGCCATCGCTCCTACAATTCCAAACCTTCTCCTTCGTTCCTTCTCGCTCTTTGTTATTTTTTGTTCACCTTATATAACGACCTGCTTTTATTTTAAATGAACAGCATATTTATAAAGACAAGCTTAAGATCAAAACATTATGATAGGTCGTCACTAAGGTGGAATGTTTGTACTTCCTGTCGCTGTTGTCACTAGACTTCTTCTCTAATAGCCACTTCTAGCAGTTAAAATCTTGCGACAGCTTTTACTTTAGACGTGAGCTTTCAACGAGTCCTTTCCTGAAGCGGACTTTCAGACGAGCGCTGCTCCCTTACAGTCCCAGCTCCCACCTTCACCCCTTCTCGCTACTGTTATTTTCTTTTGTCCATCTTATATAGACGGCCCCATCTCTATTAATAAAAAATGATCGCTGCCACCTTCTATGTACAGTTACCCCCCTGAGTAATCAGAACAAGAGCTTGATTGATTTCGAATACACTCGCCAGCACTAAACACGTACACACGAAATCACAACTTATGAACCCCGCTTATTAACTATTCACAAGTGAAGGCTTAAATCTGAGACACATTTGTCGGATACAAAAAAAGAGCCACTCCCATCTTCAACGATGAGAGTGGCTCTTGGACAACCACTATGAAATCCAGGGTTGCTGATGTTTCACGTGAAACATTTTATACCAACGGTGTTTTAGCAGGAATTCCTGCCTTACGCGGATATTTCGCTGGTGTAGTGGCTGTCTTACTAACCAGAATAATATGCCGTGCCGATTCCTCTACAGGAAGCTTGAAAGGCTCTACCTTCATGAGTTGGCCTCGGAGTTCCTTCAAACTGTACTTAGCTTCCGTTAATTCCTCGGCAGGATCGCTACCCTTCATGGCCGCGAAGACGCCACTCTTCTTCACAAAAGGAAGACAGAACTCGTTCAGCAGTGCCATCCGTGCCACTGCACGAGCTGTTACTACATCATAAGCATCACGGTGGGCACCCTGTCTGGCAATATCTTCAGCGCGTCCATGAATCAATTGCACACCCTCCAGCTGCAACGTATCGCAGATATGCTGCAGGAATTTGATCCGCTTGCTGAGCGAATCTACAATCGTCAGCTTTAGATGCGGGAAGCATATTTTCAGAGGAATACCTGGAAAGCCTGCACCCGAGCCAATATCCGCTAAGCTTCCTCTCTCCTCCAGATTCAGATAAAAGGCCAGCGAAATGGAATCGTAAAAGTGCTTCGTGTAGACTTGATCACGTTCGGTAATCCCCGTCAGATTCATCTTCTCATTCCAGGACACCAATTCCTGATAATAAAGCTCAAATTGATGTAGTTGGGTAGAATTTAGCTTTATCCCATGCTGCCCCAGAAGCTCTGTAAATTGTGCTACAGTCTGATCCATAACTTATCCTTTCGCCGCCGTCACCCGGTTATAGTGCTCCAAGTACACAAGAAGGATGGAAATATCGGCTGGAGTTACTCCGGAGATCCGGGAAGCCTGACCAATAGAGATTGGACGGATGTTAGACAGCTTCTGGCGCGCTTCCATGGCAATGCCGTGAATCTCATTGTAGTTAATATCCTCTGGAAGCTTCTTCTTCTCCATCTTTTGCAGACGTTCCACATGCTGCAACTGTTTCTCGATATAACCCGAGTACTTGATTTGGATTCCCACTTGCTCCTTCATGTCCTCATCCAGTTCGACAGGAGATGGGGAAAATTGATCGACCAAACTATAATCCACTTCCGGACGACGCATGAGCACCAGCAGGTTGCTGCCATCCACAATAGGTGCAGATTCGTACTGTTCCAGAATGGCATTCACTTCCGTTGGTTTTACCTTGGTTTCTTGCAGGCGGATGATTTCACGCTCTACCCGCTCCTTCTTATCCACAAAAGCATCGTAACGTTCCTGCTTGATCAATCCGATGTCATAACCGATCGGCGTCAGGCGCAGATCCGCATTGTCATGGCGAAGCAGCAGACGGTATTCAGCCCGTGATGTGAGCAGACGGTATGGCTCGTTGGTTCCCTTGGTTACAAGATCATCAATCAACACGCCGATATAGCCTTGCGAACGATCCAGAATAACAGGCTCTTTGTCCTGAACTTTGCGGGCAGCGTTAATACCAGCCATAACCCCTTGTCCTGCCGCTTCTTCATAACCGGAAGTTCCGTTGATTTGTCCAGCAGTGAACAAGCCAGGCAGCCGTTTCGTTTCAAGAGATGGCCAGAGCTGAGTAGGTACCATAGCATCATATTCGATGGCGTAGCCATTACGCATCATCTCTACTTTTTCCATACCAGGAATAGAGCGAAGTACGGCCAGCTGCACATCTTCGGGAAGACTCGTGGACAGACCCTGTACATAGTATTCCGATGTGTTTTTGCCTTCCGGCTCCAGGAAAATCTGATGTTTGGATTTATCGCTGAACCGGACTACCTTATCCTCAATGGATGGGCAGTAACGCGGACCAGTACCTTCAATAACCCCTGTGAACATAGGTGCCCGGTGCAGGTTGTCATTGATGATCTGATGCGTCTCTTCCGAAGTGTACGTCAGCCAGCAAGGAAGCTGTTCGTTGTCCGAAGACTTTGTTTCAAAGGAGAAGAATTTAGGCTTGTTATCTCCCGGTTGAATCTCAGTCTTGGAGAAATCAATACTATCCTTGTGTACACGCGGTGGTGTACCCGTCTTGAAACGGGCCAGTTCAAAGCCCAGCTCCCGCAAATGCTCGGACAGCTTAATGGAGGGTTGTTGATTGTTAGGTCCACTCTCATAAGCGAGTTCCCCCATAATCACCTTACCACGCAGATAAGTACCGGTAGTCAGAATAACAGTCTTACTGTGATATTCTGTTCCAGTCTTCGTAATAACACCCGCACAGCGGCCATCTTCGATAATCAGGCGCTCTACCATCCCCTGACGCAGCGTCAGGTTAGGTGTCTTCTCCATCGTTTCTTTCATCGCATGTTGATAGAGGTACTTGTCTGCTTGTGCACGCAGAGCATGTACAGCAGGCCCCTTCCCTGTATTCAACATCCGCAGTTGTATATAAGTCTTATCTATATTACGGCCCATCTCGCCGCCAAGAGCGTCGATCTCACGCACCACATGTCCTTTAGCTGGTCCGCCAATAGACGGATTGCAGGGCATGAATGCTACCATATCCAGGTTGATCGTGATCATTAGTGTACTGCAGCCCATTCGGGCGGCAGCCAGAGCTGCTTCGCATCCGGCATGACCGGCGCCGATGACGATTACGTCATAGCTGCCTCCATCATAACTCATGTCCTGTTGCCTCCTATTATAATAATTAATGGCTCAACCTAAAAATCAGTGATTACCGTTCTCCTGTGAACATAGCCGAGGGTCGTAAGAACCTTTCGAACCCGTAGCGGCTCTGTTCGTAAGAGACAGCTTCGATTTTGGTTGTAAGCCTATTTACCCAAACAGAATTGCGAGAAGATTTGGTCGAGCAGCGAATCAGCAGCAGTATCGCCGACAATCTCGCCAAGCTGTTCCCAAGCCAGCCGCACATCAATTTGAATCATGTCGATCGGAATGAACTGCTCCGCAGCGTCATAAGCGTCCTGCAGCGATTTGTACGCTTTTTTCAACAGGGCGATATGTCTGACGTTGCTCACATATGTCAAATCACCAGACTCCAGCTTGCCACCGAAGAACAGTGTTGAAATAGCATCTTCCAGTTTATCCAGACCTTCCTCTTCCAGAACGGACATCGGGACAATACTGCTTTCTTCAAAATGAGCAAGCAGCTTGGCCTTATCCAATTTGGACGGTAAGTCCATTTTATTCATGATCACCAGGCATTGTCTACCGTGGATTTGTTCCATGAGTGCCAATTCGTCCTCATGCAGTTCCTCATTGGAGTTCAGCACAAGCAGAATCAGGTCAGCTCCGGTGACCGCAGCCTTGGAACGCTCCACCCCGATCTGTTCCACAATATCCATTGTCTCACGGATACCAGCGGTATCGAGCAGCTTCAGGGGAATGTTATTGATGGTTACATACTCCTCAATCACATCACGCGTAGTTCCAGGAATATCGGTAACAATCGCTTTATTATCACGGGCCAGCGCGTTAAGGAGTGAGGATTTTCCAACGTTAGGACGTCCAACAATCGCTGTCGTAATGCCCTCGCGAAGTATCTTGCCTTCACTTGCAGTCTTCAGCAGTTTAGTGATGCCTTCCATCACTTCACTACTCTTATCTTTAATAAACTCAGCGGTCAATGACTCCACATCGTGTTCGGGATAATCGATATTAACCTCAATATGAGCTAAAGTCTCAATCAAAGTATGACGAAGGGCGTGAATTCGCTCCGACAGAGAGCCGCTAACTTGCTTCAGGGCTACTGAGAAGGCACGGTCTGATTTGGAACGGATGAGATCAATAACCGCCTCAGCCTGTGTCAGGTCGATTCTTCCTCCCAGGAAAGCCCGTTTGGTGAACTCCCCGGGTTCGGCCAGCCTGATATCCTGCTGCAACAGCAGGTCCATCACACGGCGCACAGAAATAATACCGCCATGGGCACTGATCTCCACAACATCCTCGGTTGTAAAGGAGCGCGGACCCTTCATCACGGTCACCAGGACTTCTTCCATGGTTTCTCCATTCCCAGGGCTGACGATATGCCCGTAATGAACCGTATGGGATTCCGCTTCTGTCAATGGAACTCTACTGCGGAACAGTGGAGCTACTTGTGGAATAGCCTCAGGGCCGCTTACCCGAATAATGGCAATACCGCCCTCTCCGAGCGCTGTCGAGACGGCGGCTATAGTATCGCTGAACATGCTGTCTTTCACCTCGTTATATGACAAACTATATAAGATAAACTTAAGATACGAATATAAGGCTCAGTCGTCACTACGGAGAATGTTTGGACTTTCGGTCGCTGTTGTCCCCAGATTTCTTCTATATATACCGCTTCTAGCGGTTGAAATCCGGGGACAGCTTGTGCTTTCGATGCCAGCTTTTCTACGAAAAGCTTTCAGGCGATCGCATTCGCTCCTACAGTTCCAAACTTCCCCTTCGTTCCTTCTCGCTTTTTGTTTCACTCTTTTATTCATCTAATATAATCTGTTTTATTTGTAAAAAAGCAATGACCCCTTAGATTAGACTAGGAGTCATTGCGGCATATAGTCTCTACTTCAAAGTAATTACGACGCGGCGATTGGGTTCATCGCCCTTGCTGAGTGTGTTCACCTGCTTGTGATCCTGTAGCCTGGAATGAATAATCTTCCGTTCTTGAGGCGACATCGGCTCCAGCACAACCTCTTTACGTGTGCGGATGACGCGGCCTGCAAGCCGATCAGCCAGCTCCTCTAGTGTCTTCTTGCGTCGTTCCCGGAAATTCTCTGCATCCAGGACGAGACGGATGAAGCTGTCGGAGTAGCGATTGGCTACGATATTCGCCAGATACTGCAAGGCATCAAGCGTTTGTCCTCTTCTGCCAATAACCAGTCCAAGATCGGGACCGGATATTTGCAGAGTAGTCGATTCCTTGGCATGGACGATTTCTACTTCCACCGTGAGCCCCATGCTCTTGGCGACATCCACAATGAAACGTACAGCTTGCTGGTAAGCTTCTTCCCCCGGTTGTCCGGAATCTTGGCGTGGTACACCGCCGATAGCCTCCTGTGTACTTTCTCTGGTTGACTGCTGAGGCACTGACGGAGCACTCGCCGCGGGCGCCGGTGCAGGGATCAAGGTCACTTCAACCTTGGCCTCCTTAGCACCGATCAATCCCAGGAATCCTCTTGAGGGCTGTTCAAGTACATTGATTGTAACGCGGTCCCTGTTAACGCCAAGCTGGGCTATTCCCCGTTCTACAGCTTCTTCAATGGTTTTTCCTGTCGCGACGACTTTGCTCATTTCGACTTTTTGGCCCCCTTCGATGCCTTGCTGCCATTACCCTTCGCGGAAGATGTATTCTTGCTCTTCGCAGGACTGTCTTCCTTGTCGTTCGCGGAGTTTACGACAGCGAATTTAGATGTATCGTTGTTGCGGTATAAGAAGTAGTTCTGAACAATGGTGTAGATGTTACTGTAGAACCAGTACAGTGGAAGTGCAGACGGGAAATTATAGGACATGATGAAAATCAGGACAGGATATACCATCATCATGAACTGCATAGGCCCCTGCTGCTGCATCGGGTTCATCTTCGTCATCATGCGGGTCTGCAGGAACGTCGTGATTGCAGCCAGTGCCGGTAGAATGAACAGATGGTCCGGCTTACCAAGCTCCAGCCACAGGAAGGAATGCTCACGCAGATGCGGGTTGTAATAAATCGAGTTGTACAGTGCGATAAAAATCGGCATTTGCACGATCAGCGGCAGACATCCTGCCATCGGGTTAACCTTGTTTTCCTGGAAGAGGCGCATTGTTTCCTGCTGCACTTTTTCAGGCGTGTCTTTATATTTTTTCTGGATCTTCTGGAGCTCCGGTTGAATGGCCTGCATCGCACGCGAACTCTTCACCTGTTTCATGGTAAGCGGCAAAATCAGCGTGCGCACAATAAGAACCATAACAAGTACGGCTAGTCCATATTGTCCGTTAAACCACTTTGCGAACGTTTCCAGCGCGATAGCAAAATAATAAACTACGTTACTTTGCCAGAAACCGCCATTCTTCAAATCCTCCGTAGTGTGTGTAACAGTGGCTGACGGAGAACAACCTGACAAAACAGCGATCATCAACACCATTACAGCGATGAGGAAGAACCATTTTCCTCGTCTAGTCTTCATTAGAGACACTTCAAAACCCCTCTCTTGAACATTCCATTGCACCGTAAATCATACCATAATTATGAATACAAATAAACAAGCCTCTTCGGCCCTTCTTATTTGCGGGAAGCCTTTAGTAGCTTGGCTTTGCGAAGCACATGAAGCACACTTTTCTCAAGCTCTGTGTATTCCATGGACAGAGCCCCTTTTCGCACAATAAACACCAGATCCAACCCGCTGGCGATCTCTGGCTCATGATGCCTGACAATTTCCTTCACGAGTCTTCGCATCCGGTTGCGGACAACAGCGTTCCCCACTTTTTTGCTAACCGACACTCCGAGCCGGAAACGCTCCACCTCTTTTCTATTGAACCAATACACCACAAATTGGTGGTTGGCAAATGACTTTCCATGGCGGTATACGCGGCTGAAGTCGGCGCGGTTTCGTAATCGCAAACTTTTGTGCACGAGAATCTCCTTACTTGAAAAGACCGGTCTGTTTTAGGTTGTCCGGAATTTTTCCTTCTATTTAGTAGTATACTCACCCGGCGATAGCCGTAAACGGCAGCTTGTACACTGATTGAGCAACGCTTAACGGTGCGACAATTCCGATTACTTCCTATATAGGTGTATACGAATAGCCCCACAAAGTGTAGCCGACGCATACTAGCGTAATCTAGACCTTCGCAGGGTTTCACCGGAAAAGTATGAATGCAACAAGCGAAAAACGGGTACCGCCCTTTCCGAAAGACGATACCCGTTTCACATGTGAACTATAAGAAAGCGGAGTACGAATAGAGATCAAATACAGTCTTATATGTTGAAAAAAAGACCACCGCAGTGGTCCTTAATGGCCTAACTTACGCACTCAGAACTTTTCTGCCTTTCAGGCGGCGAGCTGCCAGCACTTTACGGCCGTTTTTCGTGCTCATTCTTTTGCGGAAACCATGTACCTTCTTGCGTTTGCTCACATTCGGTTTGAACGTCGGTCTCATGTATTGCACCTCCCTTACAGGATCTTAATTACTGTCATATCTAAGCAGAAACGGCTTGGCCGTCCTTAAAGTAGGGACAGTATCTACAGTATCATCATTTAAATGTTTGAAGACATATCCTCACAGAAAACACCTTTATATATTTAAACACAATAATTGGTCAAAAGTCAACCAGTCTTTGCAGACTTCCTTCCCCTCTTATAGAAGGCTATTATCCACAACCCCCATTCGTCAAAAAATAATCCACAGCATTCTACACTTATCCACCTGTGATTAAAAAAAGAAGTCGATTGTTCGCAAACTAGGACAACCTGTGTATAAAAATATCGGAGCTCTGACGCTTCATGTCGAACGGTGAACAATTTATCAACAATATGTAGTGTTGTTCTTAAATTTTGTACACAAGTGATTGAATTTGTGGATAAAATAGCCCGAATCATTGAAAAACAGGGGTGCTTTTGCTATGATGGTATTACTTTTGAATGTGAATAGATTTGTTTGCTCTCTATATTATCAACAAGCTGTGGATAAAGTTGTGAACAATTCAAATTTATCCATATTTTTTTGTCCCCTCGTCCTTTGTATTGGGGATAAATATCAGCATCTATATATTTTCTTCGACATTTCCACTTCATGGCTGATGCCACATTTGGAAGATTTAAAGGAGTGACAGTCTGTGGACAGCCATACTTCCGAATTATGGCAGCAAATATTATCAATCATCCAATCCAAACTGAGCAAGCCGAGTTTCGATACCTGGTTTAAGGCAACCAAAGCGTTAACCTTCAACCAACAGTCACTCATCATCTCGGCTCCGACAACATTCGCAGTAGAATGGCTGGAAAGTCGCTACACCAAGCTGGTGGGAGCTACAGTTATGGAAGTTACCGGGCAACAAGTGGATGTCAAATTCGTCATCGAGGAGAATAAGCCGGCTGAGCTGATCATTCAGCAGTCTGCCCCATCCCCTGCCGTATCGCGCGAAGAGGCGCAGACCCATCTGCTCAATCCCAAATATACCTTTGACACATTCGTCATCGGTTCGGGCAACCGTTTTGCCCACGCGGCTTCGCTGGCCGTCGCCGAGGCGCCGGCCAAAGCCTACAACCCCTTGTTCCTGTACGGCGGAGTGGGTCTCGGAAAAACCCACCTAATGCATGCGATCGGCCATTACGTGCTGGAGCATAACCCCAATAACAAGGTTATTTATATCTCCTCCGAGAAATTCACGAATGAGTTCATTAACTCCATCCGTGACAACCGTGGGGAAAGCTTCCGCAACAAATACCGCAACGTAGACATCCTGCTTATTGATGACATTCAATTCCTGGCCGGCAAAGAATCGACGCAGGAGGAATTCTTCCATACATTCAACGCCCTGCATGAAGAACGCAAACAAATCATTATTTCCAGTGACCGACCGCCAAAAGAAATCCCGACTCTCGAGGAACGGCTGCGTTCCAGGTTCGAATGGGGTCTTATTACGGATATTCAGCCGCCGGATCTGGAGACACGGATCGCGATTTTGCGTAAAAAGGCGAAAGCGGAGAACCTCGACATCCCTAATGAAGCGATGATGTACATTGCTAACCAGATTGATACGAACATTCGCGAACTGGAAGGTGCGCTGATTCGGGTCGTGGCCTATTCTTCCTTGACCAATCAGGATGTCACCACCCATCTGGCAGCGGAAGCGCTGAAGGATATCATTCCATCCAGCCGTCCGAAGATGATTACCATCGGTGATATTCAGCAAAAAGTTGGTGAATACTACAATTTGCGCCTGGAGGACTTTAAGGCACGCAAACGCACGAAAGCCGTAGCTTTCCCGCGCCAGATCGCCATGTATCTCTCTCGTGAATTAACAGACTATTCCTTGCCCAAGATCGGTGAAGCTTTCGGGGGACGTGACCATACGACAGTTATTCATGCACACGAGAAAATAACGCAATCACTAAAGGTCGATCAGGAGCTGTACAAAGTGGTAAATAATCTTGCGGAGAAAATTAAAAATCCTTCATAAGAGGAATACAGAGCCTATACACAATCTATACACATGTGGGTAGGCTTAATTTTATGCGGCTTGCGAAGGTTATCCACATATTAGACGCCCCTACTACTAATACTATTAAATAACTATAATAATTCATCATCTATAAACGGTGTGAACAACTCACTGCATAACGCAACTTCCCAATTTTCAGCTAGGAGTGAAACCATGAAAATAAGCATTCTCAAAAACGAACTCAACGAATCCATTGGACATGTATCCAAAGCGATCTCCAGCAGAACGACTATTCCCATTCTGACCGGGATTAAGCTGGAAGTTACCCATCAAGGCGTAACTTTGACAGCAAGCGACACCGATATTTCCATTCAGTCGTTTATTTCTGCCGAGAATGATAGCCATACCATAGTAAAAGTTGAGCAGCCAGGCAGTGTTGTGCTTCCAGCTAAATTTTTCGTCGAAATCATCAAGAAATTGCCGTCCAAAGAAATCCACATGGAAGTCAAAGAAGGCTTCCAAACCTATATTTCCTCTGGTTCCACCGAGATTCAGATCGTAGGACTGGACCCGGAAGAATTCCCAGTGCTGCCGAACATCGAAGAAAATGATATGATCTCTATCCCGGGCGATTTGCTCAAAAATATGATCAAGCAGACAGCATTCTCCATCTCCACTCAGGAAACGACACCGATTCTTACGGGAATTCTCTGGAATTTGAGCGATAACGAGTTCAAGTTCACCGCTACAGACCGTCACCGGCTCGCTACCCGGGCAGCCCATTTGGAGGGAACAGAGAATGTCCATTTTGGCAATGTTGTTATTGCCGGTAAAACCTTGAACGAGCTGAGCAAAATTATCCCTGACCAAAATATGCTGGTGGATATTGTCGTAGCCGATAACCAGGTTCTCTTCAAAATCGACAAAGTGCTGTTCTATTCCCGCATCTTGGACGGTATTTATCCGGATACTTCTAGAATTATTCCAACGGCATACAAAACAGAACTAACTTTGGACACAAAAAAATTAAGTGAGTCCATTGACCGTGCTTATTTGCTGTCCCGTGAGGAAAAAACGAACATTGTCCGCATGCAGACCCTGGATCAGGGCGGCATCGAAATTTCCTCCAGTTCCTCAGAGCTGGGTAAAGTGCGTGAAGAGCTGGAGACTATTGATTTTAAAGGGGAACCTCTCAAAATCTCGTTCAACTCCAAATATATGCTAGATGTGCTCAAAGTTATCGAAAGCGAGCAGCTTGTCATTGCCTTCACCGGAATGATGAGTCCGATTATTTTGCGTCCGCTTGATGACAGCCGCAGCATGTATGTGATTTTGCCATATCGTACGACTAACTAAATTCACTGTTCACGAGCCTGTGGATAAGTGGTGGAAAGGATAAAAAATCATGAAAAAAATACTTATCCACAGTGGATATATTAAGCTGGATCAATTTCTGAAACTGTCGGATTGTGTATCCACAGGGGGAATGGCCAAGGCCCTGTTGCAGGAAGGACTAGTCTTGGTCAATGGGGAGAAGGAAGAACGCCGGGGCAGAAAGCTCTATCCGGGTGATCGTATCGAAGTGCAGGATGAAGGCACGTTCGAGGTCATTGGCGGCGAAGTGCAGAAATAAGAGGGGGAGACCCCTTAGTGATCAGAGCGGCTCTTCGGAGTCGCTTTTTTGAGTTCGAAGAACGGCTAGTATTTGCGAGACTACAACAATCGGTGTTTTTGGTATAAAATAAAGCTTTAGGGCATTTTACGCTCGTGGAAGCTTCATACGATCTTGGACCACATGATTTTGGCTTAAGAAATAAGCTTTGTAGCATAAACTCCACGCCTGTGGGGTCTTGGGAGGAACCATTTCGTGTTTGTTAAAAATATCGGCCTGCAGCATTATCGCAATTACGGGCTGCTGCGTCTGGAAAGCCTGGGGGATGTCAATCTGATCCTCGGTCAGAACGCCCAAGGCAAAACAAACCTCATGGAGGCCTTGTTCGTCCTGGCGATGACCAAAAGCCACCGCACCTCCAAGGATCGTGAGCTAATCTCGTTCGATGCCCCGAGCGGCAGTGCGCAGATCTATGCCGAGATTCAGCGCAAATACGGAGATCTGAAGCTGGAGCTCAGTCTCTCTGCCCAAGGGAAGAAGGCGAAGGTCAACGGTCTGGAGCAGCGCCGGCTGAGTGAGTTCGTAGGATCGCTCAATGTGGTGATGTTTGCTCCGGAGGACCTGGAGATTGTCAAAGGTACACCGGGTATTCGCCGCCGTTTCCTCGATATGGAGATCGGACAGGTGCAGCCAGGCTATTTGTTTCACCTGCAGCAGTACCAGAAGATTCTGGTGCAAAGAGGCAATCTGCTGAAGCAATTATGGGGCAAGCCCGCCGGCGGAACTGAGATGCTGGAGATCTGGGATGCCCAACTTGTAGAGCATGGTGTTAAAATCGTCAAAAAAAGGAAAGAATTCATAAAGAAGCTGCAGATCTGGGCGGAAAGCATCCACAAGGGAATTACAAATGGCGGAGAAGAGCTCAAATTGCGCTACGTGCCCTCTTTTGGCGAGAGAGAGGAAGAAGATGAAGCTGTCTTATTAGACAATTTTATGTTAAAGTTATCACAAACGAGAGAGCAGGAAATCAGGCGCGGCATGACGCTGACGGGTCCCCATCGGGATGACCTGTCCTTTTTTATCAACGGACGTGAAGCCCAGGTCTACGGGTCTCAGGGACAGCAGCGCACGACAGCTCTGTCGCTCAAGCTGGCGGAAATCGAGCTGATCCATGAGGAGATCGGGGAGTATCCTGTGCTGCTTCTTGATGATGTGCTATCCGAGCTTGATCCTTATCGCCAGACTCAGCTTATTGAAACCTTTCAAAGCAAGGTACAGACATTCATTACCGCTACGGGAATTGAAGGTCTGCATGCCGATAAATTAAAAGGCGCAAGCCTATATCATGTCCGTGACGGACAAGTGGAGCTATAAAGAGCGGAGGAAGAAGATGTATATTCATTTGGGCGGGGAAAAGATCATCCGGTCATCAGAGCTGATTGCTATATTTGATATTTCGATTGAGAAATCTTCCAAGGTATCGAAACAGTTCGTCATTCAGTCCCAGCAGGATAAGAAGCTGGTTCGGATTGGCGAAGAGGAAGCGAAATCTATTGTCGTAACCAAGAATAGCGTGTACTACTCCCCCATTTCCTCCTCCACTCTCAAAAAAAGAGCTAAAATGCTGTTGGAAATATAGCTCTACCGCAGTAACAAAGAGATAATCTGAAAGAAGTAGGTGAAGGCATGTCAATGAATCAACCGACATATGATGAGAGCCAGATTCAGGTACTAGAAGGGCTGGAAGCGGTTCGGAAACGCCCGGGCATGTACATCGGCTCTACAAGCGCTAAAGGTCTGCATCATTTGGTGTGGGAGGTCGTAGATAACAGTATCGACGAGGCGCTGGCAGGTTATTGCGACCGGATTCAAGTGATTATACACGAGGATAACAGCATCACCGTTATCGACAACGGGCGGGGAATCCCTGTAGGGGAGAACACAAAGCTCAAGAAGTCGACGCTTGAAGTGGTTATGACTGTACTGCATGCTGGCGGTAAATTCGGCGGCGGGGGATATAAGGTATCCGGCGGTCTGCACGGCGTGGGGATCTCCGTAGTGAACGCCTTGTCCGAGAGAGTCGTGGTGTCTGTAAAACGTGAAGGTCATGTTCACCAGCAAGAATACAGACGTGGCGTTCCGCAGTACGATATCAAGATTACCGGTGAGACGGAAGAGACAGGTACGACAACTACGTTCCATCCGGACCCTGAGATTTTCACCGAGACTACAATCTTTGAATACACGACGCTGCTTACCCGTATTCGTGAGCTGGCTTTCCTGAACAAGGGAATTGAGCTTTCGTTGACAGATGAGCGCACTGGTGTGTCCAATGCCTTCAGATACGATGGCGGTATTGTGGAGTACGTGAAATACCTGAATGAGAAAAAAGAAGCGTTGCACGAGGATCCTATCTACGTAGAAGGCTCACGCGATATGATCCAGGTTGAAGTCGCGCTGCAATATAACGATTCCTACACCGAGAATATTTATTCTTTTGCTAATAATATCAATACACATGAGGGCGGAACCCACGAATCGGGCTTCAAGAGCGCCTTAACGCGTATTATTAACGATTATGCCCGTAAATCCGGTGTGATCAAGGACGGTAATTCCAATCTGACCGGGGATGATGTGCGTGAAGGCCTGACGGCGATTATTTCCGTCAAAATCCCTGAGCCTCAGTTCGAGGGTCAAACCAAGACCAAGCTCGGCAACAGTGAAGTCCGCGGTATTGTAGAATCCCTGTTCGGAGAAAAGCTTCAGGAATTCCTGGAGGAGAATCCGGCAGTATCCCGCCGTGTACTGGAGAAATCACTGCAGGCTTCACGTGCCCGTGAAGCTGCGCGTAAAGCGCGTGAGCTGACTCGTCGTAAGAGTGCGCTTGAGGTCAGTGCCCTGCCTGGTAAGCTGGCCGACTGTTCGTCCAAGGACGCTTCCATCAGTGAGCTGTACATCGTCGAAGGTGACTCTGCCGGTGGATCGGCCAAACAGGGCCGGGACCGTCATTTCCAGGCGATCCTGCCGCTGCGCGGTAAAATCCTGAACGTAGAGAAAGCCCGTTTGGATCGTATTTTGTCCAATGCTGAGATTCGGGCAATCATTACCGCTCTGGGTACGGGCATCGGGGATGATTTCGATCTGTCCAAAGCACGTTACCACAAAGTCGTTATTATGACGGACGCAGACGTTGACGGAGCCCATATCAGAACATTGCTGTTGACGTTCTTCTACCGGTATATGCGTAAACTGGTCGACACGGGATATATTTATATCGCTCAGCCGCCGCTCTTTAAGATTGAGCGCAACAAGGTTGTACGGTATGCCAGCACCGAAAAAGAGCGGGATGAGATCATTGCCGCTTTCGGAGAGAACGTGAAAGTCAATGTCCAGCGCTATAAAGGTCTGGGCGAGATGAATGCAGAGCAGCTTTGGGATACAACTATGGATCCTGAGAGCCGGACGATGCTGCAAGTCACGATTGAAGATGCGATACTGGCTGACAGCATTTTCGATACGCTGATGGGCGACAATGTCGAGCCGCGGCGTGACTTTATTCAAGAACATGCCAAGTCCGTCAAGAACCTTGACGTATAGGCTGAACAAGAATAACTAGTATTAGTAATACAGAAACCTCCGGTTGCTATTCCGCTCGGAATAAGCAGGCCGGAGGTTTTCTTTTTTAGACAATGATAATAAAAGACGTCAGAGTGCTTTGCGACGGGAGGAAAGGGTGCTCTCGGATTTCTTGACCCTTCCGTAGGCGACGGCATAACGGTGGATTTTACGATAGATGGATTTGTCGGGGAACAACTTGAAAACGATGATGGAAGGCAGGGTGTTCACTTCCAAAAGCCACATGTCATGATGCTGATCCAGGGCGACATCCAGACCAATTTCTTTTATTCCCGGATAGGATAGCTCGAGCTGGCCTGCAATTTGAACACCAAGCTGCTTTAACTGCTGGATGGCGGTGCTGGACTCAGAGGGGTTCATATGCTCCTTGAATAAAGTATTCACCTGGAGAATGCGGCCTCCGTTGTGATAATTGGTCACAATTTTTTGCGCTGCTGCGACCCGGCCAAGCATTCCGGTGGTTTCCCAGATGCCGACCGGCGTTTTCTGGGCCAGCACCCGCAGGTCGAATGGACGGTCATGATGCCGCAGCAAATCGATTCCTTTTTGAATCAGATAGAATTTCCCCTGTGTTCGGCCTAATATAGCCTCGTGCAGTTCCTGAGGGGAAGCAAAAATTTGCGCTGTTTTGTTGTAGCGCAGAATGTACATCGTTTTCTCTTCCTTCCGAACCGCCTTGTGGTCTTCGCTGCCGTCCGCCTGAATGCTGGGCGCCAGGGAGACCACTCGCTGTTCGGCTCTCATCACACCGCTGCCATATGTTCCTCGGTCAGGCTTTACATACACTGTTGCGTGCACGGCGAGCATTTGTACAAGTGTAGAGAAATTGTATTTGCGAGTATCAGGAATGTAATTTGATAATGTGGGATTGAGAAGGATTGCATTTGTTTTGGCCCATTTGCTGGAGACTCGTTGAATTTTCATCATTCTCCTCCTTAAAGGTTATATGCAGGTACTGCTCCTTAGAGTCTTGCTTGCAGAACTCCTTAGGGAGCTTAATCTCCTGTGGCCTGAAATTTCAGGACAAGCTCTTTAAACAATGGTATAATACAAGGATATGGGATTATGCTTTATTGGACGAACATGGAACGATTAAAGCTATCTTTCTCTCTATACAGTCTATGTGTGGAGGGCGTTCGCGGACAGGGCATATACCCTTACAGGAACAAAAGAAATCAGGTTTAAAAGATAAAAGGCTATTATGTTTAATTGTGCTACTTTTGTGAAAGTAATATAATAAAGGGTAGCGGTTTTTTAACTGAAGGAGGTCCAGCACTCATGGCTGAACAAAATAACCCGCAAATCAAAGACCGGGACATTGGCGTGGAAATGCGCGATTCATTTATGGATTACGCAATGAGCATCATTGTTAGTCGGGCTTTACCCGATGTGCGGGACGGATTGAAGCCGGTTCACAGGCGCATTCTGTTTGCGATGTCGGAACTCGGAATGTCTCCGGATAAACCCCATAAGAAATCAGCGAGAATCGTCGGTGAGGTTATCGGTAAGTACCACCCTCACGGAGACTCTGCCGTATATGAAACAATGGTACGTATGGCTCAGGATTTCTCGATGCGTTATATGCTGGTTGACGGTCACGGTAACTTCGGTTCGATCGATGGTGACATGGCAGCTGCCATGCGGTATACGGAAGCGCGTCTGTCCAAAATCGCAATGGAAATGCTCCGGGATCTGAATAAGGAGACCGTAGATTTCGCACCAAACTATGATGGTGAAGAGCACGAGCCAGTGGTGCTGCCTTCCCGTTACCCCAACCTGCTTGTTAACGGTGTATCTGGTATTGCTGTAGGTATGGCGACCAATATTCCGCCGCATAACCTGGGAGAGGTTATTGATGGGGTACAGGCAATGATCCGTAATCCCGAGATTACGCCAATGGAATTGATGGAATATATTCAAGGACCGGATTTCCCTACATCGGGATATATTTTGGGCCGTGAAGGGATCCGCCAAGCTTACCGTACAGGCCGGGGCTCGGTTACGATGCGTGCGAAGGCTACGATCGAAGAGTACAACGGCAAGGCGCGTATTATCGTGCATGAGCTGCCGTATCAGGTGAACAAGGCGCGGCTCGTTGAGAAGATCGCCGAACTGGTACGTGAGAAGCGGATTGACGGTATTACTGATCTTCGAGACGAGTCGGACAGAAACGGTATGCGTGTCGTTGTAGAGATGAGACGTGACGTTAATCCAAGCGTGGTACTGAATAATCTGTACAAGCATACTTCGATGCAGTCTACATTCGGGATCAACATGCTTGCGATTGTAAACAACGAACCTAAGATTCTGAATCTGCGCGATGTGTTGTACCACTATCTGCAACATCAGATTGAGGTCATTCGCCGCCGTACAGAATTTGATCTGAAAAAAGCTGAAGCCCGTGCCCACATTTTGGAGGGCTTGCGTATTGCGCTTGACCACCTTGATGAGGTTATTGCTCTCATTAGAGCTTCCCGCACCACGGACATTGCCCGTGAAGGATTGATGAATACCTTCAGCCTCAGTATTGAGCAGGCTCAAGCTATCCTCGATATGCGGATGCAGCGTCTGACCGGTCTGGAACGCGAAAAGATCGAGAACGAATACAATGAGCTTCTGGCTAAAATTGCGGAATACCGTGAGATTCTGGCCAACGAGCACCTCGTTCTAGAGATTATCAGCAATGAGTTGCAGGAGCTGCGTGATAAATATGCCGACAACCGCCGCACAGAAATCACCGTCGGGGAAGAAAGCATCCTGGACGAGGATTTGATTCCGCGTGAAGAGGTTGTTATTACCATTACGCACACCGGCTACATCAAACGCCTGCCGGTGACGACCTATCGCAGTCAAAAGCGCGGAGGCCGCGGCGTAATCGGTATGGATACGAAAGATCAGGATTTCGTGGAGCATCTCTTTGTGAGTAACTCCCATAACTACCTGATGTTCTTCACAGATAAGGGTAAAGTATACCGGATCAAGGCTTACGAGATTCCGGAGCTTGGCCGCACTGCACGGGGGACGCCGATCATCAACCTGATCCAGATCGAGCAGGGAGAGAAGATCAGTGCAGTTATTCAGGTAGAGGATGCAGACAGTGATAAATATCTCTTCTTTGCCACTCGTGAAGGTATCGTTAAGAAGACACCTCTGGAAGACTATAACAACATCCGCAAAGGCGGTTTGATTGCTATCAATCTCCGTGAAGAGGATTCCCTGATTGAAGTGAAGCTGACTGACGGGGAGCAGAATCTTATTATCGGTACGGCGCGCGGTATGTCGATCACGTTCTCCGAGAACGATGTACGGTCGATGGGACGGAGCGCAACGGGTGTCAAAGGGATTACCCTAGACAGCAATGACCATGTTATTGGTATGGACTGTGTAGATCTGGATCTTGAGGTGCTGATCGTAACGGCCAAGGGATACGGTAAACGTACACCAGCTGGCGATTATCGCTCCCAGACGCGTGGTGGTAAGGGGATCAAGACGATCAACCTTACAGACAAGAACGGTCTGGTGGTTGGTCTGAAGGTCGTCAAGAAAGATGAGGACCTTATGATCATTACGACCAGCGGTACTTTGATCCGTACCAGCATGGATGGCATTTCTACCATGGGTCGTTACGCACAAGGTGTTAAATTGATCAATATTCGTGAAGATGATGCAGTGGCTACCCTTTGCCGGGCCGACAAGAATGAGGAGGACGATTTGTCTGAATCAGAGGAAGGCGAAGAAGGACAGGTTACAGAGGAAAGCGTAAGCGATGAGTCAGTAGTAGAGACGAAGAGCGAAGACGATCATCTGGAATAAAGTATATTTGAAGAGTGGAAGTTTCTTTTACAGAGACTTTCACTCTTTTTTTAAATAAAATTCAGGATTCTCCTGCCTCATACTGGTCGCTTGCCCCCTTACATACTATAATTAGGGACATGGTGAAATAAGGAACTTCGGACTGCGATCAGCCGGACGTTATATGTTTCAATCTACAAGAGCGTCACTATTAATGGGTTAGTGAATAAAGGGGCTGAGCTTATGCCATACATAACAGTTGGAGAAGTTAAACCAGGTTCGAAAATTATACAAGATGTTGTTACGCCATTAGGAGGAACGTTGTTTCCCAAGGGCAAGGTGTTGCTGCCGCGCGATATGGAGATTCTTCAGGCATTTTTGATTCAACAGGTGGAGATTGAGGGCAGCGAGAGTGAGGCCAAGGCTAGTGAGCCGGCCAAGTCCGGTAATAAAGCTGCTACGGCAAAAACAGGTTCGCTCATCAATGAGTCAACACTATCCCGAAACTCGGTTTTGCATGATGAATATGAGAAGATGATAGCCCTCATTAAGAACTGTTATCGTTCTGCTGCGGCAGCACCCCTCCCGATTCTTGAATTGAGAAACCAACTCGAAATACTGATTGGCCATTTGAAGGAATACCATGTTCTGAAGTTTGCGCCGCGGACATTGAACGAACAGGACTACAATTATCATAATGCCGTGTTGTCGGCGTTGACTTCATATAAGATTGCCCAATGGTGTGGTTATCCGCAAAAGGACTGGCTGCAGGCTGCCTTCGCAGGATTGCTGCATGATATAGGGAACGTAAAGGTAGACCCTTCACTGTTGCTGAAGCCTGAATCTTTAACGAACGAAGAAAAGGAAGAGGTACGCAGACATACTACTTATGGTTATCAATTGCTACGCAACGTAACGGCGATAAATGAGGGAGTAAGGCTTGCGGCACTGCAACACCATGAGAAGGTGGATGGATCAGGCTACCCACTTCGGATGGAAGGCAGCCAGATTCATGTATACGCCAAGATTGTAGCTGTAGCGGATATCTTCCATGCTATGACGCTGGAGAGAGCCTACAAGAAGGCCCAGTCGCCTTATCTTGTGCTAGAGCAGATCTTAACGGAGAGCTTCGGCAAGCTGGACCCAGCTATCGTTCAAACCTTTATTCAGAAATCGACAGAGCTGTATAACGGAACACGCATCCGTCTTAGTGATGGTCGTCATGGAGAGATTATCTTTACTGACCGCACACATCCTACCCGGCCTATGGTTCAGGTTGAGGGCACTATTGTTAACCTGGCTACCGAACGTGAGCTGTATATTGATGAAATCATTGCTTAATGTATATCATCAGTATAGCTGCTATATATCCTGGGCTTTTAATGGCTTTATGGAGAGAGAACTAAAGATATATAGCAGCTGTTCAGTTTTTCTCAAAAAAACACTTGCAATGGTTTTCTATACATGGTATATTCTAATTCCGGCCAAGAAATAACGATGCCGAGCTCGAAAATGAAGTTCGAAAAACGAAATTCAAAAAAAGAGCTTGAC
>NZ_JBHVVB010000003.1:392654-730817 GCF_042883835.1 Paenibacillus sp. NPDC058177 | reverse complement strand
CACGGTGCACTGGGATATCTTTCTCCCGCTCGCTTTGCACAGCAATTTACTAAAAAATCCGTTGCGTGACTGTCCACTTTCTTGACAGAGGTCCACCAAAGACGTTATGAGTAGAAATCCGGTGTGAATTCCACGGTTTGGGCGGAAATAGCGTCCCCTCAGTCCGTTACATGTTCCACATGCTGTTTAATGTGCAAATAACGACGATAGGGTCCGTTAGCCCCCATGCAGGAGTTTCAACCTTGAACCCGGGAGTGTGTCAGGACAACTAAAGAACAACTGTGATTTTCAGCGATTCCTGCTTCACGGCATAGAGAAAGTGACGCATTCGGTCGGAGGGCTTTCGCTTGCGTATAACGTGTTGAAGCAAGTTGTAGTGGACCAACAACGAAGAGCAGTGATTCTCCAATAACGGGAGAATTGCTGCTCTTCTTACTTTTTTTAGTGAAAGAAGGGAGCTGAGTCCGGTTCGTTAGAAAAACGACTTTTGGGACAGCCTCTATTGCCGTTACATACAGCCTGGAGAACCTAGCCTAAGCAGGCTAGGTTTTTGGTGGTGATAAGAAGGGATTTTTTTATCAAAATGGAATTTAATTAAAAAGTTTATTTGCGGTCACATGCTTACTCCTTTGGAACAGGTGATGCCTGATGATGCGGGAAGAGAAATTTTGCTTGTGAGATGTTTCCTTTGGTTAGGTTAGGGATTAAAACTGTCGATTAGAAAGGTTGGTTTTGAATGCCGTTAACGACTGAGGATCAATTAATTGGCGAAATCGATGACTGGCTGAAAAAGTATTTGTCGACTGAAATTCTATCCGCCGGGCGTGTAAGGCGCGGGCTAATGAACGAGAAGTGGATCATCGAGACATGCAAAGGGTGGCTGTTCGTCAAAAGCTATCATCCCGGGCGGTTTAAGATCCATGATCCGGAGTTTCGCGGCAAGATTGAAAATGCGCTGCAGCTGCAGCTTCTTTTTTATCAATCTGGAGGACTGTGTCCTGAGCCACTAATGCTGGAAGGGCGCTGCATGCACATTCTGCCGTGCGGAAGGTACATAACCGTCATGACGCGTTGTCCGGGCACTATGGTGCCTGCTGGCATAATCGGTGAGCGTAAAATGTATTCACTCGGAAGAGCTGCTGCGGATATGCATGCTTTCTGGGATTCCGCGGCGACATTAGGGTTCGAAGTGGCAGTGCCGCCGGAGGAGCCGATTTGGCGGTTGTCTCGCGAGGAGATCGAGCGCACCTGGGAGGTAAGTTGGGATGCTGCTCGTAACTCGTCTGATCGTGTCCGGAACGCAATGCAATTACAGAAAGCAATTCTTGATTCACTTGGAGATGAAGACTTTGCGCCACTGACTGCGGGCTGGGCACACCTTGATCTGTGGGCAGACAACCTGCTTTTCGAAGGAGACGCTCTGGCAGCCATCGTTGATTTCGACCGAGCACGCTATTCGTTTCCTGAGATGGACCTCGGGCGGGCTATCCTGTCCGGTACGCTCAGCGGGCGCGGGTTCCATAAGGATGCGGTGATCGCTTTCGCTGAAGGCTACCGCAAGGTGCGGCCGTTGCCACCGGGCTCGCTTTTAAGGGCAATCAAGTATGTCTGGTGTATCGAATCGTTCTGGTGGATTCAGCCGTCGCTCGAATCGTCCAGCGTAGTTCCTGTCCGTTTTGCCGAAGAAATGATCTATACTGCGGAGCATTGGGAGCAGCTCGACGCTCTACTTGGAGGGATATGAGAATTGAATTTCAAAAAAGTGAGCGATTTTAATCGAGGCATCCTCTTTGAAATATTGACAGATGCGTATTCATTTGTTTGCAGATACAAACAAAGCAGTAATGCTGATTGGCGAGATTTTGAAAGGCAAGGGGAAGAGCCAAGATATCGCGGGTGCTGCCGGTGAACACATAGATTATGTATATTACACTACGAGCGAGTGATCTTTAAGGATGATCTAATGGTATAGAGAAAGGGTGAGCTATAACCAATAGAGGAGGTAAGCTTTTGTATAACCATCTAGAACTAATGAGTATACAAGCAGATGTACTTTATCTGCATAATCAGGCTGGACGGATGACAACGATTAATGAGCCAATGAATCAGCCTGCTCCGAGATTTTTTTGGGGACAGACTATTGCGGGCCGTATTGTGCGATTCCGCAGTGATGTACCTGACCATTTAGTCCATGACATTCTACAGCTTATAGACCAGGGCGATTCAACTGTCCAGCTTGCCAAGGTTATTCGTGCGCTTGAGAAAGATAAAGAAATCAGGAGCTTATGGCTAGGTCCGGCTTTTACATTCCAAAAAAACGGAAAAGGAGCATACAGCTGCTACCTTGGTTACGGAAGACCGTTATATAGTACCTCATGGGATAATTATGCTTCGTTGTCTATTGCCAAGCGTCTTGATCTTCATCTTTACGGAACGGATATTTCAATCTATTGAGGAGAGTGTAGAACATGGAGATGAAAAGTGAAAAAGGAGATGTGCTGGCAATCTTAAATATTGACACCTTTCAAGAGGAGCATGATCTGGATAGCGTTATTCGGTCATTAGAACCTGGCATGGGTAAGGGAATCTATCTAGCTAAGGAGAAGAAGATCACGCAGCAAACAAATTACGAAGCGTTAAAATGGCTTAAAGGTCTGGATGAATTAAAGGCAAAAATGCCTTTATGGGAACCTGTATTTCCTGCCGATGCTGAGGTTATGGATATTCATGTCTACTATGGATTTGATAATTTGACCCAAGAAGAGATTGATGAAATGTCCGCTGAGAGTGAAGCGACTGGTAAAAATGCTGTACGTGACCTAAAGCCTAACGACACGCTGGTAGGTTTGAGCATGATTTTTCGTAAGGGAGAAACAAGATTTGAATTTCGGATTTTTGGAACTACAAAAAGCAGGGTTCATGTATCCGATATAGAGCAACACACGATCGATAACTTAATGATTCGTGCAAATGAAGCTGTTTATATTGGGGATAGTGACAAGCAGCAATTGATTTGGGCGGAATTAGGTCCGAAACTGGGGAAGGCGCTGCAGTATGAAATATTGGCGGAACATAGCAGTCGTGAATTTCTAATATCTATAGCTGAATCTCTTCAGGGATAGTGACGGGTTTGAAAGAGTTCGATGAATTAGAATTAGTTGACGGGAAGTGTTGTGAATATTATAATTTAGCTTTTTTATAATAAACACTTTTTAATTATGGGAGGGGTATTTATGAGTAAGATTGGATTAATTGGTGACTTCGACGCAGAAGTTGTGGCTCATATCGCTATACCTCAAGCTATTCAATTGGCTTCGCAAGATCTTGGTTGTCAGATAGAGATCGAATGGATCCCAACTACTTCATTAGAGCAGGGTTACGAACAAAAACTAGCAACATTTCAAGCACTTTGGACAGTTCCAGCTAGTCCTTATAAGAGTATGCAAGGAGCGTTAAATGGTATCCGATTTGCAAGAGAACATAATATACCATTTCTAGGGACATGCGGCGGTTTTCAGCATATGATTATTGAGTTTGCCAGGAATGTTCTGGAGATTTCAGAGGCGGATCATGCTGAGGAGAATCCTAACTCTTCATTCATCCTGGTTGCTCCTCTAACTTGTTTCGTAAGCGAGCAAACGCATACTTTTAAACTTACACCTGGCTTAAAAGTAGCTGAAATTTATGGTGAGCATGAGATTGTTGAGCAGTATGGAGTTTGTAATTATGGCTTAAACCCTGAGTTTGCTCCTCTGTTAGAGAAAGCAGGTATGCGGATTGCAGGAGTTGATACAGATGGAGAAGTTCGTGTTATGGAACTAATGGATCATCCTTTCTTTATTGGGACGCTATTTCAGCCTGAACGCTCAGCATTAAAAAATATGGTTCACCCGCTAATTAGGGCATTTCTTCAAAAAGCTATACAATAACATGGTTTTTTATAACATTTATTGGTATGATTTTTCCTAAGCAGTCCCGTTAGATGAGAATAGTTGAGAAGAGGACAGGTGAGATGAGATGAGTAGAGTAGAGGTTAAATTAGATTTAAGTCGGATTGTTTTTATTGGAAGAACATTTGATGAGTACATGTTGATGTTTGGTTTGTCTGAAGAGGAGTTAAAAGGACGGAAAATTCTTGATTGCCCGGCGGGTGCATGTTCGTTCACTGCAATTGCCAACCAACTAGGGGCAGATGTTACTGCCACTGATATTGCTTATGATCATCCTTTTGAACAGCTTGCTGAAAAAGGGGCTGAAGATATTGAGCATGCTATGCTTAACATGGAACAGGCACAGGGGAATTACAAATGGGATTATTTTAAGTCTGTAGAAGGTTTAAGCGCCCACAGAGTACAAGCGTTAACTGATTGTGCCAATGATATGAAAGAATTCCCTAATCGTTATGTTCCTGCTGTTTTACCTGTATTGCCTTTTGGCGATAAGGAATTTGATTTAACGCTATCTGCCCATTTCTTATTTATGTACGCTGATCGGTTGAACTATGACTTCCACTTGCAAGCTATACAGGAGTTAATGCGTGTTACCAAGGAAGAGATACGCATATTCCCTTTGGTGGACCTAACCTGCAATCGATATGAGCATCTGGATAAGATAATTGATTTTATACAAAGCCAAGGTTACATTGCAGAAGAAATTAAAGTTGGTTATGAGTTTCAAAAGGGTGCTGACAGTATGTTAAGGATTAAGAAAGTTTAATACGATTTTAAAATAATGAAACCACTCCAATATTAGCAGGAGTGGTTTTGTTATTTATAGAGTGATGTTTCATACGGTATTATCATTTTCCCAGCGTATTAGGGTTAGAGAAGCTAAAGGAATTCCCTAGCATACGCTCGACGATTCGATTGAATGCTAATTTTTTTTGGTCTAATGTATTTTCCTGCCACGAGAAAATCCCTGTATCAAACATAATGTTAACTCCAACGAGTATGAATTCAGCGGTTTCCTGCAGGTCTTGAATTTGAAAAATCTCTTCGGATACCCCTTGCTCCAGAATTTGTATCACATAAGGGACGCTTTCCTGGACGATTTGTACGAGGACTTTCTGGTGAATCGATGCATTATATTCGTGGTGAAGAAATTCGATAATGCTCTCATCATCATAGGATTGTCTCCACAAGATGGCATAGAGTTTGGCCTCAGCACTCATTTCTTCGGTGTCAGCTAGCGCTTTGATCTTGGTGATTTTTTCATCGACCAAGCGCTCCACTATGGCGATCATAATATCTTTTTTAGTTTTGAAATGATAAAAAAACGTACCTTGAGCGATGCCCATTTTTTTTACAATATCGCTTACAGCAGTTTGATCGTAACCCTTCTCTCTAAAGAGTTCCAATGAGGTCTCTATGATTTCATGGCGCCGTATCTCTGGTTTTTTGTTGACTCTTTTCAAGGTATTTATCCTCCCTTTTGTATTTTTTATTTTATTGACTATTAGTCAGTTAGTCAATATAATGAGCTGGACATCATAAAACTGACTACTAGTCAGTTAAGACGAAAGGGAGAAAGTTATTATGAATCTACGCCTTATTTTATATCTTGTTGGCTTCAGTGCCTTTACAGGATCCTTAGGACAAAACTTATATACACCTCTGTTGTCCGACATGCAAAATGAGCTGAATACAACAAGTTATTTAATGAGTTTGACGGTCTCATTATTTTTGATTGCCTTAGCTGTTATGCAGATCGTGTTCGGACCACTGGCGGACACTAAAGGAAGAAGAAAAGTGCTTATACCCGCGCTTGTCTTATATTGTGTGGCATCTTTAGGCTGCGCATTTTCTCATTCCATTGGTTTATTCCTGGTGTTTCGCGTCTTGCAGGGTATAGGTTCAGCAGCAGTTCCTGTTATAGGGGCAGCCGTAATTGGGGACTTGTTCCGTGGAAAAGAGTTGGCAAAGGGAATGGCAACTTATCAGCTTATGCTTTTACTTGCGCCCGCTATAGGGCCACTTCTGGGTGGAGTGATTGGAGAGAAGTTCGGATACCAAGGTGTGTTTATCTTTTTAACACTCATCATACTGCTGCTTCTGTTCGCTAACATGAAGTTCCTGCCCGAGACCAAGTCACAGACAGGATCTGCGCAAGGCTTTAGTCTAAAGTCACTAACAATTATTTTTCGCAATCATCTTGGTGCTGTCGTCGTATTGTATGGATTCATCCAGTTTGTCATTTATTTGGTATACATCGTGTTCGTGCCCCAAATCCTAAGTACGTTTTACAACATGTCTTCAGGAAAAGTTGGTACTGTACTCCTCCTGATGTCTGTCTGTACGATTGTGAGTATTAGAATGGGTAGTTGGATGCGTAATGTTATGGGAAGTGGAAAAGGTTTATTATATGCCTTTCTCTTTCAATCGTTTAGTGTCGTTCTGTTTGCATTAACCGCCCAGCTATCGCTACCGTTCTTGATTGTGGACGTCTGTCTATTCGGCTTTACGATGGGATTGACTACGTCCATGCCAACGACTATTCTGGCGGAACAATTTCCAGAGGAACGTGCTACTGTCATCGGCGTGTTTAACTTGGTCCGGTATATAGGCAGTGCGCTTGGCCCGATGGTTGGCTCATTGCTTTATGTTGAGAGTGACTTGAAGCCTTTGTTCTTAACCTGTGGCGTAATCTACGTGGTTACTGTCTTGGTTGGGGGCTGGTGGATGCGTATGAAGGGACTGAAGGTTGTTACAACTTGAGGAGTTGGAGCAAGAATAGGGGAGCTTTGATGTACAACTCAAATCAAGTATGCAAAAATCACCAGTGATATGATCAAAACGAAAGGAGGGAGGACTTCCATGTACGAATGGAATGAAATGGTCCAGCTAATGGTAGACTGGGTGGAGAGCAATATTACGGAGAGCGCATCTCTTATTCAGATGTCCGAACAGCTAGGCTATTCACCCTATTATTGTTCTAGACAGTTCAATCAATTAACCGGGATGACTTTACGGGATTACATCTGGACTCGAAGGATCAGCCGTGCCGCCCTGGAGCTCCGCGATAGTGATCAGCGGGTTTTAGACGTTGCCGTAAAGTATGGATTCTCATCACAAGAAGCGTTTACACGAGCATTCAACAAGGCTTTTCGGCTCACCCCTGCAGCATACCAAAAAGCTCCCCGGCCTATTCCGTTGGCTATTCGTCAGGAGGTATTCTCACCTTATCATTATTTGATCAAGGAGCGGGATAAGATGAGTAAAGTACATTTGCAACCAGCGGAGATCAAAGTCGAGTTCATTCCAACGCACAAATTTATCGGGATCTGGGACATTTCCGTAACAAACTATGGAGACTTCTGGGGAAACGGACACTCTTGTGATGAGGTTAGCGGTACGTTGGAGAGTATGTCTAATCATACCCTACCGGGACAACTTGGTCAGACGGCAGGATGGTTTTACCAGAATGGGCAGAAGGGGTACTTGTATGGAATCCCCGTTTCACTGGAGTATGATGGGCCTATTCCGGAAGGGATGGAATGCAGGGAGATCCCAGAATCGGAATATTTGGCCTTTTTCCACCCTACTTTCGACTATCTAAAAGATAATAGCGCTGTTATGAGTACAGTTGAAGAAGTAGCATGGAACTTCGACCCCAAAGGTATGGGATACGTATGGGATGAAGGAACCAAGCAGGACTACCAACGGCATTTCCCAGAGGGATATGGTTATGCGGTGTTGCGGCCAGTAAAAAAGATATAGCTGTTTAAGGAATGATTTGAGCATAGATAATACTTGTAATAGCGAAAAGGCCATCCCTCAAGGATGGCCTAAAAACTTACCGCCTATTGTTTAACCTTGTTGTCGTTTTCTCATATACAATGATTTGCTGAATCCGATGAACGGAAGGAATGTGAAAATAAAGCACACCATAAATAGCATCAGTCCTGTCCGAATAAAAGCGTCCCATTCAATCTGATTTGCTACAATAATGCAGACTATCATTAAACTCATAAATACCAAGGACCACTTGCCATATTGCTGTCTTTTCCTGCTAAGAAGCTCTATTTCGGAATCCGAATCGCTGAATATGGGAGATGAGCCTGCTTCTGCCCTGAAAATCTGATAGCCGTTCTCGGCTACAATGGGTATCCATCCGCTGGCTTCGTAAAAAGTCATCATTTCAGGATTAATGCGCTCTTCCAAGTTCAGAGAATAATCAAAGTCATGCCGCGCTCCTTTTTCGAAGCGGTAGAAAAAGCCCCTCATCCCGGTAACATGCCAACCTTTTTGACTCATTTCTTTAAGCAAATTCATATCGCTCTCAGGTGTCATTGCCAATCCACCGCTCATACGATATTTAGCCATTTATTTACCCTCCTTAGCGAGATGTTTTTTTGCAATTTCCACCAAACGTATTCTTTTATTGAAATTTTCAAGGAGTATTATTTTACCTTCGTCTGTGATTTGATATGAAATTTTTAAATCTTCTTCATTTGCTTCTGCAATCCAACCGGCATTCTTTAATTTTCTAAGTGTTGTATACATCGTTGCTGGGCCGATTTCGACATCGCCCTCAGTCATATCTTGGATGACTTGCATAATTCTATAGCCATGTATCGGCTCAAGTGTTGCTAATAAAATCAGAAAGATACTGTCTGTAAGCTCACCAGACTCATAGGGGCTTGTTCTAGCCACCGTACCACCTCCTATATCAATGATGGATATACCTGAATTATATCCATCATTGATATATCCGTCAAGTGAATAATGGATAGGAAGATCAGATGTTTTATGGCGGGGATATCGTAACTTAACACATTGTTTTAATTGCGGAGCATTGCCATGATTATCATGGAAGTAATCATTCAGGGATGGAAGGAACCTCTCAAAAGCATTAGGCATAAGCTGAGTTATATCGATGTTGAGAGGATGTTTTAGCATGTATCCTTATTACCCGCAGGTTCCTCAATTTCCCTATCCCAATTGCCATTTAATGCTTCCAAGCTTTTATAACTCCCCATATCCTGCAAACGGATGGTTTGGGCAATATGATGCCCGTGAAACATTTGAAAGTCACCGGTTGCCACCGGAGCAAAAACTGACCTTTGTGCTTGTACATGGTTCTTGGGCCGACGCGCACTTCTGGGACGGTATAGCAGCCGAGCTGCGCAAGAGAGGGCATACCGTCTACACGCCAGAGTACGCAGGACACGGTAAAGACCCAAACAAGGCGGTAACGCATGACATGATTACGAAGTCTGTTGTCGACTATGTAACAAGGCTGAACCTGCATGACATCATTCTCGTCGGGCATAGCTTCGGAGGAAGCGTTATTCAGAAAGTTGCGGAACAGATACCGGACCGCCTCAAGCGGCTTGTCTTCTGGGACGCATTTGTATTAAAAGACGGGGAGTCTGTTGCCGACGAGTTGCCACCGCAAACGAGGCAAGGGTTCGAGCAGCTCAGAGGCGCATCGCATGACGATACAATTATGCTTCCGTTTTCGCTTTTCCGGGCTCTATTCGTTAATACAGCGACTTTGGAGCAAGCCAAGTGGATATACGCAGGCGTTGCTCCAGAGCCGGCAAAACCACTCTTTGAGAAGCTGGATCTTAAGGCGTTCTATGCTCTGCCTACGCCCAAAAGCTATTTGTTTTTTTACCAAGACAACGTTTTTACAGGAGCAGAGGGCTTCGGCTGGTATCCGCATATGGCTTCGCGGCTCGGCATGTTCCGCCTGATTGTTGGTGACGGTGACCACATGACAGATGCATTCGTAAGGCCGTCCATGGTAGCGCAGAAGCTGTACGAGGCGGGCCGGGACTGATTAACTGAGCAAATTTGCACACCTGGCTCAAGTAACTCATGATCAGCAATAATATACTATATGTCACTCATTATAAGATGTAGGATGTGAGAACCGCTTGAAAGGAGCCTTCTCATGGACACTACATCTTTTTTGATTTACTGTATGATAGCCACGTTTACACCAGGACCTACGAATATCGTCATCTTGTCTACTGTTAATCATTACGGGGCAAACCAAGCTTTAAAATATTCGTATGGGGCCACGGTTGGTTTTGGTTTATTACTTGTTATTTCCGCTGTTCTGAATAATTTGTTACTAACGATTCTACCGAAAGTATTAATGATTATGCAGGTCATCGGGAGCCTTTATATGCTCTATCTGGCTTATCTAATTTGCAAAAAGGATTCGTCAAATCCATCTGAAAACCAAGCAGCCACCTTTTGGTCTGGCTTCATGATGCAGTTTTTAAATCCCAAATTAGTATTATTCACATTGACTGTAATTCCAACATTTGTCCTGCCCTATTACAGTGGAGCCCCTGCTATAATGCTAAGTGTCATTGTGATAACATTGATCGGCTTTTTAGCTTTTATAACATGGGTGCTGTTCGGCACGATCTTTAAAGAGTTCTTACAGAAGCACAATAAGATTGTTAGTGTTATGATGGCCATTTTATTAGTTTATGCTGGCATCATGATCTGGGTTTAGATAAGTTCATGTAGAGGTGCTATAATGGAGAAATTTCTCTATAAAAAATCGGCAGGTATTACCGCATTGTCGGCAAGTATGACGGAATTCAAGTATAAGAAGCACGCTCACAAGGAGTATGCAATAGGCGTAACTTTGCGCGGCATTCAACATTATCACATAGATGGCAGCTTGCAATTATCTCATCAAAATGGTGTGATGTTCTTCAATCCAGAACAGGTACATGACGGTATGGCACATGATAAGTCAGGTCTAGATTATGTAATGTTATATATTGATACGCAAATGCTTCTAGAGGGTATAGGAAAAAAGGATATTGTACGCTTTTCAACACCTATTGTGTACGACGATAGACTTGGACAACGAGTTGTAAGCCTGTCACAAGCAATATTAGGTGAAAAAGATGAGGCGTTATGCTGTGAGTTGTTCCTATCTCTGACGGATAGTCTTGTACAGATCAATCTTTCTTTGGAGGACAAGAAGGATAGCGCGATCATAAGAAAAGCAAAGGATATGATTTATGGAAACCTGGAGCATGTCCTCAAGCTTGATGAGATCTGTACAGAGCTTAATTTATCAAAATATCAATTTATCCGTATATTTAAGGCTCACACTGGAATTTCACCCTACCAGTACTTCCTTAATTGCAAAGTCGAACGGGCAAAGCAGTTAATCGAAAAAAATAGAGATATCTATTCAGCGGTAGCTGCATGCGGTTTCTTTGATCTGACCCACTTAAATAAACACTTTAAAAGTGTATATGGAACAACCGCCCTTGAATATATCTCACATTTTTAGTCGATAGATCCATTAAGCCTGAAAAATTTGAATAATTAACCTAATCGTAAGGATGATTCACATATGAAAATATTACTAGTCGAAGATGATAAGACGATCGCCTCAGGTCTCGAATATTCGCTGCAGCAAGATCAGTATTCAACGGTTCTATGCCATGATATCGCTTCAGCCAAAAAGGTACTCGAAGAAGATATCGATCAGTTCGCTTTGTGCCTGTTCGATTTACAGCTTCCGGACGGAAGCGGCTATGAATTGTGCAGGATGGTGAAAGAGCGGCGGGACATTCCGGTCATTTTCCTAACGGTGATTGATGATGAGGTCAATGTTGTGATGGGTCTTGATATGGGGGCTGATGATTACATTACAAAGCCTTTTCGGGTTCGTGAGCTTCTCTCCCGGATCAAGACTGTTTTGCGAAGATACCAGAAGTCGCCCCACACAGGAGCAGTCATAGATATCGACAATGTCCGTATCCATACGCTGGAAGGAAAAGTGTATAAAAACGGCGTCGAGGTTTCGCTGACTGCCTTAGAATATCGCTTATTGCTGATCTTCGGCAACCACCTTGGACAGGTTCTCACAAGAAATCAGCTTTTAGAGCAAATCTGGGATGTGGCCGGCGAGTTCGTGAACGACAATACCTTAACAGTTTATATTAAAAGACTAAGGGAAAAGCTGGAGGATGACCCAGGGAACCCGGCTTTGATTAGAACAGTACGTGGTTTAGGCTATAAGGTTGGTGATTAGATGCTGCGTAATAGGGAAATTCAAATGTTATTGCTCATCATGGGCTCCATTAGCGTAACGGCAATCATTGTGTCTGTGTTCATTTCGTTTGTCACAGCAGCGTTTGTTTGTATTCTATCCATTGTGCTTATTGTCAGCAGTTTGTTATTCACGAGATGGAGATATCGCGAGCTAGAGAAGCTGTCGATCTATTTGCGGGAAATTAGCAACGGCAATGATACGCTTGACGTTCGCGATAATCAAGAAGGCGAGCTTAGCATTTTAAAAAATGATATTTATAAGGTGACGCTCATGCTATCGGAACACCGGTCGCTCCTACAGCAGGACAAAATTCAGCTAACGGATGCCATATCCGATATTTCGCATCAGCTCAAAACGCCGCTCACTTCCATGACGGTAATGGCGGATTTGTTAAGCGCCCCTGACTTGCCTCCTGCCAAAAGAACAGAGTTCACCCATCATATTCGCATTCAGCTTGAACGCATCGATTGGCTTGTCTCCTCTTTATTAAAACTATCGAAAATGGACGCGAAAACCATCCCATTCAAAAAAGATGTAATTCCCATGAAAAAGCTTATTCAAAAGGCATTAGAGCCGGTGATGATCCCGATGGATATTAAGGGACAAAATCTTTCCATTACGGGAGATGACGAAGTCACTTTTATTGGCGATTTCAATTGGACTGTCGAAGCAGTCCTCAATATTTTGAAAAACGGTGTAGAACACACACAGGAAGGCGGAACCATTTCGATCACATTTTCCGAAAATGCTTTATTTACGGAAATCATTATTGCCGACAATGGACAAGGCATTCCAAAAGAAGATTTACCTTATATTTTCAAACGTTTTTACAAAGGGAAAAATGCTAGCGAAGGGAGTATCGGGATAGGGCTTGCGATGGCTCACAGCATTATTGCCAGCCAGAACGGAGTGATCGATGTGACGAGCGATAGCGGGCAAGGCACGCAGTTTCGAATTAAATTTTATAAGCAAGTCATTTAGGACACTCCGTAAGTGACTGAATTGTCACCTTCATCGTCACCGGAAAGTCATGTTGGACAGATAGAATGATATCCATCAGATAAGCGATGGAGGTACCACAATGCAATTGAAACAACAACGTAAGATTCTTTTGTTCCTGACCATATCCTACTCTATTTTAGTTCTTTATTTTATGTTTTTCGCTTTCGGTAGAGCAGGTAAAGCAGGGCACGCTACGGAGCACACCTTTATGTTTTTACCAGACAGTTTTTTTAAGATGCCAAGTCTACCTGATTTTCTGCACCCAACGTTGATGGATTTTGTGGGTATTGGAAACTTCATAGCCTTCACCCCTTTTGGGATCTTCATTCCGTTGTTATACCGGACTAGCTTTGTCCGATTTATTACAGTATTCATCTTGTCCATATTCGTACTGGAGACCATTCAGGGAATAACGATGCTTGGCAGCTTCGATACGAACGACGTCATTCAGAACGCAATAGGCGCAGCAGTTGGATTCGGGGCGTATAAACTTGGATTTCGTACAACAAACGTCTGGAGAAATATAGCGGCTACAGGTATTTCCATAGTTGTCCTTATGAGCGGGATATGGGGGTGCTTTGTAGTGGTTGATAAAGTGTTCACCAAAGAAATGGGTCCTTTTATAGCTATAGATGAATTGAAAGGCAGCGCCGGAAATCCAGCAGCGGGAACTAAAACGTCCAGTCTCATCATTGGCGGTCACAACGTGAAACCCCAATATAATGTGTATAGTACCGCAGGAAAAATGAAGGAAACGTATACGTACACGTTAGGCATTGAGGAGGAGATGTATCTCTTCATAAATTATGGCATATCTGACCAAAAGGGTAATTATGGAAGTGTCAGTGTTTCCGTCGATGGGAATGAGTACCTTAGCATATCTGCAGGAGATCAAGGCCATGAGATAGGTGAGTCTGAAATGTATCTCCCGCAGGCAAATGAAATTAGGATAACCATTGAGGGGAATGTAACCCTATGGGATGTTGGATATAGCAAGATGAAGTATTTCTGGGAATGAGTATCGAGGAAAGGAGGGATACCTTTGGAGATTTTAAGAATGGAGCATCTTTCTAAAGTGTACGGCACAGGTGAATCTGTGGTAAAGGCGCTTGACGATGTTTCTTTTTCTGTTCAAAAAGGCGAATTCGTCGCGATCATCGGCCCGTCCGGCTCGGGGAAATCGACGCTTCTCCATATGCTGGGCGGCGTGGATCGGCCGACTAGCGGTAAAGTTTTTGTCGAGGATACGGACCTGTATGCTTTGAACGAAACACAGCTGGCCATCTTTCGGCGCAGGCAAATCGGCTTGATCTACCAGTTCTTCAACCTGATTCCTGTCCTGACGGTGGAGGAGAATATTACGCTGCCGCTCCTGCTGGATAAGCAGAAAGTAGATAAAAAGCATCTGGATAGTCTTGTCAGTACGCTGAATTTACAGCATCGGCTAAACCATCTGCCGAATCAATTATCTGGTGGACAGCAGCAACGGGTCTCGATTGGCAGAGCAATTATTGGCAATCCTGCGATCATGCTGGCAGACGAGCCAACGGGGAATTTGGATAGCAAGAATAGCAGCGAGATCGTCGAGCTTTTGAAAATGCTGAATAAAACCTATCATCAAACGCTGATCGTTATTACGCATGACGAACAAATCGCCTTACAAGCCGATCGGATCATCTCGATTGAAGACGGAAGAATTGCCAAAGACGAGGTGATCCGGCGATGAATATTGTCAATACGCTCACCCTCCGGCATTTGAAGCAAAACAAGCGAAGAACGCTCGTAACCATCATCGGCGTAATCATTTCGGTGGCCATGGTGACAGCGGTTGCAACATTTGTTTTTTCCTTTTCCAATTTAATGATTAGGCAGACCATTGCGGAAAGAGGGGAGTGGCATGTCCAATATCAAGATGTAACCAAAGAACAACTCGCGGCGATACGCGCCGATGATGCAACCAAAACGGTTGCGGTCACAAAAGATCTTGGATATGCCTTATTAGAAAGGGGGCAGGATCCCAATAAGCCGTATTTGATCATCAAGGAATATGATGCACAAGCTTTCACGCAACTTCCAATTGGATTAAGCAAAGGGCGTCTGCCGAAAAGTGACAAGGAAGTCGTTATTTCCGAAGCCGTTGCAACGAATGCTAAAGTGAAATACGAACTTGGCGATCACTTAACCCTTCGCGTTGGCGAACGATTTCAGCAAGGGGGCGATCATCCCCTGAATGATAGAGATCCGCTTCGTAGGGTCAACGATACTTTGGCCGAAACGCTACAGCATATGAAAACAAAGGATTATACGGTGGTGGGGTTCATCAAACGTCCCGTGTGGGAAACGGCTTGGGCTCCAGGATATACAGTTATTAGCTATCTCGATGACAAGCTTATCGGGGCAAACGATGGAGTCAATGCGGCCGTAGTCCTTCAGAGTATTAATCCCAACTTGTTCACGCATGCGGAGAACTTGGCTGAAAGAAACCACATCAAGAGGGTCCAATTTAATAACGATTTACTTCATTATTATGGCTTGTCCAAAAATAAAGCCTCATACAGCACCATATACTCCTTATCGGTGATCCTGATAGCCGTTATTATGATCGGCTCGGTTTCGCTTATCTATAATGCTTTCGCAATATCCGTTTCGGAACGTTCCCGCCATTTAGGGATGCTCGCAAGCGTAGGGGCTACGAAAAGGCAGAAGCGAAACTCTGTGCTTTTTGAAGGGGTCGTCATTGGTGCGATCAGCATTCCTCTTGGAATTTTATGCGGTCTTGCCGGGATGGGAATTATCTTTTGGTTCATGAATGCCATGATTCAAGGCGCGTTATGGACCACTGAAAAGCTGACGCTCATCGTCACGCCGTTAACGCTTCTGATCATCTGTGTTGTCTCGATACTGACGATTTTCATTTCGACGTATTTCCCGGCGATCAAAGCATCCAAAGTATCCGCCATGGACGCCATTCGTCAAACAAGCGACTTAAAGCTCACAGTCAAAGCCGTGATAACATCGAAATTCATTCGCAAGCTCTTCGGCATCGAAGCGGAAATCGGATTGAAAAATCTAAAACGGAACAAACGAAGATATCATGCCATCGTATTTTCGCTCGTGATCAGCATTGTTCTGTTTTTGACAGTATCCTTTTTTACTGCCGGGGTGAAACAATCCCTGAATATGTCGCAAGAAGGCGTCAATTTCGATATTGAAGTATCGTATAGCAATGGAAAAAGAATAGACGATTCCTTGGTACAAGACATTGTATCCCTGGATGGAGTAACGGAATACAACGTGATGTATGATTTGTATAAGAACGCTTGGATCGATGAAGCGTTCATCGCCGATGAACTGCAAGAGAAGGTTAAGAAAGATAAGAGTTTGCTGCAAGACGGAAAATATCCTTACGATATTAAGATCCATGCCTTGAATGATTTCAGTCTGCAGGCCTATGCCAAAGCGGTCGGCGTAGATTACGAACGGCTCACGAATCTGGATCATCCTGCCGCGATCGTGAGGGATACGATCCATTACAATGATATGGACACAGGAAAATATGTGCAGACGAAGGCCGTTTATGCGAAGGTCGGTCAAGTCATCGAATTAACGAATATCTATGAAGAAAATGTGAGAGAAACGAAGATAAACAAAGTAACCATTGCCGCATTGACGGATCAAGCACCTATGGGGATGAACGCGATAGGTATAGGCGGGTTAGATATTATCGTTTCGGAACGGATTTTGAATACATTGACAGTCGACGAGGACATAATTAACATTCACACATCCCTCCATTTGAAAAGTACGGAACCGATGAAGACGCAGCAGGAAATCGAAGAGATGCATGAAACCAATCTGAATGTCAGTAATTTATATCAATCCAGAAAAAGTGAAGAGCAACAGATTCTATTGATGTCCGTCTTTTCTTATGGTTTTATCGTATTGATCTCAGCGATTTCCATTGCGAACATATTTAATACGATCTCTACGGGTATATTCCTTAGAAAACGAGAGTTCGCGATGCTTAAATCCGTTGGCATGACGCCAAAAAGCTTTGCGAAAATGATGAACTATGAAAGTATTTTTTATGGGGTCAAGTCGCTGCTCTTCGGGCTCCCCGTCAGTTTCGTCGTGATGTATGTGATCTATAGGGCGTTTGCGTATAGATTTAGCTACGGGTTCACCATACCATGGATAAGCATTGCGTCTGTCATTGTCGCCGTATTTGTCATTGTCGGTTCCGCCATGCTATATTCCAGCGCAAAAGTAAAAAAGGAGAACATTATTGATGCGTTAAAGCAAGAGAATATATGATAGTTCACGTAGATGGGTTGGCAAATCCAATTGATTTGACGCGTCTGGAGGTTACTCTACGAAACAAACTAAATCAATTCTCTTGGAAGGTCTTCCGTCTACAGGAAAATCAACAAATTCAGGATTTCTTTTGGATCATAAAAATGCTCCCCATACAGTAGACAGGTGAATTAATAATACCTGTTACTGTATGGGGAGCATCAGTCGTAGAAAAGCTACTTTTGGGATAGCTTCTTCTAGTAGGATTCCTTAAATGATAGCTGAATGATAAGAGCTGATAGATGTAATTACTACTTGATCAGCTTCAATACCTTGGTCACCATTGTGGAGAATTCTGCTCTAGTGATGTCATTAGCAGGTCTGAACGTGCCGTCTGTATAACCCGTGATGATCTGGTTAGCTGTTAGTGCTGCAATATAGTTGTATGACCAGGAGTTTGCTGGAATGTCTGAGAACGAGACGGTAGTGCCGTCACTCAGTTTGAATGCTCTTACCAGCAAAGCGGCCATTTCTTCACGGCTTATCGGAGCATCTGCTTTAAACGTACCGTTCGTGTATCCAGTCATAAGGCCAGCATGTTGTGCGGCTCCGATGAATCCAGCAGCCCAGTGGCTGGCGGTAACATCTGTAAAGCTGTTCGTCTGTGGCGTCAATCCGAGCTCGGTTGTCAGAACCTTCACGGCTTCTGCTCTAGTGATGCCCAGATTAGGTCTGAAGCTGCCATCTGGATAACCGTTGATCAGTCCTTTTTGAATCAGGAAGTCAATGCTTTCTTTTGCCCAATGTCCATTTGTATCAGTGAATGAAATGGTTACTGGTGTTTTTTCGGTCTGTGCGTCATCTTTTCCAGTGGAGCCTTTTGGAGGCTCAGTTGGTCCAACAGATCCGGTTGTTCCGGTAGGGCCAGGAGTGGGAGTGGGTCCAGTAGGTCCGGTAGGTCCGCTAGGTTCAGTAGGTCCAGGGCCAGTGGGACCAGTAGGGCTAGTAGGCTCAGTAGGCCCAGGTTCAGTAGGTTCTGTCGGTTCAGTAGGTTTCGTTCCTGGTTCGCCCGTGCCGCCCTGAGGATCAGTTGTGTCGTTCGGCAGGTAAGTTAGCTTAGGTGCAAAGCTTGTAAGCACGCGAGCTTTCGTCTGCTGCTCTAGCGCGTAGCCCATGCCGAGAATGTTGGCATCATCCCAAGCCTTGCCCACCAGTTGCATAGACAATGAGTAGCCATTTGGACTAGTGCCTACAGGTACTACAACGGTTGGTAGACCAACGTTGGATGTCAAGACACCAGTGGCTCTATCTGAGCTCAGCTGACTAGCTGCGCTGTCATTGTTGTATACGTCACTGATGAACCCAGGATACACCACGCTGTCAACACCGCTTTGATCCATCCAATTTGCGATGATACTCTTATAGTTGGTTCTGTAATTGATATAGGCTTGTACTTGAGCTTCAGTCATACGTGGGCGAACTTGCAGGTTTCTTTGGTTGTACAGCAGTACAAGTGGTGAAGCGAGTAGATGATCACCGGTCTCATAAGGGAAATCCTTGTGCAGCTCGATGTAACGTGCCCAGCCTTCGCTACCCACGTTGCCCCCGGGATTTGATCCGCCGCTAGGTGGAGAACTCATTTCGACCATTGTGGCGCCTGCTGCAATCAGATCAGCAAAATGCGCTTTAACCGCCTCGCCTGTACCATCATCTGCGTACGAAGAAACAAATGACGAAGGGATATAGCCGATACGCTTGCCTTGTAGGGAATTAGCATTCAGCGCCTTAGTCCAATCCTCCGGTTTTAATCGATCCGCATCCTTGGTTAGGATATCTTCTGGATCAGTTCCTGTTGTAGCATTAAGCAATATAGCCAGGTCAGTCACGGTGCGAGCAATTGGGCCTGCATAATCCTGACCCCATGTCAGTGGCATAACGCCGCGCGTGCTGGACATGCCGTCTGTACCGCGGAATGTAGTTAAGCTTGCGCCTACGGAAGGGGCGTACAGAGAAACGCCTGTTTGTGTACCCATAGCTGCTGCGGCGAAGTCTGCTGCTATAGATACTGCTGAACCGCCACTTGAACCAAACGATGTTTTGGACGGATTAATTGCATTCCATGTCTGCATCCAACCGCTTTCGCTCATGCTGCCGCTATTGGCAAATTCCGATGTATTTGTCTTACCAATGATGATAGCGCCTGCTTCTCTTAGCTTCTGTATTTGATAAGCGTCTGATCCAGGCTGCCAGCCTTCAAGCGCTTTGGACCCGCCTGTCGTTGGCATGTCCTTCGTGTCATAGATATCCTTGACTGCAATTGGAATACCTAGCAATGGTCCTGTCTGACCATTCGCCCGAGCTGCATCTGCTGCCTTAGCCTGCTCGAGGGCTGTTTCTCCAACATGCAGGAAAGAGTGGAAGCCAAGCTGACCCAAGTCATAGGCATTAATACGATCTAGATAGGCTTGTGTGATAGCTGCTGAGGTAGTAACACCATTCTCCATATCAGCTTGCATTTCTGCAATGGTCTTGTTCACTACATCATATTTGGAGGTTGTAACCATTGGTGGTACTGCTGGAGCTGGTGGGATAGGTAAGGTGGTAACTGTGGAGCAAGCACTAGGGTCATAGCCTGGTAGTTTAGTTAGATCCCAGTTGCTTATTGTGCACACCTGTTCTGCTGTTAGGTGGGTGAAATCGGGTTCAAGCACTAGTTGATTCATCGAATCGGCAGCTGTGGTCAACTTATTAGCGTCCGTATCGCCTACTACTACATATCTAGCAAGTGACTTGGTTTGATTAGGCTCGAGGGATAGGCTATGAATGAAGCCGTAAAAGTTGGAATCATTGCCCGAAGCGGCCATTGGCGTTGTGAATGGATTTTTTTGTTGGTTACCAGTCCCCTTAAGAGCACCTTCGAAGGGACCTGGGGTACCAAGAACAATACCAATCGGTCGGTCTGCAGGTCTGGCGTTATCTACTAGCACCCATGAGTCTTCATTGTTGATGATGGTGTCACCACTGGACGTCTGTTGAATGGAGGCGTGGTATGGACCTGTTCCATAGCCTAGTGATCCACCAAATGATACATCAACTGTCACCGGCGAAGAGGTTGTGTTGGTGAACGTATCGAAGAAACGAGTTCTGTTATTTGTGCTATCAAAGTAGACATCTCGTGTAACGTGTACATCGCCGAGATTAACGGAGCGAGTGCTAACAAATGTATCTGTGCCATCGTATACCAGTCCAAAGTCACGCATCATTTGGCCATTCATGCGAGGTTCTGGCTGGGTTGATATTTGTACGAAAATATTACCGAAGCCTTGCATCGGTGTAGAAGTCGCACTGCGAACACTACCTGTATCAAGGTTTGGTGCGAAGGAATCGTGGAAATCCCATCTTGTGCCGCTATCCGCTGTAAGTCTCGTTAGTGCATGCGCGCTATTAATAGGTAGCAGGCCGGTGATAGCGATGGATAGTGAAAGTGAAGCTGCAAAAATAGATTTCTTACTCAAACGGTGGCTTGCTGTTGGGGAGGCTTTGATGTGGTCTCTGTGCGCTTGATTTCTTGTCTCTCTCTGTTTGTTCTTGGATTTAATCAATATGTATCATCTCCCTTATGTAATCTAGTGGAATTCTAGCATTGTGTAAAATAACAAGTCAAGTATAATATCATATTGAGTTATATAAAATGACACAATTAATCACGTAGTCAAAGGTTTTTCTTTGTTGTTTATAGCTGGAAAAACCTTTTTAAATGAATTGACGGGATATTTTTCGTATTATTTAGCTTTCAGGCAATAAAATCTTATTTTATTGATGGATTCATAGAGTGTGTTATATAATATAACATTAATTTATGGGAATCACTCTTAACTAAGCGTTCATTTGGTTAATGACAAGTAAGCTGATGTCACCTTTTCGAATGAATTAAAACATAAATAGGCTAAGATAGATCAGTGATGATCATTATCTTAGCCTGTTTATATGGGTTCACCGTTTAATTTCTAAGTGTTGGAATTAGACGATGATGATTGATTAACAAGTCTAATCCATCAATTATATCTGTTACGGTGATATCGCTAGACATTAACGTCACCGTTGCACAGCCTTCTTTTCCAATGACTGCAATGGAGAGATCTGCTTCCCGAAACATTAGCTCATCGTTCACGCCGTTGCCCATAACAGCAACACCATGTTCAAGCTGGCTAATAAACTTTCGCTTTTCTTCCCGCTGATTATCCTTACCGATAACATGCAGTTCTACAGGTAAACCTTCACATTCTCTAGCCGCACTACCGTTGCTATCGGCAGTTAATACATGGATTTTAATTAAAGAGTGTAGTTCTGTAAGCTTCTCTTGGACATTCGGTAGAACCTGTCCGTCTAGAGCAATTGTTCCATTAAAATCTAGAACGAGATGGGAGAGAATAAGCTTCTCCCGCCCAGGAATATGTACTTGCATTGTGTTGCTCCCTTCAATTTACATGTTGTAAATTGTACCACTGAAAGAATATAGAATCCGTATTCTATGCTAGATTTTCTTCTTATCCAATATAATCTTTAAAAGTTTATTTACAATTTCATGTACTGGCAGAGAACCGTCAACAATGAAATCCGAATTGGGTTTAACAGTGTTCAACATCTCTAGATAAGCGACTCTGCCGCGAGAAAGATAGTTACTAGCGTCTTCTAGTACAGATTGTATGGGACGATCACTATAATCTCTGAGGATTCGACGTGCCATAGCAACATCTAGGGGAGTATCAATAAAAATAGTAAAATCAATAAAAATAGTAAAATCAATAAGACCAATCATCTCGTTGTGCAGATAGGCAAAAGGGTAGTCGAGCAGTATATACTCAACAGGTTGTCGATGTTCTGATAATAAAATCTTTAGATCACTTACTAGAGGTGTTAGTATCCAGTCATTAACATTAGCCCCATTCTCAATCCATTCGCAGATATCATCAGGACCATCAAAGTCCTCCGCCTGATATGACCAAAGGCTTTTTGTTACTCCTCATCTTACTCCTCCTTCTGGTGTTACTTTTCTTTTAGTCTATCGGTAACATATATATTTCTTTGTGTGAAATCCATTCAAATCCTATGTTTGAGTAAAGTGTGCGAGCAGGGATGTTATCTGTATCTGTTTCTAATTGCAGACGCTGGGCACCGGACTTACTAGCAAGCTCAATTGTAAGATTTAAAAGGGTCTTTGCAACGCCAAGTTTGCGATATTTGGGCAAAGTAAAAACATCTTGAATCTTTAATATAGGTAGTCCCTTTGTTGTTGAGAATCCCCAATGAAAGGTGACAAAACCTAAGCATTCATCTTCATGTAGGGCAAGTAAGCAGAAAGCATTATTGAACTCCAACAAGCGTAATAATGCTGCTTTACATTCTTCCTGGTTCTGAGCATCCCAGCCGCTTTCAAGTCTGTAAGCGGCTAATAGTAAACTAGCTTCATCGACTAAAGAATCATTCAATTCAACAACTTCAATCTCCATAACTCACTCTCCTATGTTAAAAGATAATGAGATCTTCACACATATTTCCCAAAAAATATAGACTTATACTTTTCGTTTTGTTACGATGTTGAATAAGGTTTATTTAAAAATTCAGACTCTTTTTAGTGATTATTAGAATGTTCAGCTTGAATTTCATAGCTTATAAATAAACAGAGGGCCGCAGGAGTTACACTGCGATCCTCTGTTTTTTGTCCAGCACATGTTTTTTGTGTTTTTAAAACTCTTAAACGAGCGTCTCGGCAGAAGCACGGATATAATCCTCGTACCTGCGTGCCTCCAAGTTCAACTGCTCATCTGTAATTTCCATTGAATCGTACATAACGAAAGAAGGCAAATAGATTCCGTCAACGTATTTGATGGACGCTTCCAGCGGTCTAAGGAACTCGTTAACTGTGATTTCGTGATAATCTTGTTCGCTAGCGCCTACTGTGATCGCCAGGATAAACTCTTTTCCATTCAGATGGTCGCCTCCAGTTCCAAAGGCCCATCCGTATGTCAGCACGTCGTCGAACCATTTTTTAAGCAGTGGTGGTGTGCTATACCAATAAAAAGGGAACTGAAAAACAATTCGATCATACTTGAGCAATAGCTGTTGTTCCCGCTCTATGTCGATAGTCCAATTCGGATACTCTTTGTACAAGTCGTGGATATGAATGTTGTCATGCGGACTCAACTCCTGAATTAGAGCACGGTTGGCCCGGGATTCCTCCAAGGATGGATGTGCAACAATAACCAAAATGTTCATGTGTTTCTTCCTCTCTCCTAAGTGATATCATCAAGGCTTCTTACACCTGACAACCACATTATTCAAGAGAACTAGAACATTGTAAAGTACGCTGTTTTATCATACTAGGTCAGGTTTAACGTACCTTTAGACAGCATGTGGGCTCTTGTTAAGTATGGTAAACCGTACTTAGTATGTTTTTTCGGTGTATTGGTTAAGCCTGCAACCTTTGATACAATAACAGAAGTTGCAGAGAACGGTCAGGAAGTGAGGAGCACATGTATGTCCGAAGATTTAAGCAAGTCTCCCATATCACAGGGAATCGTGGCTATCCTTCAAGCAATTGGAGGTAAGTGGAAGCCATTTATCTTATATATCCTGTTGAATGATGGCACCAAGCGGTTCGGAGAGCTGAGACGGATCATTCCAAGCATCACCCAAGGCATGCTGACCAACCAGCTTCGTGAGCTGGAGCAGGACGGACTCATTGTCCGCCGGGTGTATCAGGAAATCCCGCCCAAAGTGGAATACACCATCTCTGAGCACGGAAAAACACTTCATTCGGTGCTTAATGATATGTGTGACTGGGGATTTTATCATATCGAGCATAGCAAGAATGTGAAGGAGCAAAACGAGATGCCAGGTTCATGACACAAGCCAGGGTACGTTAACCAGAAATCAGTAGTAGATTTACTTAAAGTCCCCCTCGAAGATCCTCACGAGAACTGCTGACGGTACTTCCGCGGCGACATTCCTTCGATTTTGGCGAAGCTGGAGCTGAAATAGGGAACATGATTGAAGCCAACTTCTTCAGCAATGCGGGCCACCGGATAATCGGTCTGCATCAGGAGGAGCTTGCTTTGCTGAATCCGGTAATGCAGCAGATATTCCATCGGCGAGCAGCCGTATTCCTTGCCCATGCACCGTGCGATATAGACAGGATGGAAATTCAGATGCTCACCTAGCCGCTTGGCGGTAATGTCTTCACGATAATGGGTGCGCAGGTAGGAGGCGGTCTGTTCGGCGCATGCCCGGGAGGGCGTGCTTCGTTCGCTATTCAGGGAAGCCGTCAGATGCTGAATGACCTCCTGGAACAAAAGCTGCTGACGCAGCGGTGTAGCGCTCAGATGGGCGCTGGGTCCGAGCTGAATGAGCTGGTCCAGCAGGCTCTGAACGGTCTGCGGCTGCCGCAGTGCAGCGTACTGCGGCAAGCTGAGTGTGAACGGGCGGACCTCGAATAGCTGCGAGTTTTGAAGCTCACTGCCCATAGGGCTACCACCCTTCAGAGGCTCGTACTCATCCGACACACTCCAGCAGCCTCCTGTATGAAAGTGCAGCCAATAATACGTAGTTCGTTCTGTACAATCCATTGTGCCGAAATGATGGTTGCCCGGACGAAGGATCAGCATCTCCCCCGCCTGCACCTCAAAGCGCAACTCCTCTTCTCCCATGTATAGACAGCCGCTTTTCACGACTAAGAGATCGAATACACCGATGTGATGGCGCCCGATATGGCGGTGGCCTGCTTCGAAATAATGCAGCCCGCTTACAATATAATGCAGCATCGGCGGGACGGTGAAATGCAGAATAGTCACCCGGACAACTCCCTTCGTTCAGGTTGGAATATTGAAAGTTTTGGTTGATTATGTGTACTTAAATCTGATCGTTTTCCTCTATAATCATATACTAGCCACAGAGATAAATCATGTCAATGTAGACAGAACATCAGGGTTGGTATACTTGCAAGGAGGGTTTGTTTTGTGAAAAAGAATACTGGGGGATTTGGACTGTGGATGCTGGCCTGGCCTATATTCCTGGAGATTTTTCTCCAGACTTTGCTGGGGACGGTGGATACGCTGATGGTCAGCCGGATCTCGGATGATGCCGTTGCGGTTGTCGGGATCTCGAACCAATTATTCGGTGCTTTAACCACGTTATTTACGACATTTGCCGGAGGCGCGGGTATTCTGATCGCCCAACGGATGGGCTCGAGGAAGATCAAGGAGGCACGTACCCTGGCGATTATGGGGGTGTCAGCGAGCTTTGTTCTCGGTATTGCCGTTAGCATCTTTCTATTGTTCTTTGCTGCTCCGATCGGAGGACTGCTGAATATTTCGGACGATCTTCTTCCGCTTTCCAATATATATATTTCGCACGTGGGCGGCGGCTTGTTCATGGTCGGCCTGATCGCTTCACTTGGAACAGCGATTCGTAATACCGGGAACACCCGGGGGCCGATGTATATGGGGATATTGGTGAATGTCGTTCATATTATTTTGAATTATCTATTTATTTTTGGTGTAATGGGCATGCCGAAGCTGGGACTTGCGGGAGTGGCGATCTCCACGATTATAAGCCGGGCAATCGGGCTGATCATGTTGTTCGTGATGTTCAGGCGCGCATTTGAGATCCGAATCGGGCTGAAGGATTTTCTTATTTTTGACAAGCGATTGTTCAGGGAAATCCTGAAGATTGGCTGGCCGCTTGGCGTCAATTCATCCTGCTGGGTGTTCTCACAGCTAATCGTATACTCTTTCCTGGCGGTGCTTGGCTCAGAAGCTCTGGCTGCACGCACCTATCTGAATACGCTAGAATCCTACTGTTTCACCTTGGGTTACGCTGTCGCCTTAGCGGCACAGATTCAAATCGCCCACTTGTACGGAGGAGGAAAGACGAGGGAAGCCTACAAACTGGCCTATCGCACCCTGCTCATTGGGCTTGCAGTTGTGATGGGCAACATGCTGCTGCTCTTCCTGTTCGGACGACAAATATTAGGGCTCTTTACTCAAGACCCGGGAATCCTTGCACTTGGTGTGTCGCTGCTGGCAATCAATCTGATCTTGCAGCCGTCCAAAATGCTCAACATGGGCATGGGCAACGCCCTAAGTGCCATTGGCGATACCCGGTATATGATGTATACGTCAATTGCTTCTATGTCGTTGATTGGCGTTGGTTGTTCCTACGTATTCGGGATTTGGGCAGGATGGGGATTGATTGGCATTTATTGCTGCATGATTGCCGATGAACTGGTTAGAGGACTGTGCGTCCTGCTGCGCTGGCGCGGTCAGAAAGTGCTCCGGAAGGCCGAAGCCGAACGGCTTGAACCTGCCGGCACTCCGCTACCGGGGAATGGTGCAACAACCTCATATTCCACTTGAAAATGCAGAGGAGAGGGTCCGGTACGGGCGCTCTCTTTTTTTAAAAAAATAATGATTTCATTGTGCGACTTGCGTGAGAATTATCTCTATAGTCATCGGCGTCCTTGAATGTCTTGCCAATCGTATAAAAGGATTTTCCAGCACGTTCATGGAATAGATAGGGATCAATAATGCTAAGGGGTGAGATCAATGGAACATTACTTATTTTATCAATCGGCTTATGTACGGACGCAACTGTTAAAGAGTGTGGAAGGACTGGAGGAGGAGACCGCCTTACACATTCCGCAGGGCTTCCGTAATCACATTCTGTGGCATTTGGGACATGTATACACATTGAATGAACGTTTTGCTTTCAAAAATATCGGGCTGCCGATGCATTTGCCGGATGGCTTTCTGGAATTGTTTGAGAACGGCACATCGCCGCTTACCGCTCCTGCTTCTCTAGTGCTTCCGAGTCTCGAAGAACTGAAGATCCTTCTGCGGGAGCAGCCGCAGCGCATTCAGCGTAGTTTGGCAGATCGCCTTGAAGAACCTATCGTGCCGCCGTATACTACGTCGGGCGGAATGAAGCTAGGAACGGTTGCGGAATTCCTCAGCCTCAATCTGTACCATGAAGGCCAGCACCTGACTGCTATTAAATTGTACAAAGCACTGCTCGCGGCATTACCTTCCTAATATAAAATGGTATAATTTTCATATATGAAGGGAATGAGAACAATGTAGTTCACAATCAGAAATATAGATCCTCGTGCAAGATCTCCACCTCTTTTTGCGAGGGACGGGAGATTTTCAATTTACTTCAGGAGGGTTTATATGATTAACAACATTTGGACTGGCGATAAAGTTAGATTACGAGTGATTGTACCTACCGACTGGGACAAGTTCCACAATAATGATCTCGATTCTGAGAGTGCCAGGCTTTGCGATATGATCTATTTTCCAAGATCAGAAGAAGGTACGAAGAATTGGGCGGAGCATCAAGCATCCAAAGGGCCAGATGGTGATAATATCATGCTGGCGATTGAGACACTTGACGGTAATCTTGTTGGTAGTATTAATGCGCATAACTGCGACACGCGGCATGGGACGTTTAAATATGGTGTAGCCATTTTTCGAGAACACTGGCGCAAAGGATACGCTGCTGAGGCAGTAATGATCTTGTTACGCTATTATTTCGAGGAGCTGCGCTATCAGAAAGTGAACGCACATGTCTATGCTTTTAACGAAGGGTCGATTGCCCTCCAAGAGAGTCTTGGATTCGTACAAGAGGGCAGACTAAGGAATATGATTTATTCCAAAGGGCAACACTTCGATGAATATGTATTTGGCTTAACGAAGAGCGAATACGAAAGCTAAAGAGGTTAAGGGAACAGAGTGGCTGCCGATTTATTGGTAGCCACTCTGTTCCTCTTATTTTTTGTGGGTATGAATGGAGATTTAATTTAATCATCCTAAGCGGTGAACAAATCCCTCTTCCACTTCTTGTAAATGAGCCGCCAATCCTTTATGCTTATAATAGAACGATCGTTCAAAAGGAATGAGAATCATGAAAAGGCATTATGATAGTGAGCAGACAAGGAAGATCATTGCGGAGAAAGCGGCGCAACTTTTTTCGCAAAAGGGCTTTGCTGGAACATCGATTTCGGATATCTCCAAGGAATCAGGTTTTAGCAAAGGGCATGTGTATTATCATTTTGAGAATAAAGAGAAGCTGTTCATTACTATAGCTGAGGATGCCATGCGGGTGTGGGGTGAGAAGTGGAATGCTCTCTCGCCAAATTACCCCACAGCAACAGAAAAATTGTACACAGTAGCTATCTTTGTGTTGGATAATTACAAAACCCCGCTGCTTAAGGTCCACCAGGAATTAATGGGGAATCCGGCTTCATCGCCGGAAACGGTCAAGCAACTGTACGACCTGGTATCAACACCTATGCGCGCGTACGAGGCTATTTTTCAATATGGAATCGAAAGCAATGAATTTGTTATCGAAGATGTGCAGGCTGCCACATTTCTGTTCGGGAACTGGTTAGGCGCATTATGTCAGCATATCTATACGATGGATTATGATACGTTGCGGGGGATGTTCCAACAATGCGTTACGATCTTTTTAAAGGGAATTCTGAAATAGTAAGATTTCTCTTTGTTAAGAATAGAACGATTGTACTAATCTTTTCAACTACATTCAATAGGGATGTGATGGTAGTGAAAGCATTGAACCAAGTAGCGATTGTAACGGGCGGTGCTTCGGGTATTGGGAAGGCTATTGCCGAGCAATTAGTGGGCAACCATGTATTTGTCGTCATTGCTGATATTGATGAGTATGGTGGTAAGCAAGTGGTTAGCCAGATTGAAAAAGAGGGTGGCAGTGCACAATTTGTAAGGCTGGATGTTACGGATGCTGATCAGATAGAAGCGCTAGTGCTCAGCGTGCACAGGGAACATGGGAGATTGGATTATATGTTTAACAATGCAGGGATTGCAATGTATGGGGAACTGTATGATATGTCGCGAGAGCATTGGGAGAGAATCATAAGTGTTAATCTCTGGAGCGTGATCCATGGTACACAAGCAGCGTATTCTCTAATGAAAAAGCAAGGCTTCGGACATATTGCTAATACCGCATCCGTGGCAGGACTAGGCCCTTCACCAACGGCTGCCGCTTACGCTACAACCAAGCATGCCATCGTAGGCTTGACGACATCTCTCCACTATGAGGCGGAAACGTTCGGTGTAAAGGTGAGCACATTATGTCCGACATTCGTTAATACATCCATCTTTTCAACGGCTGAAGGTATCAACATCGACAAAGTGAAAATGAATGAGCAAATGAAAAAAAGGAAAATGATGAGTCCCGAGCAGTTTGCACGGATCGCTTTAAGAGCTCTTGAGCGAAATGAGCCATTGGTTTGTCCAATGCCTTTTCGGCGGACTAGCGATATATTCTTTATCCTTTTTCCGGGGATTCACCGCAAGCTCATCCGTTTCTTCTGTAATGAAGCCCGCAAAGCAAATATAAATACAGTCCATTAATTTAAATGTTTTCCCAACGTTCGCAGAAATGCCTCCATATTTTTCATATTTGCAGCGCAAAAAAACAACAGGCAACTTATTAACGCCTGTTGTTTTTACATTACTCATAGATGCCAACCACTTACATCGCATTGGCCATATTCATTATCCCCCACAGCAACTACCGTGCCGTCCGATTTAAGGCCGAGTGTATGAGCGCAACCAGCCGCCACCGCCACAATATCGCACCAGTTGCTCACATCACATTGGCCATATTTATTATCGCCCACAGCCATGACTGTTCCATCTGATTTAAGCCCGAGGGTATGATAACTACCCGCCGCTATCGCCACAATATCATGCCAACCGCTAACATCGCATTGGTCATGCTTGTTCCGACCCACAGCCGCCACCGAGCCGTCCGCTTTAAGCCCCACCGTATGAAGGTAACCCGCAGCGACCGCCACAATATCACGCCAGTCACTAACGTTGCATTGGCCCCACTGGTTATTACCTACAATCGTCACTGTGCCATCCGATTTAAGTCCGGCAGTATGCCAGTCACCCGCCGCCACCGCCACAATATCACGCCAGTCACTAACATTGCATTGGCCTTCATTATTTCGACCCACAGCAACCACCGAGCCATCCGATCTAAGCCCGACGCTACGACGCCAACCCGCCGCAACCGCGACAATATCGCGCCAATCACTAACATTGCATTGATCATGCTTATTCCAACCCACAGCAACCACCGAGCCATCTGATCTAAGACCGATTGTATGAGCATTACCCGTGTTCGTCGCCATATGAACATTACCTGCCGCAACCGCGACAATATCGCGCCAGCCGCTTACATCACATTGACCACATTTGTTATCACCCACGGCAGCTACCGTTCCGTCCGCTTTAAGCCCAGCGGTATGACGGCGACCCGCCGCAATTACAACGTTCATCAGTCTCACTCCGTTTCTTTTTCACATGCGCGATCACTTGGCGAAGGGCTTCACCCTATAAGACAAGCGTACTATGCTGTGTGAAAAGAATCCAATTCTAAAAGTATGTAAAGTTCATTTAAGATGTTCATTGCCTATCTCCTAGTTGTTTCCAATGTTAAGATTTCAATATCAGATGCGCAGCTGATGCTTAGATAATTTGAGCATAGAGAGGAAGATGAAAGATGAGTAAGGACAACATCATTAAATTGATGCTTTCTGAAAAGGTAAGTATGACACCTGCCGGTTTTATAGCAGATCAGTTAAGCCCGCAGCAGTTTGCGGATCACTACGAATTGTTTTTTGACAAGATATTTGACATCAGCTCATCCGATATTTCGGGTATAGAGGGTTATGGGGAGTTCGACGAGGAATGCAAAGTGGGCTACGGAACTTGCAGGGATTATCTAATCGATAACTTTGCAGACGACCGTGAGGGGTATTGGCTGAACTGGAGAGAGATGTTCGAAACAACGGTTTTGGAACGCGAATTCTTCGAAATGTACTTTAAGGAAATGGAGAAAAGAATTTCTTACTGTGAAGGCCAGCGGTTTTTGGTCAATAATAATACGTTTTTTGAAAATATGATCACAGATGGGCAGACCACAGTGGGATTCCCTGACTGGAGCCGGTCCGGCATTTGCGATTTCCTATTGGATGTTGCCATTATGGATTTGAATAAGCCATACTTAAGAATTCCAGAATTGTTGGCCGAATATAGTAAGAAAAGGGGAATCGTTATCCCGGATTACAAGGAAAGATTCCTGTGTATGGCGTATTATAAAGGAATCGATGTCCTGCGCTGGCATGCATCTATTGATGACACGGAATCCTGCAGCTCGATTGTGAAGTCGATCAGTGAATTGAAAGACCGAATGGATGCTATCTCTATATAGATGGTGATGAGATGAAATATGAAAATGCTGGCGATGTACTGCCGGCGGAGCTACTCAAAGAACTGCAGAAATATGCGGCAGGCAAGCTGCTGTATATTCCCTCCGGGGAGGAAAAAAGAGCCTGGGGCGAAACGTCAGGTTACCGGGAGACCTTGCAGAAGCGCAATCTCATGATTCGCAACAAGTATGGTCATGGAGTGACAGTGTCGGAGCTTGCGGATGAATACTTTTTATCCTTGGATTCCATTAAAAAAATCATCTATTCTAAGAAAAATGACCTACACATCACGTACGCTCCCACTTTAGAATCGGCAGTACAGTATTCGAATGCCGGGATGCTGGAAGAATGGATTCACTGTTATCTGCTGCTTACCCGAAACGCTGCTTCTATCTTGCATGACTTCGAGGAGGAAAAACCCCGGTATTACGGTGTTGTCAAGTTTCCACTGCGGCTCATTCAGCGGGACGGGGTGGAGAGTGGGGGAGACGATCATATCATCGATGATGCAGTGACTCATCCCCCTCTGCTAATTCGATATGAAGCAGGTAAATTTTATTGCATTGCACAGAAAGAGTTGTTGGCCCTATTGAAGCAGCGCAAAGTAAATGCTTATCCAACCATTATTGTGTTAAACGGGAATGCCGATTATAAAAGTTTTATGAAGCACTATGGAACTGCATTGTTTTTTTGCAAATAAAAAAGAGCGACACGAAGTGGGAGGCACTCGTGTTGCTCCTTTTTTTCTAAGAGACGGGCTTCTTAACGATAGGAATCCATATTTCCATTTCATACATGTTATTTCCACGATCATAGGTCATTTCAAACTCGGGAGCGTTCGTGTTTTCGTAATTGGAATTCGGAAACCATTCTGAAAAAATACGCTTCCAGAGGTCGTGGATATTACTTTGCCCATCTGGATAGACGCCGGTTGAGAAAATAGCATAGGTTTGTGTAGGGATTTGCAGCTTTTCGAACCCTTCCGGCAAGTCACCTTGAGGTGAAAAGTAACCGATCATGTAGGAGAAGTCTTCTCCTAGCTTGTTGTATAATATCCCATGAATCTGGCTGTTTTCTCCCAATCCTGCGGAAGCGCGAATACGATCAACGCTCCCATCAGATACACACTTAGACCAAAAAGCAGGGATTTCAATGTACGGATTCTCTCCATCGGCATTAATCACAGTCGAAACACCGAACATTTCAAAGTCCTGTTTGTCTTCAATCTTGTAATTCATCTCCACATCTCCTCGTATCGAAATATGAAAGGATAATCGTGGAAAGGCTTTTAAAGAAACGCATTTGTCACGCGCAGACACTGGCATCACGCTATGCATTTTTTTGAACGCTCGGGAAAAGGCTTCAGGCGACTCATAACCATACTTTAAAGCGACGTCGATCACCTTCGTACCGCTTTGTTGCAGTTCGAATGCGGCAAGGGTCAGCCGTCTGCGTCTGATGTATTCTGACAGCGTCACATTGGTTATGAACGGAAACATCCGCTGGAAATGATAAGTGGAGCAACAAGCGATTTTCGCCAATTGATCGTAATCAATTTCTTCAGACAGGTGTGTTTCGATATATTCCATTGCGCTGTTCATGCGGTCCATCCAATCCATTCAGATCCTCCTTTCAAGTTTGATTATAGGGTGCGGGAAGAAGAGGAGCCTTGCATTCCTTGCACAAAAATATCATGTTCGATCACCGTTGAGCTCCTGATGTATTTCCAACAGCATATATTCGGCAAACTCCGAAAGTTGGGATGGAGCTATACTCTTATTTGCTCTCACTCCTGCATACTCCTCTAAATAATTTTGAACCAGGTGCTGGTACTTGCTTGGCAAGTTCTCAGTTCCCCAGGCCCCCCCTTCTTTCTTTGAGGAGATCTTGCCTTCCTTAATAAAATAAAGCACTCTACATAAATTTAACGTTACATACATTGGTTTATCCAAAATCTCTTCGGATGCACATTCAATGTCGTACAGGATGGAGGCAAGATAGTGTTGTCTATCAATCGGTGGATAATTTTCTGCAAGTGGCCTGCCGTATAAAGTCCTGCCTCTGTGGTAGGCTACGGCTATTTGAGAGGCTAAGTCCTTATCCTCATACCCTCCACACAAATAATGTTCGTTATTCCGATACTGCTCTCTATGGAAATCCGAGAAATGATACTCGCAGGGTGTTGGATACACAAACTCAATTAAATATTTCTCCAGAATGATGCTGCATTCAACACTATTTTCGATTTCCTCATGGAGGAATAGAAGTCTTTGTGAGAGCTGTTTTGCGGAGAAGAGGGATACTGTTTCTTTTACTACAATCAATACATCAATATCGCTCCTTGAAGGATTAAAACAACCCATCGCCAAAGAACCATGCAAATAGACCCCAACTAAATTGTCACCCAACTCTTCTGCAAATAATGACTGTATTCTGTCTAAAACCACTTGCACCTGTATAGCCTCCCCCTATTCTAATAACCAGTATAATTGTAAAAGAATAGTTGAGTCTGAAGTAGGCAAAAAATAAACATAATTAATATTGGTACAACAAGAAGGGTTAAAGTGTAGGCATTCTCTATTTACGGTTCGATTGAGGATTTTATCAATTTATGTTAAAAATGTTGTACTGACCCATAGGGAGGGCACTAAAGATGAGAAAGATTTATATTATTCAGCATTGCCAGTCAGAGCATCACATCAACAATATGTCGGGCGGTTGGACCGATACGCCTCTGACTGAACTAGGGGAGAAGCAGGCTGAGCGGATTGGACTAAAATTAAAGAGTGAACTAGCTAGAGATGAGTACGTTTTGTATGCTTCAGATTTAATGCGGGCCAAGCAAACGGCAGATATTATTGGAAAGCATCTAGAACTAAATGTGACTGAAGAGGCGGGCTTACGGGAAATCAATACTGGAGCTGCCATTGGCAAAACAAAGGAATGGGCAAAAGCGAATAGAAACCCTATGGGGGAACGCGGCTTCCACGTCGATTATCAGGAGTTTCAGGACGGGGAGACCTGGAGGGAATTTTATTTGCGCGTCTGTGATTGTATGGAGCGAATCATTCATTCGGAACAGAAAAATTTAATTATAGCGACGCATGGCGGAACATTAGGCTATATCATTGCTTGGTGGATGGGCTTTAACATCGATATGTTGGAGAAAGCACACTTTAAGGCTTCGGTGGGCAGTATTTCACTTTTGCAGACAAATGGCTATCAACAACATGAACTGCATATTTTTAATGATACTTCACATTTATTTGAGTTGAAGAGTTAGTTTGATAGGTCGCATTAAAAGCAATCCTTGCCTGAGTTGAAAAGGAGTTTCTACTAATCCCTTCCAAAGAGTAAATAGCGGCATTTTTGTACCTTAAATCGGTTGCAGCTAAGAATATTTCCTAATTAAGTGCAATTTTGTATGTTAATTCTTCCATATTATCTTCTTCAGTGGATTTTTCGGAAATTAAGATACATAAATGCTCTTATATTCCTATTTTGGGTGGATTGAGGGGAATTAAGGTACGAAAATGCTCTTAGTTGGGGATACGAGTTTTTTTCGTCGTGAAGAAAGTTGGAACATGGGCAATTGCGACCTAAAGCCTCAGACTTCACCGGGGAGACACCAAATCTTGTGTTTGGATCATAATTTCACTTCGTATAGATAGATTTATTTGCCCTGACCACAATATATCTCAAATCAATGAAGGCGTGACTTTGATTGTGGTAGCTTAGTTGTTCTTTTACCTCTCCGCAATCAATGATCTGGAAATGAACAAAATGCTCTCTTAAATCTTGCTCGGTAAAAAAGTGAGCGATCTTGTCTTGTTTATATTCGTATGTACCTGGCTCCACTTCAAGTCCTTGTTTATTACTATGATCCTTATCTGAAAAAACGGTGAAGAAGGCAATGCCGTTGTCTTTCAGCGCTTTTTTACAGTTATCTACTATGAGGTGTCGCTCCTCTTGCATAAATAAGTGAAGGAGATTATAGCAGTATATCCCTTCATATTGCTCATCTAATTTGAGGTCTAACACAGAGTCATGAATGAACGTTGTTGTGCTATCAAATTCTTGAGCAAGTCTAATCGCGTGCGAGGAGATTTCAATCCCGTCCACATGAAAATGTTTGGATAACTCTTTTGTATTTCTGCCATACCCGGCTCCGGAAACTAAAATTCTATTAAGATGATTTTGATTGAATAATGAAATAGCTTTGTAGACGCTGTTACTTGGTTTATCGCCCCAAATGTTTTCTTCACTCTCAAATCTTTTTTCCCAGTAAGCCTGCATTAGGTAGTACCTCCTTAATATTTAAATTGGAATCCGTTTACAATATACCATGTCTTGTTGAGGTTAAATGTTAGAATAATTACAGCAGAGGCTGGGCAGGCAAAAGAAAAGGACAAAAGAGCTTGTAAGAGCGCCTTTTGTCCTTTTGTTCATTATAGCAAAGTTCAGTTACAACGATATCAAATCGCGCGACAGCTTGTTGAGCCGCTCACAGCCGTTGTCTGTCACCAGCACCATATCCTCGATCATGATTGAGCCGATGCCGTAGCCGTAGTAAGGGGTCTCCAGACAGATGGCCATACCCGGGCGGAAGACAGTTTCTTCCGATGGGCTGAGGAAGGGGGCTTCCTCGGCGGCAAGGCTTAATCCTGCGCTGTGTCCCAGATGCCCACGATTATAATTCGGGATTCCGGAACGGCGGATTAGTGGCATCACTTCATCAAAAGCATTTTTCATCGGCAGGCCGGGTTCGATGATCTCCAGCAGCCGGTCGTGTCCGGCCCGTAGTGCGCCATAGATGCGCGTGACTGTATCCGATGGGGAGCCAAGCACAAAGGTGCGTGCAATGTCTGAGCCATACCCGGCCACGTCGACACCGACATCGAATTTGATGAGATCACCTGGCTTGCTCGGACGGGTATCGAAAACATGTGCAGGCGCAAAGTGATCTCCGACCGAAATCATATGAAAACGGGATTCGAAGCCGTCCGCATGGGTCAGCAAAGCGAGCCGGAACGCATCAGCAATTTCTTTTGCCGAATGACCAGCTCGAATCCCCTTAATCGTCTGAGTGATGCCGATCTCTGCGTATTCGCAGCTCTTACGCAATTGCGCGATTTCCCAAGGTGTCTTGAGCGACCGCAGCCCGGTAAGAATCGGGCCTGCTTCGGCCAGTTGTAGACCGGGAATGGCTTCGCGTAGCGCAGTTACAGCAGGATAGCGCATGGCGCTCAGCTCTACAGCAATACTGCCACTGTCTACACCATATTCCGCCAGCACTTGCCCGAGCAGTCCGAACATCTCCTGCACTTGGTGGTTCACCGGCCGTCGCCCTTCATACTTGGCACCGCGCAGTCCGAGCGGATCGTCGACGTCGACCCAGGTCGGGTACGTACGCAGCTCACATTGTGGTAAGTCAGCCGGAACACCGGCCGCTTCGAATTCGTTCATGATGATGACCGTAGGCCGGTTCGGATCACGGAACATGACAGCCAGCGCGACTTCGCTCATACGCAGCGTATACATGAACGTGCTGGGGTGTCCGGACAAGTAGTAGAAATTTTCACAGCTTGTCGCCACGAGCGCTTCTACATTTTCTTTTTCCATGATTGCCCGCGCCCGTTCCGCGACGTCTTTCAAATGCTCTGCTTTGCTGGGCATCCCATTGTTCACTCCCTTGAATCAAACTTGATACTCTATGTCTGGCACGCCTTCGATCTGACGCAAGAATTTGCGTGCCCGTTCTGTCTTTGGCTGTTTGAAAAATTGCTCTGGCGTACTTTCTTCCTGAATCACACCATCGCTCATAAAAATAACCCGGTTCGCCACTTCCCGTGCGAACTTCATCTCATGAGTGACGACGATCATGGTCATGCCTTCCTCTGCTAACTGCTTCATAACGGCCAGCACTTCGCCCGTTAGTTCCGGGTCCAGTGCGGATGTCGGCTCGTCGAACAGCATGATTTCTGGCTGCATAGCGAGTGCCCGGGCAATCGCAACCCGCTGCTGCTGTCCGCCGGACAGACGGGAAGGGTACTCATCCTTTTTGTTCAGAAGCCCTACTTTGGCCAGCAGCGCTTCTCCGATTTCGACGGCCTCTGTGCGGCTCATTTTTTTGACAATCGTCGGAGCCATAATGACGTTCTCCAGGACAGTCATATGGGGGAACAGGTTGAACGACTGGAACACCATACCTGTGGAAGTGCGAATTTTCCGGATCGCTTGCTTCTTGCTGCCCACATCCATCGAGAAGTCCCATGACGCATCTCCGATCACAACCGATCCCGCGTCCGGTTCCTCCAGTCCGTTCAGACAGCGCAGCAGTGTGCTTTTGCCGGAGCCGCTGGGACCGACCAGCACCACGATTTCGCGGGGATGAATATGTAGATGGATATCGCGGAATACGACGAGATCGCCGAAGCTTTTGCCGAGTTGCTTAACCTCGATCATGAACATCACACGCCCTTAATAAGCTTTTGATAAACGATTTTCGATACGGTTCAAAATGAATGAAAAGAACACACTCATCACCCAATACATAATAGCAATAGCGATATAAAATGGCATAGCAACATAATACTGTGCAATTAGCAGCTGAGCGGAGCGCAGAAGCTCGGTTACCGTCACGACGGACACCAGCGATGTCTCCTTGAGCATCCCGATAAACGTGTTGCCCATCGGCGGAATCGCCACCCGGGCTGCCTGTGGCAGTATAACCCGCCGCATCGTTTGCCAAGACGTTAAGCCTAGTGACTGCGCAGCTTCCGTCTGTCCCTTAGGTACAGATAGAATCGCACCACGGAAGGTCTCGGACAAGTAAGCACCGATGTTGATGCTGAGCGAAATAAAGGCCGCAGTGAGCGGCCCGAGTGTAATCCCGTAGTCGGGGAGTCCGAAATAGATAATGAAAATCTGAACCAGAATCGGAGTGCCGCGAACGATGGACACGTAACCTTTGGCCAGACCGCTAAGCAGCCAATTTCCTTTGAGACGGGCTAGGGCGAGGAGCAACCCAATAATCAAGCCGAAGAACATTGAGACAATTGTGATCAGCAGCGTATAATACGCGCCTGTCAATAGAAATTGGAAGTTCTGTAACACCAGTTCCATGCCGTACATCCTCCACGTTCACACTAATTAGATGTTAGGATCGACTTTAAACCATTTTTGGAAAATCTCTTTGAATGTCCCATCCGTCTTCATTTCATCCAGCGCTTTATTAATGGCATCCAGCAGCTCCGGATTGTTCTTGCGAATCGCGATACCCGCAAAGTCCTCTTTAATCGGCTCACCGACCGCCTTGACGTTGAAGTGATTTTTCTCAACCAGTGGCTGGATGGCAAAAGTGTTATTGATTGTAGCGTCGATGCGGCCAACGTTCAGATCCTTGAGCGAGGTGATCACATCGTTGTACGTAGCAATTTCAAACTTGCCGACTTTCGGCATGGCTTCATCGCGCAAATATTTCTCATCGTTCGTGCCGAGTCCGACACCGATCTTTTTACCTTTGAAGTCTTCAAGACTTTTGATGGTTGTGTTGTCGCTTTTGACGATTACGTTGACGGCATTCTTGATGTAAGGGGTAGAGAAGTCCATCGTCTTTTTGCGGTCATCTGTGATGGTGACTTGGCTGACGAGCGCGTCGTATTTGTCCTTTTGTAATCCTTCGATCAGCCCGGAAAATTCGCCAGTGATGAATTCAGCTTCAACGCCGATGCGTTTGGCTACAGCTTTGGCAACGTCCGCATCGAAGCCGTCGATCTCATGCTTGTCATTGAGGAAGTTGTATGGGGCATAGGTGCCCATGAGTCCGATTCTGATTTTGCCTGCTTTCTTGATCTGCTCAAGTGAGTTGTCGGCGGTTGCTGTTTCAGCTGGTTTGTTGCCGGCATTGGCATCTGTAGCAGCTGGCGTCGCTGTGTTGTTGGTTCCGCAGCCTGCAAGTGCGATCACAAGCACGCTCAGCAGTGAAGCAGATTTTAAAAACTTGTTTAGTTTGATTGTCATTACAATGGCCTCCTTGGCACTCTTTGATGTTGTTATACACGATCTTGCTATAAGTTATCCGAGCAAACCCCGGAATTCGAATTTAGCGGTTTCTTCGGCTATGGCAGCGGGGGAGTAGGGTGATTGGTAATCAACGTCGTGCATTGGCCCGAACAGCCACTTGGATAGCACCCCGGTAATTAAACAGACAAGAATGTTAGCTCGCAGTGCCAGGTTGTTTGTTTCAGGCAACATACCCAGCTCTACGGCCCGCTCGATATTACTCTTGAACGCTGCTTCAAAGGCAACCCAGGTCTGCGAGACGGCTTCCCGGATCGGTTGATCAGCGCCCTGGCCTTTCATTAGCAACAGCGCCATCAAATCCCGGTTCTGGTGTGCAAAAGTGAACAAATCTGTAAGCAGTCGTGCAGATGAGCCCACCATGTCGTCTACCGTACCCGCATGCTTACGGTAACCTTGCTGGATGACCTGAATCAGCTTTTCTTTGCCATCTTCAATTAGCTCTAGCGTGAGCTGTTCCTTACTTTTAAAATGCCAGTAAAACGTGCCTTGCGACACTCCGGTGGCCTTAACCACATCAGAAATTTTGGTTCCGTGATATCCCTTACGGGCAAATAAGTCTAGTGCCGCGGCCATCAGTTGCTGGCGGCGATCCTGATCTTGTTCCTCTATAGCAGGCAGATTCCATCGCTCCTCTCAACCCGACTGATTAGTCAGTTGGTTAATTCCGATGGGCTTACTATATTTAAATTTTAGATTTCTGTCAAGCATAAAATGCGGATTTTGTCGAACTGTGAAAGTGGTTATGGATTAGCTTGTCCTGTGGGAAGAAAAGTTATCCAGATAGGAAAGAGGGGATGAAGCCCGATGGGGGAGTAGTACTAACCTTTTTTCTAAAATGAAAGTGAAAAGCCGGCCTGGCGAATTAGGTCGTCGGTCGACTTTCTCATGTGTTTTATTTTAAAAATGCTCCAGCACAATCTTGCCGATAGCTCCTCTTGCTTCCATTTTGGCATGCGCGAGCTTGAGATTCGCGGCATTGATCGGGGACAGTCGCTCGGTGACTGTAGTCCGGATTTTTCCTTCGTCGACCAACTCTGCCATCTGATTTAATAAATGATGCTGTTCGGTAATATCTTTCGTTTGAAAAGTCGAGCGAGTGAACATATTCTCCCAAACCACTGTAACGCTTTTGCCTAAAAATTGACCCAGTTCAACAGGCGGATCATTATCAATGATGAAACAGATTTTTCCCTGCGGAACAATGACCTGAGTTAAACGGTTCCAGTCTACTTTGTTCAGGCAAAAGATATAGTCAACGGTATCCAATCCGTGCTGCTGCAATTGGGGCAGGAAGTCCTCGTAATGATTAATCACAATCTCGGCTCCAAGCTCTTTGACCCACTCTGCGGATTCTGGACGTGATGCTGTGCCGATGACAGTGAGTCCTGCCAGCTTGGCAAGTTGAACTGTGATAGAGCCCACGCCTCCGGCAGCTCCGATGATAAGAATGGATTTATTTCGGTTGATTTCGGGATTATGTGGAATCCCCAGACGATCAAACAAACTCTCCCAAGCGGTAATCGTCGTTAGTGGCAATGAAGCAGCTTCTGCGAAGCCGAGCGTCTTTGGCTTTCGTCCTACAATTCGTTCGTCCACCAAATGAAATTCACTATTGTTTCCAGGTCTAATCACACTACCCGCATAGAAGACTTCATCTCCTGGCTTGAAGAGTGTACATTCAGGACCCACTTCAACGACGACGCCTGACGCGTCCCATCCGAGAATATAAGGACCTTCAGTCGCTGGGTTGTATTGACGTACGACTGTATCGGCAGGATTGACAGCGATGGCTTCGATTCGGATAAGCAAATCATGGCCTTGTGGTGTAGGGACAGGAATTTCGAGGTCTAACAGACTATCTGGATGTGTAATTGGTAAATACTCATAATATCCGACGGCTCGCATGGATTTTGAGTTTTGCATATGGGATCAATCCTTTCTTTTTTTATGGAATTGCGCTGTACTGTTTTAGTATAGTTTAATAAGTTATATACAAAAAGTACGCAAAAATAGCATACCAAGTATCCAGTTAGATACTATAGAAGGGATGAATACTGTGATAAGCTCCTCAAGTACACGCTGTCCGGTTGAAACCACCCTAGGTGTAATTGGTGGTAAATGGAAAGGCGTCATTATATATTCTCTGCTTGGCGGGACCAAGCGGTTCAATGAGATTCGCAAGATTTATCCGCAAGTAACTCACCATACACTTACTTTGCAATTAAGGGAGCTGGAGCGGGAAGGTCTCATATCAAGAAAGGTCTATAATCAGGTGCCGCCTAAGGTAGAATATTCGTTAACGGAGTTCGGACGGACGCTAGAGCCAATGCTCCTTATGATGAAAGAATGGGGATACTTGTACGAAGAGCGGGTGAGGGCGAATAATGAAGTAGTGGAAGAAGAGCCTGAATTGTATTGAGGTGGGCGGTTAGTTTTACTCGATAACATAGGGGCGATTATCATAAAAATCCATATTATCGGCGGTTCAGGAAGCGGGAAATCCTATATAGCCTCGCTATTAAGTCAAAAGCTCCATATTCCGCACTATGATTTGGACGATTTGTTTTGGGATAACGAATCCGCAGATTATGGGGTAAAAGCTTCAGAGGTTGAACGAGATCACAGGCTAAGAGAAATTGTCAGCCAAGACTCATGGATTATTGAGGGCGTATACAGATCATGGGTAGAGCCAAGTTTGTCCGCTGCAGACCAGATCGTTGTTCTGATGCCTCCCTTGTCTGTTCAAGAATCGAGAATTTGGAAGAGATATGAGGAGCGGATTTTTGGGAGTGTTCCTGGTAAGAAACGCGAGACGCTAGAGGATGTTCAGAGGCTTATAGCGTGGAACAGAGAATACAATCTGAAGAAGCTGCCTCACTTTATTGCTCAGTCTAATTATAGGGATAAGATCATTCAGGTGAATGATAATCTAGAATTAATCGAGCAGTTCTGTAAAAGAGAGTAGGGTAGTAATCCAAAGTGAAGGTTGCAAAACAACCTGTTCCACTGGCTCTGAAGTACCTTTAAGGGTGTCTGTATCTTAGGGGCTATTCGAAAGTGAACGGTCCCTTCAAGTAGATAGTATGCAACAAAAATCCATGAAACGGCATTGATCTTAAACGGAGAGCTCTCCTTACGGTACAGGTGCAACACCAGCAAAGGCAAAGAGGGCTTTTTCATGCTATTTAGAACACATTAAAAAAACAAAACATAGCCAAGCGATAAGAGAGCTTATATAAGAAGGTAGGATCGAAGAGTAATTAACGGCATTTTCGTACCTTAAATCCTCTGCAGCTAAGGGTTATTGGAGATTAAGTGCAATATTGTACCTTAAATCTTCCAGAATACCCCGTACAGCGTGCTTTTCGGAAAATAAGATACAATAATGCCCTTATTCACCTAATTTACCTATAATAATGAAAAATAAGGTGCAAAAATGCTCTTAGTTGGAGAGGTGGCCTCTCTTTTTCACTGTTAAGACGACTGGTGAAGGAGAATATACCGCTTCTAGTAGTTGAAATCTGTCGACAATCTATGTTCCGGTGCTAGCTTTCCTATGGAAAGCTTTCAAGCGAGCGTTTTGTGCCTACAAGTCCAACCTTACCCGTTCACTCATCTTCGGTTTTTGTTAATTTCTTTTGTTCGTCTTATATAGTTAAAAATATGTTGCGGTGCGTGATTTAGCTGGAAAATATACCGTTAACGCTGTCTCTTTAAGTGTTTTTCTCGGATTAAAGGGAATTTTTCCAGTTAATCCTTCCATTTCGGTGAAAATAGAGTCCAAACCAAGTGAATAACAGGAGTTTTTCCAGTTATTTTTGCGAAATGTGCGATTTCTGAACAATTAACGGTAGTATTTCCAGTTATTCAGTCACTATAGTATTTCCACCCGGCCTTCAATCGCTTCTACACGTCTGAAGGCCGGGCGGTTATCGCTTGCTCATCATTTGTTCAAGAAGGCGATCATGGACGAAAAATAAGAAATGGCGGGTTCAGGAATACTCCTGAGCACCGCCATTTTCTGTTTTTTTGCATGATTTTTCAACAGCTGGGGCCATATCAAGGCTCATGCCTTGTTATGGGACAGCCCCTTAAGCTGTATGCTGCTGCCTAGACTGGCAGAGCGGAGGAACGGCTGAGATGGTTATTAACCTTTCAATGGTTGAACCACCGGCTTCGAGCTGTCCAGCTCTACGGACTGTCCGTACAGATTCAGCGACAGCGCTTCGCCTTCGAGCAGTTCCAACTCCACGTTTCCGGTGGTGATTGTTACCGCAATCAGACGTCCGCGGAAGGTCAGGCGGAATGCGTATTTTTCCCATCCGGACGGGATGGAAGGCGCAAGCGACAATCCGCTTTCTTTTAAGCGGGTGCCGGCAAAGCCATAGACTATCGCCATCCAGGTGCCGCCCATGTTGGCCAGATGCAGACCGTCTTTGGTATTGCCGTGTGTATTGTCGAGATCCAGACGGGCAGTCTCGATGAAATACTCATAGGCTTTCTCGTGATAGCCGATCTTGGAGGCCATGATGCTGAAAATACAGGATGACAACGAGGAATCATGGGTTGTGATTTTCTCGTAGTAATCATAAGAACGACGGATCGTTTCGTCGCTTTGCTCATCTTCCAGTAAGAAGTGGGCTAACACGGTATCGGCCTGCTTGCACACTTGGTAGCGATACAGTGTGAGCGGATGGTAGTGCAGCAGCAGAGGATGCTTCTCTTTTGGAGTATTTTCGAAGTCCCAAACAGCTTTACGCAAGAAAGTGTCGTCCTGCGGGTTGATCCCCAGCTTCTCATCGAACGGCAGCAGCATGGCTTCGGCAGCTTGACTCCATTCTGCAACTTCTTCAGCTGTCACACCAAGACGTTCAATCAGCGCGTGGAAGCCTTGCTCGTCGTAGGATTTCAGGGTCTCGAAGCTGGTCGCCGCCCATTTCAGGTTATGCTTAGCCATTACGTTCGTATAATAGTTGTTATTCACGAGGCAAGTGTATTCATCCGGTCCAGTAACTTCGTCAAGGTGGAATTTGCCTTCATGGTAATGGCCAATTTCCATCCACAAGCGGGCGGTTTCGAACAATACTTCAGCGCCGTATTCCAGCAGGAAGGCGTTATCCTGTTCAGCCAGATAATACTGAATGTAGCTATAGGCAACATCGGCGCTGATATGATATTGAGCGGTACCGGACGGGAAGAACGACGAGCATTCTGTTCCGGAAATCGTCCGCCACGGGAATAATGCGCCCTTGGAGTGTCCCATTTCCTTAGCACGATCACGAGCTTGCTCCAGCTTGGAATAACGGTATAGCAGCAGTTGACGAGCCAGGTCAGGAGAGGTCATTAAGAAGACAGGCAACATGTAAATTTCCGTATCCCAGAAATAGTGGCCCTCGTATCCTTCACCGGATAGACCTTTGGCAGAAATATTGCTGTGCGGATCGCGTCCCGCGGATTGCAGAAGCTGATACAGGTTGAAGCGAATGCCCTCCTGAAGCTGGGCGTCGTTCTCAATCACAATATCAGAAGTCTTCCAGAAGTCTTGCAGATATTGATGCTGTTGTTCCAGCAAATTCGTAAACGTGAGAGCTTTAAGGCCTTCTTGCAGAGCGATTCCAGTCTCAACAAGAGCGTCCGAATGACGAAGGGTATCGGTATATACATTCCATTTGGTCAGTTGCAGTGGACCCGTGAGCTGAGCCGTGGCTGTTACTTCGCCTGCCAGATCGTTGCTCTGTGCCTTAACTGTCCAAGCTCCGTCCCATTCGTGCCGGGTAACGCAGGCAGTGCGCAGACCAGAAGTCATAGTGGCGTTCTCGACATGCACATACTCACCCTGAATACCGCAGCCGACTACAGACAACCGTTTGCTGTGTCCGGCAGCGACCCGCGGATCATTAGGGTTACTGTAATTGCTGACATCCCCGTTTACTCGGGATACAATCTTGATTGCCCCTGTAAAGTTTACTGGTTCCAGCGTGAGGTTAATCGCGAACAGTTCCTTGTGCGTGAAGGAGACCAGTCTGCGGAAATGAAGCTTCAGTTCTTTGCCGGAAAGTGTTCTGAAGTGGACTTTGCGCTCTGAATAGCCTTTGTCCATATGCAGGCTGCGCTCATAACTCACAATGCTGCCTTCGGTCAGTGAGAAAGGTTCTTCCTCGTCACCGATATATATGTTGATGCCCTGTGCATCGATAATGTTCACCAGCTTCTGCTGCGTGCCCGGGAAAGCGTACAGCTTCTCGCCATATGGAATGTCAATAACATCATGGAAGGCGTTCAGGTATGTGCCACGAATGCTCTGAATTCCAGTGTCGGCATACCCTTCCTCAAAATTCCCGCGAACCCCCAGATACCCGTTGCCCAGCGCGAAAATACTTTCTAAATTAAGCAGTGTCTCTGCGGTTAATCCCTGATTGGAAATGTTCCAGCTCATGCTTTTTAAGTCCTCCCTTGGTGGTTATGGATTGAATTTTAAGGCGGGAAAGTCTAAGATTATACTAATATATTTAACTTTTTATCAAAATTTTAAGGTAGGGGTAGAAGTATGACAAGACAGGAGAAAGCAACCCCTTTGCCGTCCTATTTATCCACCCGTTCCGAGAACCTAAACCAAGGTTTTGTTCATCCTCCGCTGGATTATGAGCATGAGCTGCTGGAAGCTATCCGTGTAGGGAATGAGAACGGGGCCCTGGAGGCACTGCGAAAAATTAATGCGCTGGAAGCGGCCAAGCTGGCCCGTTATCCGCTGCGTTCGAAGAAGAATGCCATGATCGCTTCATGTACGTTGTTCACGAGAGCGATTATCCGTGGTGGTGTGGACCCGGAGACCGCTTTTCAATTAAGTGATACGCTAATCCGCGACATTGAGATGGCAACGGAAATCGAATGGCTGCTGCGTTTTGAATACGAGATGGTATTGCAGTTTATTGCCGTTATGAAAAGAGAAAAAGAGACCCTTCACTATTCCCATATTGTGAATCTGTCCGTGTATTTCATCCGTGAACATCTGTTTCAGGACCTGACTCTAGGGATGATCGCTCGTCATGTGAATGTGCACCCAAGCTACTTGTCAGACCGCTTCAAGCGGGAGACAGGGATGGGGATCACGGAGTTTATCAACCGTCGTAAGATCGAAGAGTCCAAGTCCATTTTAGCCCACAGCAATCAGTCAATTTCCGAGATCTCATTCATGTTCAAATTCTGTAGCCAAAGCTATTATACCCAGCTGTTCCGGAAGTACACCGGCATGACCCCCAAGGCATTCCGTAGAAGCGGGGAATTCCACAAGCTGCATGGGGATCATAAGTAAGAGATGAACCTGCCTGCCTTCTCCTATAATAGGGGACTGCAGGTTTTTTGCAGATATAAATGCTTAAAACCGTTAATATTGTATAGCTTTCGTTATTTTGTGTAATGGAATCCTATGGCAGTATACGCTAGCATAGAATTATTCAGCCGCTTGGATCGGGCGCAGCAGTGCGAGACGACAGCGCGGAGGAAAGAATCTGTGCAGTCCAGTTTAGAAGACATTGAAAGCGGTATCATTCAAAGACAAAAGGAGGCTTACAGGAATTGCGTAAAAAAGGGATCTCACTGGTGTTATGTTTCCTGATGGTTTTCAGCAATCTTCCGGCTGCTTTTGCGGCCAAAAACGAAACCGCTTCCGTAGCTCATTGGGCCGAAGGAACGCTGGCTTCATGGGTAGAAAAAGGGTTGATTCATGGATACCCGGATGGAATCCTGCGACCGGATGAAGCTTTAACCCGGGCAGAGGCTGCGTCACTCGTCAACAAGCTGTTTGGTTTTAAGGTTTCTTCGTCCGGGAGCTTTAGTGATGTGAAAGACAATGCCTGGTATGCGGATACGATATCCGCAGCCAAAGCGGCAGGCTATATCACAGGTTATCCGGACGGAAGCTTCAAGCCGGAGCAGAAGGTGAACCGGGAGCAATTTGCCCGGATGCTGGCTGGAGTATTTAAGCTTCCACACAGCGGCGATTCTGTATTGGCCGGATTTGGAGATGGCACAGCAGTTAGCGCTTATGCACGCGAAGCCGTGAGTGGACTCCTAGCCGGTGGTTATGTAAGCGGATACGGTGATCATACACTGCGGCCCCAGAATGTTATTACCCGTGCTGAGGCTGTGACGCTGCTGGACCGCTTGGCGGGTCAGATCGTTAATAAGCAGAATGCCAAGGTACCCGGAATCAAGAGCTCTGGGAATGTAGTGGTAAATGTGCCGGGTGTGACTCTAACCGGAGCCGACATCGCCGGGGATCTGTATGTAGCTCCTGGCGTAGGGGAAGGCGATCTGATCCTGGAACATTCCACTGTTAAGGGCAGTGTGCATATTAATGGTGGAGGGCAGTTCAGTGTCTATCTGAAGGATTCCAAGCTCGGGAAAGTATCCATCGAGAAAAAGAGTCCTGTACGCGTTGTTATTTCCGAAGGCAGCCAGGTAGAGGACGTAGACATTCTTACGCCTGGCAATCGACTTGAAGTAGGGCAAGACGCCGTCATCCAGTCACTAAATATTGCTGCTGATGCGGCTAACAACGAGATCGATGCAGAAGGCACGATCCTGGAGATCAGGAATGCCGCGCAAGCGGTTACCCTTAATAATACTGCGCTGCCAACTGAGAGCAGCGTAAAAGTGGAGAAAGGCGTGTTAGGAGCAGCAGCCCAGAGCAGTAGCGCTCCTTCGCAGCCTCCTGTTATTCACGGCAATGTCGTACCGAGTACGTCGCCGACCAGCCAACCGACCTCGGGACCGGTAAGTACGCCGGCACCGTCCCCGACAAGTCAGCCAACGACGGCGCCGACAAGTCAGCCGACGGCAGCGCCGACAAGTCAACCGACGACAGCGCCGACAAGTCAACCGACGACAGCGCCAACAAGTCAGCCGACGACAGCGCCAACAAGTCAGCCGACGGCAGCGCCGACAAGTCAGCCGACGACAGCACCGACAAGTCAGCCGACGGCAGCGCCAACAAGTCAGCCGACGGCAACACCGACAAGTCAGCCGACGACGGCGCCAACAAGTCAGCCGACGGCAACACCGACAAGTCAGCCGACGACGGAGCCAACAAGTCAGCCGACGACGGAGCCACCTGTACTGGCACCGGATACGACGTTTAATTTCGTAAGCCAAACTATTGAATTGAGCTTTGCAGATTCAGCGGCATGGCGTAGTGCGATCAGCGGAATCACTGTTAATGGCGTGTCCCTGGATGCCGGACACTACAAAGTAGGAGCAGGCAGCATCGCATTTAAGGCCGATACCTTTAGTGTTGGGGAGAACAGGATTGTTGTATCAGCCGCCGGATACAGCGACAGCAGCGTTGTGCAGGAAGTGTTGAAGAATCCTTCCGAGGAGAAGGATTGGACACTCGCCTGGAGTGACGAATTTGACGGCAAGGGTAACAATCTGGATACCAACGGAGTGAATCTGGATAAATGGGCATACCAGCTTGGCACAGGTTCGCAATATGGGTTGACGGATTGGGGCAATAACGAGCAGCAATATTATCGTAAAGAGAATGTCAAAGTAACAGATGGCAAGCTGGTAATTCAGGCCAAGAAGGAAAGCTTCGAGGGCAAGCCTTATACTTCAGCCAGACTGTATACTGAGCCCACCTTCAATAAAACTTATGGCAAATTTGAAGCCAGAATCAAGCTTCCGAAAGGTCAAGGTCTGTGGCCGGCATTCTGGATGGTACCGACCGAGAGCAAATACGGGACGTGGGCTTCCTCCGGTGAGCTGGATATCATGGAAGTGAGAGGACGCCTGCCGGGCGAGGTTGACGGTACGATCCACTTCGGTGAGGGCTGGCCGAACAACCGCGCAACAGGAACCGCCTATCATTTTGCCGAAGGAACCGATATCACGGATTTCCACACGTATTCCGTTGAATGGGAGCCGGGTGAGATCCGTTGGTATGTGGACGGGGAGATCTACCAGATCCTCAACAATTGGGATAGCTGGGGAAAGAATATGCCAGCCAAATACGCCTTCCCAGCCCCGTTTGATCAGGATTTCTATATGATTATGAACCTCGCTGTAGGCGGAACATATGACGGCAATCGGGAGCCGGATGCTTCTCAGCTTCCTGCGGAAATGGTAGTCGATTATGTTCGCGCGTACGATTTGACCGGAAGACCGTATAAGACTCCGGTTGAACCGAGCGTTGCCCTGGAGCCGCTGCCGGAAGGTACGAAGTCTGCTATAAATGGAAGCTACGTGTATGACCCCGGTTATGAGCAAGGGTTTACGAATGTACCGGATTCTTCGGTAGAACTGGATACCCGGTATTGGAATTTCGTCCATATGGATACCTTTGGTGGTGACGGTGCCATAAGCGCCGATACTGTAAATGGCAGCAAGTTTGCCAAGATCGAGATTTCTAAACCTGGTAATGCTGTGCATGCAGTTCAGCTCATTCAGAATGTCACCCTGGGCAAAGGAAGATGGTATAAGCTGAGTTTTGATGCCAAAGCCGCTTCCAGCCGTGCTCTGAGCGCCAAGCTTAGCGGTGGGGCAGACAGAGGCTGGAGCAGTTACTCCAGAGTGCTGGAGGCTCAGTTAGGCACAGATGTACAGCCTTATGAGATGACTTTCCAGATGGATAAGGATTCAGATCCGTTAGCGAGATTGGAATTGAATATGGGCCTCAGCCCATCCACAGTCTGGATCGGCAATGTGAAGCTGGTGGAGACAGAAGCACCTGAAGCCTACCCTGATCAGGCTAAAGAGCCACTGGCCGATGGCAACCATGTATACAACGGTTCTTTTGATCTGGGACGTATGGATCGCATGACTTACTGGCATTTCAATGCTGATCAGGCCGTAGCATCCGCATCGGTAGATCCTGAAGCCCGTGAGTTGTCTGTAGCTATCAAGGGTGGTGGCGATAAACCGGAAGCGGTTACACTGAGCCAACCGGGTATAAATCTCGTGGCAGAGAACAAGTACCAGCTCACGTTCAAAGGAAGAGCGGATGTGCCGCATGAGATTCAGGTGGCTGTTCGCAGTAAAGATGGATTGAGAAGTTACTTGGAAGCTGAGAAGGTCTCTCTGACAGAGACGATGGCAGAGAAGACAGTAACCTTCGACATGCCGGAAGTCACCGATCCTGAAGGACAGTTGATTTTCCTGCTCGGCGGCAATAGCGGCAATCTTGTGTTGGATGATATCTCTTTGCTACGCCTGACCAATAACAACATGGGCGAACTGCCGCTGGAAGAGCAATTCCCGCTTAAAAACGGCGATTTCTCCAATGGTACAGCGAGCTGGAACGAGCATGTGCAAGGACGTTATGACGGTTGGGATAAGGTCACGAAGTTCTCCGTGGAAGGTGGAGAATTGAAATTCCATATCGCGGGCCAAGGCAATAACCCTTGGGATGTCATGCTGATGCAGAATGATTTCCCGCTGCGCAAAGGCAACACCTATACCGTCTCGGTTGATGCAAGATCAACCAAGAGCCGGGACGTTGAAATCGTGGTTGACGCAGCTAATGAGCGCTATATCAATCAGAAGGTGCGGCTGACACCGGAAAAGCAGACCTTTACTTACGAGCTTCCGGTTACCGCAGATCTGATAGCCTCCTTTAAAATGCTGCTAGGAAAAGTAGAGGGACTGGCCGTATCTGGAGAGCATGAAGTCTTCGTCGATAATGTGAGAGTAGAGCTGAAGGGCGCTCGGGCGAAAGCCTTCCTGCTGAACAACGGCGAATTCACCGATGGATTGAACGGATGGGATACCCATTGGCAGGGCAAGTATGATCCTGGCACCTCAGAGGCCGACTTTGACGGCAGCGGGCATGCAGCCCAAATCACCGTTGATAAGACGGGCGCTAATCCATGGGACATTATGTTGATGCAGGGTGACAAACCCCTCGAGAAAGGCAAAACCTACGTGCTGTCCTTCTTCGCGAGATCGACACTGCCGCGGAGTATTGAAGCAGTAGTCGAAAGTACAGACAACGTCCGTTTTCTGAATGAAAATGTGGCATTAGATGCATCGACTCAGCATTATACCCTGGAGTTCACAATGAAGGGCAACAGTATTGGAGCCCTCAAGTTCCTTCTTGGAAAAGTTAATGGAGAAGAACTTGCAGCACATAAAGTCTATTTGGATACGATTACCCTGGAGGTCAAAGGAGCGAAGGCCGCAACGGGGGAGAAAGCACAGGAAGGTAATGATATATCCTTGCCTAAAGGACCTGTGCTGTCCCCGGATGCATCAGCCAATCAGCCGGGAGCACCGGTTCAGCTTACTTTTGCTGATCTACCTGCCTGGAGAACGGCCGTCACTGAGGTGTTGGTGAACAACGTCCGTCTGCCGGATTCCGCGTACTCGTTGACAGCAGGAGTGCTGACATTGAATGCCAGTATCTTTGAGCACACAGGGGAATACACAGTGACTGTTAAGGCGGCAGGTTTTGAGCCTGTGTCCGTGACCCAGAGTATTGTGGGAGAAAGTGAGTGGAGCCTGGTCTGGAATGATGAATTTTCCGGCACGGGTACGCAGCTGGATACCAACGGCGTGGATTTGAGCAAATGGGCATACCAGAACGGAACTGGCCAAGAGTTCGGACTCGACGGCTGGGGTAACAATGAGAAGCAGTATTATCAAAGGGACAACATTAAGGTGAAGGATGGTCATTTGGTCATCGAGGCGAAGGAGCAGAATGTTGGCGGTAAGCCTTACACCTCGGGCCGGCTGTGGACCAATCCTACTTTCACCAAAGCTTATGGAAAATTCGAGGCCCGGATCAAGCTGCCGGAAGGCCAGGGACTGTGGCCGGCGTTCTGGATGATGCCAAAGGATCAGGCGTACGGCACTTGGGCGGCTTCCGGTGAGATTGATATTATGGAAGCGCGCGGCCGAGTTCCTAATGTCGTGGACGGCACTCTCCACTATGGAAAGAGTAGTCCCAACAACAAGGCCAGCGGGGGACATTACACTTTCCCTGAGGGGGAATCCTTTACGGATTTTCACACCTATGCGGTTGAATGGGAGCCGGGAGAAATCCGCTGGTATGTGGACGGTGTTCTTTTCTTCAAGGAAAGTAACTGGTACAGCTGGAGCACAGGACAACCGGAGAAAAATGCTTATCCGGCACCGTTCGACGAGCCATATTACATGATTCTCAATTTGGCTGTTGGGGGCAACTATGACGGTGGTTTGGAACCGCCTGCCTCGAAGCTGCCTGCACAGATGTTAGTCGATTATGTTCGTGTCTATGAGCTGACAGGACGTGAATACAAGACACCGGTGGAGCCTGAGCTGGTTAAGGAGCCAATTCCGGACAATGCGAAGAAAGCAATTAACGGAAACTATGTATACGATACTGCCTACGAGAAGGGATTCAAGGCGATTACACCTGACGATACTCTTGATCCTTTATATTGGAACGCGGTGACCGGAACAGGAGGGGCGGCAACTGCAAGTGTCGAGACCATCGATGGGACACCTTACGCGAAGATGAACATCACCGCCGGGGGCAACAACGATTATTCGGTACAGCTGATACAGAAGGTCTCTTTGGTCTCCGGCCACTATTACAAAGTGAGCTTCGATGCAAAGGCCGGCGCAGCCCGGAACCTGAACGTCAAGCTGTCCGGTGGAGCGGATAGAGCATGGGCGGCCTACTCGGATGTGTTCTCTGCGGCGCTGAAGGGGCAGCCGGAGAACTACAGCTTTATTTTCCAAATGACGGAGAATACGGATCTTGGGGCCCGCTTGGAATTCAACATGGGGCAGAGCACCCTTCCGGTATGGATTGGCAACGTCAAGGTGGAAGAGACAGAAATGCTGGTTGATCTGAATGCGCCTAAGGCGCCATTGGACAATGGAGATCATGTCTATAATGGCGGCTTCGAGCTTGGAACGATGGACCGGATGATTTTCTGGAATTTTGCAGCGAAGAATGATGCTTCTGCTGAGGCGTCGGTAGATCCTGCTACTAAAGAACTGGCGGTCTCGATCAGTAAACCGGGTTCGGGGCCAGATGATATCCAGCTCACGCAGAAGGGGATCAATCTGTTGCAGCGGGATAGCTATAAGCTGACCTTTGATGCCAAATCAGCAGCGGATAGAAGCTTGAAGACCTCACTGCTTAGTAAGGATGGCGGTACGGTCTATGCTGAACAGAGCTATACACTAACACCGGATATGAAGACTTACACGCTGGAATTCACGATGACTGCTGGAACAACGGATATAGAAGCGATACTGGCCTTTGGTCTTGGCGGGGAGCTGGGAAATATCACCCTCGACAATGTCCGCCTCATCCGTACGACCAATAATAATGTGGATTACTCGGGCGTGAAGCTGTTCCCGCTGGTCAACGGTGATTTCGCGCTCGGTCTGGAAGGCTGGGAGCCATTCGTTCAAGGCGGCGCAGCAACGTTCTCTGGTGAAGGTGGCAAGGCCAAGATCACAGTATCCAATCCCGGAGGCGAAGCCTGGAATGTAATGCTGAACCAATCCGGCTTGCCGCTGTCGAAGGGTTTCGAATATGTACTGTCCTTTGATGCCAGCTCCACGATTGCCCGTAATATAGAGGTATCGCTGGAGAATGCGGGCTACACCCGGCGTTTTGAGACCGGACCGATTGATCTGACTCCGGAAACGAAGCATTTTGCGTATACCTTCAGAGCTGGATCAGATGATTTGGTTGCGTTGAAGTTCATTCTGGGCAAGACCTCGTCCAGCCCGTCTGCTATTCATGATATTGTGATTAGTAACGTTGTGTTCGAGATCAAGGATGCACCAGTCAAACGTCCACCGACACTGGTACCGAGCCGGACCGGCAATGTTGTGGGCGCACCGGTGGTGATCACTTATACGGGAACAGAAGCTTGGAGCCAGGCTATTCAATCTGTGAAGATTGGAGAGAGCGTCGTTCCGGCAAGCAAGTATACGGCCTCTGGCGATCGTTTGACGCTGGCAGCGGAGCTTTTTGAAACGGATGGAACTTATACGATTACGGTAGAAGCGAACGGGTACGCTCCAGCTACTGTTAAGCAATCAATATTCAGCAGTGATGGCAACCTCGTTTACAATGGCTCCATGTCTAATGGAAAAGCAAACTGGGATGTCTGGAAAAATGCTGCCGATTGGTCCGACTGGAACGTTGTAGACGGAGTATCCAAGATTGATATTCATTATGATGGCGGCAACCAGAATGAATGGGGCGTTCCATTTAGCTGGTCAACCCAACTAATGCAGGAAGGTATCAAGCTGGAAGGCGGAAAGGCTTATGAACTTAGCTTCAAAGCATGGTCTACGCTAGATCGTCCAATTGTCGTTGAACTGAACGGCTATGCAGGTACGAATAAGCTAACTTACAACATTAACGGTGATCGTGAAGCAGTGTATAAGGCTGCGATTACTCCAGGTAATGCAACGACGCTGAAGCTGATTTATCTGCTAGGTAATGTGGATGGTACGACCAATGGCAAGGAGCATAGTATTTTTATCGACGATGTAGCGATTAGGGAAGTGAAGGCTTCGCCTGCACTCGCGGAAAATACAACAGATAACAAAGTGGGTAGTCCCATTACACTCCGTTTTGCGGACAACGCGGTATGGCGGGAGGCCATCCAAGGGGTGAAGATCAATAATGTTGTTGTCGCCAAGGATCAATACACAGTCAGTGCCGGGGCAATAGTGCTGAATGCTGGATTATTCCCTAGCGCGGGCAGCTATACAATTACAGTCTCGGCTACTAGCTATGCTGATGCCACTGTAGTGCAGAAAATCAAGACTGACGCAGAGAATTTGGCACTTCATAAACAAGCCACAGCCTCCAGTGCGAAGCAGCCGGCAAGTAATGCTTTTGACGGCAATGCGCAGTCCCGCTGGGAGTCGGATGCTACGGACCCGCAATGGATCGCCGTTGATCTTGGCGCTATCTCTAAACTGGAGAGCATTGTGCTGAGCTGGGAAGGTGCATTCGGCAAGGCATACCGGATTCAAACTTCTACGGCGGCGGTTCCCGGTGAAGGGGACTGGAAAGAGGTATACACGAAGGAGAATGGTCTCGGAGGTCTGGAAGAAATCACATTGAACGGTGTGGAAGCGCGTCATGTCAGACTGTATGGAATTACACGCGGGACGCCGTATGGGTATTCTTTATGGGAATTTGAAGTGTTTGGCACCCGTGATGGAAGCGGAGAACCAGAAGGGCCGGAAGGCCCCGGTCAGCCGGAATTGAAGACGGCCCCGGTCCTGACGGCGGATTCCTTGAGCAATATTGTCGGTCAGCACATTACGGTGAGTTTTGCCGACAATGTTACTTGGCGGGAGGCCATCTCATCGGTGAAAGTAGATGGTGTCACTCTGACTCAAGGGTACACGATTGCAGCAAGCACCCTTTCATTTGAGCCTACGGTATTTACCCAGGCCAAGGATTATACGATTAAAGTATCAGCGGCGGGTTACGCAGATGCAACTGTCGTTCAGACGCTCAAGGCAGCGCCTTCGACTGCCGTGAACGTGGCGCTTCACAAAACGGCGAGCTCATCTGCAGCTCTTACTCCTGCAGCTTTGGCTTTTGACGGTGATCCAGGTACCCGCTGGGAATCTGAACACTCTGAAGATCACTGGATCGCAGTAGATCTAGGGGCAATCTATCTTTTGAACGGAATTGAACTGAACTGGGAAGGGGCATACGCCAAAGGCTACCGGATTGAAGTCTCTACCGCGGCGGAGCCGGGGGATGGAGAATGGCAAACCGTGTTCTCCACGGACAACGGAGTTGGCGGATTGGAGAAACTCCCACTACAGGATGTTCAGGCTCGGCATGTACGCCTGGTAGGTACGAAGCGTGGTCTGCCTTACGGATATTCGTTATGGGAATTTGGAGTGTATGGTGTTCCACAGTCCTAGTGCTCTCTGCTACAGACTGTTTAGTTGAGTAAGTAGTATCTTTTTATAGAAGAAGGCCAATCAGCGATTTTGCTGGTTGGCCTTTTTTACAGCTAAATAAAACGTACTGAAAAGATATAAGAGATAAGAAATGGAGGGGGAATTTGGAACTGTAGAGTCGGTAGTGTCTGGCTGAAGGTGTTCCTAGTTAGGCCGCTGAGAGATCCTAAGCTCAGGATTTAATAAACTGTAGGGACTTTTTCAAGAAACGCCGAGTGTAATAGGAAGACAAGACCAGCAGAAAAGCGAGTAGCAAGCCCGCTGGAAAGCCGAGGATTCCAGGCAAGGCATACCCCGGGGAGATGTTCATAGCGATACCGTTCCAGCCGAAAAGCCCCAGCAGGGCAGCGATCAGAGAGATTGCTGCACATATTAGGCTCCCCACCGTCCAAACACTGAGGATGGGTACACAGAAGAGGATTAGGAAACTTTTAAACGTAAGTTTAAATAGGTTAGCTTTGGAATAGATACTGCTGTTCATCACGTTGCCTCCCTGTCAGGTAGGAATACCACTTTTTTAACTTTTGATTTAGATTCTACCGTCAGACTTTTACTGTAATGGAGTTCTTGAATAATACAGCCCGGCCCAATGGTGACATCCTCGCCGCAGACCAGATTAGCAGTGGTCCGTTCCAGCCTGATCGTGGTTCCTGTAATGGAACAGCAGTTCATTTTACGAAAGGGGCCCATCAGGAAGCTGAAAGGTGTGGATGATAGAAGGACCGATATTTCTCCGCCTGCGCTCATCTCATCAATGGAACACGCATTTCCCAGACGGATTTCGATGGAGTTTCTGGCTGTCAACCTCTTCATCCGCACAGCACCTTCGGCATAAAAAGATCCCGTCGTCGTCTCCTGCGTTGCAGACAAATAACCGGATGAACTAATGTTCTCAGCTTGAAGACTGCGAGTTCGCAGACTCCCGAGATTTTTGACTTGACGTGCAACACAGGCATTAGCAACAGAGCACTCGCCGGAGACCTTCAACCTTGCTGTTGTAATGCTCCCCCGGGCAGTCAGGACTCCCAGCACTTCCACCGAGGTAGCCACAATATCGTCTCTTCGTAAGAGTGAGCCTTTCACCTTTAGCGGAAGCTGACTAAATGCAGGTTCAGACGGCATGTCATCGTGCATCGTACAGTTCACCACCTCAACAGTATTTTATTTCAATGATTAAAATATATAACAATTATAATATATATTCAATATAACATTATTTTGACCGTGGGCATGCCAAAAAGCACTGCATTGTGACTTAAAGCCACACAGTGCAGTGCTTTGCTTGTAATGATCGATCTATGGGGGCTCAGAGAAGTTAATCTACAATGTTATTCATTAGCTTTTGGACCTTTTGAAGCGTTACGGCGATTCGATCCAGCTCTTCTGTTTCAAACCTGTCAAAAAGCTGCCGGATGCGCTGCTCTCCCTGAGCTGTAATCACAATATGGACCACTCTGCGATCTTCCTTGGTACGGACTCTTTCAATTAGGCCATCGTCTTCCAGCTTATTGCACATGAAGGAAGCTGCTCCAGGTGTAATAACGAATCGTTCTGCTATATCCGTAATATTCAGGCTTCCGGTTAGTTGAAGCTGAAACAGCAGCATGATTTGATTTTGTGTCAGCGACTCCGTTTGGATTATTTTTTCAACAAAAGCCTGGGAACTCCGCTGCACACTGGCCATGGTATCCATAACAGCATGGATGGCCTGGTCCTTGTTTGTTTTTGTACTCATAAGCCCACTCCAATTTGGCAATATTCCTATAATTCCTAAAATATATAGAAGCTATAACTTTGTTGTCAAGCCACTGTAGTCTAAACCTCCGTAGGATATTGCTTGCAGATCTCTATGAACTGCTGAACAATCGCCGATTGCTGTTCATTGCTGCGGGTACAGATCGCCAGATTGTTCGTGAGATGAATGTCCTCCACCCATACCCTTGCAAGCAGCCCGCGCTCTACGTATTCACGAACGACCAGTGAGGAGACAAAGTTCGCCCCGTATCCCGCCATCACCGATCGGATCGCCTCGTTGAGACCATTGAATTGCAGCGCCACCTGCGGTGGTTTCAGATCATAGGTCCTGCACAGGGAAAATAACCGCTCCCGCGTAGAACTTCCTTCTTCACGCATGATGAACGGTTCCTTCATCATCTCAGCCAGGGTCACCGAACGATTGGCAAAGGGATGAGAAGGAGACACAACAAACCACAGCTCATCTTCAAAAAGCTCCACCCAGTCCATGTTCTCCGGCCTGCCCTCCAAGCCACCCCCATAAATGGCAACGTCAGCTTCGTGCCGGTTCAGCTGTTCAAAAGCTTGCCGCGAATTCGTGGTCGTAATGACGACCTCAATCTGGTCATAGCGGGCTTTGAAGCGGGCGGCCCAGCTAGGAATCAGGAAATTCGCCGGAAGATACGTAGCGGCAATGCGGATTTTGCCGATTCGGCCCTGCCGGTAATCCTCAATGAATTCATCAATCTGTTCCTCATACGTAAAAAAGTTTCCGGCCTGCTTCGCCAGCTCCATGCCAAAGGGAGTCAAGGATACGCCTCGCCCGCTCGGCGTGAACAAGGGAAGTCCGAGGTCCTTCTCGAACTTCTTGATCTGACTTGTAACCGCAGGTTGGCTGATTCTGAGTTTGGCGGCCGCCTTCGTCACGCTGCCCGTCTCAGCAACATAGTAGAACAGCCTGAGTGCATGTATATTCATCCTGTCTGCTACTCCTTATATAACCAAAATATATGAATGGGTTAAAAACATATATTAGAATTATGATTCCTTTCATCATAAGCTGTAATCAGGAACAAGACAAATACTTGAGTCAACGATTATGAGGAGGAATGAAACGATGGAAAGAACACAGAGATGGAGCGAAGTGGATAATTATTTTAACAGCAAGCTGTTGCTCGAAGATCACGTGCTTGATGGCGTGCTGGCGGCCAATTCAGGAGCGGGTCTGCCCGCCATTGACGTTGCACCGAACCAGGGCAAACACCTGCATCTGCTGGCCCGCATGAAGGGAGCGAAGCATATTCTGGAGATCGGAACGCTGGGTGGTTACAGCACCATCTGGCTGGCTCGGGCGCTACCTGCAGAGGGGAAGCTGGTGTCACTAGAGTTTGAACACTTGCATGTGCAAATAGCGGAGGATAATCTGCGGGCGGCAGGACTGGCTGACAACGTACAGGTTATCGAAGGACCGGCACTGGAATCTCTGGCTGCTTTGGCGGATCAGGGTGTGGAGCCATTTGACTTTATTTTCATAGATGCCGACAAGCCGAACAATCCTCATTACTTGCAGTGGGCGCTGAAGCTGGCCAGCCCGGGCGCAGTTATCATTGCCGATAATGTGGTTCGTGACGGTGAAGTCGTGAATGGAGACAGCGGGGATGATCGGGTTCAGGGAATTCGCCAGTTCACCGATCTGCTAGCCGCCGAACCGCGAATCGATGCGACTGCGCTACAGACCGTAGGCAGCAAGGGATATGATGGATTTATACTCGGTGTGGTGAACGGCTAAAAGACGTCTCGTAACTAACAAATTAACTCACTAGCAACAAACAAACACAAACACAAACACAAACACAAACACAAACACAAACACAAACACAAACACAAACACAAACACAAACACAAACACAAACACAAACACAAACAAACTCACTAGCCAACAAACAAGCTATATAGAACGCATTAAAAACAAACGTAGCCATGAAAAAAGAAAGTTTATATAGGAAGGATCGAAGGATAATTAACGGCATTTTCGTACCTTAAATCCTCTGCAGCTGCTGGTTAATGGAGATTAGGTGCAATATTGTACCTTAAATCTTCCAGAATACCCGTCCGAGCGTGCTTTTTCGAAAAATAAGATACAATAATGCCCTTATATCCCTCATTTACCTAGAATAAAGAAAAATAAGGTACAGAAATGCACTTAGTTGAGGAGGGGGCCCCTATTATCACTGTTAAGACGACCGGTGAAGTGGAATATGCCGCCATAGGTTGCAATCTATCGGCACTCTATGTTACGTTGCTAGCTTTTTTCGTGGAAATTGCCGTCCAAAGAAATCAACACGGAAGCCAAAGAAGGCTTCCAGACCTAGCTTTCCTCCTGAATGTTTTCAGGCGAACGCTTTGCGCCTACAGTTCCAAACTTCCCCGTTCGATCATCTTCGCTGTTTGTTAATTTCTTTTGTTCGACATATATAACTTGCTTATGTGACTGGCTTATATAACTAAAAAACAGCAGCTTCTCCCGCTACTCGCACTTGGGGAAAAGCTGCTGTTTTTGTTTTATTTTATAAGACCAGAATCTTTAAGGAACTGCTTGGCTACATCTTTATATTCTTTCTTATTAATATCTACTTCGCCATTCAATTTCTGCATAGTTGCATCATCCAGCTTCGCGGATATCGCATCCAGGAGTGTGCTTATTTCCTTATCCTGATCTAAAGCTTCTTGACGGATAACCGGGGCAACATTATATGGAGGCCATAGATGCTTATCATCCTTCAGAACCACCAAATCCGGGTTAAGCAGTTCGCCGTCTGTTCCAAAGGCCATGGTAGCTTGAGCTTCATCATTCAATACTACGCGATATTTGACACCATAATCGAACAGCTTAAGGCTCTTGAATTTGAATTCACCATATACACGATTCATTCCAAGTAATCCATCTTCGCGCTCCTCGAACTCAGGTACACCGGCGAAGTTAATCTCGCCTGCTTTGGCTTGCAGCTCTGAGAGAGTTGTGATGCCATATTTCTCGGAAGCGGAGCGGGAAATGGCTATTGCCTGAGTGTTGTTGGCTTGGGAAGGCGCTAACCAGACGAGGTTAAATTCCTTCTTATAATAGTCCGAGACAAGATCAAACACTTGCTTAGGATCTGTGAGCGGCTTCTCATTCAGGATGTTTTGCAGGGCTGTGCCTGTGTATTCTGGATATACATCGATATCGCCTTTTTTGAGTGCTTCATGCGCGATCAACGTTCCGCCAAGGTTAAGCTTTCTATCTACTTTAATGCCGGCATTCTCAAGGACTAATGCATACATTTCGCCGAGAATCAGCGATTCGGTAAAGTTCTTGGAACCCACCACAATCTTCTTCTTGGAGGAGCCGTCTCCGCAACCGGCAGCAATACTCATTAAAGCAATGATTAGTGTGAGCAGCAGTAAGCTTGATTTCTTCTTTTTCATCTCAATTCCCCCTGCAATCATAATTAGACTTTACTCATTATTATCACTTGGTAATAATGGATTATTACTTTACAGGGCCAATAATAACATTACTTCCAAATAAATTCAATCACATTTGTTTACTGGGGATTAAAAAATTTTTTATGGGAATTTAAACCGTTTAACACCGCGAATTAATCCTTATAAGAATACTTAATATTTATTGACAATCAAAACGATGCCACTTACTATCTATTTAATAAATTGTTATCATTTTGTAATAATGAACTTCAATAAATACTTTGTGAGGAGTATGAACATGAGTGCCTCATTACAATTAGACGGATCAAGCTTGAAAATGGAGGATATGGCTGCAGTATTGGCGGGGAAGATTTTCAAAGTAAACATTGTTAAACAGCATCGCCAAACCTCAGAGCGCTCATTCCAACAGTCGGATCTCCCAACAAAGTCGTTTGTAGAACAGGGAGAGAGCTTCTTAGATTCATTAAGGGACTGGGTACAATCCGATGGCGAGTTATTGCCAAAAGAAGTAGGTCTTTTAAGTTTATATCTTCTATTGAATCATTCAGTTAAGCATAGTGATGTGCTGAGTGATGGATTGCTCCAAAGAGTTTTATTGTTCGTGAATCATGGGATCGAGCCTTGCTTACATAAAGAAAACAGAACTGAAACCTCCGCGATGAGTGAACTTGCCTTGATTCTCTATGGCGAAGAAGAATTGCTTTGTTATCACCAAGGACAATTTAAAGCTGTTGGATCATTGTTCGAGGAGCTAGGGCTCACCAAGCTTCAATATACTCGCGAAGATGCAGCGTTTATTACGGGGCTGTGCTGTGTGTCTACAGCGATGTCTATTTACGCAGCTGCTGAGGCTTCCAGGTTGACGAAAACTGCAGATATTTGTGTTGCAATGCAGCTTGAAGCCATACGGGGGGAGACTGGTGCTTTTGACCGGCGTCTGCATGAGCTTGGCAGGCCGTATAATAGCCAGATCGAAGTTGCGGAGAACGTACGAAGAATCATTAAAGATAGTGAATTTACCACTGAAAGAGGCCGGGAAGCTTATGGCGGAGACAATGGCCCCCGCTGCCAGGATGCCATCAGTATTCGGGCTGTACCCCAAACGCATGGGGGAGTCAGAGATACTGTGAAGTGGTTGAAGGAGCAGCTCGACAAGGATATCAATGATATCGCGGAGAAGTCGAACCCATTGTTAGGGTATTTGCTGGATTTGGTCATCGTCGGTTTAATAGATCTCGGCAATATCAGTGAAAGAAGAAGCTTCAGACTTTTGGACAGCAAAATGTCATATGGGCTGCCTATGAATCTTGTCGGAGAAAACCCGGGTTTCAATCATGGATTCCCGGTCATCCAGGCTGCTGCAACAGCTATATTGGCTGAAATGAAACTGCTGGCCCTTCCGAATACTGCTTTTTCAAAGATCGATCATATCACCCAAAAATATGTGTGCACGACACTGGAATCCTCGCTGAAGATGCTCGATGCGATATCGCTGCTTAACAAGATTTTGGGGATCGAGATGTACATGGCTGCTCAAGGGATGGATCTTGCTAAGAGTAAGCTGGTGGACTTTGAGTTTGGCGTGGGATCGAAAGAAGCACTCCATGTATTCAGAAACTTTGTGCAGACGGTGAAAGTGAATCGCTTTGCTTCCCCGGATATGGTTGCTGCGGAGAAAGTCGTCACAGATGGCATCGTGCTTCAGGCAGTAGAAGATATTGTCGGAAATTTAAAGTAAGGTGTGAGCCTATGAAGGATGCAAACTTATATATCGATGGTTATAGCTTAACTGTAGAACATATTATTGAAGCTGTGCGCGGGGAATGGAAAAGTGTACGCTTGGAGGCAGAAGCAAAAGCAAGATGTGAGAGCAGCAGGGCGCAAGTATCTCGCTGGCTCGGATCAGATGCTCCTGTTGTTTACGGTGTGAATACGGGGCTTGGTAATCTGAAGGATACGGCATTGTCCCCGGAAGAGCATCTGGATTGGAATAAAACGATCCCCTATCCTCATGCCGTAGGTGTGGGGGAGTATCTGAATCCCGTTATAACCAGAGCATCTATGCTTATTCGTGCCAATGTGCTGAGCAGGGGCTACTCTGGCGTAAGACCACAATTGATTGAAAGAATGCTGGAGATTTTTAACCATGGGATTGCTCCAGCGGTTCGTGAGTTAGGCTCTACTGGGTTAAGTGATCTTGGCCCGCTTGCTCACAACGCTATGGTCGTCGGGGGATTGGAAGAAGCAGAGGTGTTCTACAAAGGCAGACACATGAGTGCCCAGGCTTGTTTTCAAGAATTGGGCATGGAGGATGTATTTCCTCTGGAATGTAAAGAAGTGCTGTCGCAGATGAATGGTTCAACCATGACACAAGCGATCGCTATCTTTGCCTGCCATAATATGCAGCAGTTGCTGGAGATTGAAACAAGAATCGAAGCCATTCTAAATAACGGCCAACCGATCATCATTGATTCGAAAGAACGGGTGGATATGGCTGTTGAGAAAGCCTTCGACATTATCCTGAACACCGTGAACTTCGAGAATAACATCACCTGTGACAATCCGCTTCTATTCGAAGTGGAGGATGGCTACGAAGCTGTAATGGGATGCAATTGCAGTAATACGCAAGTAGGATATGTAATGGATCTGCTTAATTTTCTCATTGCCGATAAGGCAAACTATATTATGGAATTCATCAACAGGCTGGACTTGGAAGAAGGCGGAAGGCTGAAGGCAATCCGCGAAGCAGCTACGGCAAGAGTCAGACTCATTCATTCCTTAAGCCTCCCTGCTAGCGCCGATTCTATATCTACCAAGGCCAACCAGGAGGATCATGTTGAATTTAGTTTTGGGGCGGCAAGAAAGGCGCTTAAAGCGCTGACTGCCTACCAATCACTGTTGTCATATCTGCTTGCTGCGGCTACAAAGACAGATGCCGTTCGTAAGAACACAAGTAAGGTGCTGGAGGTATTCCCTGATTTGAATGTGAACACAACGGGTTCCTCTGCTAATCTGGCAGCTAGCATCAATCACTATTTGACTGGAAAATTCGATTTGGTTTCACTCGTTTTAAAGACGGATTGAGATCAAAGCTTAACTTCTGTCAAAGAAGTCATTCGTGCGATGTATCGTTCTGAAATCAAATAACCCGTAAGGAACGAAAGTGTTTCTCTCCATTCCTTACGGGTTATAGTATGCATTCATGTTATACAGTACGTTTCAGTGGCGTAGCGGCAGGGCGGATGACGTTCGTGTTGGTATCTTTTCTATGGAACAGCTTGCGCAGGTACGGAAGGACGAAGTAATCAAGGCCGATTTTACCAGCATTAGCGGCCGATACGATGATGATCACTTCCATGAGCAGTAATTGTACATTCGTGCTGACGGTACCCGAGAGCAGGTAAGCAGCGTTCATAACCAGACCCATAAGAGCAGCGAAGGTAGTGAATGTTCCTAGAATCAATCCCAAGCCAACCAGGAATTCACCAGCCGGTACCAGGAAGTTAAAGAAGTCTACGCCAGGGAGAGCTGCATGTTGGAGGAAGCTTCCCCACCAGGCTTGCACCGTCGCACCTTCACCAGCGCTCTTGGCAATAGCCCCTTTGATAAATCCCGAAGCATCAAACCCGCCGCCAGTCAGCTTATGCCATCCGGCAGTTAACCATTCATATCCCAGATATACCCGTACTATAGTGAGCAGCAGCATAGCGGCTTTATTTGTTCTGAACCAATTGTTAAACATATCTCTTCACTCCTTGTGTGTGGTCTTTCTTTTGTCTGTATCGGATGATCATCTTCGATAGCTTTATAATAAGTGATTTATTTCACAATAGGTGTGATAAATATCACAAAATACGAAGAAATTTTGATATCAAACTAAAATTGTGAATATTTTGTTTTGAAATATGTCGAAGGGGACATAAGTGAGGAACCGGTACCGCTTTCAAATGGTTCTTGACAGAGTTTTTGCATAAAATTAACATACAGATATGAATGAAAAAGCTATTGTAGCCGTTATAGGCCGAATCCATCGCAGAAGTAATCGATTTATCGAGAAGGAATTGAAGAAGCATCATATTCACGGAATTGCTCCATCGCATGGGGACATTCTGTTTCAGCTGTATGGACAGGAATCCATTACAATGAATCAGCTATCCTGCCTGATCGACAAGGACAAATCAACCATCACTGCATTAGTCGAGAAATTGGTGCGTCTGGAGTATGTTAAGAAGGAGCAGGACCTGAACGATGGCCGCATCTTCCGCTTATCCATTACAGATAAGGGAAGAGCGCTGAAGCCGATTTTTGAAGCGGTGTCCGAGTCTCTACTGGCTGCGGTGTATGAAGATTTTGCACCGGAAGAGAAGGAGCAGCTGCTTCGGTTGTTGGGGAAGATTAACATGTGAAAATGACTAAGACAGCCTGGTAGGAGCCGGGCTGTTTTTAGTATATAAGGGATTAGAAAGGAGCAAAGAAATGGACAATACTGCTGCTATAAGACACATCAAACAAGATGAGCTTCCTCAACTTTTGGAACTTTACATATGTTTGCATGAGGCTGATCCTGAACTTAACCCATGCGATGTAAATCCAATTTGGATAGAAATCTGTACAAGTAAAAACATGCATTACTTGGTAGTAGAGGTAGAAGGTCGATTAGTTGCATCCTGTGTGTTAGTGCTCATTGCTAATTTAACAAGAGGTGCCCGTCCCTATGGAATTATTGAAAATGTTATGACGCACAGTGGATTTCGCCGCAAGGGATATGGTACTGCAATCCTGAAAAAGGCATTGGAGATTGCTTGGGAACATCAGTGTTACAAAGTAATGCTGCTTACCGGATCGAAGAAAGAGAGTACCTTAAGGTTCTACGAACAAGCTGGTTTTAAAAGAGGAGTGAAAACAGGATTTATAGCCAAGCCCTAGTTTTCTAGTACCTTATTTGCATGATTTTTTTTGAACCCCGCAACCTTTTCGAACAATTCCCGTCTAGAGTGTACCAATTGGGAAATAAATCATGACAAACACAACCAGTAACCAAACACAATACACGGAGGAATGAAGATGAAGAAACGATTTTTAAAACCGCTGCTCCTAATAATGATGATTGCCGTTTTTAGTTTAAACGTTACGGGAGCGGCCTTTGCTAAGAGTGGCGGGTCCAAGAATCCCCCTAAGAATGGTATAGATATAGCGACTGCAGTAAGTATGATCGTAAAGGGGCTAGACCTGAACCTGAATGCCATCGATTTTATCAAAATGCCAGTGGCAAGCGATCACTATACAAAAGTGAAGGATAACGCTTCATATGCCAAGGATTTCATTAACGCTTATTACAATGGAGTACAGCTTCCGAAGGATATTAATCCTTCCGCCACAATCTCCAAGGAATACTTTGCTGAGCTTCTGTACCAGGCTATGAGTCATAAAGGCGATTTTGTCTGGATTGAAACATTCCAAAAGGTGGCAGACGGAAATCAAATCAAAAAAGAATACATGAACAGTATTCAGAAACTGATGCTCGCCAAGATCGTTACGCTCGACAGCAAACAAAAATTTTATCCGAAGAATAGTATCAGCCGTGACGAAGCAGCCAATATGATCAGCAAAACTGTGAAATTCATTAACAACTACAAACCAGTGCCTACACCTGCTCCAATCGAGGTTACATTAACCACGGGCAAGGAGACAGATGCTGTCACTAAGGTTACGCTTGCTGCTACGGTGCCGACTGGCGGTTATGGACTTGAAATTACGAGCATTCAATTCACGAAAGATCAGGCATTGATCAAATACAAGCTGGTGAAGCCGGCCCCAGGCTCCATGAGCGCCCAAGTCATTACCGAAATTAAAGCCGTAACCTACATTCCTTCGACATTCAAACCTGTTCTTCAGGCCAATAAATAATACGGATACTCGAATAAAAGCATTATTAGCAACGGATGGACTCGATAGGAGCCATCCGTTGTTTTTGTATGGACGGGTAGGGAGAGTGAAAAATAAAGAAGTGAAATGGAGGATTCTGTAATAATATCTCGAATATATAAGGGATGTACGTATGACTAGCTAAGGGGGATATCACTATGGCTCTTCAGGCAGAAACTCTTGTGGAAGAATGGCTGAACAAGAACGGGTATTTTACGATAAGAGGCATCAAGGAGAAGCTAAATGAGATTGATTTCCTCGCGGTACGGCGAAATGGCGAAGGCGAATGGGAGTATGTCCATTGTGAAGTTCAGGTTAGTGTGCGACCTGTGGCCTATATCAGCAAGTTGACCAAGCAGCAGATGGAGAAGCTAGGCGTAAAGTCGAAGACAAGTGCCAAACTGCGCAATTCTGAAAGTCTAAAGGACAGCGTAAAGGCCTGGGTAGAGATCAAGTATACCTCCGACAAAAAGAAGAAGCTGCGCAGCTCCGTGATTGACACCGACCAGTGGCAGTATTGGTTCGTACACGGAAGAGTGAAGGATCAGAATGAGTTGGAGCAAATCAGCAGCGAGGGTGTCAAGCTGGTAGCCATCAAGGATATTTTGCAGGAACTAACGGCCAATACGACGGAGCATAGTTTCTCTGCGGCTTCTGCGGGCGATTTGGTAGAGTTGATTAATCTGTTAAATGCGGAAGAGTAGAGCAGTCCGGATACCCTTTTCTTTTGTTCAGTCGTCCATATGAGTCTTGGAACCCAATGGCAATGATTGAGATAGAGGACCAACTCTTTGGAGAAGATGTTGGTCTTTTTTGCGTCCAATGGTAACATGTAGGTAATATTTCTTATTAAAAAACCGCGTATTTCGACAAATAAATACATATTTCTTATTAAATACCTTTACTATTTACAAAATTTTATTTAAGATTCTCTTATGTGTAATGGAATAGGAAATAATATGTAATACAAATTTTTCTTAATTTATTACAACAGATGATTATACATGATGGAGGAATGCACAAATGTTCACAATCGAATATAATGCCGCAAAAAACAGAGTTGTCGTTACCGCTCAAGAGGTTACACTGGACAATGCACAGCAATACATTGATGAGTTCACCGAGATTCTTAAAAAAGTAAAACCAGGGTTCACTGGAGTTACAATTCTGACTGGCGCTAAAGTATTGTCTCAAGAAGTAGCTAAGGAACTGGCACCTACTAGTGAACTGGCAACTCAAAAAGGCGTATCTACTGATAAGAAATGGGCCTATGTAACAGGTTCTTCCATTTACAAAATGCAAATGAGACGTATCTTCGGTGACTTCGTGGAGTACTTCGAAACCGTTGAGCAAGCAGATGCTTACCTGAGCAACTAATCTCAAATGGGATCATAAAGCAACAGCTCACATCTTTACAGATGTGGGCTGTTTTTGTTATGTAGTTATAGCTACGTGCTATAATCGAAGATATATCTGAGAGTATATCAGTACATAGGAGGCCTACTTATCTATATTATTTTGCAAGAGCCGACCGGTAAGACCTATGAGGCGTTCATTGAGATCGCCATGGAAGTATGCGATGAGTTCATTCTGGTGAAACGCGATCAGATGTCACTTGATCCGAGTGGAATTGAACTACTGGAGCAGCTAAAGCCTTTTTTTAAAGAGAAAAAAAGAGAAGATCATTGGCCAGGTACGCGGTTATTTGGTCATTATGCGGATATTTATTATTTTCATTGTTGTGCTGAAGCTACGAAAATCCTTCTCTCTTATTCCTCGGGTCTATACTCCTGGGTCCAACCGAAAGTCCCCGATGATCTTTGTTTTCTGAGAAATGGGGAGCCGTGGCTAATGAACACAGCGCATGAGGAGAACAGTTATTTAGATACAGATGTGGAAGAAGAAGTTATGCGTTTAGATCAAAGCGGATTGCTGTTTCATGACTTAAAAAGAGGAATTAGCCACTGATAATGTGGTTATTCCTCTTCTTTTATTTAACCTGCAATTTCTTTAGTTTTAATGGATTGTTTTCTTACCGTAATCGTTAAATAGAGGATAGTTAGTGTGATAAAAGTAACCCCAATAAGAGCTAAGATTAATGCTTGATTAAGAACATACGTATAGTCAACAGTGGTTGACATCAACTCTCTGAACCCTTTTATAGAATAGGTTAGTGGTAAAAAAGGATTGATATACTGGAAGAATGTTGGCGTTAATTCTTTCGGGAATGTTCCGGCACTTCCTCCAATCTGCAGCAGCATTAGAATGAAAATGATATACTGTCCGACTTTATCCATCGTTACTGTGAGAAATTGTATGATGGTATAAAGGGTTAAGCTTGTGAAAATAGTAAACAGATAAAAATATAGTTCATTTTGAACTTGTAAACCTAGTCCATGAATTAAAATTACATCTGCAAAGATGGACTGAAATACACCGACCACCAATAATACACTATATTTACTGATGAAATGCGAAAACCCGGAAGTTGTAATCTCCGTGGTAGTTCTCATCGAATAGGACGAGACAAACATTAGTCCACCTGCTAAAAGACCAAGGGATAGGATATAAGGTGCTAATCCAACTCCATAATCTTTCACATCATTTAACTTATGAGCGACAAGATTAATCGGACTGGCAAACATAGTATTCGTTTCATCATTCGTACTCACATCGTTTACCTTATTTGCTCCGTCCTGTAATGATTTATGCAGCGTACTTGTTCCCTGTGAAAGATCGTGTGTGCCTTTTAATAATTCATTAGCCCCATCTGCTAACTTACCTGAGCCAATATAAAGTTGATTCGAGCCATCGCTTAATTGATTTATACCTTCAACTATTTGATTCCCACCGGAATTTAATATAACTAGGCCTGAAGAAAGTGCAGAGCTTCCCTCGCTTACCTTCTTAGTGCCGTTAAATAAATCAATACTTCCCTGAGCAAGCTTTTGAGAGGCAACTGCAGCTTCACCGAGCTTCCCATTAAATAATGTTGAATTAGAGCTGAATTCCTTTTGACCAGCTACAAGACTATTTGCAGCCGAATATAGATTGTGTTGACCCGCTACAAGTTGAGAATAACTCGTACTGATTTGCTTTCCACCTTGATTCAGCTGGTCCATTGATGTTGAGATGGTTTGAAGCTGCGCAAGCACCTTCTTTATTTCTTCCTGACTAATGGACCCGGTACTGCTTACATCCGAGAATTCATTAGTCACGTCTTGTATGGCCGTATTCATAGTTGACATGTTGTTCGTAAATTGACCAAAACTATTTTGGAGTGCTACGGAGCCATCTGACGATTGCTTTAGTCCGGCAGCTAGTTGGTTATTCCCACGTAATAATTGATCGGAGCCGGCTACTAATTTTTTACTGGCTTCTGATAACTGCTGTAATCCGGAATTAAGGTCACCGGCACCTTTTTTCAGTGAATCAGCACCACCCAATACAGAATGGATACCAGTGTTCAACTGGTTGGCTCCATCGCTGGATTGTTTAATTCCATTGGCTACCTGAATTGCACCTGCTTGTAATTTAGCTGTTCCATCTTTAAGAACCAGGTTACTGTCCGTTAATTTCTTTAAATTTTCACTTAATGTGGTTGTTCCATTGGCAAGCTTATCTACACCTTCGTTGATCCGCTTTGAACCATCGCTAGCTTCCTGCATACCTTCTCCGACTTTGCTAAGGCTTTTAAATACGGAATCGGCATATTGCTCTGTAACCTTTTTTGAAAGGCTGGAGCTTATATCCTTAATAGCTGAAGAGCTGATCTGTGACCCAGAGTAGTTTTTTCCGGCATTCGTATAATAATTTAACTCCATTTTTTCCGGATGTTCCCCTAATAGAGATGAGGCGTGCTGTGAAAACTGGCTTGGAAGTTCGATTACCATGTAATAATCTTCATTCTTGAGTCCTTCCATCGCTTTTCTTTCTGTAGTAAATACCCACTTGAATTTGTCATCGTCCTTTAATCCATCCACGAAATCTTTACCAATATTAATGGTCTTCCCGTCTAGTACAGCCCCTCGATCATTATTAACTACGGCAACAGGGAGTTGATCCAATTTACCATAAGGGTTCCAATAGGCTGACAGGAATATCAAAGAGTAGAACATGGGGACAAGCATGATGGCAACAATCACCACAATTAAAAAAGGCTTTTTAATTATATTTTTCCATTCTTGTTTTATCATTCAGTGACCCTCCAATTAAATTCGATTTATATAAAAACCAAGATGTTTCGAATGACAAAACATATTCTATCAGCGTCATTATTAAAAATAAATTTAATTAAAATTAATAATACTTAAATTATTTTTAATTATGGAATATAAATAAGACCTTACCATTCCGGCAAGGTCTCACGTTTTTCTATTTAGACTCTACAAATTTTAAGTCAATTGTGATAAAAGGTGGTCCGTGAATTGTTCTATCAACTCAGAATTTTCCTGGTCTTTTCGCGTAATTCTCCATAAATAGTTAGGCACGGTAGTAAATTCGTTAATTGAAATCGAAATCAGCTCATCTTTTATATAAGGAGGCAATGAATTAAGCGTATATTCTGTAGCGATTGTTATGGCATTCCCTTTAGTAACCATTTGGAAAAGTCCATCAACGTTATTTGTGACTAAAGCAAGCCTATTCGACTCGTCGTTTAGAAGAAATTTTTCAGCAATCATTTTTATATAGGGGTCGTTGTACAGGACAATTGTTTCATCTTTTATCTCATTCCCAGGTATATTTCGTTTAAAACGCAATGCTGAACTTTTATGTACAACCAAGATCGCTTGATCTCTTATGATAGGTTGCCAATTAAGTGAAGGATCTTGTTGGTTCTTGGAGAAAGAGACGAAGCCCATATCCGCGATACCATTTTTAACCTGATTCACAACGGAAGTCGTTTCACCTTCAAACATTTGAACATTTATATAGGGATAATTTTTTTGAAACCCCAGCATGGTGTTGATGATTTTGGAGACGAGACCCGGAATGGTTGAAATCAAGATATTACCATAGTTTCTATGCTTTAAAGTAGCTATATCCTTTTTCATTTTATCGATGTTTCTGAGGATTGAGACCGCATGCTGTATAACTTTTTTGCCTTCGGGAGTTGGAGTTACACCTTTTCTGGAGCGATGAAATAGTGAAACCTCTAACTCCTCTTCTAACTGGCTGATAGAAATACTGATTGCCGGAACAGTCATGAGGTTTTTTTTAGCTGCTTCTGTAAAGGAACCTAGTTCTCCTACATCTACAAGATAATGAAGCTGGATAATATTCATAAAATCTACCCCATTAATTTTTATTAAAGTAATTTTATCATATGTAAATACTGAGATATATAATATTCTCCACAATACTGGAGAAGTAAGAGGAGCTCATTGTAGTATTAGTTAAATTTTCCTAGTGTATGTAATAGATTACGGCTGCTAGCGTATTAGCTTCTGTAAATCACTTGGCCGGTGAATATTGCAAGAAAGGAGAATAGAGGAATGCAAGAGCGCGCATTGCTACAGTCTTTTGGTCAAATTAAGCAAGAAAACGATACAGTCGTGGACAAAGATAAGCTCTTCACAACGATTTTTGAAACCTATTATTCAAGGATATTCAACTATACCGCTTATCGCGTCAATTGCCGATATACGGCGGAGGATTTGACCAGCCAGATTTTCGAGAAGACATTGTCCAAGCTGCACAGCTACTCTGGGGAAAAAGCACCATTCGAAGTATGGCTGTTCGCCATCGCAAGAAACGTAGTGAACGATTATTACCGGAGCCAAAAGAGAACTCGCTTGTTCTCACTGGATGCCATCCGTGAACTGGTATCAACAAGACAAGCCCCTGAGGAGCGTATGCTGGAGGGAGAACGCAGCAGCGGACTGAACCGTGCGCTGGATACGCTGGCGGCCAAAGAGCGGAATATCGTGGCACTTAAATTCGGGGCGGATCTGAAGAATAAGGAGATCGCCAGCATCACAGGAATGTCCGAAAGTAACATCGGCGTGATCCTGTACCGAAGTATGCGGAAATTAAAATCGGAGATAGGGAGCGTGGAACAACTGTGAATGCCAAGGATACGGTACAGAGGTTGTCCAGAGACATCGATGAGGGTCTTCACCAGAAAGATTCCACTGAGTGGAACGGTTCTCCGGAGTACCTTGAACTGCTGAGCTTAAGCAAGGCGCTGGCTCGACAGGATTTCAGTGAAACTTCCAATAAGTCGGACATTTTGGACAAGATACAGAGCCGGATTAAGATAAAGGAGGCAGATAGAAAGATGAAGGTTAAAAATAGCATCAGACGTCCAGCGATAATTATGGCTTCCCTTCTGGTTGCAGGTGCCCTTAGCGTAAGCTTCGTTAAGCCATCCTTTGCCCAGGAGATGCTGGGCAGAGTTCTGCAAAAGATCAATCTGGGAAACATTATTGCCAGTCAATACGATCCCGATCAAGAGCCGCCATTTCCAGAAAAGTGGAAGGGCAAGCTTTTTGACAAGGACGGAAATAAGATAGAATCGTATACAGAGAAGCTGGGCGAGGTCTATAACGCCAATGGTGAGCTTATCGTAGGCTTTGATGGGGATGAGCTGATTACGAAAAGCCAGCAGGAACAGCGCGACAAGGAGGCAGCGGCGAAAAAAGTAGTAGTAAAGGAACCGGCTGAACTGGAACAATACGCGCTCTTCACAGTAAAGCTTCCCAAGTATTTGCCGGAAGGATTCGCTTTTGACCATGGAGAATTTTATAAGGATGAGAACGGTGTTAACGGAAAATACCTCGACTTGTTCTTTACCAGTGAGAAGAAGGGGACGAAGATTTGGATGCAACAGCGCTTCTCCGATAAGGAGACCGCATACGAAATGTCTAGCACCGGTAAGATGGAGAAGGTCAGCGTAAGCGGCGTTGACGCCGTGATGTGGGACGATAGAAACCTTGACTGGGAAGCGGATGGGGTATTATATGGCCTCTCAACCAAGGGGCTGGATCGGGCTGAGGTCCTGAAAATCGCTGAATCTATCCGTTGAACATGCGCTAATAGTACGAATGAGAAGATCTCCCGTGCGGGGGATCTTTTTTTTAACACGACAGAACTCCAATGTAAATAAGGGCATTTTTGTACCCTAAATCGGATGTAACTGAGAAATGACGTAGATTAAGGGCAATTTTGTATGTTAAATCTTCAGTTTTCATGTCCTACACTACTTTCACAAGAAATAAGGTACAATAATGCTCTTATTTCCCTTTTTATCCTCAAAAAGAAAAATATAAGGTACAAAAATGCTCTTAATTGGGACTAGTGGTTTGAATCCTTTATTCGCTCTATATAGCATCTAAAAACTTACAATGTCTGTTGTATCAATGTTATTGTACCAGGTTATCTATTTTAAGAACCCGCCAGAGGGCGGTTTTTTTACGCAAATGTACAATTTCAGCATTTTTAATACAGGGTTGTGAGCTAAGGCTCATGAAAGTTCTTTATGATCACTTCTTTTCACCTTTCAAAAACCATGCTTGTCATGCCCGTCTGCATATTGTGGTCAAGTCTCTCATAGACATGTACTAATCAATGCATTCAAAACAGGTTAAGGGGATGATGTCATGCGCCGGATAACATGGGTACTCGCAATCATTATGAGCGTGGCCCTGGTGCTCACGGGGTGCGGGAAGAAGGATGCTGCGTCCGTAGTCAAGGATTTGAACGATGTAGCTGACAAGTTGGAGAGCAAGCAGGGAACATATCAAGGCTCGGGCACGATGACTCTGTATACCGGTGAGCAGCCGCAGGAATACAAGGTGGAGGTATGGTACAAGAATCCTTCCTATTACCGGATCAGCTTGTCTAATGTACAGAAGGATATCACGCAGATTGTGCTGCGCAATGATGAGGGCGTATTCGTACTGACGCCGAGTCTGAATAAGAGCTTCCGCTTCCAGAGCGATTGGCCGGATCATCAGGGGCAGGTCTACCTGTATCAGACGCTGGTGCAAGGCATTGTCTCCGATAACAACCGCCAGTTCGTAGCCGACGGAGATAACTTCGTGTTTGAGGTGGCGGCGAATTATCAAAGCAGTGCGTTGGTACGCCAGAAGATCTGGCTGGATAAGAAGTCATATGCGCCGAAGCAGGTGCAGGTGTCCGATTCAGAAGCCAAGGTTGTTGTGAATGTGAAGTTCGACAGCTTTACCTTTGATACGGACTTCACGAAGGATTCCTTCGATATGCAAAAGAATATGTCCACCGGAACGCCATCCAAGAGTACGGTGGCCGAGGTAGATGAGAACGGCAATCCGGTGTCGGCACCGGAAGATGGAGAGAATGCCCAGCCGCCGGTGGCTGCAGAGCTTGGCGACTTCGGTATTGTGGAGCCGAACTACGTTCCTGAGGGTGTGAGCCTGAAGGATTCCAATAAAATCGAAGGCAGCAAGGATCAGGCGGTGCTGCTCCGCTACGACGGAATTTATCAATATACGATCATGGAGGCCCGTCCGCTGGACCGTGCAGTGTCCCTCACTCCTGGCAAATTGTGGGATATGGGCTTCACCTTCGGGGTCCTGAGTGGTGACGATTTGCAGACGCTGACCTGGACGAATGAAGGGATCGAGTACCGGATTACAAGCGCAAATCTGCCAGTTGATGAAATGGTGAAAGTTGCCGCTTCTATGCAGGAACAATCGGGTAAGTAATAGGAGTAGGCGGATACTGCGTATTGTGGGAATCATTCCTCTACAGCGTAGTATCCGTTTTTTCTTTATTCGCTGGTTAATTTGGGTATATTATTTTTAGGCCGCCAAACACGCTTGTGTTACATTGACAGTCACCTTCCGTTAGCATTACCATTACCAGTAAGACATTACTAACAGATAACGTTTTACTACAACGTAAGAAGGTGACTTTGAAGTGCAAGCAAGCTATCGACCGACAGCAGCCGAGATCAATCTGGACGCTTTGCGCGCCAATTACGAAGCTTTCCGTACGGCTTTGCCCGCGGAGACCAAGTTTATGGGGTGCGTCAAAGCGAATGCGTACGGCCATGGAGCAGTGGAAATTACCCGGGAGCTCGAGACACTGGGTGCGGATTATGTCAGTGTGGCCTTCTTGGATGAGGCGCTTCAGCTGCGTCAAGCAGGGATCAAGCTCCCCATTCTGGTGCTAGGCTATACATCTCCGGATGGAATCGCTGCTGCCTGGGAGAATAACATAACCGTGACGCTGTTCACGAAAGAAGTACTGGAGGCTATAGGGCAGCTTCCTGTAGATCCGGAACATCGGCTGAAAGTACACATCAAGATGGATAGCGGGATGGGCAGGCTGGGACTGTTGCCGCCGGATGTACCTGCTTTTATCGCAGAAGTACAGCTTGTGGCGCAAGCGGAGCTGGAAGGCATGTTTACCCATTTTGCCAAAGCGGATGAAGAAGACAAAAGCTATACAATGGAGCAGTACCGACGATTCGCGGACGTGGCGGAAACGCTTCGGGAACAAGAGATTGATATCCCGATCATACATACGGGCAACAGTGCTACGGCCATTGATACACCTTATTTATCCACGGGCATGGTGCGTGTAGGCATCAGCTTGTACGGCTTCTATCCCTCAACCGAGGTGAACCGGCAGCTGATCGATCTGCACCCGATTATGACGCTGAAGACGCAGGTAGTTTATGTCAAGAGCCTGCCGCCCCACTGGGGCATCAGCTACGGCACCCGTTACGTCACAGACAGCGAAGAGATTATCGCAACTCTGCCTGTGGGGTACGCAGATGGATATTCCCGCATGCTTAGCGGCAAAGCGGAGGTGCTAATACGCGGCCGCCGGGTCCCCGTCGTCGGAACAATCTGCATGGACCAGTGTATGGTATCACTGAAATCTTTCGCTGAAGAAGCGGAACAAATCAAAGCAGGCGAGGAAGTTGTACTCATCGGCCGGCAGGCTGGCGTGTCGATCACGGCAGACGAGTTGGCGCTCCACCTGGGAACCATTCACTATGAAGTTGTTTGCATGCTGGCACACCGTGTACCACGCGTGTATATACGCGAAGGTTGCACTCCATACCTGGTGAATGCTTTGCTGCAGCCGTAATGCCCTGAAAGTTAACAATATACAGGTAGTTTCTGGGAATGGATTAAATCGTAAACAACTATGTCTTGTATAGTCTATACGAACCACCATTTCTAGTTTATAATGGGATGCAGCATACTTGATATACTGACAGCATATATTCCTTGTATAAAATTCCTTGTATATTGCTAAACTGAAAGACAAGGGCAGAAGGTTTGTGGGGGTGGAAGAGAAGGTGGCCAATTTGCAGAACACCAAAAGAATCATGATCAGCTTGCCCGATCATCTCTTGCAGGAAGTGGATGGAATCGCTCAACTGGAGAATTCCAACCGGAGTGAATTGATCAGGCAGGCCATGAAACTGTACCTGAGTGAACGGAGGAAACGTGCCATCCGGGAGTCCATGCAGCGTGGCTACATGGAAATGGCCAAGATTAACTTGACCATGGCATGCGAGGCGTTCCTCGCGGAGGAAGATGCAGACAGCACTCTTGGCCGCTTAGTAAGCGGGGTGTAGACATTGATCGTGAAACGCGGCGACGTTTTTTTTGCCGATCTTTCGCCTGTAGTAGGTTCCGAACAAGGCGGAGTTCGGCCGGTTTTGATCATTCAGAACGATATTGGCAATCGCTTTAGCCCCACAGTAATTGTGGCGGCGATCACAGCACAGATTCAGAAGGCGAAACTGCCGACGCATGTGGAGATTGATGCGTCTGCTCACGGATTTGACCGCGATTCGGTCATTCTGCTGGAGCAGGTTCGGACGATTGACAAACAGCGCTTAACGGATAAGATCACCCACCTGGATGATGATACAATGAAAAAGGTGGATGATTCGCTGCAAATCAGCCTTGGCCTGATTGATTTCTAAGCAGGGCAAGGATATAAACTGTACTTGAACAAAGGCGCCCGGGATATGTCCCGGGCGCCTTTTTGTTCTGGCGGCAACGGGTGAATGGGACCCTTTCCTACAGGAGAAAATGATATTTGCTGCAGCGGGGTTCTCTTTAAATTTTAACTCTGCTATAATTAGACCGGACAGTCGGTTTAGGAGGGATTTGTAATCAAAGGACGTTCAGATGGAGAAGAAACGAAGAAACGGATTGTACAGAACGCGGCCAAGTTGTTTGTCCAGAAGGGCTACGGCGCGGTAACCATGAATGAGGTATGTGTGGCGGCAGGTGTCAGCAAGGGCAGCCTGTATCACCATTTTCCCAGCAAGGATGAATTGTTCTTGTACGTGGTGGAAGAGGATACCGAGTTATGGCTCCAGAATTGGGATATCAAGCGGGCCGGGATCGCAGATCTTGAAGAACGCTTCTATGCCTATGCCGAGCACTGTGCCAATGATTTCCAGAACCCGCTGATCCGGGCGCTGGAGGAGTATGCAAGAATCAAGGATCATACCGCTGAAATCGAGGAACGGCTGTGGCATATGTATGATGATTCATTGCGGGCTTGCCGTGATCTGGTGAAGGAAGGGATAGATACCCATTATCTCAAGGCAGATGAGCCTGAGGATATTGTCGTTATTCTCAGTGGGCTGCTGGAAGGTGTCGGAAAGGTGTCGGAGATTTCGCGCTCGCCGATGGGGATAGAGGAAATTAAAGAATATTATCGGAAATCGCTCAGACTGTTGCTGCAGGGAATACGTACGTAGTGAGAAGCGCAAGCTTTCTCATGTCTTAAATTAGACCGGGTGGTCGGTCTCTATTGGTCGGTTGTTTATTTTTATGGTATGGGATTGCTCGTACCAGCAGATATTTAGAACAGAGAAAATTAGGCTTCACTGAATGCCTAAAAATATTATTCGAAACTGTGCAGGGAGCACACGGAGGTAAATCATGTCATTACTGCTTAGAAACCGGGGAGCTATACTGCTTGTCATGTTGACGATTTTTCTGACTTTTACCGGAATCGGTCTTGTTGTACCCATTATGCCTACTTTTATGAATGAGCTAAATATTAGCGGAAGTACGGTTGGTTTACTGGTGGCGGCGTTCTCACTTAGTCAGCTGCTCTTGTCTCCGATCGCGGGCAGGTTGTCCGATACAATGGGACGGAAGAATATAATTGTCGTCGGGTTAGTTGTTTTCGCCGTGTCAGAGCTAGTGTTCGGCTTGGCGAATATGTCTTGGATGCTGTTCATCTCCAGAATGCTGGGCGGAGCGGGAGCGGCCCTGATTATGCCCGCAGTTATGGCCTACGTTGCAGATACGACCTCCTTGGAGGAACGGGCCAGAGGAATGGGGCTGATCAATGCAGCCATCTCGACTGGTTTTATTATTGGACCCGGGATTGGCGGTTATCTTGCTGAGTTCGGCATCCGCGCGCCGTTCTTCGTGGCAGCCATCGCGGCAGGTCTTATTGCTGTGGTGACATTCGCGGTTCTGCCGGAATCTCTTACTGCGGAGCAGCGTAAAGAAGCTAAAACCTCTGGAAAGAACCAGGAAAGCCTGTTGTTACAGCTTGTGCAATCTTACCGCCAGCCTTATTTCTTCAGTCTGGTTATTGTATTCGTACTCGCTTTCGGCCTCGCCAATTACGAGACGGTATTCGGATTGTTCGTGGATCATAAATTCGGATTTACGCCGAAGGATATTGCCTTCGTCATTACGTTTGGTTCCATTGCCGGTGCAGTGGTTCAGGTATCGGCTTTTGGCTGGATTCTGAATCGCTTCGGAGAGAACAGAGTGATCGCCATTTGTCTCTTGGCCTCGGCCGTGTTTATTCTGTTGACGGTATTTGTGAGCAGCTACTGGGCGATCATTACAGTTACCTTTATCGTATTCTTGGCTATGGATATCCTGCGACCTGCGGTGAGCACGCAATTATCCAAAATGGCCGGGGATTCACAGGGGTTTGTCGCCGGTATGAACTCGGCATATACGAGCCTCGGCAACATTGCCGGACCGATCGTGGCCGGTTATCTGTTTGATATCAACATTAATTTCCCGTATGCGGTAGCGGCGCTGGTCCTTGCCGTGTCCTTTATCCTGTCACTCAGCTCCAGTAAACGGAGCATGAGAGGCCAGCAGACGTCATAGGATTTCCTTATGAAAATGCCCACGCTGCCACTTCTCCGTGTACTCCGGAGCGGTGTCCGGCGTGGGCATTTTGGTACCGGACCGAATCTGTGATACTATTTTAGCATGAAGGTTGTACAGAATTGCGAGGCGGAAAGAGGGATTGTATTGACTGCAGAGAACATGAATGCTGGAGCCGTGGCCGATGAAGCGGCTGCCCAGCGCGAGCAGGAAACGATTATTCTGGCGATTGCCAAAGAACTAAGCATTGCGCCCAAGCAAGTGCGGACCACAGTAGGATTATTGGATGAGGGTAACACGATTCCCTTTATTGCGAGATACCGGAAGGAAATGACGGGGGAACTGGACGAGAACGCGCTGCGCGATATCGAAGAGCGTCTCGGTTATCTTCGTAATCTGAGCGATCGGAAGAAAGATGTTCTCCGCAGTATTGAGGAGCAAGGAAAGCTGACTCCTGAGCTACAGGAGCAAATCGCCAAGGCGGTTAAGCTCCAGGAGGTGGAGGATCTGTACCGCCCATTCCGTCAGAAGCGGAAGACCCGGGCCAGCGTAGCCAAGGAGAAGGGGCTGGAGCCCCTGGCAGAGTGGATCATCGGGCAGCCGAGACAAGGCAGCCCCGAGGCGGAGGCAGCCCGTTACATCGATGCCGAGAAGGGCGTAGAGACGGCGGAGGCAGCGCTGCAAGGCGCGATGGACATTATCGCCGAGAATATCGCCGATGATCCGGCCATCCGTTCCTGGGTGCGCCAGTATACGGCCAGCCAGGGAATTCTGGTCTCGGAGGCCAAGGATGCCGAGCAGGAATCGGTATATGAGAACTATTACAGCTATCGTGAGCCGGTACATAAAATGCCGCCGCACCGTATTCTTGCGATCAACCGCGGAGAGCGGGAAAGTGTACTCAAGGTGGGCATTGAGATTGTGTCAGATAAGATTCATGCCTTCATCGGACGCAAGGTCATCAAGGGACCTTCTCCGGTCAAAGACCTGCTGGAAAGTGTTATCGAAGATGCTTACAAGCGTCTGATCGCTCCGTCTGTGGAGCGTGAGGTGCGCGGGGAAATGACGGAGAAGGGCGAGAATCAGGCGATCTCGATCTTCTCTGGCAATCTGCGGAGCCTGCTGCTGCAGCCGCCGGTCAAAGGCCGCTGCGTCCTCGGCGTGGACCCTGCCTACCGCACAGGCTGCAAGCTGGCCGTCGTAGACGATACTGGCAAGCTGCTGGAGGTGGCGGTGACCTATCCGACACCGCCGAATAACAAAAAGCGCGAAGCCGCTGCCAAGTTCAAGGAGCTGATCGCCAAGTATGGCATCCAGCTCATCGTAATCGGCAACGGGACCGGCTCCCGCGAGACGGAGCAGTTCACGGCCGAGGTGATTGCCGAGATCGGCAATCCCGACCTGGCCTACCTGATCGTCAATGAAGCGGGAGCCAGTGTCTACTCCGCCTCCAAGCTGGCGCAGGAGGAGTTCCCGGACCTTGATGTGGCGGAGCGCAGCGCCGCATCGATTGCCCGCCGCGTGCAGGACCCGCTCGCGGAGCTGGTCAAGATCGACCCCAAGGCGATCGGGGTCGGGCAATACCAGCATGACGTCTCGCAGAAGCATCTGGAAGAGAGCCTCAAGGCCGTCGTGGAATCGGCCGTTAACCATGTCGGCGTTGACGTGAATACAGCGTCGCCGTCGCTGTTGTCGTACGTCTCCGGCGTGAATGCGACGATTGCGAAGAACATCGTCAAATACCGCGAGGAGAACGGCAAATTCACCGCGCGGAAGCAGCTGCAGAAGGTGCCGCGCCTCGGTGCGAAATCCTATGAGCAGTGCATCGGATTCTTGCGGATTCCGGGAGGCGACAACACCCTCGACCGGACACCAATTCACCCCGAGTCCTACACGGTGGTGGACCGGTTGTTCAAGACGCTCGGACTGGATGTATCCAGTCTCGGCAGTAAGGAAGTGGCTTCTGAGCTGGCGGCACAGAAGCCGGAGGAGCTGGCTGCCCGGCTAGATGTCGGCGTGCCGACCCTGCGTGACATCCTGGAGAGTCTCCAGCGTCCGGGCCGTGACCCGCGCGAGGAGCTGCCGTTGCCGATCTTCCGCACCGATGTGCTGAAGATCGAGGACCTGGCGCCCGGCATGGAGATGCAGGGCACCGTCCGCAACGTGATCGACTTCGGCGCGTTCGTCGACATCGGGATCAAGAACGACGGGCTGGTCCATATTTCCCAGCTCAGCGGCAGCTTCGTGAAGCATCCCATGGACGTGGTCTCCGTCGGGGATAACGTGACGGTCTGGGTCATGGGTGTGGACCTTAAGAAAGGCCGGGTCAGCCTCACGATGCGCCCGCCGCGTACAGAAAATTAGGCAACGGCATACTGAATTTAGTAAAGCTACCTGCATGGTTACAATATGCAGGTAGCTTTTTTGTATAATGAGGGTATACAATCAGAGACGGTTCCTGACATATAAGATGAATGAAAGAAAGTAACAAAAAGCGAGAAGGAACGAAGGGGAAGGTTTGGAACTGTAGGAGCGTTAGCGCTCGCCTGAAAGCTTTCCACAGGAAAGCTCGCATCGGAAGCACAGACTGTTCCCAGATTTCAACCGCTAGAAGCGGTTTAATTGAAGAAATCTGGGGACAACAGCGACCGGAAGTCCAAACATTCACCGTAGTGACGACCAAGCAATACGTTTGATTCTTGAATTCATCTATAGAGCAACAACAGCCAGGAGCAGTGAACACGGGTGGGAGTGAATACAGTGAAACGAATAACGATTCTGATAGCAGATGATGAAGCAGAAATTGCCGATCTGGTCGAGCTGCACCTGACCAAAGAGGGATACCATATTATCAAGGCTTTTAACGGAAAAGAGGCGGTTCAAGCTGTACAGACTCAGACCGTGGATTTGGCAATTCTCGATATTATGATGCCGGAGCTGGACGGATACGAGGTTACCCGGCAGATCCGCGAGAAGCACCATATGCCGATTATTTTTCTGAGTGCCAAAACCTCTGATCTCGATAAAATCACAGGACTAGTCATCGGGGCGGATGACTATATGACAAAACCATTCAATCCGATGGAACTGGTAGCACGAGTGAATTCACAGCTGCGCCGGTCCATGCAGTTCAGCCAGCCAGCTGCGGCGGCCAGCGCTGTTCTGGAAGCGGGGGGACTCAGCATTAATTCCGAGCAGCATACGGTGATGCTGTACGGACAAGCCATCGATCTGACGCCGAAGGAGTTCGATATTCTGTATTTGCTGGCCAGCCATCCGAAGCAGGTCTTCAGCTCGGAAAATATTTTTCAGCAGGTATGGGGCGAAGCGTACTACGAAGGCGCCAACACCGTGATGGTGCATATCCGTACCCTGCGTAAGAAGTTGGGCGAGGACATGAACAAGACCAAATTTATTAAAACGATCTGGGGCGTGGGGTACACGTTCAATGGATAGAGGGCTGCTCAGTTTTCGGACGAGAATGATCACATTCCTGGGACTCAGCATGCTTCTGTCCGGCAGTATTACTTATGTCATTTACAGGCTTCTTCAGATGTATTATTCCGGAGTGAAACGTGAAGATCCCTTGGCTCATTACCGCCACATTATGTCCAACATTGGGGATATTTACTTTTTCCTGCTGATCTTTATCCCGCTCGCGATCTTCTTCTTCTACCTTTTCACGAAGCCGTATGCTTCCTACTTTAATGAAATCACCAAAGGCATTCACCATCTGGCAAGCGGCGATTTCAAGCACCGGGTCGATATCTCCTCCAAGGATGAGTTTCGCGCGATTGCCAAAGAACTAAATCTCGCCAGTGAGAAGCTGCAGGAGGCAGTGGAACGGGGGGCGTTTGCGGAGAGCAGCAAAGATCAGCTGATTGTGAATTTGGCCCATGATCTGCGCACACCGCTTACCTCGGTTCTGGGCTACCTGGACTGGATTCTGAAGGGGGACAAACTGACCGAGGAGCAGACCAGACATTTTACCGAGATTGCTTATACCAAATCCTAGCGCCTGGAGAAGCTTATTGATGAACTGTTCGAGATTACCCGGATGAATTATGGCATGCTGCCCCTCCAGAAGAACCAACTGGATCTCAGTGGTCTGTTGATGCAGCTCAGTGAGGAAATGTATCCGGTATTCGAAAAAAATCATCTCAGCGCAAGGCTGAACATCGTGCCCAAGCTGCAGATTCAGGGTGATGGAGAGCTATTAGCCCGTGTGTTTGAGAATCTGCTCAGCAATGCCGCCAGGTACGGGAAGGATGGTCAATTCGTTGATATCAACAGCTTCTCGGAAGGCAACGAGGTTGTTATACAGGTGTTGAATTACGGCGGATATATCACACCAGAGAAATTGCCGCATATCTTCGAGATGTATTACACCAGCGATGAGTCGCGCAGTCAACAGGAAGGCGGAACAGGTCTGGGTCTGTTTATTGCCAAAAATATCGTCGAGCAGCATCAGGGCACCATCACTGTAGAGAGCAGTGTGGTCCGTACCTGCTTTGAAGTGAGACTGCCGCAGGAGAGTCATCAAGTTTAAGAACTATGGAGAGGTTCACCCTTCTAATTTAAGGAAAACTTTATATTTAGCCCCGCTTTTTTTTAAACAGTGGTCTCTATTCTGAAGATAAGAGGAATCAGGGAGGTTAACTGTATATGAAAAAGTGGGGCTTTTTTGTAGTTGTTGTACTTATGCTGGGTGGGATAGCCATTAAATATGTTTCGAAGGGTCTTACCGAAGAGGGCGAGGCCATTGATCCCCAGCCGGGCAGTAATGCGTTCCAGATGGTCGCGGCATCCCAGATTTATCAGGGGGAGCTGCTGCTTGTTAACAAGGATAATCCGTTGCATGAGGCAAGCATCAAATCCGATATCGTGAAGCTGTCGGAGCATTCGGAGCTTACGCAGGGATATGCACTGATGGACACGAAGCTCCGTCTGTCGAGGTCGGTAGCTCAGGCCTTTGTGAAGATGGTTCAGGCTGCGGAGCAGGATGGGGTCAGTCGTTTTCTGATCAGTAGTGGTTACCGTGACTTTGCAGAACAGGAGGCGCTATACCGGGAAAAAGGATCGCAGGTTGCGCTTCCGCCGGGTCGTAGTGAACATAATCTGGGCTTGTCGCTGGACGTCGGATCTTCCCAAGCAGAGATGAAAAGGGCGCCGGAAGGGAAATGGTTGAAGAAAAATGCCTGGAAGTACGGTTTTGTACTTCGCTACCCGGAGGACAAGACGGCGATTACCGGAATTCAGTACGAGCCCTGGCATTTTCGTTATGTTGGCTTGCCGCACAGTGCAATAATGCAGGAGAAGGATATGGTGCTGGAGCAGTATCTGGACTATCTTCGGGAGAAAAAAAGCCTTACTGCTGAAGCTGAGGGCAGGACTTACGAAGTAACCTATTACCCGGTCACGGACAATGTGATGATCAGAATTCCAGTGAATCAGCGTTATGAAATATCAGGCAATAACGTCGATGGCGTCATCGTGACGAGCGAGAAGTGAAGACAACCTGAGATGAGAGAGGCGAGGACAACATGAAGAATTCCAAATCACCCGGTGTGCTAACACTCATATCATTCACCGCATATCTGTATCTATTGGTCAAGGTGATCCTGTTCAAAGGTGGGCATGTGGACGTACATATTCTACTACAGCAATTCCAGCGTACGTTGCAGGACCCGGGGAGGATTTTTCTTCGCCCCTACAATCTGGTACCCTTTAATGAGATTAAGAGAGATCTGCACCACCTGTCGCTATCGAACCCTTTTCTGAATATCAATCTGACTGGCAACGTACTGGCGTTCATCCCGCTTGGTCTGTTCTTGCCGGTCGTCTTCCGAAACGTTCAATGGTCAGTTGTCAAAGTGTTGATGTGTTCGCTGCTGCTTAGCCTGTGTTTCGAGTCCACCCAGCTTGTGCTGGCCATCGGAACGTTCGATGTGGATGATTTGCTCCTGAATACATTGGGCGGGTTAGTAGGTTATATTCTGTATAAAATGTTCTCGGGGCCTGCCCGCCGTAAGCCAGACAGTGAGGCTGACCGGGGAGGAGAGACGCCGAGGTCTCAGCAGCGCCTGAGTACACCGGAGTATCTATTTCTGGATAAATGAAGCATAGGAGTGATTGCCATGGAAGCCGGATGTGTAAGATTCTACGAATTTGGACGCCCAAGGGATAGTGTACAATATGAACTTAAACCGATTGGATTCCCGGGTGCCGGTAAGATTCTTGTGCGGATGCTGGCTTCTCCAGTCAATCCTTCTGATCTGATTCCGATTACCGGGGCTTACGCTCACCGCACCTCACTTCCTGCCATTCCCGGGTACGAAGGTGTAGGGAAAGTGATAGCAGTGGGACGAGACGTTTCCCCGGCACTTATGGGCAAGCGTGTGTTGCCCCTGCGCGGGGAAGGGACCTGGCAGGAATATGTGACGTCTCCCGCAGAATGGGCGGTTCCTGTTCCTGACGAGATGGATGATTATACGGCCGCACAACTTTACATAAATCCGGTCACAGCCTGGGTCATTTGTACGGAAACATTGAAGCTGGGTCCGGGAGACACGCTGGTGGTCAACGCCGCTGGTTCTGCGCTTGGACGTATCCTGGCCCAATTCTCCAAAATGCTCGGATTCCGCCTGATCGCCGTAACTCGCAATAATTACTATACAGACGAGCTGCTCCGACTGGGTGCGTCTCAAGTGATTGATACGGCAACCTCATCATTGTATGACACGGTGATGGAACTGACGGAGGGGGACGGCGCTACAGCTGGAATTGATTCGATCGGTGGACCCTCAGGCATGGAGTTGTCCATGTGTCTTCGCCGTGGCGAGAAGTTCGTAACGCTAGGACTGCTGTCAGGCATTCCGCTGAACGGGACGGAACTGAGTCGTAGGGGCATCGATGTGAAGCTGTTCCACCTGCGACACTGGAATCAGCAGGTCTCTGTGCAGACGTGGCAGGCAAGCTTTAACGCCATCATTTCCATGATCATGGAGGGGCACTTATCGTTGATGCCTCCCGCGGCGTGTTACCCGCTGACAGAGATTAGGGAGGCCGTTTATGCGGCGAGTTCTCCCGGGAGGAACACCGGGAAGATTATGTTGAGTGATTAGGCAGGAATGAACAGACAAGGAATAGTAAGTATGTTAATATTGGCTCATTCTAGAGGAATGGGAGCTGGATCTTGTCATGGGAAGTACGAAAATATATTTGACACGGCATGGAGAGACAGAGTGGAATCTCGTACATCGGATGCAGGGATCTGAGGATTCTCCCCTGACGCCACGGGGCCTGCAACAGGCGGAATGGCTTAGAAAGGGAATGCACACCGTACCGCTGGATGCCATCTACTCAAGCCCCAGCCCCCGGGCGGTGCGGACTGCAGAGCTTGTACGCGGGGAACGCAGCATCCCGCTGGAGACCTCGGAAGATTTCATGGAGATGGGCTTTGGTTTATGGGAAGGAAGCCTGCATTCTGAGGTAGCACCCCGCTATCCTGAGCAGTGGGACAACTTCTGGAAGGACCCCGAGAAGTTCGAGCTTGAGGGAAGTGAGACTTATGGACAGGTGCAGGCAAGGGCACTTCATAAATTGCAGGAAATTCTGGAGAAACATGAAGGGCAATCTGTGCTTATTGTCACGCATACGATAACGATTAAGCTGCTGATGGCTTATTTCGAAGGGAAGGCAATGAAGGAGCTTTGGGGGCTGCCCGAGATTCATCCGACAAGCCTTTGCCGTATTGATATTACGGATGGTGTCCCGGAAATTGTGTTACATGGGGACATTAGTCATTACGAAGAATAAATACAATGGGGCCGACTGACATGTAAGTGACAGTACGTTGTTCCCCTTGATGGAAAAAATGACCCCGAAAGAGGGTCATTTTTTGTTTTGAACGAACTCTTAGAGAATAGCGACAGTAATAATGCAGTTCTGTCCTACCCTACCCATGCAGACTGCTGAAGAATCGGGTCAGCCTTGGGTTATCTTTTGAATCAAAAATGTCCTCCGGCGTTCCCTCTACAACGATTCGTCCTTCTTCCATGTATAAGACCCGATCAGATACTTGCCGGGCAAAACGCATTTCATGCGTAACGACGATCATTGTCATTCCCTCCTCGGCTAGCTGGGTCATCATTTGCAACACCTCGCCTACCAATTCGGGGTCCAAAGACGAGGTTGGTTCGTCAAACAACAGCACGCTTGGCTCCATTGCGAGTGCCCGGGTAATCGCCACCCGCTGCTGTTGGCCTCCAGACAGGTTGCCGGGATATTCATTTCTTTTCTCCAGCAAGCCTACCCGTGCCAGGAGCTCCTCGGCGTGACGGATTGCGTCCCGTTTTGATTTTTTATTAACGTTGACCGGCCCTTCGATAATATTCTCCAGAACCGTCTTATGCTCCCACAGATTGAAATGCTGAAAGACCATTCCGACCTTGCCTCTGACCTTGCTCAGTTTAAACTTCGATAGGAAGGTAAGCTGGCTGGCGCGATTGAGCTTGTACTCCACGGGCTGACGATCGATGACGATTACACCGGAGGATGGAACCTCCAGCAGATTAATCATGCGCAGCAGAGAGCTTTTCCCGGCTCCGCTGGGCCCGATGATAGAGACTACCTCTCCTTTTTGAATGGAGAAGTTTGTCTTCTGCACTACGGTCTTCGTGCCAAAAGTCTTGCTGATATCCACCAGTTCCAGAACCGGCATGGCTGTAACCTCCTCATTGGCGTGTGCCAGCTTCTGCTTATCTGCGGCCGGCATGCAATTTTAGTTTCCGTTCGGTATAGATTTGCAGGGTCATTAGCACACTGGTCATGCACAAGTACAGTGCAGCTGCGACACCAAGCGTTTCAAATGGCATATAGGTACTGCTGAATTGGCTCTGTGCGTTAAGCATAAGATCGGGGACGGTAATGACTGACACTTGGGCCGATTCCTTGAGTAACGCCACCGAGTTGCTGATATACGTTGGGAGAATGAAGCGAATGATCTGTGGAATCCGAATGCGAATCAGAATTTGCCACGGGGTCATCCCGATCGCTTCCGCAGCTTCAATCTGTCCCTTGGGGATAGCCAATAACCCTGTTCTGATAATTTCAGCCTTATAGGCCGCAGCATTAAAGGAGAGACCCAGTAGTCCGGCCGCGAAGGCGGATAAGGTGATCCCGAAGGGGGGCGTGTAATAGATGAACACAAGAACCATCAAGATCGGAACGCCGCGGAATACCCATATATATGTAGTAGCCAGGAAGCGCACCAGCTTATTATGCGATAAGCGTAGTACGGCCAAAAAGAAACCAAGCACCGTACCGATAATAATGGCCAATATTGAAATTTCAAAGGTAACAAGAGCGCCTTTTAGCAGGAAGGGAAAAACCTGAACCACTGTTTCCAGATTCAATCGTGCTGCTCCTTTCTTTATGCCCATAAGTTAACGGCCCCCGTACCGGCAGCTTACATTACCGATGCGGAGGGCCGAAAGCGTTAATTATTTACTTATCAAATTGAAGTCCAAAATGTTCCTGTGCAAGCTTCTGATACGTACCGTCCTGCTTCTTCTCCAGAATGATCTTATCGATCGCTTCCTTCAGCAAGGCATTATTTTTGCGTAAAGGAATGGCTACGTCTACGATGGTGTAGGGCTCTCCGGCAATCTCCAGCTTGGAGCCGTCAGGAGAGTTCTTCAGATAATCCCCGGCAGCATCACGGCCAATGGAGACCAAATCCACACGTTTGTTGACCAGATCTTTGAAGACTTCCGTTTCGCCCGGATATTCCTTGATCTCCTTGTAGCCGCCAATACTCTTAACAACGGCCTGTGCGGTAGCGCCTCCGATTACTCCAACTACTTTGCCTTCAAGATCTTTAATATCTGCAGGGTTGTTGCTACCTTCCTTATTGATCACAGCTACAACACCGTCACGGCCATACGGTTCAGTGAAATCTACCGATTTCTTCCGCTCATCCGTCACATTCACTCCCGCCAGCAAAATATCGAATTTGCCTGCCAATAGCCCTGGTGTTAATCCCGAGAATTGTCCGGTAACGAATTCAGGCTTTACGCCCAATCCCTCGGCAATAATTTTGCCCCATTCAATATCGAAGCCGACCAGCTCATTTTTCTCATTCATGTAGTTAAAAGGACGATAATTGCCTCCGGTACCGATAACGATTTTTCCGGCTTTTTTAATTTTGTCTAATGTATTTTCGTCGGTGCTTCCGTCCTTGCTGCTGTTTTGCTCCGCAGAGGAGGTTTGAGTCTCTGTACCGGAGCTAGCAGGTGCGCTGGAATTCTGGCTGCAGCCTGCCAAGAGGAGAAGCAGTACGAATGTTAAAGAGAATAATGAGGTGAGCCTTTTCATTGGAAAACCTTCCTTCATTCATAGGGTAGTGTGTAATAGATTATCAATATTCAATAATCTATTATCAAAAATGGTGATTTTTACAATAATATAGTCCCATTAATCATAGTTGTCAAGTAGGTTTTAAAGGTCTTATTCAAATTGATTATATTTACCCTTGAGGAAGGATATGTATGAGAAAGAGGCCATCCTCAAAGGATCGCCTCTTTCTCATGTTTTATATATATCTTGGTGTCCAAACGGCAAATGACCAATGAATCAATAAAACACTTTCGTATGCAGCAGATCTATAGCCTGCTCTAACTCCTTCAGCTCGTCTTCGGAGATGTTCTGTAAGCGCTCATCGAACTGGGCTTCAATTCGGCCGAACACTTCATTCATCAACGCTTCCCCTTTGGCCGACAGCCGGATGTATTGTTTGCGCCGGTCCTCCGGATCAGTAACCTTCTCACAGAACTGCTTCTCGCTTAGCTTCTTAAGTTCCCTGCTCGTATTTGGCATGGACATATGCATGCATTCACTGATACTGCTGAGTGTAGAAGGCTGACTGACAGCAATGTATTCCAGGATCTTATATTGAACGGTGGTAATATCACCCGGTCTGACGTCTTTAGTGAAATCATTCGAGATTTGATGCACAGCAGCTGTAAAAGTCAAAAATTTTTGAAAAATAGCACTCTTGTCCACAGAATCCCCTCCCTTGACAACATAGCAAATTAATTATCAAAAAACAATTATCAAATGAAAGTTATCAATTGACAACTAAATAATGACCGTGCTACCATTTTGTTATCAAATGATAAGTAAAGGGGTTCAAATTATGAAAATGCTCGTCATCTATACGCATCCTAACCATCGAAGCTTGAGCTACGCCTTCTTACAGGAAGTTATTAAGGGAGGCAACGAGAACGACAGGATTGAGGAAATCAAGGTGCTGGATCTTTACGAAGAAGGTTTTGATCCCGTTCTGGTGTTTAATGAGCACAAGCGCAGACGGGATATGTACAAAGAACCCGCGCTTGCCGAGTACCGGGAACAGCTTCTATGGGCAGACAAAATTGTATTCGTGTATCCGATCTGGTGGGGGCGGCCACCGGCGATGCTTATGGGCTATATTGACCAAATGTTCGCCTCGGGATTTGCTTATAAGGATACAGGCAAGATGCTGCCGGAGGGGTTGTTGAAGGGTAAATCGGTCGTCTGCATTTCGGTTATGAAAGGGCCTGCGAACTATATGCTTTTATTGCTGAACAACGCGCACAAGGCTTTAATGCGCAAAGCATTATTCAATTATGTCGGTATCAAGAAGGTGAAATTCTTCGAGTTTGGCAGCATGGAGAGTCCGCGTGGACGGCATAAGGCGAAGCTGAACAAGATCCATCGTTATTTTCAGGCAGTGGGACGGTAATGCCATCTTATTTTATTGCGTTTACAACAATTTTGAAGTAAGGTAATGTTGTAAATGCAACAAAAATAATGAGTGTCATTACACGCTAGGAGCTACCCCTATGAAAGAAATACTGAGAGAAGTCGGTATGATTGCTAGATGTTTTGAATCGATAAGCAATATCGAATTTAAAGAATTTCACCTTGCGAAGGGGCAATATTTATATCTTGTGCGGATATGTGAGAACCCTGGCATCATTCAGGAGCGGGTTGCAGATATGCTGAAGGTGGATCGGACAACGGCTTCGCGTTCCATTAAGAATCTTGTGTCTGACGGACTGATAGAGAAGCAAAGTGATCCAGACAACAAGAAGATCTTGAAGCTGTATCCAACAGAAGAAGGAGAACGAATCTATCAGTTTTTGAAAAGAGAAGAAGAGTACTCCAATTCTGTAGCCTTGCAGGGCTTTTCCGAAGCGGAACTGGAAGTTGCCTTAAACCTATTGCACAGGATAAGAACTAACATAGAAACGGATTGGGAATTGGTTAAAAAAGGCGGCAAGCGCGGGTTTTGTGGAATAATGATAGAGGAAGGGTTACTATGAACCAAGAGGATACAACAAAAAAATTACACCAGTTATACTAATCAGATCAAGAATTTCAACGTACGATATGCGGTAAGAGGGGGCCAGCTTCAGCTCCACAGTCCAGTGTGCTTTCAGGTACGGCGGCGGGACTGACGTTCCTCTCGGGCTACAGCACCCTACTCCGAATGCTGCTAGTATACGAAGAACGGGGAAGAGATCCGGATGCAGCTCCATACTCCAGCGTGTTTTAAGGAGCTGGGGAGCGGGACCGATAGCCGGGCTTAGCTTAACGAACCCGTTAAGTAGAGTGGTCCTTGCTGAAACGGCATGGTCAAAAGCATCCTGCAGCCCATTCCGATGCTCACAGGCATTTTGCATAGAACGCCGGCGTGTTCATAGAGCTATGTGTTTAAAGGGTTGGGCTTCTTTTTAAACGACGGTTTGTCAAGCTAAGTGCGACAGCTGTTCCATAAAAGATTCGTGAGCAGACTTCCAGCCTAGGCATTTTCGAGGACGGTCGTTAATGAGATGGATGGCATGAGCGAGTTCCTCATCAGTAACCTGTGCAAAGTCATAACCTTTGGGAAAGAACTCCCCAAGAAGTCCGTTCCCATTTTCGTTAGATCCTCGTTGCCAGGACGAATAGGGATCGGCAAAGTAGATATCCAGTCCATGAAAGGTCTCTAGGGCGGCATAGCAGGCGAATTCTTTCCCTCGATCAGCTGTGGCGGTTAGAAAGGTTTTGTGAGGGTACTGGCTAGCGATCACTCCGAAAGCGATCTCCATCGAATGAGCCGTGCGGTCTGGCATTTTCAAGGCTAGATACATCCGTGTCTTGCGCTCAATAAATGTTGCGGCACAGGCTCGGCTTTTTCCTCGGCTGGATACAAACGTATCCAGTTCCCAGTGTCCGAAAGACTCTCGTTTGCGCACTTCTTTAGGACGGTGGCCAATGGGTTTCCCGATGAGAAAGCGTCCGCGTGTCTCCATGGGCTTACGCCGTTTACCCTTATGTCTCAGTACGTTTAACTCACCTGCAGCAAGGCGTCCAGCATAGAGCCAACGATAGATGGTCTTGAAACAAACGAACGATTTACCGTTGATTCTTCTATGCTCGGCAATTTGCTCAGGTGACCAAGTCTGCTGTAGGTTTGCTTCCAGTTCGCTGGCTAACTCAAGGGTGAACCGACCCTTTGGTTTACACGATGCTCGCCGCTCCGTGTAACTAGCCTGTGCAATCTCTGCGGCGTACGTCTCACTGCGACTCCCTCTGTTTCGCTCTCTAGCAATGGTGGAGTGATGTCTGCCTAGTTCCTTGCCAATCTCTCGATCAGACCATCCCAAGCGAAGTGAGATTTCTAGCTGACTGCGTTCAGTTATGTTAAGATGTGTGTAGCCCATGGTTTGATTCTCCTGTGTAATGGTTGTTGTGGTGACTCCATTTTACACGAATCTTCCATGGGTGTTTTTATCTGTCGCACTTCATATTACAATCCGTCGATTAAATAAATCGCTTAGATGAAACGTTGCAATTTGAAACTCTCCAATGGCTCGGCATTGATGAAGTTCATTTTATCAAGCCTCGTTGTGTATTAACTAACATCGAGGAGCGAACTCTTTTAGATGTTTTCCCGAACCTCAATAAGGATACCGTAATACGCTACCTCTCACGCCTCCCAACTAAGGGGCGGTTGCCGCTGTTTTGTACGTTTCCACATGTACTAAAACAGGCTTGGAAAAATAAAAAGGCAGTTGCTGCAGCGATAAATAGCTGCGGATGGCGTTGGATTCAGATACGATAACGGTATGAGCATAGTGATTTCTCCTTCGTTAAAAGTTTGTTATTGTGACTACTTTTCCATCTAGAAATACACAAATTAAAAGAAATGAGGGAAGATAGCAGACATACTCAAAAACATCTTATGAGGAGCGTGATCATTCAATGAAACGTCGTTCGCCTATTGCATACGGAATCCTGATTGTTCTAATCGCAATACTAGTTATGCAATTTGATTTCACGGGGTTAAAGAATCGTCTGTATCCTAATACAACGTTTACGAAAGAAGTTATTGAAAAGATGGGGGATAAGGAAGTCACTGCTTTGCTATTAATGCAATTCCCTGGAAATACATTGGTTCTAGAAAATAAAGAAGATATAGATCAAGTTTTAGATTCTTTAGCTCCTTTAAAATTGAAAAAAGTGAACAAAATTCCTGATACTTCTAAAGAAGAATCATATGATATTATAATGAGGAACCAAGGAGAAAACATTTTCGGAGTTAGTCTATATGATGTAAAGGATATGGTGATCACTGATTTTAAAAATTCTTCTACTCAACGATATAAAATAACAAATGATATTGATCTCGATAAAATCAAGAAGTATCTGGAAAACAAAAACTAAAATGCGAATTCGTTTAAATGAACACTGATAACGATACTAATATGTCACTCGCATAATACCCTTCAAGGTTGCATCCACTCGCTTTTGTACTATAAAGAGATGTTAAAAAGGTCGCTTGCTCTTTCGAGAGTATGCGACCTTTTTTATTAGATTAAAAAATGAACAGATACACTGGTATTGTAGTAGCTGAAGTATATCGAAGAGATGTCAGAAGAAAATAAAGTATTAGACTGATAGTCCGCAATGGATTTGAACGATCGGCACCAGCGGTGTGCACAGCTCCTGCAGCACCGCGCACCTGGTTGCTTCCGGACCAAGCCGGGCGGGTCGATCGGCACCGGCGGTCTGCACAGCTCCTACAGCAGCGCGCGCTTGATTGCTTCTGGACGAAGTCGAGGGAACGATCGGTACCGGTGACGTATCCAAGAATGTTTGATTTGATTTCCACAGTAAATAAAAAAAGTTTGGGAAATGGGTTGTTATTAAAAGAAGTTATTTCTCTTTATATATATGTAAGCGAGAAAAGAGGTTGAAACACTAAACTTCTTCTCTCAAAAATGCCAAGCTGATTAGCTGATTAGCTGATTAAATTGAGGGATACAATTTATTTCTGCTACATATCCCATCAGTAAGGTGTTAAATAATTCAAATAAAAAGGAGAAATAAATTATGGCTTATAATTCTAGAGAATACACTCAAACGGTTACTTTAACATTGCAACAAGCAAAAGATGCATATCAAGTACAAGGCGCCCTTATTAACAATAGTTTCCAAAATAGTAATAACTAGGAGTTTGTTGCGAGCATTACCGGTGTAGGCCTTGGGCTTTTGTCACTGATCTTCGCATTGCCTACTGTTGTAACCTTCGCAGCAGGAGTAACGAGTACTGTACTGGGCTTGCTTCCAAATGAAAAAGCCGCTCTAACGGACATGGCCAATCAAGGTAAAAGTGGACTATCAGATATCATTTATTTAATGGCTGGTACTCAATATGATATGGTAGAAGTTGTGTTGCCAAAACTCGAGTTCGTGTATAATGACAGCAGCAAAAACTGGTAAATGGTTTCTGGTAAAGGAAGAGTAACCCGTATGCATAGTACCTCTGGTGGTTGGGTTCTAGCATAAAAAAAGTCGAATTCGTTTATTTTAATAGTCACTCTATTTGTAAACGATTTGAAAAGGAGACCATTATTTTAGCGGCCTAAAGATGATTCCTGAATCGAAGACTATTGATGTTTATTACATAAACGATTATTGTATAATTTTGGGATTTTGTTACAATTATCATGGATAGACAGAATGCTTCAAGGTGGGTGATGAGGATGGATTGTAAAATGGTTTTCTTCGACGTAGACGGAACGCTTACGAGCCATGAGGATGGCAGGATTCCAGAGGATACCCGGGCAGCGATTCGGGCCTTGCAGAGGAACGGCATCAAGGTGGGGGCAGCCACCGGACGACCGCTATCCATGTGCCGGGAACTTAAGCAGCTTGGCATCGAAACTGTGATTACCGCGAACGGCGGGTATGCGAAGCATAAGGATGAAGTGATTCATAAGCTGCCGATGAAGCCGGATTATCTCAGGGAAGTTGTTGAGTTCGCAAGTATGCAGAATCATGGCTTGTCCTTTTACACGGAGGATTTCTGTATGAACGGAGTGCAGGATGCGGAGATACTGCGGGCCTTGAAGGAGACGCTGTTCCTTAGTGAGTACCCTGCAGTTAATCCGCTGATTTATAACGAGGAAGTCTACTTAATGTGTCTGTATGGGACGGATGATATGGTCAGTACATATATAGAGACGTTCCCACACCTGAGCTTCAGACGCTGGCATCCTTATGTGCTCAGTGTACTGCAAGAGGAGGTCTCTAAGTCAGTTGCCATACTGAAAGTGCTTCAGCATCTGGAGATAGAGGCATCCGAGATCGTGGCCTTCGGAGACGGAGGGAATGATATCGACATGCTGGAGATGGCCGGCCTTGGCATTGCCATGGGCAATGCAGGGGACAGACTCAAGCAATCCGCAGACTTTGTGACGAGATCATCCAGCGAGGGCGGAATTGATTACGCGCTGAGGAAATACGGACTCATATAATCGATGCTTTGCGAAAGTTGAAAAAAACAGGCCATGCTTCCCGTAGGAAATCATGGCCTGTTTGTATTGTTCGCTAGTGGTTACTTGTCTTCAACGTGTATTACTTGATACCTGGAGCTGGAGAACTGGTACCTTTCAAGGATTTTGCTACGGCTGTGTAGCCTTCCGGAAGGTACGTAACTGCTGAACCTTTGGTAATGACCTGCGGATACATTTTTCCAGGCTCAGGGTCTGTTACATTGAAATAGATCGTAGCTGTCTTGTCTTTGCCGAACTCGATCTTCTCAATAACCAGTCCATACCCCGGGTTGGGCAGGTTGTTCACGGTCAATGTCACTTTATTAACGCCTTCTGCAGCTTTGGTCACGTTGATATCTGTCTCGTAGTTGTAGCCTGGTGCATTGGCGCTATCATCTGGTGCTTCAATGTTCTTCGCGAATTGGGCCGCATCGTAGATCCAGGCAGCGGCTTCTGAACGGGTTACAGAATCATTTGGCCGGAATTTCCCGTTCTTGTCTAGCTGTACGAGATGTGTGTTGAGCAGAATTTGCAGGTTATTCATAACATCTTTGGAGAGTTTGTCCCCGTCTGTAATATTAAAAAACATCATAGTCACTGGGAAATTACCTTTTGTCTTGAGCGCTTCAGCGAGCAGGTGTGCGAACTGTGCGCGTGACATCGCTGCGTTAGGGTCCACATTCTTGTCGAGTGGAAGTCCGTTCTGCTTTGCGGTCAGGAAAGCAGAGGCATACCAGGCTTTATCGTTTACATGAGTAAAATGACTGCTCACAGTGCCCGTGCTACCGGCATCGGGCTTCGGCGACAGCTTCAGACCACTGACGATGAATTGAATGCCTTGTGCAAAGGTTACACTGCTCTTCGGCGCGAACTTGTCACTCGTAACACCGTTAATAATGCCATCCTTATGCAGGGCATTGATTTTGGTCTCCGCTGGATCGCCCTTCAGATCGGAGAATGCAAATGCCGATGCCCCGAAGGATACACTTGCTGCCAGAATGCTACACGCTATTGTTATTTTTTTAGCGCTGTTCATGAATGATGTTGTCTTCATTGTGCCTCACCTCTTATCTTCTTAGATGGGGGATTGTCTCAAAATGTTGCAGGAACTTATAATAAACTTAAAACTTTTAAGTGATTGACAGGAGATCAATAGATATGGGGCAGCAGAGGATGGAACGGATTAATGTCGGAATTTTTGCCCATGTTGATGCCGGAAAGACGACAACAACGGAGCATATTTTATATGAGAGCGGTCGCATCCGTTCGCTGGGCAGCGTAGATACTGGCACGGCGCTGACCGATTCGCTCGATGTGGAACGTCAGCGGGGCATTTCGGTACGGGCGGCGCTGGCTTCCTTTGCCTGGAAAGGGGTACAGGTGAATCTGGTGGATACCCCCGGCCACGTTGATTTTCTCTCAGAGGTAGAACGCTCGCTTCGCGTGATGGACTGCGCGGTGCTGATTCTCTCTGCAGTCGAGGGCGTGCAAGCACAAAGCGAGATGATTTGGAGCGCACTGCGTAAGCTGAAGATTCCCACAATTATCTTTATGAACAAAATGGACCGGACCGGCGCGGACCCGGAAGCGGTGCTGGCTCAGACTCATACGTATCTATCCGGGGATATTATTCCGGTTCAGCAGCCTCTTGGCAGGGAGCAGGATTATGCTGGTACTGCCGATCTATGGGAGCAGGGCGCGGATTCCGCTGCACAGACTGAACTACTGGAAGCCTTGGCCGAGCGGGATGAGGCTTTGCTGGAGACCTATATGGCTGGCGATTCACTTGATCTTGCCATATGGCGGAACCATCTTGCGGATCGTGCAGCTGCTGCGGAGCTGTTTCCGCTGGTCTATGGCGCCGCTGCCAAGGGAATGGGAATTCCTGCCCTGCTGGACGCTATGATTCAGTATTTCCCAAGAGCGGGCGGAGATGCAGAGCTTCCCGTATCCGGCATTGTGTACAACATTCAGCGGGATAAGAGTATGGGGCGAATGGCTTTTGTCCGTTTGTACGAAGGGACGATTCGCAATCGTGATGCTGTTCAGAACTACTCGCAAGATATCCAGGGCAAGATTACCCAAGTCCGCAAGGTTGAGGGTGGACGTACCGAGGATGTCGGCGCTCTGGAGGCCGGAGATATTGGCGTGGTGTACGGCCTGTCCGGGGTACGGATCGGCGATGTACTAGGCCGGCCGGATGCCATTCCGCAGGAAGCCAAGCTCGCGGTGCCACTGCTGACGGTGCGGGTGCACTGGGAAGAAGCAGCCGACGATCATAAAGTGATTGCCGCGATGCAGGAGCTGGCCGACGAAGATCCGCTGCTGGATGCGCAGTGGCTTCCGGAGGAACGCGAGCTGCACATCAAGGTGATGGGCCCGATCCAGCTGGAGATTATTGGCAGCGTGATGGCGAGTCGATACGGCCTTGCGGTCACCTTCGGCCAGCCGTCCGTGATCTATAAAGAGACGCCTGCCCGTGCGGGCGGAGGCTTCATCGCCTATACGATGCCTAAGCCATGCTGGGCGATCCTGCGGTTCCAGATTGAACCAGGGCCGCTGGGCAGCGGCCTGGTCTACGACTCGGTCGTGCGCAGCTCCGACCTGCTGCCGCAATACCAGAATGAGACGGCCCGGCGGGTGCCGGAGGCCTTGCAGCAGGGCTTGTACGGTTGGGAGGTCACCGACCTGAAGGTGACATTGGTGGAAGGGCAGCACCATGTGTGGCATACCCATCCGCTGGATTTTGCCGTGGCGACGCCAATGGGCATTATGGACGGGCTAGCCCGTGTTGGCACCAAGCTGCTGGAGCCGGTGCTTCAGGTACGGATAGTAGTGCCCGAGGAGAACGGTGGGCGTGTCATGAACGATCTTGTGCAGATGCGCGGCACCTTCGAGCCGCCGGTGCTGCTGGGTGACCGGATGGTCATCGAAGGCCGTCTGCCGCTGGCAACGTCACTCGATTATCCGGTCACGCTAAGCTCCTTCACGAAGGGGCGCAGCACGTTCACTTCTTTTTTTGCCGGATACGAAGAATGCCCGCCCGATGTTACCGCCGAGCGCACCCGCCGTGGTGTGAATCCGCTGGATCAGTCGAAGTATATTCTCAGCGTGCGTAAGGCGCTGCAGGGGTAGGGGAGTATTTTCTGGATTCAAGCGTGGTGAGTGAGCAGATATAGCTTGCAAAAGTAGGTGTGAATGCAAGGTAGTGTGAAGCAAGATTAAGTGTGAATGTAAGTGCGGGTGTGAAAGTAAGAGTAAGTGTGAACGTAAGTGTAGGTGTGGAAGTAAGAGTAAGTGTGAATGTAAGTGCAGGTGCAGGTGTGAATGTAAGAGTAAGTGTGAATGTAAGAGAAAGTGTAGGCGTAGATGTAAGCGTAAGTTGTAGTTGTATGTTCAGTTTTAGGTATGAGCATAGTGTAACTGTCCGGTTGAATAACTGGAAAAATGGGCGTTAATTAGGCGGAATTGCGGCTTCTCTCTAAAATAACTGGAAAAACTCCTGTTAATTTCACTGATTAGCTTCAATTTCGCATGAATGGAGGAATTAACGGGAGGATTTCCCGTTATTCTGGAGATGAGGCCTAAAAAGCCAGGATTAACGGTATATTTTCCTGTTAAATAATTCTTTAGTCTTAGCATCCAGTGATACTGGGATATCCTTCATCGGATTCATCAATTGGCCTAATGAGGCAGTTTTATGAAGCAATTAAAGAATAGATAAATATCCATGCTTAAATCTTTAAATCTATACGTATTACATTTATCACCATTTATATTGATAACGCTTAAAATTTATATTGGATATGGAATCTTTCTTTATTAAAAGTATATATATGTAAATATGAGCGTGATATAATTCTAGTTATTTGTCATATTAAGATAAATTCCAAGCACCAAAGGCCAGCAATCTTTTGTTATCTTCATAAAATAACAAAGAGAGGGTCATTGTCGTGAACAAACCCAAAGTATTTATAGGATCATCGCTAGAGGCGAAGCATTACGTGGATGCGATCAACGAAAATTTGAGCTATGTGGCTACGGTGACACCGTGGACTGCTGGCGTTTTTAATGAAAACCGTTACACGATGGAAGATCTGGACGAGCAGCTCACGCAGAGCAGCTTTGCTGTCTTTGTGCTGGCGCCCGATGACATTGTGACGTTGCGCGGGAAAGTGTATCTCGCACCGCGGGACAACACCATTTTCGAGTTGGGAATGTTCTGGGGTAAATTAAAGCGTGAACGGGTCTTCTTCATATTGCCGCGCTCGGTGCCGCAAGAAGTAGCTGGGCAAGGGATCGATGGATTCCGTTTGCCTTCTGATCTGCTGGGACTTACTTTGCTGTATTACGAACTGCGTGATGATAATAATTATACGGCTGCTGTAAGTGTGGCTTGTGCGAAGATTACCCGGCAAATCGAGGAAAAGCAGCATTTTGCTGATCCCTATGTTAAGATTCAGACCCTGGAGCGCGAAATTCGGATGAAGGATATGCTGCTGATGTTCTTCATCAATTATGTCCGGCCCTCGAACCTCTCAGCTGGCGGGGAATATGATAAATTATATGAGGCTGTCAGAACCAGCTATGACATCTCGTCACTGGAACAGTTCCGGATCCGGGGAGCGGCCATTTGGCGTGCTGAAGGTAATGACGGGATCAGGCAGGTGGCCGGCAATGTCGGCAAAGACCGCTTCTATGCATTCGAGGACAACGACGGCCGTAATGGTAAGGACCGGATTCTGGTGCTGGATGCTTTTTTGCAGGGGACGGTTCAATTTTTTCTGTACCGGGTGCATGTTGCCGCTGAATATATTGTGTGTTATCCTCTAGGTAAGGAATTGGTAATTACGATCCATTTGATTGGCCCTCTGGAACTGACAGCGAAGCACTTCGAGCAGATCTCCGAGGATAACAAGGAATTTATGAACGTACTCAACTATTTGTTCGGAGGGGATTTGAAATGAGCAAACCGCGCGGTAATGAGGGCAGCCTTGAGAAAGCGGGGCAAGCCTATAAAGTCTCATCCATCTCCCGTAAGAATCGGGACAGGCTAAGAACAATAGCCCTGAGTAACGAGTCGGGCAGAGTCGTCAAGGGACCTTCCGTTAGTAGCGATAACGACGTGAACTATATTTTGGTGTACCAAATGGATGCCAATTATGAGAAGCCGTTTTTTGCACGATAACATATGAAGCAGGCCGAAAGCAGGAGGATCTTGGGGCACCAGGATCAGCTTGCTTTTTTTGTTGTGGGATGGAGTTAGTTGTCTTTTAAAAGGTTATAAGATAATTTAGTATAGTATTCGTCATTAGTGAGCATGGGTTTTCAATAAGGGGTGAACAGCATGAGTGAGCTATACAGAGTGTTGGTTGTTGATGATGAACTGTTGGTTAGACAAGGCGTCAAACATATACTGAATTGGGAACAGCATGGCTTCTGTATCGTGGGCGAGGCTTCCAATGGCAAAGAAGCTTTGGAAATGATTGCAGAGCTATCTCCACATATCGTGCTTACCGATGTCGTCATGCCGGTGATGGACGGCGAAGAGTTGACTCGTCTGATAAAGCATAGCTGGCCGGATATTGAAGTGATCGTGCTTAGCAGCTTCAGTGAATTTGATTATGTCCGTTCCACCTTCCAAAGTGGTGTGTCTGATTATATTCTTAAGCCACACTTGGAGACGAAGATGCTGCTGAGTGTGCTCGAGAGAACAGTAGAAAGACTTCCTGCCGGTCTGAAAAGGAAACCGCAAGCCGATTACACGATCACATTGAACCAGGTACTGGAGAAGCTCATTGATCGTTATGAGGTGGAAATAGACCAGACCATGCTGGCAGAATGGTTCCCTTATCAGAAGTACTACATAATGGGCACTGCGGTGGATGAGGGAGAGCAACTGCTGGAATCTTTGCAAGCGCTTATTTCCGAGATGACCATCTATCCATTGCCAGTGAATTCTATCCCAAGACACCCGGAACTGAGGACTTATGTTGTGAATATCGGACAAAATGCTGAGGCAGAGAACATTCTTTTGTCCAAGCTGAAGCTATTGTACCCTTCTTCGGTTACAGAAAGTGGAGACTTCGTTTGGGCGCTTAGCGGGCCTTTTCATTCACTGGATCAATTGGGGGGCACCTTTCATCGCAGCTTCTTGCCATTGCTATCCTATCGCTTTTTCCTGCCAGTGCCGATGGTACTTGCACCGTCTGAGCTGCCGCACTTTGAAAAGGTTATCAGAGCCTCAGCATCCTTAAATGACACCGCGCTGCACGCCTTAATGGAGCATATTCGTAGATTACAGCTGGAGGAAGGCTTCGGGGTGCTCTACCAATTCATTGCACAGCAATCTGAGTCGTATAATACGGATGTATTTGAATTCAAATCCTTAATCGGTAATCTGATCTTCAATGTCATTCAGTTGCTTGGCACAATGAACATGAGCTCAGACGCGCTGAATGAGGCAAAATATAGCTATTTCAAAGCCATAGAAGAAGCCGGGCATGTAACAGATATCATTACGTTGCTTGAGCAGTTCCGGACGCAACTCGATCGCAGCATTCATGAGGCTACGTCTTCTTTTCATGATGGCAATCCCAATATGAAGCTGCTGCTTGATTACATTGACAAAAATTATACAGAGCCGATCACTTTAACAGAGATGGCTAAGCAATTTCATTTCAATCCTTCGTATTTATCCAGCTTCTTCGCTGCCCATCATCACGAGGGCTTCAAGGAGCATTTGAATCGGGTCCGTATCGATAAGGCTGCTGATTTATTACGGGGCAGTGACCACTCGATCTCCGAGATCGGCAGCATGGTGGGCTACGCGGATCATAGTTATTTCTGCAAAGTCTTTAAGAAGAATACAGGCATTTCTCCGAGCCAATACAGACGACAATATCATACACGAGTGGAGAAGGAGCAGGGATGAAGGAGCGACTTGAACGATTACGGTTTCAGGGACTGTTTATTAAAATATTTCTGGTCATGGTGGCTTGTATCATTGCGATTGCGGTATCCGTGGTATGGACCAATCTGCGTATGACGCAGCAGCTATTTCTGAAAACCTTCAGCATTACGAACTCTAAAGTGTTGGATCAGATTCATAATAACTTCGAGTCCTTTCACTACTCGGTTGTACTCGCAGCCAATCAAGCCCAGCAGAGCGTTACGCTAAAGAGCTATCTGACAGAGAAAGAATCGGACGAGTTGTACCGTGTGATGAATTCCTATTACAACATGACCCAGCAAATGAACCGAATTCAATCCGGGATCACTAGCTATTCGGTGGGTCTGTCGGTCATCGGTAAGAATGGCCGGGATTATACGGGCGTAGTGAATTATGATAAGCCGACGGCGCGGGAGCTGAACAGCAGTGCTATAACTGCCAATGCGGCAGCACAGCCTGGCAGAATGATGTATCAATATTATCAGGATGAGCAGGGGAAACATGCCATTGTCGCTACAAAAGTGTTGCGGGAGCGTACGACAGAACAGCAATATGGCATGTTGTATATCGCTATTGATGAGAGCAGCTTCAAGCCGTTTTATAATAATTTCTCCAGTGAAGGCAACGACTTCATTGTGCTTGATACCAACGGAACGGTGGTAACAAGCAACCTGTCTGACCTTGAGGGACAGAAGAATGATGAATTGCTGCATCAGGCCAAGTTGGTTCAGGAGCAAGGACAACAAGCCAAGAAGGTCCATATCATGGATCGTGATAAGCTGATGCTCGTGCAATATTTGCCTTCGTATGACTTTTATCTGGTGAATATGATTGACCAGCAAAAGGTGCTCGGACAGATGGTAAACACACGCAGTGTGGTACTTATCTGTCTCTTTATTGTGCTTATAGCTCTGGTTGGTGTCTTCCTGATCTCGCGGAAAATGACCCGGTCGATTACGTTGCTGGCCCGTCAGATGTCCAAAGTGACGCGCCGCAATTTTCATAACTATGTCAAGGTCTCCGGGGGTTATGAGATTCGGGAGCTGGGGCGGGCATACAACTATATGCTGGATGAGATCAATGATTATGTGGACAGGCTGGTGGAGACGCAAAAAGGCCAGCGAAAGGCGGAACTCGCAGCTCTTCAGCAGCAGATTAATCCCCATTTTCTATACAACACATTGGCTTCGGTCAAATTCCTTGTGCAGCAGGGTAGTAAGGATAAGGCTGAACAGACCATTCATGCGTTAATTTCACTTTTGCAAAATACGATCAGTAACGTGTACGAGACGGTGTCCGTAGAGCAGGAGCTTGTGAATCTGAGAAGTTATGTGTTCATCAATCATATCCGTTATGGGGAACGGATTCGGGTTCATTTCTTTGTTGCGCCGGATTGCGTGCAGTATCAGGTTCCCAAGCTGATTATTCAGCCATTCATCGAAAATGCATTTTTCCATGCTTTTAACCGCAAAACAGAAGGCGTTATCCATGTCTTGATTGCCAGAGAGGGGCAAAGGCTCGTCTGCGAGGTGATTGATAACGGAGATGGCATGGAACTGACGAGTGGGGAGGAGGGTATGCCCATGAACTCAGCTCAGAACAAGGTGCCTAAGCATTCCAGTAAGCTGTTCTCAGGTATCGGGGTTGCCAATGTGAATGATCGGATCCGGCTGCTGTATGGTGAAGAGTTCCAAGTGAACATTACAAGCACGGTTGGTGAAGGGACCAGAGTGAAGATAACGCTTCCTTTAATCGAAAAGACGGAAAATGAGTGATGTAAGCGGTACAAAATCTAATGAAATTACTATAATCCAAAAATAATACATGCCGGTATTAAGCGTAATGTGCATTCGGGCAACAAAAGAACAAATCTATATAAAGGATGTTCTAACGTTGTATTGTTGCCCGGTGATATCATTAATTCATGCCTAGTAAGCGTTTTCAGTAATTTTCATGAAATCGCTTTAAAGCGAATCTTACACAATAAACAGTCAAAGGGGCGGAACAAATGAAAAAAGCACTACTCTTGGTATTGGCCTGTATGGTATTGCTGGTGGGTTGCTCTTCCGGTGGATCTAATAAAGAAGCTGCATCCGGGGATGGTCAGAAAGAAATTACAATCTGGGCATGGGACCCTGCCTTTAACATCGCAGCATTGAACATTGCCAAAGAGACTTACAATAAGAAACATCCTGATGTCAAAATTAACATTGTTGAATACGCCCAAGGCGACATTATTCAAAAAATGAATACAGGACTTAACTCCGGCACTACGAAAGGTCTTCCTAACATCGTATTGATCGAAGACTATCGTTCCAAAGGTTTCCTGCAATCGTATCCAGAGTCCTTCTATGATTTGAGCAACAAGATCAAACCAACCGATTACGCAGACTACAAAGTCGGACCGACCAGCATGGACGGTAAGCAATACGGTGTTCCTTTTGACTCCGGTGTAACCGGCCTGTATGTCCGTAAAGATATTATCGAGCAAGCCGGATTCACAATTGACGATCTGAAAGACATCGATTGGAACAGATATATTGAAATCGGTAAAGTGGTCAAAGAAAAAACAGGCAAAGACATGATTACCTTCTCTCCAAGTGACCTGGGCTTCGTGCGTGTCATGATTCAATCCGGTCATTCCTGGTATATGAAAGAGGATGGCAAAACGCCTGATTTGGCCGATAACAGTACATTGAAAGAAGCTTTCGCCCTGTACAAAGAAATGCTGGATTCCAAGATCGTGAAGATCAATGCCGACTGGAGTCAATTCATCTCCTTCATCAACAATGGCGATGTGGTCACTGTACCTTCGGGGAACTGGTTGACGCCTTCCGTGAAAGCTGAAGTTTCTCAATCTGGTAAATGGGCCGTACTTCCTTTGCCGAAATTGCCTAATACACCGAATGCAACACATGCGTCCAACTTGGGCGGAAGCTCGTGGTACGTCATGAATGTTCCTGGTGCTGAATTGGCTGAAGACTTCCTCGCAGAAACGTTTGGTTCTGATGTAGGAATGTACGAAGAACTGCTCAACAAAATCGGGGCTATTGGTACGTTGAAAGCGGCTGCTGAAAGTGAAGCTTACAAGAAAACCGATGAGTTCTTTGGCGGTCAGCAAATTGTAAAAGACTTCTCCGAATGGACAGCGCAAATTCCTAACGTGAACTACGGTGTGTCTACCTATGCCATCGAAGATATTCTGGTAGTTGAAATGAACAACTATCTTAATGGCAAGAACCTGGATCAAGTCATGAAGGATGCTCAGGCTCAGGCAGAGACGCAAATCAAGTAAATCACGTAAGTAATTGAGCATATGAGCATTATGTAACCCTTGGGCGCTGCGGCATCGTGAGATCCAAAGCGTCCGGCGGGTTATTTTGCAGCCAGAGAGGAGACCTTGCTACGATGAATGCTAAGAAACGTGGGCTAAGCATGACCGCTAAGTATAATTTGACAGGATGGGGCTTTGTCCTGATTTCTGTAGTTATGATTGGCTCATTCTATTTCTATCCAATGATTCAGGCGCTTTTCTTGTCATTTAAAACAGGAACAGGCACCAACCTCACCTATACAGGGTTTTCCAACTATACGCGCTTGTTCTCGGATACGACCTTCAGAACAGCGCTATTTAACACCTTTATCTATCTAATTGTTCAGGTGCCATTAATGATTCTGCTGGCAATGTTCATCTCTGTACTGTTGAATGACTCCAAGCTTAAATTCCGCGGGTTCTTCCGTACGGCGATCTTCTTGCCTGCTGTAACTTCTCTCGTCGCTTACTCTGTTGTGTTCAAATATTTGTTTGGATCCGATGGCCTGATTAATGCGATGCTGCTGAAGCTGTCGATTATTTCTGCTCCCGTGGAGTGGATTACTGACCCGTTCTGGGCCAAAATTACGATTATTATCGCCATTACATGGCGCTGGACCGGATATAACATGATTTTCTATTTGTCTGCCCTGCAAAATATCGATGGCTCCATTTATGAAGCTGCACGTATTGACGGTGCTTCTGCCTTTAAACAATTCACCCAAATTACAGTGCCGCTTCTCAAACCGGTTATCCTGTTCACTTCTGTTACATCCACGATTGGTACACTGCAAATTTTCGATGAGATCGTGAATATTACTAAAGGCGGACCGGGTAACTCCACAATGTCCATCTCGAACTATATCTATAACCTGTCGTTTAAATACACGGCTGACTTTGGATATGCGGCGACAGTATCCTATGTGATCGTCATTCTTATTGTTCTGCTGTCGTTCCTTCAATTTAAAGTGGCAGGTGATAAGAAATGAGAAATCCAAAACGTATATTCACCTATGTGTTCCTGAGCATTGCTACCTTCATTTCGGTATTTCCGTTCCTGTGGATGATCATCAGTGCAACGAATAAATCTGTAGATGTGACCAAAGGCAGACTTCTGCCGGGCAACTATCTATTCGAGAACTTAACGAAGCTGATCGAAACGACCGATCTATGGACAGCGCTCTGGAACTCAGCTAGAATCTCTGTCCTGACTACAATCCTGTCGATTATCATCGCCTCACTTGCAGGTTACGGCTTCGAGATGTTCCGTAGTAAAGCAAAGGATGTTGTATTTAACATCCTGCTGCTGTCGATGATGATTCCATTTGCCGCCCTGATGATTCCACTGTATCAGATGTTCGCGGGCATCTCTAATACCATCCCCGGGATTGGTATCGATACTGTGGCGTCTGTGATGCTCCCGACCATTACGACGGCATTCCTGATCTTCTTCTTCCGTCAGAACTCCAAGATGTTCCCTAAGGACATGCTGGAGGCCGGACGTATTGATGGTCTGACGGAGCTGGGCATCTTCTTCAAAATCTTCATGCCTACCATGAAAACAACCTATGCGGCAGCAGGTATTATCACCTTCATGTCGAGCTGGAACAGCTACCTGTGGCCGTTGATTGTCTTGCAATCACCGAACCAAAAGACCATTCCGCTGCTGATCTCCACCCTGGGATCGGGTTATGCACCGGACTACGGCCTGATCATGGTGGCAATCGTCATCGCCACCTTGCCAACAGCCATCGTATTCTTCGTGATGCAGAAGCATTTCGTAGCGGGAATGACGGGATCGGTGAAGTAAAAAGCTTGCGAGATTGTAGCAAGTGATGTGATGAAGGCAGCCCCCCACGAGAGTGGGGGGCTGTTTTTGCGTTGGGCGTTGTTCTGGGGAAGCGCAATTTTACTTTTTTTAGGATAAGAAGAGGAATCTATTAATTGTAAAAAGAAATAGTATTAAGCGAAATAATCCCGCTATCAAGTGGGATTATTCTGAGTGCGAATGTATAGCTCCCATGAAAAGTCCGGGTTCTTCGCACCAATATTTTTACAATATTTGTATAAATTATTACTAAGATGCTGGTATGAGAGTGTTTATTGAAGAGATATGGTGCGATTTAGGTGCATAAAAAGGTTTTTTATCCTTTTTATGCTTGAAAATCGCTGTCGCTCCCTACGCGGGAGCGTGGATTGAAACGCTACTCCGGCTACTCCGGTTGCTTCTTCGCCACGTCGCTCCCTACGCGGGAGCGTGGATTGAAACATTATACCCTTTGGTGGGTATGTTTGGCAATGCAAGTCGCTCCCTACGCGGGAGCGTGGATTGAAACGAATGAGGGCTGTCCTGAGTGCAACTACACCGGCACGTCGCTCCCTACGCGGGAGCGTGGATTGAAACTGCTAAAGTGATATTGTCGGTGTAATACTTACGTCGCTCCCTACGCGGGAGCGTGGATTGAAACAATTATCGGCTGGGTGGACGAAGACGGCGGTATCGTCGCTCCCTACGCGGGAGCGTGGATTGAAACAGTATAAAGAGAGTTGAGAGATAACCACCAAGGATGTCGCTCCCTACGCGGGAGCGTGGATTGAAACCGATGGAACGATGGAACTTGATGAGTGTGGAATAGTCGCTCCCTACGCGGGAGCGTGGATTGAAACTGGGATAAGAGTAATTGGCAGCCACTCTGCGCATCGTCGCTCCCTACGCGGGAGCGTGGATTGAAACAACGAAATCATGCGTCGATGGGACACGCTGGATGGTCGCTCCCTACGCGGGAGCGTGGATTGAAACAAAAAGAAAATGAACATGGCAAAACCTAGTTCTTGTCGCTCCCTACGCGGGAGCGTGGATTGAAACCTTCGCCATGCGCTTCAGGAATTTTGTGATGTAGTCGCTCCCTACGCGGGAGCGTGGATTGAAACACTGCAACCTAACAGGGTATAAGGGCAAGGCGGTCGCTCCCTACGCGGGAGCGTGGATTGAAACAGCAATAGCGTGAAGGAAAGATACAACATCTACTGGGTCGCTCCCTACGCGGGAGCGTGGATTGAAACAAAGATTACACGAAAGACACAGGCCATCAGTGTTGTCGCTCCCTACGCGGGAGCGTGGATTGAAACTCCCCCATGGACTTGGTGAGCAGAGCCGCACCCAGTCGCTCCCTACGCGGGAGCGTGGATTGAAACCGGTTAACCAGGGTGTTAACGCCGCCCAGGCTGTCGTCGCTCCCTACGCGGGAGCGTGGATTGAAACCAGAAGGTCAGTAGCGGCATAGCAGCCGTAGGGGTGTCGCTCCCTACGCGGGAGCGTGGATTGAAACACAACCATGTCGATTCATGTATAATGGTGTTGAAGTCGCTCCCTACGCGGGAGCGTGGATTGAAACGCACCTCTTTTTCACACGCGAAAAGGCGATGTATCGTCGCTCCCTACGCGGGAGCGTGGATTGAAACCAAACACACAGTCAGATGCTGCGGATGCCTTGGACGTCGCTCCCTACGCGGGAGCGTGGATTGAAACAACTCGGCTATGTCACCACCGCCGTTAGTAGCAAGCGTCGCTCCCTACGCGGGAGCGTGGATTGAAACTGACCAGCCAACCCTCCCACTTGGAGAGATTAACGTCGCTCCCTACGCGGGAGCGTGGATTGAAACCCGGCTTGCCCGAATAATGACGTCGAATCCTTCCCGGGTCGCTCCCTACGCGGGAGCGTGGATTGAAACATCGGACGTTTTCCCGCGATCCTGGAGGACGTCCCTGTCGCTCCCTACGCGGGAGCGTGGATTGAAACCCCCAGACGCATCAGCCTCTTTTTGATGGCCTCAGTCGCTCCCTACGCGGGAGCGTGGATTGAAACTGCTCTGTGGCATCGTCCACGAAGGATAGAGCCGTCGCTCCCTACGCGGGAGCGTGGATTGAAACTCGGTGTAGACTACATCAAGGTAGACGCCGCCAAGTCGCTCCCTACGCGGGAGCGTGGATTGAAACACACGGTTTCCAACGTAGAATCCTAACGGTATCGTCGCTCCCTACGCGGGAGCGTGGATTGAAACATCGTGCAGGGGACCTCTTTTTCTGTATGTACTGTCGCTCCCTACGCGGGAGCGTGGATTGAAACAATTTACTACTTGCAATTGAATGTAGTTGAATGTATAGTCGCTCCCTACGCGGGAGCGTGGATTGAAACTTTGGTGCGGATACAGCACGAGATCGTACTCTCCGTCGCTCCCTACGCGGGAGCGTGGATTGAAACAGCCGATACGCAGCCAGGAAATAATCAACGAGATCAAGTCGCTCCCTACGCGGGAGCGTGGATTGAAACGGAAGGATAAGGTATTCCCTATCGCTCATCAAATCGTCGCTCCCTACGCGGGAGCGTGGATTGAAATCTTCAAAAACTGCGTGTGCTTAGACTTGAGCTCGTCGCTCCCTACGCGGGAGCGTGGATTGAAATTCCGCGCCTATGATGTCAAGCGCCGACTCAGGTATCGTCGCTCCCTACGCGGGAGCGTGGATTGAAATTTGCAGTGGCAATTTACTTAATTCAGTACTGGTTGTCGCTCCCTACGCGGGAGCGTGGATTGAAATATCAGAACGTGTGACAGTGGTACCATCAAGGGCATGTCGCTCCCTACGCGGGAGCGTGGATTGAAATATTACGGCGTACCAGCTCGCCTGTACCATCACCCGTGTCGCTCCCTATACGGGAGTGTGGATTGAAACATTAACGGCGTTTTGGTGTCAGCCTGGCCGCAGGTGGTCGCTCCCTACGCGGGAACGTGGATTGAAATTTTGCATCGTTGTTGTGTGCTTAATTAAACGGGTCGCTCCCTACGTGAGGAGCGTGGATTGATATGTATCGCCGAAATCAGCTCAGGCAGAGCCAGTGGCCGTCGCTCCCTACGCGGGAATGTAGATTTAAATTCAGTCGGTAAAAAGAAGCTCAGAAGGTGGTCACTACCCATAGAGGAGCATGTCTAGAAAAACTGGTGCCTTACTTATGATCAATATGTCTGGTGTTTCCATACATCGAATCCATGTTTCTTCTTAGCTAACTAGAAATATGGAAATTTTTCTATTTCCTGTTTTTATCCCCGCGGTTTTTCTACGTAACAAATTCAAAGCGCTGCTCACTAAAAACACTTTTACAAAAAAAGTTCATATTTTCCCTAGAGAAATTAGGAAGCAAGCAAGGAATTTGAAAATTATTGGAGAATTAACAGGATATATGTAGTACTAAGTGCTTATGAAGTAGGGAGAAATGAACTGAGCTGCTCGATTAAATTATTGAGTTCATCTTCTATTAGGAGAGATCAAATGGAATATATTGCGCATATCAGAGAGAGTGATAAGAAGATTCAGACGGTTGCTGAGCATTTGCTGGAGGTGAGGAAACTAGCGGAGGGCTTCGGTGAGAAATTGAATGTTAAGCATATTGCTGGTTTGGCGGGCCTGCTACATGATATGGGTAAATTTACAGAGGAATTCAGGACCTATATTCTGGAAGCCGTATTTCACCCGGAGAAACCCTCTAGACGAGGTGAAGTGGATCACTCTACTGCTGGTGGCAAGCTTTTGTTCGAATTATTCCATGATCCTACCATTGGGAAGCCTGGTATGAATAAGGCCATCATCAGAAATCGAATGATTCTGGCAGAGGTAGTAGGGAATGCGATTATCTCTCATCACTCATACCTGCATGATTTTCTGAATCAGGAGCTTGAGTCCAAATACTTGAAACGTGTCTGCAAGAATACGCTCGAAGAATTCGAGCACACGAAAGCCCTCTTTTTCCAGGAAGTGATTAGTGAGACTGCGTTCTATGATTATGTAGATCAAGCTGTGCGCGAACTGAATGCATACTTGCAAGTGAATGCTTCGGATAGCCATGAAATGCGGCTGATGTTTTTGACTAAGTTCATTTTCAGCGCATTAATTGATGCTGATCGGAGTAATACTCGTAGTTTTGAGGATCAGCAGGTAGATGAAGAGATCGACAGGAAAGCTGTATTTTCTGTATTTTACAAACGGTTGATGGTACATATTGATTCTTTAGCGAACAATGAACATGTAAATTAGCCGATTAATCGATTGCGAAGAGAGATGTCAGAGCAGTGTGACCAGTTTGCGACTCGGCCGTCTGGCATCAATACTTTGTCGATTCCTACAGGCGGAGGGAAGACATTAGCCAGTCTTAGATATGCGCTGAGGCATGCTCTGCTCAAGGATAAAAAACACATCATATATGTTGTGCCATACACAACGATCATCGAGCAGAATGCTGAAGAGGTACGCCGTATTTTAAAAGATGAAGCGTATATTCTAGAGCACCACTCCAATGTGGTGGATGAAGAAGATGAGGATGAGCAACAGAATGAATTGGAAGACGGCCTCATCACCACCAGGCAAAAATTAAAGCTGGCCCGGGATAATTGGGATTCACCGATTATTTTTACAACGATGGTGCAATTTCTGAATGCGTTCTATGCGGGAGGCACCCGGAATATTCGCAGACTGCACAACTTAAGCCATTCTGTCATTATCTTCGATGAAGTACAGAAGGTACCTGTGCCCTGTGTCTCACTCTTCAATCAGGCGGTTAACTTTCTAAACACTCATGCAGAGTCAAGTATTGTGCTTTGTACAGCTACCCAGCCAGAACTTGACTTCGTTGAAAATAAGCTGAATATCCAGCCAGATGGCGAGATAATCGGGTATCTGGAGGATGTTGTTCAAGCCTTCAAGCGGGTTGAGATTATGGACAGGGCAACAGGAGAGTCATTTGATACGGATTATTTGGCTGATTTTGTAAAAGTAAAAGCAGATGAAGTACACAGTGTTCTCGTCATTCTTAACACAAAGACGGTGGTCAAGAAGTTATATCAGAAACTTCTGGAGCAAGACCTTTCCATCCCGATTTACCACCTAAGTACCTCCATGTGCGCTGCTCATCGGAATGACATTCTCAGAGAAGTTCGTGAGAGACTGGAACACGAACAACCCGTGATTTGTATCAGTACACAGTTGATCGAGGCAGGAGTGGATGTAAGTTTCAATTGCGTTGTTCGTTCCTTGGCTGGGCTGGATTCTATTGCTCAGGCAGCGGGGCGCTGCAATCGGCATGGTAAGGATGACATCCGGCAAGTCTATGTGATTGATCATGGAGAGGAGAATCTGGACAAGCTTAAGGAGATCAGGATAGGCAAGGAGATTACAGCCAAGATTCTAAAAGACCTCCAGCGCGACCCATCTGTTTATGGCGGAAGTGTGCTGTCTACACAGGCGATGGAGCAGTTTTTTCAAGAGTTCTATACTGCGTTTGATTCGAGTCTGGATTATCCAATTTCTAAATTGGGCAAGAAGATGACGGAATTATTGTGGTCAGCCCGTAAAGCGAGTCCTTACTTTCAAGCGTATTGCAATGAACATAAAGTAGCCCCGCCGCTATTGTTGGTTAACAGCTATCGGACTGCAGCCGATTATTTCGAGGTTATTGCTAGTCATACTACTTCGGTGATTGTTCCTTACGGGGAAGGCAAGGAGATTATAGCCGATCTGAATGGCCAGCACAGTATTGAGGATCTATCCCGCTTGCTACGTAAAGCCCAACAATATACGGTGAATCTTTTTAACCATGAAAAGGATGCGCTCAGTAAAAATCAGGGGTTAGTGGCTTATCTGGATGGGAAGGTACTGGCATTGACGGAAGGTGCTTACCATGAAGATTACGGTATCAATATAGAGAATGATAGCCCGATGGGGCTTCAGATGTGGTGAACGTACAAAAGCCTATCTTCAGTGAAGATAGGCTCTCAAACATACAGTATTACTTCATATAAATTTAAATCCACGCGGTTGCGACTTATTTAGTATAGCCGTAATAAAATTATAAAATCAAGGTTTGTGTTAAAAAAGAGTGCATCTACAATACAAGTGATTATGAGATGAAAGGTGCCTGATATACCGCTAGGGCAAAGTTTGGAGGCTCTATATAATAATACGGACTTTTAAAGTGTATTCTAAATCCTTGGCCATGGATTGGGGCAAGTGTATCATATGATTTTAGTTTTCGTAAAGATTCTTATAAGAAGTTATTGATTTTTTTAAGATTATATTGTAACCTATAATTGTTAATTTATTCTATTATTTGGTTTAGGTGGTGGTGTGACAAGTCTATGTCGAATCCCAGGAAGATTCGCTGTACAAGCTATTGTTTTTCTATCATTGATTTTGATGCTAATCCTAGAGGAAAAGGTACTTTCGAATGCCTGAGAACGCTGATTGAAGGAGAGCAGCATCAGAATCATCTTTGTATGCACCAATCCATTCACGAGCAATTAAAGTATGTCCTGCAAAAAACAACTACGAATCATTCATCTAAAGACAATAAAGCCACTCACCCCATCCTAGAAAACACACATTACACTCAAGAAGAAATAGACATAAGCAAAATCGAACAATCTTACATTCAGAGACGTATGGAATATCAAAAAAGAATCAAGGTTAGTTTGCATATCGTCCAAAGAAATGTGCAGAATTGGCTCAATCGTTATTTTCCTGAATATCAGCAAGTATTTAAAAAATGGGAAGGTAAGACTTCGCTTATTACACTCCATAAATTTCCTACACCTAACGATATTTTGAGATTGGGTCCGACTGCTATCTTGCAATGTTGGAGGAAAGAGGTTAAAGCGGCTGGTATAAATCTAGCAAGGGAATTAGTTATAGCAGCAAAATCGTCTAAGAGATGTACATTTGAACTCGGCCCAGCGAAGGCGGAGCTTAATAGTCTATTGGATCAATATCAAATGCTAAAGAAAAAAATTGAAGAAATTGACCATGAGTTGGATCAATCTTTGAATTAACTTATTGTGATATGAAATCAATCGAATAGTAAATGAGGTGAGTTGTATGGGTGCCAAGGGAGGAGAATCCTGGTACCCACACATTAAAAAGTTGTTGCGAAAGGAGGCCAAGCAACCCATGAGAAATGGAATCGAATTCAAAGTCTACGGCGATTATGCGTTATTTACAGATCCGTTAACCAAACTTGGCGGAGAGAAGCTCACTTATAGTGTTCCTACATATCAGGCGCTAAAGGGGATAGTTGAATCAATATACTGGAAGCCGACGTTGATCTTCATCGTAGACGAGGTTCGAATTATGAACCCTATACGTATGGAATCAAAAGGCGTTCGTCCAATTGAATACGGCGGTGGCAATACGCTTGCCAACTATACCTATCTGAAGGATGTATGTTACGAGGTTAGAGCTCATTTCGAGTTTAATGAGAATCGACCCGAGCTTGAACATGACAGGAACGAGCACAAGCACCATAACATCCTTAAGCGTTCGTTGCAGGCAGGCGGGCGCAGAGATATTTTTCTAGGAACCCGGGAATGTCAGGCGTATGTCGAGCCTTGTGTCTTTGGTGAAGCGAAGGGCTTCTACGATAACTATGGGGAAATCCATTTTGGCACGATGGTGCATGGTATTAATTACCCTGATGAAACGGGGAAATCGCAGATGGAGGTGCGTCTCTGGGACGTGAAGATGAAGGACGGCATCATCTCTTTTGACCGACCGGAAGTTTGCACGAAGGTTCGTACGATCTCGGAGATGCAACCTAAGGTCTTCGGAGCGTCCAATATGGAATCTGCGGATGAACTGCTGGCCCGGATGGAAGCGGAGGAGCCGATATGAGTTGGCTACTGAATCTCTATGAGACCTATCAGGCTAATTTGGATTATGTCGGAGAAATCAAGCGTACATATAACGACCGTGAATATACGCTTCTACCAGTCTCTCATACGACTCAAAATGCCCATATCGAAGTAACGGTTACAGAGGATGGAGAGTTCCATTCGGCAGTGGTTATCGCCAAAGATGATATGAGCACCTTAATCCCTTGTACAGAAGAGTCCGCAAGCCGGGCGGGGTCGAAGGTTGCGCCTTATCCGTTGCATGACAAGCTGAGCTATGTGGCCGGAGACTTTGTTGCTTATGGAGGCAAAATTAAGAAGGAAGAGCCTTATGGAGCTTATATTCGGAATCTTGAAGCATGGGCGAATTCGCCTCATGCCTGTACCAAGGTTAAGAGTATATACAGTTATCTCAGCAAGCGTACACTAATTCGGGATTTGGTGCAGGAGAAGGTGCTGTTTCTGGATGCTGAGGGCCGGCTCATTGAGAAGTGGGACAAGAAGGGTGAAGAGCTGCACGGAGAGAAGCCCAAGCTCTTCTCACTGATTGCTGGTGAACAAGAAAGTGCATTTATCCGGTTCAATGTTCGTCCGCATAGTGGTGTGACCGAAAGTGTGTGGAGAGACGCTGAAGTCTACGATTCTTTTGTGAATTTCTACAGTCAGCAGCTTGGCATAGAGGACTACTGCTATGTATCCGGGGAATTCGTACCAAGCACAGAGCGACATGCGAACAAGATTCGTCATGCGGCAGACAAGGCCAAGCTGATCTCAGCCAATGATACTAGTGGATTTACCTTTCGGGGACGGTTTACGAATAGTACGGATGCAGCAAGCATTAGTTATGAGGTCTCGCAAAAAGCACATAATGCTTTGAAGTGGCTCATTAATCGCCAAGCTAAAGTGATCGACCAGCGTGTGTTCCTTGTCTGGGGTAATCAGGATCTGGATGTGCCTGATCCTATGGACGATTTCTTCAATCTGGATTCTGAAGTAGAGTCTACTAACCCTAGCACCAGTTACACCAATGAAGAATTTGCTAGGGAAGTGGCTAAAGCTCTCGGCGGCTATCGGAACAAGCTTGGGGAGAGAGAGAACACCAATGTCAATATCATGGTGCTGGATTCCGCGACGACCGGGCGTATGGCAGTCCTGTATTATCGCAACATGGACAAGAATCTGTATCTCGATAAGCTGATCGAGTGGCACTCCACTTGTGTCTGGCTTCACCGTTACCGCAAGAATGCCAAGGGAGAATTTGTTATCTCCCCAGGCGCACCTTCCACGAAGGATATCGCTTTTGCCGCATATGGTCCTAACGGGAGTGACAAGGTCATTAAAGGACTGATGGAACGTATACTTCCTTGTATAGTGGATGGACGAGAAATCCCAGAAGATATCGTTAGAAGTGCTATCTATCGGGCATCTAATCCGGTGTCGATGGAGAAATGGGAATGGGAGAAGACGCTTAGCATTACCTGTGCACTTATTAATAAAAAGGAGAAATGCGATATGGCACTGGAAACGGAAAATACAGATCGCAGTTATCTGTTTGGGCGATTGCTCGCAATTGCAGATGTGATGGAAAGAAAGGCGTTGGATGCGGATGAGAAACGTTCTACGAATGCCATCCGGTACATGAATTCGTTCTCAAGGTATCCCGAAAGAACCTGGGGCATCATTCAGTCTGCATTGCAGCCCCATCAGGCTCGTCTGGGTAGCAAGGTTACTTATTATTCAAGTTTGATTGATGAGGTAGCATCAAAGTTCACTTCAGAGACGTTTAACAATACCGCATTAACCGGGAAATACTTACTGGGCTTCTATAGCCAGCGACACGAGCTGTATAAAGGTAAGGACAAAGGAAAAGAAACCAGCCAGTCTTCTGACAATACCGACACTATGGATACTTCCAACTAAAAGGAGAGATAACAAATGACTACATTGGATCATAAAATTGATTTTGCTGTTGTGCTTTCTGTAACCAAAGCTAACCCGAATGGTGACCCGCTGAACGGGAATCGTCCGCGTCAGAATTACGACGGTCTTGGCGAAATTTCAGATGTAGCTCTGAAGCGGAAGATTCGAAATCGACTACAAGATATGGGCGAATCAATCTTCGTACAGTCGAATGACCGTAAGACAGATGCTTATGGCAGCCTTAGAGAACGGGCCGAAGGCAATGCGGAGCTTGAGAAGATTTTCAAGTCTAAGAATGGATCTAGTGAAGAGTTCGCCGCTATTGCTTGCCAGGAGTGGATGGATGTCCGGAGTTTTGGACAAGTATTTGCTTTTAAATCGGATACTAAAGGCTCTGGCGTATCTGTAGGCGTGAGAGGTCCGGTATCTATTCATACAGCGACTAGTAAAAGCCCCATCGACATTACTAGTTTGCAGATCACGAAAAGTGTGAACTCCGAACCTGGCAAAGAGCGTGGATCGGATACGATGGGGATGAAGCACCGCGTGGATTTCGGTGTGTATGTATTCTACGGCAGTATCAATACTCAATTAGCTGAGAAGACTGGATTTACTAACGAGGACGCTGCCAAGATCAGAGAAGCTCTACAGTCGCTGTTCGAAAATGATGTGTCTTCGGCCAGACCGGATGGAAGTATGGAAGTACATAAAGTGTACTGGTGGGAGCATAGTTCCAGACTTGGGCAGTATTCATCGGCTAAAGTGCATCGTTCTCTTGAGGTGAAGGCAACAGTTGATGAGCCGAAGTCTATCGAACACTACGCTATTGAACTCTATCAGCTTGAAGGTCTCAAGGTCGAAGAACTAAATGGACTATAACGATGACGAAGCGTTAATGCTCTCCGGGATACAGCATTTTCAATTTTGCAAACGCCAGTGGGCATTAATTCATATTGAACAACAATGGGAAGAGAATGTGAAGACCGTTGAAGGACAGCATCTTCATCGCAATGCGGATCAGCCTTTTACAAGGGAGAAGCGAGGGGATAAGCTCGTTGTCCGTGCAATGCCAGTAAGATCTGGGGAACTGAATATTTCTGGTATATGTGACGTGGTAGAGTTCGTAAAAGATGACGACGCAGGTGTCCCCATTAATGGTGCTGACGGTAAATACCTTGCCTTCCCGGTCGAATACAAACGGGGCAAGCCCAAGGTTAATGAAGAGGATATCTTACAATTGGCCGCACAAGCGATGTGTTTGGAAGAAATGCTGCTGTGTGATATACCAACAGGATATATTTTTTACAATGAGATCAAGCACAGAATTGAAGTGCAGCTTACTCCAGATCTCAAATATAGGGTTAAGGCGATTGTGGAGGAGATGCAAGACTACTACCGTCGTAGACATACTCCTAAAGTTAAAACAGGCCCTTTTTGCCAAAGCTGTTCTCTTCAACATATTTGTTTGCCCAAGTTAATGAATAAACAGACAGTAAAAAGCTACGTTGAAGGGAAAATCAAGGAATGAAAAAACTTCAGAATACGTTATATATCACCCAGCCTTCGGTCTATTTATCATTGGATGGAGATAACATTGTCCTTCTGAAGGATGAGGAGAAGCTAGGCAGAGTCCCTCTTCATAATCTGGAGTCAATTGTCGCTTTTGGTTATGTAGGGGCTAGTCCCGCGTTAATGGGCTATTGTGCGGAGCGGAACATTTCGCTGATGTTCTTGACGATGAACGGAAGATTCCTTGCCAGAGTGATTGGGCCAAGCAAAGGGAATGTAGTGCTGAGAAAAAAGCAGTATCTTCTCTCAGAGGATGAGCAGTCGTCTGCGCGGATCGCCCGGAATTTTATTATAGGTAAAATCTACAATCACAAATGGATGCTGGAGCGCATGACACGGGATTATCCGATGCGCATTGATGTTGAGCAATTTAAGGAGATTTCGGGCCATTTATCTTCTATTATGCTTGAGGTGAGGGCTTGTGAAGAGCTCGATCGTTTGCGGGGATTGGAAGGGCAGGCTGCGGTTAGCTATAACCGACTGTTTGATCAGATGATTTTACAGCAGAAAGAAGATTTCTATTTTCATTCCCGCTCCCGGAGACCTCCACTGGACAATGTGAATGCTATGTTGTCTTTGGCTTACACTCTACTGGCTCATGATACTGCTTCGGCGCTGGAGGCTGTCGGGCTGGACGCTTATGTAGGTTTTATGCACCGGGATAGACCGGGCCGGGCATCGCTAGCGCTGGATTTGATGGAGGAATTGCGGGGAATTGTGGCAGATAAGTTTGTGCTTTCACTGATTAATAAGAAACTGGTGCATAAAGAGGATTTTGTGAAAAAAGAGAACGGAGCGGTCATTATGACCGATGAAGCTCGAAAGAAATTTCTCACTGCGTGGCAGACCAAGAAGCAAGAAAGCCTTACTCATCCTTATCTGGGGGAGAAAATAACCTGGGGGCTCGTCCCGCACGCGCAGGCTCTTTTGCTGGCTCGTCATCTACGGAATGACCTGGACGAGTATCCTCCATTTCTTTGGAAGTAGGTGTACGATTTGCTGGTATTAATTACTTATGATGTGAAAACATCCAGTAGTGGAGGCCAAAGCCGATTGCGAAGAGTCGCCAAGGTCTGTCAGAATTACGGGCAGCGAGTCCAACATTCCGTATTTGAGTGTATTGTCGATGCGACGCAATTCGCTGAACTGAAGATTAAGCTGAAAAATATCATCGATGAAACGGAAGACAGTTTGCGATTCTATCAACTGGGCAATAACCATAAGAACAAGGTTGAACATGTCGGGATCAAGGAATCCCTCGATCTTGAAGGCCCCTTGATTCTGTAGTGCGAATGTGAAGCTCCCATGAAATCCCCGGGTCCTCCGCACCAGATTTATTACATTATTTGTATAAAAACAATGAAGAAACTGAGTTTAAGATGTTTCTTGTGAGAGGAACAAGGGATTTTTGGTTCATAAAAATGTCATTTACCCTTTTTATGGGTAAAAATCGCTGTCGCTCCCTACGCGGGAGCGTGGATTGAAATCGGCAATAGCCATTCCGACGCCGCCGATTGCAGGTCGCTCCCTACGCGGGAGCGTGGATTGAAATCCGTCCCGCGACATTACTGTGTTCACCGTGGCTGTCGCTCCCTACGCGGGAGCGTGGATTGAAATCCTGGTCACAACATGATCACCGGTGCGAACATCGCGTCGCTCCCTACGCGGGAGCGTGGATTGAAATCTTTTGTTGTTCATAAAGAGTGTAATCAAGGCCCTGGTCGCTCCCTACGCGGGAGCGTGGATTGAAATTCCAGCATGCCCACAACAATTGAAAAGTCACCTCGTCGCTCCCTACGCGGGAGCGTGGATTGAAATCACCTAAACCAAGGTGTATCAACTACAAATGCGCGTCGCTCCCTACGCGGGAGCGTGGATTGAAATCGACAAAGGCGCTGCAACGTCCTCCATAAACTCCAGTCGCTCCCTACGCGGGAGCGTGGATTGAAATTTGAAAGGTAATTCCGTAACGATTCCCAACATCGGTCGCTCCCTACGCGGGAGCGTGGATTGAAATGATCATGCCAACACCCCTTTCTTTTTTCGAAACAGTCGCTCCCTACGCGGGAGCGTGGATTGAAATCTGAATAATATTTTCAACCCGGTGGTGCAGTTTTGTCGCTCCCTACGCTGGAGCGTGGATTGAAATCGGATCCTGATAAGCACCTAAAACCGATTGCAGTCGCTCCCTACGCGGGAGCGTGGATTGAAATATTGGTTACAGTTTTCGGTGTTCCGGTAATGTTCGTCGCTCCCTACGCGGGAGCGTGGATTGAAATAGCAGACTGAGAGGCCGCCGTAGCTACCAACGTCGTCGCTCCCTACGCGGGAGCGTGGATTGAAATCAGAAGGTCTGGTGTGTCACATTTACACCTCCTGCGTCGCTCCCTACGCGGGAGCGTGGATTGAAATGTTTTGGCCTCGCGAGTTAAGGCGGGTCAATGTAGGTCGCTCCCTACGCGGGAGCGTGGATTGAAATCCACGAATGGTCCGCTCTAACCGTCTTAACTCTGTCGCTCCCTACGCGGGAGCGTGGATTGAAATACCGAACATCGGCTTCATCCACCCACATTGGGTGCAGTCGCTCCCTACGCGGGAGCGTGGATTGAAATGTAGCCTCCCCCTATCATTGCTATCCTCCGTAGTCGCTCCCTACGCGGGAGCGTGGATTGAAATAATCTGCCGTGCGATGCTCAGGAAGAAGTGTAGGTCGCTCCCTACGCGGGAGCGTGGATTGAAATAGATGCGATAAGAGCAGGTAGTATCCTCTTCAAGTCGCTCCCTACGCGGGAGCGTGGATTGAAATACCTGAGTAATCCGATTTCGGTCGATCCACCTTCCGTCGCTCCCTACGCGGGAGCGTGGATTGAAATTATGGTGCTGACGGTGGAGCCGCCGACGGAGGGGCGTCGCTCCCTACGCGGGAGCGTGGATTGAAATGCCTTCGTGTTTAATCAGCATTTTGTCAATGTGTCGTCGCTCCCTACGCGGGAGCGTGGATTGAAATTTCAACCAGAAGATCTGAGCCGTCACGTCCGGCTGTCGCTCCCTACGCGGGAGCGTGGATTGAAATATTGGGGGAAGACCAATATAAACAGGGAGTGAATGAGTCGCTCCCTACGCGGGAGCGTGGATTGAAATTTATCTAAGGGTAACATGGAACTCTTTACGACTACGTCGCTCCCTACGCGGGAGCGTGGATTGAAATTACCTGTTATGGTGAAGTCCATAATCCTGGAGCAAGGTCGCTCCCTACGCGGGAGCGTGGATTGAAATGGGACCCTGCTACCCGGCGAGGGATGGGTGCAGGGCGTCGCTCCCTACGCGGGAGCGTGGATTGAAATTCGGCTGGGTCGCGGTGCTCATAGTTGATGGCACAATGTCGCTCCCTACGCGGGAGCGTGGATTGAAATTATAATGAGACAACTGACAAGGACATTGGCATGCTGGTCGCTCCCTACGCGGGAGCGTGGATTGAAATAAAGACTGCTAAATATGTTTGCACCAACTGTGATAGTCGCTCCCTACGCGGGAGCGTGGATTGAAATGATCAACTCAATGTGTTTGGTACGATTGTTATCAGTCGCTCTCTACGCAGGAGCGTGAATCAACATTCTATGAGACCACCAGGGAAATAAAGGGAAAAACACCTGTTAAATCTCCTCAAAACGGTTGATGCTCAGAATTAACTGGAAAAACACCCGTTATTTCTGAGCGTTTTGCCTCTGAACAGCCTGCAGGTGAAATTTAACTGGAGAAAATACCGTTAATATCTAAATAAAGTTTTTTCACTCCAACAAACCACTTTATAAAGCCAAAGGTAGGCTATGTGTTACAGTTGCCCGGCTTTGGCAATTGTCCTTAAATGCTAGTAACGAGCTAGCCGACATCACTTTAACTTGGTTCTCCCCAACACTTCCTCTTAACCATCCCCTACACCCTACACAGCACCCGAACCTACCTATCCAATGTCTCCCCACCCTCCATCTCAGCCTTCCTCCGCGCACGAAAGCGGCGCACTTTCATAAGGTTGCCGCAGGCTTTGTCGTCGCAGTATCGTTTGGAGCGGTTGCGGGTATCATCATAGTAGACCCAGAGGCAGTCGCCGTTCTCGCAGATGCGGAAGCGGGAGGTTTCTTTTTCAAATAACGCCGTGGCAAAAGAAGCCGCAATCTCCGCCATCACCTGATCCCAGTGGTTGTAACGTGGCAATAAGTTCATCTCATAACGTTGATGTTCTGCATTCCAAGTAACTTTTCTGGTTACAGGCCCGGGCGCCATGTAGTGGTTCAACTGTTCCAGCAGTGCTGGGTCTCGTGGTTGTTCTTGCACAATACTTTGCACAGCGGCCCAGAGGTGGGAGCGAAGCTGCTTTAATTGTTCCGTCTCGGCTTGATCTGGCAGAGCATCGGTCTCTAGACGATGTTGCTGCAACCATGCAGAGACCCATTCCGAATCCTCCAGCATGTCCCGATCCTTGCTGCGGTCTCCGGTCCGCCAATCCCGCCAGTAGCTATTGATGAGATCCTCCCATAACACGATTCATTCCTCTTTTCCGTTCATAGCATTGTTCATATTGTAACAATTAAAAATCGCTTTTACTAGTTACTTGAATAGAATATAGAAATATGCTAAAGTCTTTCAGTAACTTTTATTTTATGATTTAAGTCGTTACATATTACGATTTGGAGGTAGAACATGCAGAATAAAATCAGTGATGTTTTGCTGCAAAATTGGGATTATGCCATGGATGTGGAAGACTGGTCTCCGCCGCTCAGCGATGCGCTGGATGGGGTCAACAGCACGCAGGCGAGCTGGAAACCGCAAGGTGCTGCGGGGAATTCGATCTGGGAGACGGTCAACCATTTGACGTATTATAAGGATCGCTTGCTGCGCAAGCTGAAAGGGCTGCCGAAACAGCCTGAGCTGGAGAGCAACGATGATACCTTCACGGTTACGGAGTCGGGGGAAGAGGCTTGGCAGAAGGCTGTGGAGCAGTTGAAAAGCGTACATGCCCAGCTACGCGAAGTGATTGAAGCGCTGGAAGAGGGTGCTTATGATTGGGGCGGCTCGGGGCATGCTCCCGGCGAAGAGGTGATGAGCCTCATTCTGCATGATGCATATCATACCGGGCAGATTGTGTTGCTTCGTAAGCTTCAGGGTTCTTGGCCCGCACAGCGCAGTTTTTAATCATTGTAGAATTAGAAAGCAATTTTGTAACTGAAATAAGCTTTCTACATTATTCAGGTGAAATTACAACGAACCACAAAAGGCGTACGAACTGACCTCAGTTTAGTGCGTCTTTTTCTTTTGAAGGAATATGGCTCGCGGAGATTTCGAGTGGTTCAGTAGTAGCTCCTCTTTGTATGATAGAACATAGGGTACACTTTTTTTGCACCATTCTAAAAAATACCACGCTTTATCTCAACTTTACTACAGTACAATCGAGCAAGAAATATAATACATTAAAATCACATCTTTGGTATAACTTCCCTTATATCGAATCAAATCTGTTCGGATACAGACCCATCACGAAGGAAAGGAGTCGCTAGAGAAAACGAGAAAACGCTTACAAAAAAACGGAATACAGCTAAACAAAACGTAATCGAATTCATTCAACATCTTCCATCATACAGAGAGGAACACAACGCAAGTAGGAGAGGATAGGCTTGTACATTCACCCAAGATGAGTGAGAGCGTTCAAGGGGAGATCCATGCTGTCCAATCAAGGGAGGGACAATAATGTTAAAACGAATGATATCCGCGATTTCCATGGTGGCTATTGTTGCAGGTCTATGTACAGTTAATCCCGGCGTTACAGCGGCGGCACCGATCAGTGAGGGGAATAATACGATCTTTGGCCCGAATGTCTACGTGTTTGACCCAACCATGTCGACCTCCGATATTCAAGGCATTACTTCCTCCGTATTCAGCCGTCAGGAAAGTAATCAATTTGGCAGCGAAAGAGACGCTTTTCTTTTCAAACCAGGTTCATATAATGTTAATTTCCAAGTAGGTTTCTATACGCATGTGGCGGGGCTCGGGCAGAATCCCGGTGATGTGAGCATCAATGGGGGACTTAATGTGGATGCGGCTTGGCATAACGGCAATGCGACGCTGAATTTTTGGCGTACGATTGAGAATTTGACAATTGCTCCTTCGAGTGGTGAGACGAAGATTGCTGTCTCCCAGGCTGCACCGCTTAGACGTCTGCACGTGAAGGGACAGCTCAGTCTGTTTGATTTCGATAATAGCTGGAATGCTGGTTGGGCAAGTGGCGGGTTCCTCGCAGATTCAGTAGTGGATAGCCAAGTTGTTCCTGCATCGCAGCAGCAGTGGTTCTCCCGGAATAGTCAGTGGTCCAACTGGACTAACGGTGTATGGAACATGGTTTTTGTCGGGACTAACAATCCGCCTGTTGGTGAATTCCCGGAACCGCCTTATACAGTTGTGGAGAAGACACCGGTCATCCGCGAGAAGCCTTATCTCTATATTAATGGGGCCGGACAGTACCAGGTTTTCGTGCCTGCTCTACAGACCAATACCCAGGGAGCTAGCTGGCTGAACGGTTCTACGCCGGGTCAATCCATTTCCATTGATCAATTCTACATCGCACGTCCTGAGACTTCGACGGCAGCGAGCATTAATAACGCACTGACTCAAGGTAAGCATCTGATCTTTACCCCTGGTATCTATCACCTGAACGACACGATTCATATTGCCAATGCGAACACGGTGGTTTTGGGTATTGGTATTCCTACGCTGGTACCGGATACGGGAAAAGCAGCGATTTCGGTTGCTGATGTAGACGGTGTGAAAATCGCAGGGCTCACCATTGATGCTGGTCCGGTGAATTCGCCGGTGCTCATGGAGATTGGGCCTGCGGGCAGCACGGCGAACCATGCCGCCAACCCGACCTCGCTGCATGACATCACCATCCGTACGGGTGGGGCAACGGTCGGCAGCAACGATGTCAGCATGAAGATTAATAGCAACCATGTCATTGGCGACCACTTCTGGATCTGGCGTGCAGACCACGGGGCGGGTGCTGACTGGAACACGAATGTTTCGAAGAATGGACTCATTGTGAACGGTAATGATGTCACACTGTATGGCTTGTTCAACGAGCATCACAATGAATATCAGACACTGTGGAATGGCAATAATGGCCGTACTTATTTCTATCAATCCGAGATTCCTTATGATGTGCCTAGCCAATCCGAGTGGATGAGCTCTGGCGGCGCAATCAACGGATTCGCTTCGTACAAGGTAGCAGACTCGGTGACCAATCACGAAGCTTGGGGTCTTGGGGTGTATTCTTTCTTCAGGGATGCGGCAGTGAAGCTGAACAGCAGCATTGAAGTTCCTGATGTACAGGGTGTAAAAATCCACCACGCCACTTCCATTTGGCTGGCTGGTGTACCTGGAAGTGAAATTACCCATGTGGTGAATAACACTGGGGGTACAGTCTATGCCAACTCCCCGGCAGAAGCGATGCGGCAGACCGTATCGGAATTCTCAGGCAGCGGCAGTGGCGGAGAAACCGGCGCGGCGCTGGACCGGACCGGCTGGACGGCGAGCTCTGAACCTTCCAGCGGAGACATTGCTGCCAACCTGCTGGATGGCAGCATGGATACACGCTGGAGTGCTGGTACGGCGATGCTACCAGGCCAGTTCCTGACCGTGGACATGAAGTCGTCCAAGGTCTTCAGTAAGTTAGTCATGGATTCCACAGGGAGTAACGATGACTATGCCCGTGGTTATGAAGTGTACGTGTCGGCAGACGGTGCAAGCTGGGGCAGTGCCATTGCCAGCGGTACCGGTAACGGTCCGGTGATTACCGTGAACTTCGCGTCGGCCCAGACGGCACGCTACATTAAGGTGGTACAGACGGGTACGGCTTCGAACTGGTGGTCGATCAGGGAGTTGAATCTCTATCATTAATACATTTGATATCACTCGTCAGCTAATACAGCAAGGTTAATCTGTCTGTCTGCATGCAAAAAAGCGGCCCCCGATAATCCGTAAGGATCTCGGGCGACCGCTTTTTGGTGATATCAGCACCTACAGGCTTCATTGAATAGTAGAACAATAGCTAGTAACGGGCTTCACCCGGAAATTCATCGGCGTTGCGGTAAAAGAACCAGCATTCGTTCAGCAGTTTGATCTGACGGCGGTCTTTTTTGTAAAAAGCTTTCATCATCTGATGACAGAGCCACTGCGGCACGGTAATCCCTCCCCTGGCATGCTTCGTAGGTTAGCATATGGGGGAAAGGGCCCAAAGGTGACCGTTATAAGCCAAATGATGTCGTTTTTTTACAAAAGAATCCCCTTAATGTACGCCTTCTTCTTCCTCTTCGTACCACTGCTCCAATTGCGCTTGCAGCGCCCGAATCTCGGTCAGCAGGGAGATCAGCGGGTAATCTTTCTTCTCCTGAACCGAAGCAAAAGCGCTTTCCAGTACATTGATATAATCAAGCCCGGATTGCAGCGAGTAATCCTCGCGCAGCAGTTCCAGGGAATCGCATTCCGCAATCGCCTTTGGCAGATCCGGCACATTGTCGGCAGTCAGCTTGTCGATCTCCTTGTTGAGACGCAAATTCAGCGCGCTGAGCTGATATGCATATTCCTCTGGCATTTCCACGAATTGAAGCTCTTGATGTTGCTGCAAAATTACATACCGCATTTTCGGCATAATCATTCTCCCTCCGTACTTGTCTTCCTTCTTGACAGTTTAGCCTATGCACAAGTTACAATTCAAGTAGAGATATTAACCCCCGTGGAAAGGACTTGGGAGAGAACACTATGGAAAGTATGAGCAATGAAGAGCTGCAGCAGTGGATCGAGCAGGTGTCGCGGGAAAGTTTTGGACTACCGTTCCGGCACAAAGCTTCTTTTAATAGCAGGTTGTCATCTACGGGCGGACGATATTTTATCAAAAGCCATAATATAGAGATTAATCCCCGTCAGCTGGAGACATTCGGTCGCGAGGAGACGGAGCGAATTATCAAGCATGAACTGTGCCACTACCATCTGCATCTGGCCAAAAGGGGATACATGCACCGTGACGCGGATTTCAAAGCGCTCTTAAAGCAAGTGGGTGGCAGTCGCTTTTGTCAGACCTTGCCGGGCACGAAGGCCCGCAAGCCGCTTCCTTATCGGTACAAGCTGGTCTGCACCGCCTGTGCCACGGAATATCCGCGTAAACGAAAGGCTGATCCCAAGCGTTACCGCTGTGGAAAATGTGCAGGTAAGCTTAAGCTGTTCGCTCTAGAGTAACAATGGATGTTATCAGATGCATCCCGCGATTATATTAGCAATTTGTACTACAAGCTTGGGGCTGTTGCGCGGGCGCAGGCCATTCTACAACTTCAGGACATCCTCAACAATGTCAGGGATAATTTTCTTTAGAACCGTACCGTCTGTCGTGGTTATATAACGCCAGACGGTTTTTGTCTAACGGGTGAACAATATTTTAGGAGGTACCTTCTGTTTTTAAGGACAGGTGGGGCAGGTCCGGGAGATGCGTACAAATACACCTTTTTATGGATAAAATCGCACATCGTTTTGTAAGCGTTACCAACCTAAGATGGAGAGGAAGTCCATTTTTGTTAGAGGGGGTACACGATATGAAGCGATTCAGGTCCGCCATGGCGGGTCTGCTGGCAATGCTGCTGATTCTCTCCAGCTTCCCTGCTTACGCGGCCGACGGTGGTTCCGCCGGGACCGGAGGGACCGGGGCATCACAAATTCCTGCAGGTCCGGTACTGATCAAGAACAAATGGAAAAACAATTTTTTGTACGAGACCGCAAGCGGCATCGTCCGTTACGGAATGACCAATCCGGCGGATACATCATCGCATTGGCTGGTCGTGACGGAGAACGGTCTCTCACAGATCAAGAATGTGAAGACTGGACACTATATTACACTTGCAGGAAATGCCGGGAAGGAGGATTCGCTCAAGACAGGTAACATCTCCGGCGGAGGAACAACAGCAGACAAATGGCTGATCGATACTTCGAACCGTGCCGGTTATATGGTCATTCGCAGTGCGACCGCACCGGATGCCAAACTGGTCATCCACCAGGAGAATCAGCTTGGCTATGCTCAGGTTAGTGCAGATATCAACATAACCTTTGAGAGCCCGCAATGGGCTTTTGTCGATCTGGATTCTGCACCTGTCCGGCTGGAAAGCCGAGAACATCCAGGCCATGTCATGTATGAGAGTGACGGTAAGGTGCTGCACGGTGAGAAAGATGCCAAGGATGAAACAGCGCAGTGGTATCTAGAGTCGAGCGACAGCGGGACCCTGATGATCCGTAACCGTGCGACAGGACACTATATTAAGCAGGGCGAACCAAGTTGGTCTAGTGTCCTCTCGGTGGACATTGACCCTAGTAATGTGGGGCTCAGCCAATGGGTGAAGGAGGATGCACCAGGGGGAGATGGAACAGGCTACGTCACCCTACACAATTCCGCTCTAATTGAGGACAATCTCCCGCTATGGCTGAATCCACAGTACCCTGACGACAATGACGTTCGCTCCAACAATTGGCCGGGTAGTGCGGCGAATCACAGCGCCCAGTGGAAAATCGTTCCTGTCTCTGAGCTGCAGCCGATCCGACTGGCAACGTACACAGATGATCAAGTAGCTACAGATTTCTTGTATGAAGGTGATGGGGGTCAGCTTAAACATGGAACCATTGCATCGGATGCAAGTAACAACGGAGAATCATACTTATGGTATGTGGAGGATTACGACGGCAACAAGCGGATTCGCAATGCGGCTACGAATCATTATTTGATCCATGCCGATGGCACAGTTAAGGCTGTTCAGGCAGAGGAGAGTCAGCTTGCTGACCAATGGATTTTCGAGGAATCCGATGATGTGGATGATTATCAGACCATTGGCAATGCCGGTGATCAGGGCACTTATCTGGCTATAGGAGAAGGCGGAAGCGCAGGTGGTTCGTCTAATCCGGCCTCGCTAGCTGCGCAATGGGAGCTCATTGATCCGGCAACACCGGTTTCTGAGCACTATGTCCGTATCCAGAACGGTTGGAAATCCTTCTATTGGTATGAAAACAAGGAGGGTCTGCTGAAATACGGTAATATGCAAGAGGATCAGTCCGACCAATGGCTGGTGGAGAAGTATAACGGACGGAAGCTGTTCAAGAATCGCAAGACTGGTCATTACATCAATATTACCAGCATGCCGGAAGGCCACATTCAGGTCACCACGTTGACGGATAAGAATCAGGTCGATACCGGATTTATTTGGACGAGGAAAAATATGGGCGATAACAACTACGTCATCGCAAATGTGGCTGACAAGCAGCCAGGAGAACTTCCTACCAAATTTATTTCTCTGGAAAATATGACTAAATACGCAGAATACGGTGCCATTAACCCGACTTGGGGCAGCCCGAAATGGCGTTTTGTTCCGGTGACAGAGAAGAAGCATGATGTGTTCCGCTTCAAACTGAACAGTGTGAACGGAGAAGATCAGTATTTGAAAGACGGGCCATTGCCTGAACCCGCACTGGATCTGGCAGCGGTGAAAGCGACTGTTACAGAGGCCACTTATGATCCGGAAAGCGACAATGCAGTTACCCCTGAGAATGATGTGAAGGATGCTCCAGAGCCATCACCTTCCGCGAAATCGGCTACGGCACTTGCAGACGATATGACGGTTGGTCAGGCTACCTACGGTACGCTTGTATCTGGCGATGATTCATTTATCTGGCAGCTGCAAGAAATTCCTGGCGCCAATGGTGCGGTAAAAATCAAGAACAGAGGCACTGGCCGCTATCTTTCCCTCGAGCATTTAGGCGGTGTTATTGAGCAAGATGAACCGGCCGAGGCGGTTCAGACGTTAAAGACGGTTTATGACGTATGGGCCAGCATTAAGTGGGTGGTCGATATCAAGGCATCCGGAGCAGCCACCTTCAAGAGTGCTTGGGCAGGTCATTACCTTTACGGTGCGTCTGATCAGGATGGGCATGCGGTAATCAAAATCAGCAAAACCGCGGATGCAGCGACACGGGACAACTCGCAATTCACTGCTGAACCGGTAATCATTCCTGAACCGCCAGTTCCGTCTTATCCGGTCCGCTTTAAGAATGCGGGTAGCGGGGATTATCTCTATGAGAATGAACACGGCGTAGTATTGTATGGGCAGCCGGCAGCGGATAACGGTTATTCGCACTGGATCATCTCAGCCAAGGATGGCAAGCAGTACATTGTGAACCGGGCAACCGGACACTATTTGACTCTGAGCGAAGAATATTCGTTCCTGGAGAGCGCAGGTGTGGAACCAGCTTCCGGTGGAGCCTCCGGTTGGGCTGTGAAGCTCTCTTCCGATGGGGTTAACTATACCATCCGGAGTTTGTTTGGAGAGCATGACGATGAGTTCGTTAATGTGGAGAATCGAACGGGTTACGCAGAACGCGGACTTTTGCTGGAATCCTCCGAATCTGTACATTGGGCGTTGGAAACAGCAACAGCTGAGTTCAACACCCCTGCGGGCGAACCGCGTAATCAAGATACGGCTACACCGATTCTAAGCGATACCAACACGATTACAATTGCTCCTAAGGGAGTGAATGGCAAGGTACTCGCAGAAAAAGACGGGGCCGTCGTATACGCAGAACCTGCAGATTCAGCAGCACACTCGAAATTTCTAGTACAGGATTTCAACGGGCGGAAGCTGGTCTTGAACCAAGCGTCGAAGAAGTACCTTTCCATCGATGACAATGATCAGATTATACTAACTGCCAATGTGGCTTCAGTGTCCACCCAATGGACCCTAGAGGAGAAGCTTGGTTATCACTTGCTGGTTAATGCCAAGAACGGCAAAGTGCTTTCGCATAGTTCGAGTGAAGTCATTCTTGGGGCGGCAAAAGATGATGCGGCGCTATGGAGTTTTACTCCCGTATCTTCTGATGTTGTATACCCGGGCAAAGATGCCTTCCATGGCGATCAAGTGATTCGTTTTGCTGTTAATGCGGCTACAGCAGGCGAGTATATTGCTACACTTCGCTACAAGAACAATAGTGACAATGCAGCTGCCACGCAGCTGGATGTGAATGGGATTAAGCAAGGTTCTCCGTCCTTCAATGCTTCTTCCACATGGCGGAAGGTGCAGGTGAAGATGAAGCTGCGCGCGGGCATTAATACCGTTGCTCTAAGCAGTGACAGCACATCCTGGGGCGGTATTGAAGCGGACAGTCTAACTGTCCATAACAGTGTGAACAAAACCTATCGCGGAGCAACGCTGCCATACATTACTTACGAAGCGGAAGATGGTGTGACGAACGGTACGCTTATCGGACCTTCCCGTAAGTATCGTAATGTTGCTTCGGAAGCCTCCGGACGCGAGGCCGTAAGTCTGAATAATACTGGTGATTATGTTGAGTTCACATTGGCGAAGCCAGCTAATTCTATTGTGCTGCGCTACTCTATTCCGGACAGTCCAGACGGCAAGGGAGCCGAAGAGACCTTGTCCATGTATGTGAACGGCGCTTTCAAACAGCAGTTGAAGCTGACTTCCAAATACGCCTGGGAGTACGGTAGCTACCCGTGGTCTAACGATCCCGCTCAAGGCAGCGCACACCGCTTCTTTGACGAGATTCATGCACTGACGGGAGACCTTCCGGCTGGAGCGAAGATTACGCTGAAAAAAGACAAGGACGATCACGCATCTTCTTATATCATCGACCTTGCGGATATGGAGCAGGTAGCCCCGGCTCTCCGTCAGCCGACCGGATTCCTGTCGGTAACGGAGTATGGTGCTGTGCCAAATGACGGCAAGGACGACACCGCTGCGTTCAAGGCAGCACTTGCAGCAGCCAAGAGCAAAGGCATGGGCGTCTGGTTCCCGGCCGGCGAATTTGAGGTCGGCGATGGACTGTTGGATTTGGATTCCATACAAATCCGTGGTGCTGGCATGTGGTACACAACGCTGAATGGTGCTAAATTCGTGGGTCATGGCGGCAAGATCGGCGTCTATGATCTGTTGATTGAGGGCGGCATCAATGAGCGGGATGATGAAGCCATAACGAATGCATTCCATGGTGCTTTCGGGCAAGGCTCGGTCATCCAGAATGTATGGATTGAGCATACGAAGGCTGGGCTGTGGCTGACACAGGTATCCGGTGAAAAAGCACGCACAAACGGCCTGCACATGGTTGGCCTGCGCATCCGCAATCTGATGGCAGACGGTATCAACTTCGCTGTTGGCACCGGAAACAGCATGATGGAGCAGACCGACATTCGCTATCCAGGCGATGACGGTATCGCCATGTGGTCGTTCACGGATGAGAAGCTGAAGGATGTCAACGGGGCAGAACGGACACCAAGCGTGAACAATACCGCGCGGTTCAATACGGTATCCCTGCCTTGGCTGGCCGACAACATTGTAGTGTTCGGCGGCAAGGACAACAAAATTCAGGATAACATCGTTAAGGACACGGTTACCAACGGTGCTGGTATTGCGGTATCTACCCGCTTCTCGGCAGAGCCTTTTGAAGGCACAACTGTTGTAGAGCGCAACACCATGATCCGTACCGGCAGTTATGATTCCGGTTATGGTGTGAACCTGGGAGCCTTGTGGCTGTATGCCGGGGAGAATGATATTAAAGGCGATATTAAGATTGAGAACAATATTGCACTGGACAGCACGTATTCCGGGTTAATCGTTCACGGTAGCATGAAAATGAACGGTGTCAGCATTATCAATCATGTTATCGATGGTGCTGGAACGAACGGCATTGACGTGACACCGGATCTGCAAGGTTCACTCCTGGCAGACAACGTGATTATCCGCGGGGAGCGGATGACACTGGTATCGAACCCGACCTCTGGTTTTATCATCAATGAGCTGAATCAGGGCGTAGCCACTGCGATCAAGCCGTTCGCAATTTTACTTGCAGACGGACAGAACGGACCTGTGGTACTGACTGTCGGTGATTCCGCCGAACTTACGGTCAAAGGCAAAGACGGAAGTGATCTGACAGATTCAGCAACGATAACCTTCGTCAAAGCAGACAATAAAGTGGCTTCCTTTGACGGTCATAAGCTGAAAGCTCTTAGTGAAGGAACAGCTCTCTTCACCGTGGCAGCAGAAAATGTGAAAAGAGAGTATTCGATCATTGTAAAGCCGGTCGGAGGCAAACCGGATGACGGTTCTTCCGATGGCGATGATGGTATGGATAACAGTTACATTGATCCGGATGGGGGTAGCAACCCAGGAACGAACTCGGGTTCAAGCAACCCATCGGTTCCGGTTGTGACTCCAACTGCTGCCAATAATGATGCGCAGCTCAAAGCCAAGACGGCTGCAGGGCTGGCAGTGATCGAGATTCCAGCCAATGCTGACGGCACAGCCCGCTTCAGTGCTGAAGCCCTGCGTAATGCGGCAACGGCAAGTCCTAAAGCCGTGCTTGTGATACAAAACGGCGGCTTGGAATATCGCCTTCCGCTCAGCCTGGTAGCAGATGTGCTGAAGGGTGCCGGACATCCGGACGGCACACTGGAGTTCAAGCTGGAGCCGCAAAGCGGTACCACACTTGAACAATTACTCGCCAAAGCGAAGCAACAAGGCTTTACCGTGAAGGGCACTCCGGCAAACTTTGGTCTTAGTGTATCGGATGGCAAAACTTCTGTGCCGGTGTCTGGATTCGGTACAACTCATGTGGACCGCACGCTCATCGTCAAAGAGGTGCTTAATCCACAGACAGCCGTAGCCTTGCTCTACGATCCTGTGAAAGGTACCTTCAGTTATGTACCGGCGGTATTCACTGTAGAGAATGGAGTCACGAAGGTTACCGTGAAGAGCAGCAGTGCGAACGGAATTATCGCAATTGCCCTGCACCCGGTTACCTTCACGGATGTGACAGGACACTGGGCAAAGGCTGAGATTGAGCGCTTGGCTAGTAGACTGATCGTCAATGGACAGTCTGCCGGACAATTCGTACCAAATGGAACTGTTAGTCGTGCCGAGTTCGCAGCTATGCTGGTTCGCTCGCTGGATCTTCAGCCGGGTAAAACAGCCGGAGCTTCGTTCAGTGACGTACCGGCAGCCGCTTGGTACGCAGAGTCTGCTAAAATTGCAGCGCAGCTTGGACTTGTTCAAGGATATGAAGACGGCAGTTTCCGTCCGAATGCTTCCATTACCCGGGAGCAAATGGCTGTGATGGCTGCAAGAGCCCTTAAACTGCTGAATGCAGCTGAGAGTACTGGAAAGGCTGCAGCCTCCTTTAAGGATGCAGATAGTATCTCCTACTGGGCTACTGAAGCGGTAGATCTTCTCACTGCTACTGGCATTATGAAGGGGCAAACTGCAGACAGCTTTGCACCTGGCAAAAATACGAGCCGTGCAGAAGCAGCGGTTATCCTGACACGTGTGCTTGGATCAGCTGGACTGCTGAATAACTGAATCTTTTAAACGTAAAAGCCGCCGAAAAGGAGAGCTACTCTTCCTTCTCGGCGGCTTTATTTTACATAAACGGTCTATTTAATCTGTGAAAGTACCAGACTGATCTTATAGTTGCCATACCCCAACAGTTCATCCAGAAAGGTACTCAGTTCCTCCTGGCTGGTCGCGCGCACGCGCATCCAGTAGCAGCCCTCGCCACTAACCTTGTGGATTTCTTCCACCCGGCGATCCTCTTTAGCAAAGGCCAGGAACACCGGATGAGCCGCATTAGAGGCTAGAAAAACCGTCACAAAAGCTTGGACGTTCTGTCCGATTTTTCCCGGATTCCAGCGTACGGTGTAGCCTTCGATAATCTCCAGCTCCCGCATTCGGCGGATACGTGCGCCAACGGCTTGCCCGGTCATATGAACCTGTTGTCCGATCTCTTTATGGCTGAGTGTGGAGTCTTGGATTAATTGCTGGAGAATGCGGTAATCTACGTCATCTATCAAATGTTGCGGCATTATCGTGTAATCCTTTCTGCATGAAAGTAGATCGGGGCAATCTCTTTCTGCATTAAATGTATTCTTTTAGGGTGTTTATTTATAATTAAATTGTAGCAAAAGATATCGTAAAGAAGAGGTGTTTTGGATGAAAATACAACTAATCCGCAATGCGACTCTATGGATTGAATACGGCGGCGTGACCTTTCTGGTCGACCCGATGCTTAGTGAACAAGGCGTGAATCCTCCGATCTTCAACACGGAAAATGACCGCAAAAACCCGCTCGTGCCGTTGCCGGGTAACGTTCAGCAGTGGCTTCAGCCGGATGCTATTCTTGTAACGCATCTTCACCCCGATCATTGGGATGAGGCTGCGGTGTCGCTGCTCCCGCATAGTATACCTGTATTATGCCAGGATGGAAATCAGGATACCATATCTGCACAAGGTTTTGAACAAGTAACAGTAATCGAGCCTTCCCTTACATTTCGTGGTGTGACCCTTACTCGTACCAGCGGCCAGCACGGCACCGGAGATATCGGGGAGTTGATGGGGAGAGTGTCCGGTTTTATTTTTCAGGCAGAAGGGGAGCCGACGCTGTACATCGCTGGAGATACGATTTGGTGTGAGGATGTCCGCCAAGCCCTTGATATGTATACGCCTGACTGGACCATCGTTAATGCCGGGGGCGCTCGCTTCCTGACGGGCGGACATATCACGATGGATGACCAGGATGTGGTCGACCTGTGTGCGTATGCACCGCATACTTCCATTGTTGCCGTACACATGGATGCCATCAATCATTGTTTGGTTACCCGTGAGAAGCTGCAAGCCAGATTGGAGGAAGAGGGACTGCTTAATAGAGTGGCGATTCCGCAGGACGGAGAATGGTTCGGGCAGTAATTCCGAGTTCCTCGCCATATGGAAAAAGGGGCAGTAGGTGCAAGAGGCTCAAAAGGCTTAATAGGTGCTAAAAGCTCAATAGGTGCAAAAAGTGCTAAAGGTGCTAACTCCGAGCTCATATGAAATCGCGAGGAGATCCACACCCCTTGCTGCCATAGGCTTTTTCCGCTTATTGATCCCAATTGTCGAAGTTTTCGAATGGTGAGAGAAGAAGAAGGTTCGCACTTTCACGCCACAGAGACCTTGTGCAACAAGGGCTCTGTGGCGTAGCTGTCGCTCCTACGTGGGAGCGTGGATTGAAATTTGATGCTGTCGAGGATTTGGACTTTAATATTGTGTCGCTCCCCTGCGAAGGAAGTGTGGATTGAAATCCTGTAAAGCAGCTGACTGTGGAAGACATAAAAGTCGCTCCCTATGCGGGAGCATGGATTGAAATAAGCGATCCCCTCCTCGATCGCCGCATTGCATTTGGTCGCTCCTTGTGCGGGAGCAAGGATTGAAATTTGCACTCAGCGAGTCCTTTTTATAGCGGTCGCAGTTGCTCCCACGTGGGAGCATGGATTGAAATCTGGAATGTGGAGCAGGATGGTTCAAACGTGTTACTAGTCGCTCCACTATACGAGAGCGGCATTTAATATCCAATCTATCAATCTATTTTAAGTAAATTAAGATCCAAACAAAAGAGCAGACGTTGTTCTGGTCAAGTTAGGGCTTCAAGTCACTAAGTTACAAACTTCCTATCCCCTGTACCAGTCTTTTTAACTATGAAAAACGGCTCTGCCCCCAAATTAACAGCATTTTTGTACCTTAAATTTATCGAAAAGAGAAAAAAGAGGGAAATAGCGGCATTTTTGTATCTTATTTTCGGGAAAAGTACGCTGAAAGGCCAATTATGGAAGGATTAACGTACAATATTGCACTTAATTGTCATTTATTCTTAGCTACAGAATATTTAAGGTACAAAAATGCCGTTAATTACACTTTGGAAACGAATTCCGGATTTTATTTGTTATTTTAATGTGTTCTATATAAAAGAATATTAAAACCAGTGTTTTCTTGCGCAGCAGTAGAGCGAAAAGGAAGGAGGATTCTGGAAAAACGATAGTGTTCGCCTTAAAAGACCGATTTCAACCTCTAACTCTTTCTACACTAAAAAAATCGGTTTTTAACAGCGATCGCAAGAACCCTCCGAATTCGTAGCGGCTTGTTCTAGGACATCCAGTCGCTAGCAGCTTTATTGATCATAACACCCCCCCGAACCAGTAGCGCCTAAGCAAAGAAACCACTGTCTCCGCCCCACATGAAACCGATCACAAAAAAATTAAATCAACGCTTGACTGAACCTTGAAATCATGATAAATTATATCTTGTTCACACCTTTTAATGTTCCCTGATAGCTCAGTTGGTAGAGCACTCGACTGTTAATCGAGTTGTCACAGGTTCGAGTCCTGTTCGGGGAGCCATTTTCATGGAGAGATACCCAAGTGGCTATAAGGGGACCCTCTGCTAAGGGGTTAGACTGCGTAAGCGGTGCGAGGGTTCGAATCCCTCTCTCTCCGCCACATATTGTGGCTCACGAAGCGAACATACATAATGAACGTATAGAGGAGTCCTTCGGGACTCTTCTTTTTTGTACTGAAGGCGAAGATTGAGTTGATCAATCGGATGCTTGATTGTATATCTCTGTAGAGGAAGAAAGAGGACACTTGATTGTATGTCTCTGCGGAGGAAGGAAGAAGATGCTTGCTTGATTGTATATCTCTGCAGAGGAAGGGACAGGAGACTTGATTGTATTTTTCGGCGAGGAAAGGCAGTAAAGGAGAGCTCTTTGGAGACCGCGTAACGTCTCCTATATTTTTTTTGAAAAATAGCTTGTCAAAATCGCTAGAGTCTGATATACTCATTTTTGTTGTGAAAAGAACATAACTGAACAGCATGGCCCGTTGGTCAAGGGGTTAAGACACCTCCCTTTCACGGAGGTAACAGGGGTTCGAATCCCCTACGGGTCACCAATATGCGGTAGTGGTGGAATGGCAGACACGCTATCTTGAGGGGGTAGTGGGTGTATACCCGTGGAGGTTCGAGTCCTCTCTACCGCATAGATAAAAGGTAAGAACTTCTTTGCTTTCGCAGAGAAATTCTTACCTTTTTTGAATTTATGGTTGTCCTGAGGTTTCTTTAAAAGCATCGGCGTATTGGGGATACAGCTGCCTAATGCACTCTGGGCAGATATCGTGTGTGAATTGTACATGGAGCTGCATCTGCAAAAAACGTTCTATGGTTAGCCACTCCTCCTGATTGTTGCGAATGGACTTGCAGGACGCGCAGATGGGGATGAACTTGAAGGTTTGCTTCATTGTAGAAAGGTGAGCGGTCAAAGGCTGGATATGGTGTCCTTCGACAACCGGCCCGGCATCCTGGTGAGCGATGGCCCACATTGCTTTTTCGGGAGAAGGAGCTGGCAGGAGGGGAAACGCCTCAAACCGGAATACCCGTCTGCCTTTGGAGATACATAGTATAGTACAATCAGTACTGGCTACAAGGCGTTCTCCGCCCAGCGTAGATTTTAAGACGTTGTGCAAAAGAGTGGGCTCCACAACCCATTCTGGTAGCAGCTCCAAATAATTGCTTCCCACCTTTGCAAGCTGTGAAGGGAGACTGTATTCCTTGCAGCAGGCGCGCCAGCGGTTATTGAGTGACAGGATGGTGCCATGCCGGTCAATGACCAGCGCATTGTGGGGGACAGTGTCGATGGATTGTGTAGCTGAAGGGGATAGGCTTTGTGACAAAGGTTTTCGCTCCTTGTGATCCCAAATGGGTCCGTTGCTAGGATGGCGGCAGGTCCAGTAGCTTCTCAATCTGGCGCCGGTACCGCTCGGCCCTGCGTGTTCCGTGGATCAAATTGGATAGGCGGTAGGGAGGGATGTCATTGATTCGACAGAAGTCCTTCTGATCAAGTCTGAGTTCCGTCAGACGCTGCTTGATCGTCCAACCGTAAGGCGTTATGGGATGCTTGTTGTTCATCTATCTCACCTCTTTATCGATATTCCAGCTGTATGATATAATGGAATAAGACATAATAATAGTTAATTATATACTTTTTTACGTCATTTTCAATAAAAATAACTTAAATAAGTGATTATTTATCAAGGTGGAAGGCGGTCAGCAAATGCAGTCCATATACGAGCGTATTGAGTACTTGATCAAACAAAAAGGGATGACGAAGAAGTCGTTTTGTGAGGAACTGGGGATCAGCACGGGGAATATGGGCGACTGGAAGCGCGGCAAGTCTACCCCTGGCACTCATAAACTTATCGAGATTGGGGCATACTTTCAAGTAAGTCTGGATTGGCTGATTCTTGGCAAAGCTGCACCGGAAATGGTGCGTGAGAGCAGCGAGGATTATTTTTTTGAGCAAATACGGCAATTGAATTGCCACACTGAGTTGCTGCCGGATGAGAAAATATTCATCAAGGAATACCTTGCTTTTACCGAATATCGGAGACGCAAAGCAGCGGAAGAAAATTCTTGAGTGAACATCTTTACATTTGAGGATAAAGAGATTATAATATTGAATGTTGACCTCAGAACAATGCATTACGTTGTACACACCGCGCGGTAGTGGTGGAATGGCAGACACGCTATCTTGAGGGGGTAGTGGGTGTATACCCGTGGAGGTTCGAGTCCTCTCTACCGCATATATTGTAAGATGAAGAAAGCCTTGCGCAGCAAGGCTTTTTTTTGTTAATATCAGGTAGCATAAATTTGGAGGTGGAAAGTTGTGATTATAAGTACGATTCTGGTGGGTCTGGTTGCGGTTATACATATTTATATTTTGTATCTGGAATGTTTCCTGTGGGCTACGCCCAAGGGGATGAAGACTTTCGGCCTGACAGAGCAGGATGCCAAAGCTACAAAATCGCTGGCGTTCAACCAGGGCTTCTACAACGGGTTTCTAGCCGCCGGTTTGATCTGGGGTCTGTTGTATCCAGGGGATGAGGTAGGACGTCATATTCAATTGTTCTTCCTGGCGTGTGTGCTAATTGCCGGGATCGTCGGCAGCCTTACAGCCAAGAAAACGATTCTGTACGTGCAGGCATTGCCGGCATTGCTCGGGATCATAGCTGTTCTGTTCCAGTGGTAATTCAGATTTAAAGAACAGGCTTCATCTAAAAAAGGATACTCCTCCATCGCAGTGTAAAGCTGCAGTGGGGTGAGTATCCTTTTTTGCTATCTGGAAAAAAGTATTATTTGAGCAATTGTTTGATTTCTGCCTCGATCTGGTCCGGTGTTGTCTTCGGGGCAAACCGTTTCAGGACGCGGCCATCCTGGTCAACAAGAAACTTGGTAAAATTCCACTTAATGCTCTTCGAGCCAAGCACTCCCGGTGCTTCTGCGGACAAATACTTGAACAACGGATGGGCTTCATCGCCCTTTACATCCACTTTCTCATACATCGGGAAGGTCACACCATAATTGATTTCACAGAACTCTGCAATTTCATCACTCTCGCCCGGCTCTTGACCTGCAAACTGGTTGCTTGGGAAACCGAGTATCTCAAATCCATGATCCTTGTATTTTTCATACACTTCCTGGAGACCTTTAAACTGGGGGGTAAAGCCGCACTTGCTGGCTGTATTCACGACGAGCAGTACCTTGCCTTTGTACTTGGAGAGGGATTCTTCTTCTCCGCGCAGGGTTTGGGCTTCAAAATCATAAATGCTCATGGATAACGCCTCCTAATTTTAAACCTATAAATATTTATGTCAATTTAATTGTACACTATTTATATTCAGAGTCAAATGTTGATGGTAAGCGATCTGTGACAATTGGTTTCAAATTATGCCCATGGTTTAAAGTTAGGGTGTAAGGTTGCAACAAATACAGCGGTTAAAGGAGAAGATGAGTGATGAAAGCATTGTATACAGCAACAGCAACAGTACATGGTGGCCGGGAAGGCTCGTTCGAATCCTCTGACGGCGCGCTGAAACACAATTTGAGTATGCCAAAAGAATTAGGTGGTCCCGGCGGCTCGGGCACCAATCCGGAGCAATTATTCGCGGCAGGCTACGGCGCCTGTTACGAAAGTGCGTTGGCGAATATCGCCCGGAAGGAAGGCGTCAAGCTCCAAGAGGTGGAAGTGACCTCCAATGTAATGATTGGCAAGGATGATAGTGACGGCGGCTTCAAACTGGCTGTACGTCTGGATGTGAAAATCCCCGGGATTGATAAGGCTCAGGCGGAGGATCTGGCGAAGAAAGCTCATGACTTCTGTCCGTACTCCAAAGCTACCAGAGGCAATATTGAAGTGGAGCTAAATGTGGTATAAAACATAGAGCGCAGCGTCATGATTATAGCTTATGCACAGGTAAGGCCCGGCTTGTACAGCGGGTCTTTTTTACTATTTTAAAAGATGAGGGTGAAGGGCGATTTTTATGGCAATCCTATCTAAATAGGGATTATGGACAGTGAAAGAGATCCAGCGGTGCGTACTTTGGTTGACATCCCCCTTAAAATTCTTTAATATGTCTAAGTATCTGAATATGTCGCGTGTGCAAATAACCAACAAAAATTTAAATAATGGGTGATGAAGATGTCTTACAGACCGAATATTACGAATGTGACCAAGGCCAGCAGCAATGATAAGGAAGGATTGTACGAGTTCATTATCAAGCTTGCTGACGGAACGGAGTGCCGCGCGTTTTATCATCGGTTTCCGGAATGGAAAATGACGAACATCAGCCGCCTGTTGAAAACGCCATGTCCAATTTGTCGCAAAGATTTCATCTGCAAATGTATGGATGCATTTACTGCTGATTTCGAAGAGCAAATGATTGGCGATAATCAGTGGATTGAGAAGGCCATTGCTGAATAATTAAATGAACGGAACTTAGATGGCGCGGAAGCTTTTTTCCGCGTTTTTGTTTGCTTTTTAACAGAATTTATTGGAAAAAATGGGGGAGAGGTGCGTGGATTATGGGTGAGCAAGAGAATTCTGTAGGTCGGCCTGCGACAAAGTTGACTGATGCAAGGCTGCACGATAAATCGGTGGTACTTATGGATGGTGTATGCCATCTCTGCCAGGGACTGGTCCGCTTTATTATTCCTCGTGATCCGAATTCGAGATTTGTATTCGCTCCCCTGCAAAGTGAAATCGCTGCTCAGCTGCTCCGTGATGGAGGCATTGAACCAGGGAAGTTGGATACCGTCGTGCTGGTGGAGAACGGGAGGTATTATACAGAGTCAGCTGCGGCGCTACGGATTGCTCGTGGGCTTCGTTTTCCATGGCCACTGGCTTACGTGTTCACCCTTGTGCCGAGACCTCTGCGCGATATCCTTTATCGTTATGTGGCACGCAATCGCTACCGCTGGTTCGGACGTGATGAGCAGTGCCTGCTCCCGACGCCGGAGATTCGGAAGAGATTTCTGTAACTGATTTGTGAAAAAAAGGATTGCCGCCTGTTTATATATATGCTACTATAGCTGTAAATTAAAGGATAGTAACGGAAGCACCGTTCATTAACCGTATTTCACGGTTTTTGGCGGTGCTTTTTTGCTGTCTTTTTTTAGAGAAAGGAGAGTGATGGCATGGCGGCAAGGATTGTACTGGCCGTGCGGGAGAGTCAATACATTGAACCGTTGCTGCATTATCTTCATCATAGCCGGTATAGCGATCTGCTGCGGATTACGGCGTTCAGTCGGATTGAGGCTTTTGCAGAATTTATACAGGGTGATGATGTGCCAGACGCTGTTGTCGGGGATGCGGCCTTCATTGAAGCCTGGCTGGTCAGTGGACGAAGCACTGTGCGTTGGGCGGTTCTGAGTGAAGATGGAGGACCTGGAAGCTATCATGGGACCAGTAATAAGAGTTTGGCTGGCGGGGAAGTCATTGCCAAGTACCAGTCGTTACCTTCCTTGCTGGAATCAATACTGCAATTATGTGATGTCAGGCGTTCAGACATGTCGTTGTCGGCCAAAGAAGAAACTTTGCTGCTAGGTGTGGTTTCCTGCAGTGGCAGCAGCGGAAAAACGACAATTGCCCTGAATATGGCGAAAGCGCTGGGAGAACAGGGTTTGTCAGTATTTTATCTCAATTTGGAAAGTGTGGACAGCAGTGGTATGATCCTTCGCCCACCGCAAGGGAATGTTCCTGGGCTGGAAAGGCTGCTCTATGATCTACAGGCTGGCCGGAACGATGAAGAGGCTGGAACACCTGAACTGAGACGTTATGTCATTCGGCATGAGGAGCTGCAGAGCGATGCGTTCAGACCCGTGGGCAATCTTAAAGAAATGCTCCAGATGACTTCACAGGATACATTCGACTTGCTGGAGCTGCTTATAGTTACTCGTAGTTATGATATTGTCATCATCGATACCGGGAGCATAGAAGAGGAGCGGGCCAAGGCGGTGCTGCAGCGATGCAGTATTCTGCTATGGGTGATGCGCAACGATGATCTGAGCATACATAAGACGGCTAGATGGCTGTCGCATTGCAGTGCACCTCATTCCGGCCTGCCGCCGAACATTCTTGAGAAGAGCCGGTTTGTCATAAACTTTGGGTCAGATGATATAGAAGTAGGGGGCTTGCCTGAAGGGCTGAGCATGGATACGGTGCTTCCATATATTCCGTCTTGGACATTGCGGCACCGTGAGGAACTGTATCTCAATTCTCCCCAATTCCAGCAAGCAGTTATGGAACTGTGCCGGGGGATCGTAGAGCCTTCTCTGCCGCAAGTTTTTACAGGGAACACCGGTTATGAATGAGGAGATATTCAGAGCGCTGCGCGGTGATATCCGGGCTGGACTGGATGTTACTTCATCTGTTGGGAATCGAGAGCTTACAGCCTATATTGAGCAGACCATTCTGGAGCGGGAGAGTCTTCGCTACTTAACAGCACAGGAAAAGCATGAGCTGGTAAAGCGGCTGTTCGACTCCTTCCGCGGGCTGGATGTACTTCAGCCCCTGGTAGATAATCCGGCGATTACAGAAATTATGATCAATAGCCACAACGATATTTTTATAGAAGAAGAGGGAGTCATCCGCCGTCTACCGCTAGCTTTTGAATCCAGCAGCAGACTGGAAGATATTATCCAGAGCATCGTCTCCGGCGTGAACCGGGTAGTCAATGATTCTTCTCCGATTGTGGATGCAAGACTTAAGGATGGTTCCCGCGTCAATATTGTTCTGCCACCGGTTGCCTTGAAAGGTCCGGCGATGACCATCCGCAAATTTCCGGAAAAGCCTATGACCATGAACGAACTGGTCCGGCGCGAGGCGCTTAGTGAAGAAGCGGCGGAGCTGCTGCAGACTTTGGTTGAGGCCAAATACAATATTTTTATCAGCGGAGGGACGGGTTCGGGTAAAACCACATTCCTGAACGCATTATCTCAATTCATTCCCCCGCAGGAGCGTGTCATTACGATCGAGGATTCAGCGGAACTACAGATTGTCACCGTTCCGAATCTAGTATCTCTGGAGACACGAAACGCCAACACGGAAGGCAAGGGCGAGATTACGATCCGCGATCTGATCCGCTCTTCACTGCGAATGAGGCCGAATCGAATTGTCGTTGGCGAGGTGCGGGGCGCGGAATGCTTGGATATGCTGCAAGCGATGAACACTGGCCATGACGGCAGCTTGTCCACGGGACATTCAAACAGCGCCCGCGATATGGTTAGCCGTATGGAGACTATGGTGCTAAGCGCGGCGGAACTGCCAGTTACGGTGGTCCGGCAGCAGATCAGTTCAGCGATTGATATCTTCGTGCATCTCTCCCGGTTACGTGACCGTTCCCGCCGGGTGATGGAAATCTGTGAGGTCGATGGATTAAAGAATGGGGAGGTACAGCTCAATCGACTCTATGAATTCCGGGAGGTGGGGGAGCGTGACGGACGGGTTCAGGGAGGTCTGACGGCCTGCGGTAATGCACTGCTGCATACCGGCAAACTAAGAATGTCGGGTATCTCTACGCATCCGCTATCGAAGTATACCGAGGGAGTAAGGGAGGGGTGAGAAAGGATTTGATTCAGAGCGGGAATTTCAAGCAGGCTCTTGCTAAGTCACAAACCAGGAAATCTGGCGTAGAGGGAAGGACGGTTCTGCCGGATTACAAGGTCTACATCTTATCTTCTTGGCAAAAGAACACGGCAATCCTAATCGGGAGCTTGCTCCTGTATGGAGTCGGCTATCTCTTTTATCATCATGGGCTCATAGCGCTGGTGCTGGTACCGGGCGGGGCCTATGCTCCGCGGCTGCTGCGGGATTATTTGCATAACCGTCGCCGGATGGGACTCACGCTACAGTTCAAGCAGACACTTTTCTCATTATCCTCTTCCCTCTCAGCAGGCCGCTCCGTAGAGAATGCCTTTCGGGAAGCGGTGCAAGATTTGCACATGCTGGATCCCGAAGGGGGCGGCGATATGATTGCAGAGCTGAACATAATCTGCGCGCGTATGGAGAATGGACAACCGGTGGAAGAAGCGTTGCATGATTTTAGTGCACGGGCAGGCTTGGAGGATGTTGAACGCTTCGCAGATGTGTTCACGGTATGCAAGCGGACGGGTGGTGATTTGGTGGAGGTGGTCCGCCGTACCTCGACAGTTATTGGCGAGAAGCTGGATATCCAACAGGAAATTGCCGTCAGTATTGCTCAGAAGAAATTCGAGGCTAAGGCTTTGTTAATCTCTCCGCTGGCCATGATCATGTTTATGAGTCTGACGGCTGGTGACTATATGCAGCCGATGTATACGGGGCTGGGGATGATTATATCTACATTGGCACTGTCGGGGTTGTTTCTGTGCTATCTGTGGACTTCCAAGATAATGAATATCCCGTTGTGAAGGATGGATAAAGATGAGATGGGTATCTGGTGTGGTCTTGCTTCTATTGATCGTGTTCTGGTGTGTTCTACGTGTGCAAAGTGGCAACCGATATGCCGGATTGCGCACGTTGCCCATGGAGGGACTGAGGCTGAGACGGCTTGGCGAACCGATGATGCTGTTGATAGAGAGACTTGGCATCGGTAGTCGTTTTCCGTTGGTAATGTTCAAAATTCAACGTTCTCTTCAGCGGATTGAGGGTACCAGATACAGCGCAGAACGAACGCTGCTCTTTGCGGGAGAAATGCTCAGCTATAGCTGGCTGCTGGCAGCAGGTGGGAGCGCACTGACGCTTTTAACTGGGGAACAGACGGGGATTGTACTGGGTTCTTTGTTGGCGCTTGTATTGCCGGTTGCTCTAGCGAGTGATTTGCATAAAAAGGTGCGGTTGCGGGAGCAGAATATTTTACTGGAGCTGCCTGAGCTGTTGAATAGCTTGGTACTGCTGGTCGGCGCCGGTGAGACCGTGCAGCGGGCGATTCAGCGTTGTGTGGAGAGCCGCAAAGAAAATACGAAGCACCCGTTATATAAAGAGTTAGTAGCTATGACAGGGGAATGGGAGAGCGGATATTCCTTTCAGCAGTCGCTCGAGAATTTCAGCAAACGCTGTGCTGTGCAGGAAGTGTCGCTATTCACCACAACCGTATTACTGAACTACCGGAGGGGTGGAAGTGATTTTGTGCTGGCGCTCCGCGACCTGTCACGAATGCTGTGGGATAAGCGGAAGGCGGTCAGCCGGACACGCGGGGAGCAGGCTTCCTCGAAGCTGGTTTTTCCGATGGTAGTGATCTTTTTAATCGTTATTGTGCTAGTGGGAACACCGGCGATCATGATGCTCAAAATGTAGAGGAGGAAGATGAAATGTCGTTGATTATGGGGAAGATGAAAAGCTTTTGGAAGGACGAGGGAGGGCTTGGCACCTTGGAGATGATTCTGATTATAGCGGTATTGATTGCTGTGGTATTGGTGTTTAGAAAAGAAATTGTCGAGGTTGTGAAGTCGCTGATCAGTACAGCCGGCAAGAAGAGTCAGGAAGTATTTGATTGATGTTGCTCAGGGATGATCGCGGAAGCTTCACCATCGAGGCTTCCCTCCTGCTACCCATTATTATGTTCATTACAATGCTGCTATTGTTCTTCAGCCTGTACAGTTATCAAAAGACGATGCTACTGCAGGTGGGCTCGGCTTCTGCCGAACGCACGGCTTTTAATTGGGACAATAGCCATAAAGAGAAGACTGGAGCGGTTGCTGCCGGTGAATATGATTCATTGTATTGGCGTATCGGGGAGGATAGTTTGCTTGCATCGTTATTTGGTGGTGAGGGGGGAAGTGGTGGTACACAGATTGAACTTCCGGGGGTAAACGAAGATATAGCTCTATTGCCTGCCCTTAAGTTGGCTAATGCTTCCCGTATGATCCCAGCCAATATGCCAGGGGAGATGGGCTATAAGTATGGCTTTACTGGGCGTAAAGTGAGCCTGGAGTTAAAGCGTTTGCTCTACTTGCCAGTATTGGACGATGTTTTATCGGATGGTGCCAGTCCCAGTATACAAGCCACATCTGTCGTTTCTGAACCGGCTGAGTTTATTCGTACTGTAGACCTGATGCGTTATTACGGCGCCAAGTTTAAAGGACGTCAAGGAAGTGGGGAGACCCAGCAGCCTATGAACAAGCAGGATGCCTCTGCAATGCTTATGAAGCTTGGCAAGAAGTGAGACTGAGCAATCATATTGAGGTTCTGTGACGAGAATGGGCTGGGAATGGGGCTGGATCTGGAACCGGAGAATAGCAGGTATGAAGAAAGGAAGACATGGATGAAGAGAGCGTATAACGGCTCTAACCACGGCTTGAAGCGGAGGAGAGGAGGGTGGTTTGTTCGAACAGACGGTTCGGTATCCATCTTTTTGATCATGGTGTTAGCCTTTGTCTTCCTGTTCGATGCGGTTCTGATTGATTATGCACGGATTGCTGCCGCCAGCACCCAGGGGGAACGTCTTGCCCGAGCAGGAATACGTTCCGTGCTATCGGCTTATGATGTAGAGCTGAGGGAGAAATACGGTTTATTCGCTTCAGGCGGAACGGATGGAAACATGCTGTTATCCAGCGTACTCAATGATAATCTGCACGAAAGCGGGCGGGCTGACGCCTTTAATCTTATTCAGATGGGCGTGGAGAGCTCCACTGTGGAATGGAGTCGACCGCTTGGAGAGTATGATATTTTCCGCCGTCAGATTGTTGAAGAGATGAAATACAAAGCGCCGATCGATTTTGCCCTGGAATTGGGTGGGAAGTTTAAGCCCTTGTCTGGAGCGATGGCAGAGGCTTCGCAGGTGACCAAGGTACTCCGTGCATTGCAGCCGCTTTATGATGAGCGTGAGGAAGCACTGGATCAGATGATAGAACGACGGAAGCAAGCTGCAGAATGTGGCAGAGCAATGCTTCAACTCGTCATGAATCCACCGGGAGACAACCTCCAACCAAGCACTCTTGGTGGGGTATCTACGGCAGCAGATGTAGCAGCGCAATATGATGATTTTGTTTACAAGTATATGTGGGACATGAACCGTGACAGCAAGGAGTCTGCGAAATATACATATCCGTTATCCTGGTATTCACAGCAATCGGCTCTTGTTATTCAGCGAATTCCGCAAGTCATGGATGCTTTCCGTGAACAGCACAATGTCTTCATTGAACAAGCTGAAAGTGCTTTGCTACGGGCAAGCGAACTGAACGATGAAATGAAGGCGGTGCTGGAGCAGTCCAGAAACAGCGGTTCCGATAAGCGTGACCGGGCAAGGGACTGGGATATTCCAGACGGCAGCGGTGATGAAATAGACTCCGATCCGCTACGTAAGCTTCGTGAGCAGGAGGATTCTCTGATTCTTGATCAAGCTGACTTTACAGGTATAGAGGAACATCTGGCTGCTCAAAAGAAAGGCTTTGAATGGCTGGAACCAGCAACTGCTGCATTGCCAGTTGTCCTTGCTGAATCTTCCGGACTATATAGTAATGGTTCAAGAATGATTGAGGCGGTTTTAGCTGCTGCGCGAGCTGTTGGGGACTATCTGGGCAGCTATGGAGCCAGCGGTAGCCTTATTGAGGCTGAGCTTGCTGCACTTGAAGAACACCGAAGCTCAGATAAACAGCGGAAGCAGTGGGAGAAAGAGGCTAAGGTCAAGCTGGGTGATGCCCTGAAGATAATAGATAAAATCCGGCAGCTGAGTGATCAGGCAGGAGAGGCAATGCAGCGGTACGACACTTTGCAGAAGTACTATGAGGAGATTCTTTCTCTAAACAAGGGACAGGACGATGCCGGAAAAGAGGGGCAATCCTCAAACGATCCATATGCTGCTGGAAGCTCTGCGATGACGAATATGGACGGAGTATACGATGTTATGACCAGTGCCCTTACAGGGGCAAGAGACAGGCTTTTTCAAACAGAATATACGGCACTTTATTTTCCGCATTTTGATGTCTCGGTTTTGTCCTCTATGGCTAGTGGAGTGGAAGGCGCGGATGTTGATCGTCTTGCTGCACAGATGGACCCGCATGCCCAGGAACTGGAGTATATTCTGTACGGATTCCATAATCCTGCAGGTAACATTGCTGCCGCTTACGGTGAGATATTTGCCATGCGGCTGGCCATTCGCACCATGGAGGGGTTTGTCAAAAAGGCGGGCATTGGCAATCCACTGGCCGTTCTGGCGGCTGCGCTATTGTACGGTATTGAACAGGCAATTCAAGACATGCTGAAGCTTTGCAAGGACGGTTCGATCCCATTATCAGAGTTTATACCGGCTCAATTGACTTATCGTGATTACCTGCGGCTGTTCCTGATGCTGCATGGCAGTGGCGAATCGCAGTTATCACGTATGCTGGCTGTAATTCGGCTCAATACAGGCATCAATCCTGCTGAGAGAAATACTTATGCTTCCGCCAATATTCGGTTTGGCCTGCGTCTGTGGTTTTTACCGGGGGTGGTTCGGCTGTTGAATTACAGTGGAGTGCTTGCGGGGGATGTGGAAGGAAAGGTCTATTACAGGAAGATACAGGCTGATTCAGCTTACTAGGCGAAGGGAGTGAAGTGAATGAGACGATGGCTCAAAAGGAGAAGTAGTGACAGGAACGAGGGTAGCATGGTGGTTGAAGCGGCAATGGTTCTCCCTATTTTTTTGTTATTCGTTCTGTTCCTGATCTTCATCATTCAGATGAGCCTATACTCTACCGCCTTACAAAGCACCGCCTCGGACACCGTAAAGGTCATCTCCACCCATATCTATCCCGCAGCCCTGGCTGCTCAAAAATGGGATGAAGGCAGCGAAAGTGAAACGAACCCTGAAGGAGGCAATTCGGGAGGCAAACCAGAAGATACAGGCTCACCCTGGGGAATTCCTCGTCTCTCGCTCATGGAATGGGGTGAGGATTATGCGAACGGTCTGCCGCCTCCGCTGAATGAGTGGGCCCTGGCCGCGGCAGAAAAGGGAGAAGGACCATTGCAGAAGCTCCAGTCGGAAGCTTCACAGAGTGTACTGGACCTGGCCATAAAGCCTTTAATAAAGCCATATCTCGCCAGTGACATGTTGGAGTATGAACGAATTCATGTGTCCAATGTTATTATTCCCGATCTGAAGAAGGGGACCCGGCCTTATTTTGGGGTGGAGGTAAGTTATGACCTGCCGATGAAGATTCCTTTTCTGAATCAAAACATTGTGCTGGAGGCCAGTGCCGTGGAACGTCTGTGGATCGGTGATACTGGTGAGGGGCGTAATGGAGATGGGGAAGAGGGCGGTAAAGAAGAGCATTCAATTATCATCCTGGAGAAGCCTGACCCCGGTGTTGTGAACAAGCAGGGCAAGGTTCGGGCCAAGATTCCACCGGGCGCCTCCGCTAACTTGACGGTCATTTATAAGAGTGGCTTGAGCAAAGCGAAGTACTTGGGCTGGAAGCAGGCGGACAAGGACGGATATATCGAATGGGAATGGAAAATTGGCGTTAACACGACACCAGGTTCATGGACGCTTGTTATCCAGACAGATGACGGGCAGTCCCTTGAAGTTAATTTTACAGTTGTGGATGGTAAAAAAGGGGGCTAGGGAATGACCGATTGGGCTTTTTGGGGCTGCCTTCCGTTTTTGGTGGCTGCACTCGTTACAGATATACGATCGATGCGGATACCCAATCGAATTACAGTGTCTGCATGGCTTGGAGGCCTACTCGCTCAGTCGCTCATGAATGGTTGGCACGGTCTTTTATTGTCAGTCATCGGGGCTGCGGGGGGATTTGCAGTGATGTTGCTTTTGCATCTTATCGGGGCTGTTGGAGCCGGGGACGTTAAGCTGTTTGCCGGCATCGGGGCCTGGACTGGCTTTATTTTCACAGCGCAGGTGATTATGTATGCGATCTTGTTCGGGGCGGTCATCGGTTGGATCATTGCCTTGCGGCGCGATGAAGCGTGGATGCGGTTGCGAAAAGTTTTCGGAACAGTGGCGGGCTTTGTAGTGCTGCGCAATCTGGGCATAGCAAAATCAGGCGGCGGGTATCTGCTGAAATTTCCTTTTATGCTGGCCGTGCTACCCGCTGTTGTATGTGCTTATCTATATTATTGAGGCTTGGGGGTGATCATTGTTGTTTGGTTTGACCCGTGATTTCATGCAAAAGGATGGCATCAGCATGTTGCTGGGTGTTTCCGAAGGGCTGCGTGCAGAACGGCTCAATATGGTACAAGTCCGGATGCTTATGAATTCTGAAATTCCGCATCATTTGTGGCTACAGCTCAAAGAGATCGACCTCAGAGTCACTCTGGAATATGGATTATCCCGCAAAAAAATGCTCAGTCATCTATTGAAAGGCGAGAAACTGAGTATGACGTCTTTCTTTGGCCTGTTGCTCCAGGTGGCCCAAGCTATAGAAGAGGGCAGGCTTTATATGCTGAATGCTGAACAGTATGCGCTGCATGAGGATTATATTTTTGTCGAAGGCTCGTTGCAGTCCGGAAAAGTGTATCTGACCTACGTTCCTTTACTAAGTCCAGAGAAAGTAATCTCAACCGGTCAAGGCTTTAGATCCCTAATTATGACGCTTATGGCTTCAGTGAAGGAGCTTGCGGGCGATGGTGTACAGCGATTATTGCAATGCTGCGGAGAAGAGGACTTCTCACCTGCCCGTCTAAAAAAACTGCTGGCTGAGCTTCTGACTGAGGGGGAGGTGGTTAAGCCGTATCCGACAATCGATAGGGAGAGCAATATCCTGCCTTTTCGGAGACTTGAGGAGCCTGAGCCTTCCAGGCTATCTGACGAGCCGTTAAGGTCACGGTCATCAACAGGTAGTTCTGATAAGAAAGCAGGCCTGCAAGATTCCATGAGGGCGACGGCAGAACCTATTTCGGCTCCATGGTCGGGTGGTTATTCCGCTTTTCAGCGGAGCCAGGAAGCCACAAGTTCAGGGTTTACGGAAGAAGAGGAAACACAGCAAGTCTCCTCACCATACAGAACATATATCGTGCTTGGATGTTTACTAGGTGATGCATTGCTGTGGAAATTTCTTTATATGAGTGATCCTACAACATTATGGTTGGCAGTTTGCGGAATCTTAACGTTGTTTCTTGGGATTATATGCTGGCTGGTGTGGACTGGAAAGCTCAAATTAGGCAAGAAGGAAGACGAGGATGAGCCGGACGCAGAAGAGATTGTACGGGGGATGAGCTTCAAGGAACCAGACAGGGATTTTGGAAGGATTTCTGGAAGGAACTCTGCAAAGGAATCTGTGAACGCCGGTTTATCGCCACCGGTGTCAAAGGTAGAACCGTTGAGAATCAGGCAAGTGATGGGCAACAGCCGATCAGGGCTCAACCAGAAGGGTTCTGCTAATGATTTCCCTGCTTCAGGCTCGTTACCGTCCTCGGCAACCGTTTTGCTATCACCGGACAATGCACCGGAGAAGAATGCGGCGATGGATAAGCACAGACGTGCTGCCCCGTATCTGGAACGATGTGATCACAATAATAGCGGTCCGACAGAACGGATCGAATTGGATCGAGCAAGCTTTATTATTGGACGTTCGGAAGAGGTAGCCCAGTATGTAGAAAAGTCCGAGGGTACCTCGCGAGTTCATGCTGAAATACTCAAAAGTCCAACCGGATATGTTATTAAGGATCTTGACTCCAGGAACGGAACATTGCTACAGGGGGAAGCTATGATTCCATATAAAGAGTATCCGCTCATGGAAGGAACTGTATTTACTATTGTTAAAGGCAATTATATCTTTCACACAGCGTAGTCCCTGGATTCAAGATTGCTTGATTTGCGGTACTTCTATCGGGTTTTGAGATCTTGTAGCGCAGATTCCAGTGTAGGATGAATGAAGCTGAATCCGTGCATTAGCGCCTTGGAAGGGAGCACTCGCTGGCCTTCCAGCAGAATCTCCGAAAGTTCGCCTACCGCTGTCTTCAAGAGGAATGCCGGGAGTGGAAACCAGTGCGGTCTTTTATACACCTTGCCGATGGTTCGTCCGAATTGATCATTGGTGACCGGACTCGGGGCTGTAGCGTTGACTGGACCGGAAATATCCGGTGTATGGACACAGAAGTCGATTAACTTCACGATGTCGTCATGATGAATCCAGGACAGCCACTGTTTGCCGCTACCGATTCTGCCGCCAACGCCTAGAAGGTAAGGGAGCTTCATCATTGGAAAGGCTCCGCTTTCGTTGCCGAGTACGACTCCTATACGGAGCTTGACCATTCTAATATTGGGGTAGGCCGCATCTGCAGCATCCTCCCAAGCTTTTACGACTTCTGAAGGAAAATCCATTACATGGGTGGGAGAAGATTCATCAAAAGTATCCTTGAAGGATGTACCATAGATGGCCACGGCTGAGGCTTGAACGATCACGAGTGGCTGATGCTTCAGCACATTCAGCAGCTTGGCTGCCGCCGCTACGGTGACCAGACGGGACTGCATAATCGACTGCTTTCCTTTAGGAGACCAGCGCTGACTTAGCGATGAGCCGGCAAGATTGATGAGTGCGTCGCTGTTCTCGGCGGGGAGAGGATTGGCTGCAAGATCGTCCCAGGTATGATAACTTAGCTTGGCATGAGATGACTTTACTTCAGGCAGCTTACGGCCTACGATCAATACTTCATGACCGGCCTGAAGCCAGTAATCCTTAAGTTTGCTTCCGATAAAGCCTGTGCCGCCGCATATTACGTATTTCATACTGTATGCCTCCATTTGGCCGTCCGGAATGTCACGGGATTCTGTATGATGGGCTACTTGAACAAATGTTTGTAGGGGGAGTAATCGATACCGTTCTTTTCAAGAAAGCTGACGAGAAAACGGTTATCCCGCCGGGGTGTAGCAACGATATATCCCTTAATGCAATGATCGCGTGTGACTTCAGAGGCATTGCTCTCCACAGCTATCTTGCCGATCTCGGCAGCAATGGAGTGTTTGGCGATATCCCGAAAGGGTCCGGGCACCGGCTGAACGAGTTGATCCAGAAAGGCCTTAGATTCGTTGCCCCATAGTGGCCGACTGCGTTCTACCCAATAGTTCTGCCAATCAAGTTTGGACTTCCCGTCGGCTTTGGGAAGCACTTTCAAAAATTTGCGAAACATAAAGTAGCCGCCGATACACATGGAGCCAAGTAGAAGAAAGGTCCAGAAAGCGATGGAGTTCATAAACCAATTGCTCGGTGCTACCGATAACGTTCCAAGCCCTGATTTGATAAACATGTCCTAACCACCTTTAACAATGATTATTATCACAAATTTGTCTATGGTCTAAAGTATAGCGTATTTACCAAGTTTTGCGAAGTCGGAATGCCGGCGGGTATTGCCTAGATTTATTCCCCCGTTCACGGTAGAATATAGTTTAATTCGTGATGGAAAGAGGGAAAAAGGCATGCTGAAAATAGGTTCACATGTGTCCAGCTCGGACAAGGGTCTCCTGACTGCTGCTAAGGAAGCCAACGAGTACGGTTCTAGCTCGTTCATGATATATACTGGAGCGCCGCAGAATACGCGCCGCAAGCCGATTGAAGCGATGTACCCTGAGGAAGGAAAATTGGCTATGAAGGCCAATGGGGTAGAGGAGATTGTTGTCCATGCTCCATACATTATCAATTTGGCCTCGTATAAGGACAATACGTATCAGTTGGCTGTGGATTTTTTACAGGAGGAAATTCGCCGTACACATGCATTCGACGTCAAGAATATTGTACTGCATCCGGGTGCTTATACAGACAAGGATCCGGAATATGGTATTCAGCGGATTGCAGACGGTCTTAATGAGGTGCTTAGCGGTACCAATGAGACGGAAGTCCATATCGCGCTGGAGACCATGGCCGGTAAGGGTACAGAGATCGGGCGCAGCTTCGAGGAGATTGCGTCGATCATTGACAAGGTCGTTCACAACGAACGGTTGACTGTTTGTCTCGATACCTGCCACATTCATGATGCCGGTTATGATATCGTTAGCGATCTGGATGGGGTGTTGCAGCAGTTCGATCAGATCGTTGGTTTGAACCGTCTAGGCGTTATTCATATCAACGATAGTAAGAATCCTAGCGGTGCGCGCAAAGACCGTCACACACCGATTGGCTCGGGCTTTATTGGCTTCGACACCATCAACAAGGTGGTACATCATGAAGCGCTGTCCGGTCTTCCGTTTATCCTGGAGACACCATGGATCGGCAAAGATGCCAAGACACAACGGCCGATGTATGAGGTGGAGATTGCCCTGCTGCGTGGCAACGTATCAGAGCGTTTCGGACCGGAGTTCCTGCAGGAGGTTGAGGAGCTGCATAGCTTCTTTGCCAAGCTGGAGATTGACTCCCGTCAGTATGTGCTCGATATCTGGAATCTGCTTAAGAACGATGCCAAGGCCAAGAAGGCTGACCCGCGTGAACCGCTGGAACGTTTGTATGATCATGTGACGGCTGCCGGATTGTTCCCTGCGCTCAGTGAGGAAGGAATCAATCAACGCTTAATCGCGTGGCTTGCCGGCAAACAAATTCTGGTTAACGCTTAAGCAAAACTTTAGACATGCGCAAGTAGACGAGAGGGTGGAACACAGAACATGGAATTACATGTAAAAAGAGATCATTTTTCAAGCAGTCATCAATATCCGAACCGTGCGCGGATGCTTATTTCCTGTCCGGATGGTCCGGGAATTGTGGCGGCAGTATCACATTTTCTACACCAGCACGGCGCCAACATTGTTCAGTCCGATCAATATACAATGGACCCGGATGGCGGCATGTTCTTCATGAGAGTAGAATTTGATCTTCCGAAGCTAGGGGAGCGGCTGGAAGAACTTCGTACACAGTTCAGTACAGTAGCTGAAAAGTTCAAAATGGACTGGCAAATCTTCCAGGTGAGTCACAAGAAACGTCTGGCTATCTTTGTTTCCAAAGAAGATCACTGTTTGGTTGAGTTGCTCTGGCAGTGGCAGGCTGGTGATCTGGATGCTGAAATTGCCCTCGTGGTCAGCAATCACACGGATATGCAGTCTTATGTGGAATCCTTCGGCATTCCATTCCATCATATCCCGGTTACTGCTGAGACCAAGGCAGCAGCGGAGAAGCGTCAGCTTGAAGTCATCGGAGGCGACATTGATGTCATCATCCTGGCCCGTTATATGCAGATCATTTCACCTTCATTCATCGAGCATTTCCGTCACAAGATCATCAATATCCACCATTCGTTCCTGCCCGCCTTTGTTGGTGGCAAGCCTTACGCACAGGCTTATCAGCGCGGGGTGAAAATTATCGGAGCTACAGCTCACTATGTAACTGAAGAGCTTGATGGCGGCCCGATTATTGAGCAGGACGTTCAGCGCGTTAGTCACAGCGACGATGTGAATGAACTGAAGCGAATTGGCCGTACGATCGAACGTGTAGTTCTGGCCCGTGCCGTTAAATGGCATATTGAAGACCGTATTCTTGTGCACAACAACAAGACTGTCGTGTTTAACTAATACAACTAACTTTTCGGTGGACGCGGCGAGGATGCAACTCTTGCAACCCCTGCGTTCACCGGATTCTTCATCAGCCGGAATGTTCATTCCGCAGAGTCCTCTAGTGTAATTCCTCTTAGATAATCTTATAACTTTCTAAATTCCCTACAGGTAAAAAAGCATTTTACCAGCATTTTGGTTATCCATGCCAAAGTGCATTTTGTCGTGGGCAAAATTAGTATTTTGAAGGAGGCAGAAGGCTTGTCTTTACAGCGGAGGCATTTGCTAAAACGAAATTATTTCTTCGCATTTCTTATTCTGATTACAGGGTTCGGTGGGCTACTTGGCTATGATCTATATTTCAAGCCTTACGTGCTGGCCCAGACGGTAGTGAAGGTAAAGGTGGCAGACGGAAATTTTTTACCAAAAAATTATGAGTTGACCGCTAATGATCTGTATCTGGATTCGGTTCAAACTAAGGACATTCCCGCCGGTGTCATTACAGATATCCGGAAAGTTGAACATAAAATCACAAATGTCAATTTAACCAATGGAAGTATTCTCACGGATTACTTGATTGATGTCAGCGAGCTGGAGCCTACGGCTGATGAAGGAATATTCCCTATTCCGAAGGAGGGGATTTATGCCATCAATGGTTCGTTGCGCAGCCGGGACAAGGTAGATATCTATCTGGTCGAGGGTGATTCTCGCAATACTAGTGCAGTCAGAGATCGCAACGCTGCCAATGGTATAGACAACGCGCCAGGAAACTCAAGTGACGGTAGGGAGACTACGGAGTTACCTGATTCTGGAGCATCGTTGTTCCTAGCCGGAGCCACAGTGAACTATGTGCGCTCGGAGGACAACAATGATGTGCTCGATTCAGAGCATGGCAACACGAATAATCGGTTCACATCGACGGGGAAAGTCGCGTCACCTGAACTGAAACTGAAGAAAAGTGATGGCAGGCGCTTAGGCCAATATTTGGAGCAGGGCAAGAAGCTGTGGATTGTCCGGGTAGAGTAGGGGGAGAACGTACTTGAAAATTTTTAGCTTTGGAATGGATCAACTGACTGTCAATGATATTAAAAATTCAGGATTTACCGTCGTGACACAAAATGTGCTGCCTGATCCGCCCCATACGGAGGGGCACATGCTTCTCGCAACCAGCGAGCAGGTGCCGGTACAGACTTTGCGTGAGCTGCGCCACAGGTACCCGGGAACGACGATTCTTTATGTGTATATGCAGAAGGGGATTCACGGCTATCAGCCGGTGCATATGTTATGCGAAAGCCTGGGGGTTCATTTTATTCCCCCTCGTTCAACCTCCTCAGCGATCATTGAGAAAATTCGTTTTCTTCTGGAAGAGGACGGGGAGAAGCGCGGTAATTTAGTCGGTTTTTTCGGGTCAGGGCCCGGAATCGGCTGCACAAGCGCGGCTAAGCTGTTTGCCTGGAGACTTGCTACGGCAGGTTTACGCGTAATTTTACTAGGTCTTGATTTGTATGATCCAGGGTTTGAGCGGAAAACAACAATCAGCCTGGACAGGCTGCGTCCAAGAATTACCGGCAAGATGCTGCACGCCGAGGATTTCGAACAATTGATCAAGCAGGATGGTTATGTCTATCTGCCGGGGAATTACGATTACTTGAGTGCTCAGGATTATCAGGAAGAGGAGATCGAGTATCTTTTGGCCCGGGCAGCGGAGAATGCCGATCTCGTGATTGCTGATTTTGGCTCTATTCCGGAAAGTGCCGCCTGGTATGTGGGGATGCATCAAAGTACGCTGCGACTGATTGTCACTCACCCCAAGCACGAATACAGGCTGGAACCTTTGCTGGAGTTGGCTGGGCATATGGATCTGGGACCACAGGATTTTCAACTGATCATTAACAGAAGCAATCTGGAAGAGATTACGACACCGAAGAACCTGGCGCACCGGATCGGCAGCGAGATTATGTTGGAACTCCCATATGTTCAGCCGTTTCAGGATAATCTTCCACTGGGCAAAAGAGAGCTTCAGCAGATCGATGACAAGGTGCGCTTCTTATTGGTGGCCCTTGGACTGGCACCCGAGACACGTAAGAAGGGATTGTTCTCATGATTAGTGTTCAGGAGCCATTTTCTCTGAAAAGAAGTGTGATGCGCAGCAGCAAGCCAGGAAAAGAAGATTTCTACGCTTTCCTGCAAAAAATGAAAAATGATATGAATGCAGGATTAGAGCGGGAGGATGATTACTATTTCCAGCTCAATGCCAAGGCGCTGATTGGCGATCCTCAGGCAGTCAGCTATTTCATGAATGAAATCGAGAAGTATTTGCGCAAAACACCGTTTACAGGCCAGGTGCCAGAGGCATACCGGACTGCTGCGGAGGCACTTTTTCACGAATGGAAGGGCTTTGGTCCAGCCTACCGCTGGTTTACCGACCGGGCATATAGCGAGTCTACGGGACTGCAGATGATTGGAAAACAGATCTTTTATAACCACAAGGGACAGTTCGTACCTTATCCGTACGAGATGCCTTCTCTGGATCGGGTGGAACAGCTGAAGCGATCTTTACTGAAGAGCGATCCTAACAAAAAGCTGAACAAGGATCACCCTTCGGTGGAGTTTAAAATGGACGATCCACTCTGGCCCGGACGTTTCATCCGGTTGGCAATTTGGGTGTCCCCGCGGGTCTGGGAGGGCTTCACAACAATCTCGCTCAGACGACAGGTTGTGGAGTTCCTTGATCTGGATGATCAGGCGGGCACGGAATGTATCCCGGCAGAGGCTGTGGAGTTGATTCGGGCATTGGCAGGGACATTCCGCAACACAATCATCGCAGGCGCTGTCGGTTCGGGTAAAACAACGTTTGCCAATACGATTGTCGGTGAGCAATTGCTCGGTTCATCCTCTTGTATGGGAGTAGTCATGATTGAGAAGCATCCGGAATCGACTCTGCCGTATCAGATCAAGGGTCATCGGATTATTCCGATCCAGGCCGCTAATGAGGAATTGATGGAGGTAGGCGTGGAATCGCTGCGGCATGACCCGAATATCGTCTACATGACCGAGATGAGATACAACGAATGGGAGTTCTATCTTTGGAGCGGCGAAAAGGGTTATGACGGCATCACCGGTACGTTTCACACAGTTGATTCAGAAGATATTCCGTATCAGGGGGCTTTTGCTGTATCGACTCGCATTGGGGGAAGTCTGGAAGGACATCTGATTTCTGCCCTGAAGGCCTGTGAACTGGTCTTTATTCTAGAGAGCGTTTCGAACGGGAAGAAGCGGTTGTCCCGTATCTCGGAGGTATTTTACGATGAGGCCCGTAATTCGGTTTTTGCCAATGATCTGATGCGCTGGGACGAGGAGCGGAGAGAGTGGACATACAACGATAAGCTGACAGAAGCGCTGATGACCAAGATGGTCAAGAAAAACGCCACCGCCGCCAAAATACTGCTCAAAGAGCTAGGACATCTGGCCCATCTCAAACCGATGGCGCAGCCGCTGAAGGAAAGCTTGAAATCGAGGATTGTTCTTAACAAGTAAGGTGGTGAATCTATGAATCTGTTGCAGTATTTACTACGGTTTGCTCTGCATGTTCTTGTGGTATGGGCATTATGGCTGATGATTAAACCGCTCGTGGAGCAGCATTTACGGCAATTTGGGGAAAAGTTGGATCAGAAGCTGCACCGAAAAGCCAGCATGTTTGGGCAAAAGGTCAGCAAGTTCCGAAAGAGCTTGTGGATCTACCGCCATCTGGATCATCTGCTTTATTTTGCGCAACGGAAGTACGAGCCTGGAATCAGTGTGATGCGTTTTATGTTTGGTTCCGGCATTGTGTTTACGGCTGTTTTCTTATCCGGTCTATTGACACTAAGCGAGCTTCCCGGTCGATTGAGCTTCGCTAACCCGTTTATGGAGGGGGTCACGTTTAAACAGGGATTACCCATTCAGGGGGCCTGGAGGTTTCCGTTATTTTCGGCCATTATTTCTGCGCTGATACCTTACTTTCGGTTAAGGTATGTCCATGCGCAGCGCAAGGTGCGCGGGAGTTATGATCTGCTGGATGTGGTGAAAATATCGACTAAATTCACACATCTATCGGTAGATTCCATTTTGAACAAAACAGCTGATTTTCTCACAGAAGATAATGTGCTGAAGACCCCGCTCAAGCTGCTTGGCGCCGCCTTTTCCAATTACAGCAATGAAAGAGAGTTGAATGAGGAGGCTGCACGCTTCTCTTCCGCAATTGGAACAACCTTCGCCGTTGAGTTTGTATCAGATTTGTTGTATTCGGAGAAGGAAGGCACACGTTATCTGAAAAACTCGCTCATGATGCTGAACCGTTCGATGGAGCAGCAGCGGGAGACCATTATCTCGGTAAAAGCAAATAGTCGGGACGCAATCAGCCTGGGGCTGTACGGTAATCTGGTGGTGCTATTTTCTTCTGTGGGAACCTTCATCTACATGCTGAAGCCTGATGTGTACCTGCGACTGCAGTTCGAGACTCCGATCGGCCTGACCTTTTTGATGATTATCATTACGGGACTTTTTGTCTCCTTTGTCATCAGCACGGTTCTTGCCAGACCTAAACTGGACTACCATTAAGGTGATGAACTATGGATAGATTATTTTTATTGCTTGCCACTTTGGGAGTTGCGTACGTTGCGTTGTTAGTTTTTGTGAGCAGTAGCAGTAAGCAGGAACGCTATCTTCTAAGACTTGGCCTAAAGTGGAATAAGATTGGTGAGCGTGTGCAAAACGACCGTCTACAGCAGCTGTTGGACCATAGCGGATTACCTGTATCGGCCCGGAAAATCACCCTGTTTCGTTACTCTGCCGCGCTTATCTATCTGCTACTTCAGGTTATCGGGGATTTCATTCGAGCCTCTCCATTCTCACTTTATGATCCATTGATTGCAGGCCTCATTCTTGTGGTTACTAGTCCTGTACGTTATCTTCCGTTCGGCTGGCTGCTGTCATGGTATCACCAGAGAACGATGGTGCAAAAGGATGGCGAGCTAATCTCCTTCATTCGTCTCTATGAGAATAATAGGCTACGCAAGCATGGGTATGTCCAGCTGTCTGCTTTTTGCGGAGGTTCTGCCGATCATTTTCAGTATATCCGTCAGGATCTGCACGAGTTGTCAGAGCGCGCGGTCGATGAAGGGGTGGAACCGGCTATAGAATGGTTTTGCGGAAGGTTTCCGGCGAACCACAGCTTTATTAACGATATTCGTTCCATTTTGTTAGCTACCGAAAGCATGGACGACGATGTGGAAGCCGCTAATTATTTGCGAGAACAGGGGAAAATCATCTCGAAAATCTCCAGTGATCAGTATTTGCGGAAATGGTCCTTTATCGGGGATATTTCTACGATTGTGAACGTTATTCCGTCGATCGCCACGTTTTTGATGATTGTTTGTCTGGCGATGCAGTACATCATGCTAATAAAAGGGAATTTTGGTGGTCTAGGGATGTTCCAGTGAAAAATTGTCATATTCAAGAATCGGATAAAAATATACAATTAAAAGGGAGATATTAACAATGAAAAAAGATGCTATTTCTACAGGTATGTTTATCGCTATCGGATTTTTGTGCGTTGCTATCGTTATCGCCATCCTGGTTCCTGTCGTCCGTGATGTTGTTAACAATGCGCGTGACAGTAAACCAGACATCCCTAAAGTAATGAATGTACAACCGTCAGGACAGATTCAAAGTGCTGCAACCCATTTGTTGACAGACAGCCAAGTGTAACCAGATATGAAAAAGGACTCTATTTCTGTTGCGCTTTTTCTAGCCATTGGCTTTGTCATCGCTGGGATATTTATTACCGCAGCTACTGGCATCATTGGCGACAGTCAGGATGACATCATTACTTACACAAAGCAAGTAGAACAATACTAGAAGGGGGCAGAATCCGTGAAGGCGACTGTCCTTAGGGCATTGTTCATGTGGCTCGTCCTCTTTATTATTTTGCAGCCGATATTCACTTATCTTGATTATTTGCTCGATCTGCAGGTGAAGGCGAACACCTCATTTCTGACTCAAAAGGCGGCTACCGAGGGAATGGTTACCTCTGCAATGAGAAGCGAGGTGATATCCAATCTGAAGGCGGTCGGTATTCCAGAAGCTTCGATCTCAATCACCAGCAGTACAGAAAGCGTACAGGCGCGTAAGCAGCGGATTGACGTGTATGTAACGGCACCGCGTCTTAATCTGTTTCCGTACAAATTTTCCGGGATGTCGCAGCCGACACGTTATTACGGGCATGGATCCATCATGAGTGAGTATTTGGATTAGATAGGGATGGGCTAACAGATGGACTATATTATCAAACTGGCTTTTGTACTACTGATCTTTATTTATTCCTGGTTCTTTCAAATTCAGAATCAGGAATGGGACACGCTGCGAAGCATGCTGAAGGATGCCGGTAACGTCGCAGTTCATGATGCTGCACAAGAAATGGATGAGGCTGCCCGCGCACAAGGCCGACTGATTATCGACCCCGCCCAAGCTTATGCAACCTTTGAGGATTCGCTTCGCCATAATCTTGGTCTAGGTAATGATCTTTCTCCCAAGGTGGGAAGTAGATTTCGAGACAAGGTCAAAATCTTAAAGTTCGATATCGTAGATGAATCCAAAGGAGCAAGATTCCCATTACTCTACGAGGACCGTAAATACGGCATCACCAAATATCTACAAGGTCCTTCCGTTATAGCGGTGATAGAAACTAAGCATCCGGTATTGATTGCTAGAACAAAAACGCAGGAAGCCATTACCGTGCCAGCAGTTCAGGAGTACAAGTACAATAAGTAATTTGAGCGGCAATTGGAGCCCCTGAGGATGGTATGTCCTGAGCTCTGTTGTTGCAATACATACCCCCGTTGTGGCGGATAACCTGTTCAAGTATGGCGTAAAAACTACCCGGTGAGATGAATCACTGAAGCATATTTGGAGTGGGTAAACCTGATCCGTGGCCTTAGGTGGCCGCATCAAATAAATATCCTAAAGGAGATGTTTCGAATGAAGAACACAATGATGAAGGTAACTCTAGCAGTAACGATGTTGGTAGGTGGAGTTTTGGGGCAGGGTGCAGTGGACGTTTCGAAAGCAGATGCAGCAGCTCCTACTACAAAAGCCCAGCCGATCATGACTGATAACTTGTCGAAGTATGGGCTGAAGAAAGATGTGGAACTGCCGGTGACGGTTACTACCGCAGGTTTGAGTTATACGCTTGAGAAAATTATGATTTATGACTTCAACTCTACTGAGGCAATTAACTTGCGTAAAACTTACAAATACGGTGATCAGTCTGGTTTGATTGCTAAACCGCAATATTTTATTTGGACTAAAATTACCGTCAAAAACAATAGCAAGAAGACAATAGATAATATTAACGGTGAATATTGGGATTTGAGATTCGGTAAAGACATTGTTGATCCTGTATCGAATTGGTCGCGCATTGGCAAAACCAATGATAAGTTGGCCCTTAATAGAATTGTTCTAAAACCAGGAGAACAATTGTCAACTTATCAGGCTTATATGTATAAGGGTAGTTTTAACTATTTCGCTATTGGGCTGGCCCATGATGGTCAATTCAGTGAAAAATACATTATGGAAAATCAATAGAGGTAGAAGATTATGAGGAAAACCACGTATCTTGTATTGATTTTTACATTGTTACTGGCAGGCTTTCCAAATCATGAATATGTCCAAGCTGCGGATGCGGGAACCAAATCTGGTTCCCTTGCTATTCCGATCACAACGGGGTTAACAGGGGCGAGTAATAGTGCAAAAAGCTTTTTATTAGATCTGCCTAGTGGAGTGGCAAGTGCTACTGTTTTGCAAAACACTCTAAAGTATACCGGAAATAACGAGAAGGTTGGCAATCTTTCCATTGAAAATGGAAAGATAAAGCTGACTTTGAAAGGAACAGCTAATAAGAAGGTTATCGATGATGTGCAGGGTTTTAATGCATCTTATGATCGGAAGTATAACACTAAAATCTACAACTCAATCTGGTTATATTCCGACGGAAGACGCTGGCAAATTAATGAATACGATGAAAATAATAATGCTATGAAACACAAAGATAAACCCGCTGAGGACGGATATCCATCTCATGATCCTCCCTTGACGGTAGTAACAGCGGGACCTTTACAAGATAGTTCGTATCTCAAATGGTATAACGGTTCTGTATCAGAAGTAATTGACTCACAAGATATAATCAATTCTTCCATTAGACCTGTTCTCACTTCCTATTCTGATTACGTGAAAGATGAGCCGAAATTTAAAAACGGTAGAGTTATTATCAATTACTATATTCCGAATAGCGTTCCTTATGAACCTGAAGATAAAGAGGGGCTGGTTGGTAAGGCTGAAGGAAGAAAATATTTTGCCTTTGTCAGCTATTATTATAAAGCTAAAGCCAATGTTACCACTTACAGTTATGGTGGAAACATCACCTTCGACTACTCCCTACCTACTGAACCCACCCTGAACGGAACCGCTACGCTAGAAAAACCAAGCCCGAACCCAAGCAAATTGGAAGGCAATAAGGTTGAAGTGAAAATTAATGTCAAAGGAGATCTGCTAGGGTATACAGACACCTCTAACATAGAGGAATGGGTTTTTTATGCGAAGGAAAAAGGAAAGACCTCCGCTGATATGAAGAAAGACTACAATAAGGTTCTTGCAACATCGAAGAGCTTCGATTTTGAAATCCCGGCCAGTCGAGTAACCAGCGATAACTTTAAGCAGGATTATTCACTTGCTGTTGTCGTTCGTTTCAAGAAGCCGGTTCCTACGAAGGCAGGGAAGACAATAACTTCTTTGGAGCAGAGTATGGATGTGTCTGCAGGAGTGTATAAGAAGGACAGCCCGGTCAGTTATCCAACTGTACCGAGTACACCAACAAAACCAGAAGGAAAGCCACCAATTGCCCGAATCAGCGCACCGAAGTATGTCAAAGCAGGGAATGATATGTTGGTCAATGGCGGGGCTTCAAGCGATCAGGACGGTTACATTACTGACTATGCCTGGGGAACACATGGGGCTCAGGGGGGAATTGGTAATACTTCGAGGGGATACATATGGTACACCCGAGAACAGGTTGGTCAGACCTTCCCGATTGCTCTTACAGTAGTCGATAATGATGGCCTTATCGGCAGCACCAGCACCGAAGTGACTGTTATTGAGCCGACTCCAGATGCCAGTCTTCAAATAAACGGATCGCTCAAACAAAACAGGAAAACTATCTTAATTAATAGCAGCCAAAGTCCGACTAGGTTCCCGATTATTAAGGAAAAGACCCGGGTAACCCTCAGCGCAATTAGCGGGGGAACCAATGCGGATATCAAATACGTGGGCAGCTTGGCTGAGCTGGAGAGTAAGGATGTGCTCTTTAAGAAGCCGGGCAAATATCGGGCTACCATCCATGTAGAAAACACAGCAGGATATGGCGCTGATAGCGAGATTACCTTCGATATCGCTCCCGATGAACTCCCCTTTGCGTATTTTAATATCCCTGGGAAGGTGTACAGAGATCCGAGTAACTGGAATAAAGCAGTCGTTTCCATCGATGATATGTCCTTTTCTCCAGACAAGGATAATATCGGCCGTCGGATTTGGCAGTATCGATATGATTCCAATAACAACGGGAGTTTTACAGATGAAGGATGGGTAACGTTCAACGATGAGAACAAATCCCGTCTGAATTTGGAATTGTATCAGGTTGGGAGATACGAGATCCGGCTCACAGTTATTGAAGAGTTTGGTCAGGCGACGATTGAAGATTTTGTTACGGATAACGACAGGCAGCGAAACAACTCTGATAACACTCAGAATGTGATTGAGCGGATTGTCGAAGTGAATAACCGTGCGCCCGAAGTCGATTGGGATCTATAGAAGGAGGAACAAATGAAATTTTCGAAAAAAATAATCATGACCCTAGTGTTTGTTCTTCTGATCACCTCGTTCTCCGAACAGATCCTTGGGGTAAAGGAATTGACAGCAACGGTCTCTGCCGCAGAAAGTGATGATGTCATACGCTATAAAGACATCATTTTTAATCCGGGTATTGGACAACATGACGGTTGGATCAATATAAATTTCCCTACGACCAAGTTAACGAATATTACTTACAACAAGATTACTAAAAAGCTATCGTATGACATTGCTCCCGGAAACCCAGATGTGGGGATCGGAATTTATAATTGGCAAATGCCTAGCGGGAGTTCAAATTTATGGGCGCAAACCATAACGGTGGAATCCTGTTTATCGGTTTATTCGGAGGGAGGTCTGCAATCTGAGATTGCTTATGGAAATAATGATTATCAGTGTTTTGGACCCTCTATAGGTGAATGGGCAGGCAATGTTAATTCCTGGTCTGCCGATTACGGGGCATGGTGGAAATTCAACAATCCAGATATTATTAATTATAATTTTTCTTTCAATATGTCTGAATTAAGAGATCGTCAAAAAAATAATAATTATCCAAATGAAAAAAATAATTACCTCCCAAATGAATACCTGGAAGGATGGAATTACTTTACTGGCTACAAGGCTGGCGACCCTGAATATGTAAGAATGAGAATGAATGTACGCTCAGCTTGGCGCAGGACAGATTTAGGTGAGCTTTTAACAACTAGGTATGGGCCGGGAGGCTGGACTCCCTATATGACGGAGGTAGCACGCCTCATACCCAATCATCCCCCTACATTATCGGTAGGGACACCTAACGGAATCACTTTGGTTAACGCCCCGAATTTGAGCGGTATAAATATTGAAGGGTATGTCAGTGACCCTGATAACGATGATGTGACGGTAACAGCAGAGATACCTAATGTGTTTTACAAAAAAACGGTAGTACCACAAGCAAAAACATCGAAACCATTTTATATTCCAATCGATGCGATCCAGGACGGCATTCCCCCCGGCACATACACTGTTCTGATCACAGCGTCAGATCCTTCGGGATTGAAACAAACTGCAAATTTAACCATTAACGTTAAACAGCAGCTGCGCAATAAATCCTTTATTTTAATAGATACAACAATCGAGACCAGAACGAAATTTTTTGACTCTGAAGGCGATCCTAAGTACACGGAGCGTTACAGATACGATCATGATCCTAACTTTTATGACAACTCTATGGGGATCATTGGAGACAGCGGACTTTGGCGAACTACTCCCTATCTCTCATTTCCGTTTACCGGGGTATACACGGTAATATTCCAAGGTCGTGATAACCCGTTAAACGATGACCGATTTGATGTCTATCGGAAGTGGAGCCGTGATAACTTATCCTCCATGACCTTCCATGTACATCGCAAGCCGATTGCTTTGTTTACCGCCAAACTGGTCGGGGGAACGCTTCAGATTACAGACAGTAGTTACGACCTGGATCATATCCGTGCCGTAAATAAAGGTCTAGTGGACCGGCAGTGGCAATATAAGAAAACTGAATCGGGGGTTTGGATTGATGGTCCACCGCCTTCAAATCTTCCATCTACTGATCAATATGATATTCGTTTACGTGTGAGGGACGTGGATGGTGAAGATGGATTAGGGGTTTGGAGCGACTGGTGCCAGCGGACGGTTGGAGCTGCTACGAATTTACCACCGGTAGCGCTCTTTACGGTTGATCCGAATATCGTCTCTTATCGCAAGGCAACGACGATTACAGACAGGTCATTTGATCCCGATAATGACCCATTGGATATTTATCAATGGTCTGTGATTAAAAATGGTTGGCAAGAGGTATGGCCTTATTGGGGAGGAGCAGCTACCCCTCCGAATATTGCGCAATTTGGGGTGGGGACGTATCAGATCACTCTTAAGGTGCATGATAACCGTGGCCTTTGGTCGGAACCATACACTCAGACTGTGAAAGTCATTAATCATCCACCGGTAGCAGCCTTTAATATGCCGACAGAAGTGTACCGAGATACGTTGATTACGATGGAAAATATGACACCAGATCCGGATGAAGATGGAGATAGTCTAACCTATCTCTGGTATGCAAGAAATAATAGCAGTCCATATTATTGGGCGGGTAATCATCGAAACCAGAACATGACAATCCGGGATTTGATCGCTCAAAATGGCATTACCCAGCAGCAAGCTATTTCAGATGGTTGGGAAATGCGATTGACTGCTTCAGATGGTTCGCTCAGTTCAAGTGCCACGCGAGTGTTTAAGGTGTTAAATCATGTTCCGACTGCAGCCATAAACGGTCCTGCGACGGTATATCAATTTGACACAAAGCAGTATACCTCGGCTGATAATGACGGAGATCCATCGGATGTAGCCAGCTTACAATATTTTTGGAAGGTAACGGACAGTGACGGAACAACTAAGCTATACCGAACCCCAAATATCCAAGTGAATTTTCCAGAACCGGGAATTTACACTTTGGAGCACTGGGCAGTGGATCAAATAGGAGCTAAATCCAATGTGGATTCACTGAAGGTCACGGTCTACAAAAATCTGGCGCCATCCATGACAATAACATCTCCAGTCGGAACAGTCGCCAATCCGACCGTTCTTGATAGCGAGAAACAAGGAGACCCATTGATTCAATGGACATACTCCGATCCAGAAAATGATCCGCAAGAAAAGTACAGACTAGAGTTTTTTACCAAGAAGGGTCTTTTAGAAAAGAGTATTGAAAATCCGGACCCTACCGGTTCCATTCGGCAATATCAGGTTCCTAACGGAACTTTCGAACGCTTTGAATATTTCACGGTTTTAGGACGGGCCTATTCCAAAGGTTCGTGGTCTGAGGTATCTAATGAAAAGTCCTTCATCATCGATAACCCGCCGAAACCTGGGTTTACACTGATTACGGATACCGGCAAGGATGCTACGAAGGTACCAATCTATCGTACAGATGTGCTAAGCATCAAGAGTACAGCTTCTGATCCGGACGAGCTGAAGGGAGACGTTCTATCCTATAAATACTACCTTAAAGCTTCCAGCGGAGCAGAAGCATTGGCCAGCTCACAGAAGGACCTCACCAAACAGTTCACATCTAATGGTACATTTACGTATCGTCAGGTTGTTACCGATTCACTGGGGCTGTTCAGAGAGTTATCCCAAAATATCACCGTGGTGAACCGGTTGCCGAAGGTCAACGTTACGTATCCAACGAGTGACAACCCGAATAAGCCGACCATTGCCAGTACATTGACTCCAATTATTAAGTGGGACTATCAGGATGAGGATGGAGATCTGCAGCAACGTTTCCGTGTGAGAATTGTCAATCTGGCCACTGGAGCGATAAAAGTACAGTCCGGGGACCAAGTCTCATCTGCGAAGCAGTGGCAGATTCCTGCGGGGGCTCTGATCGAGAATGAAAAGTATGCCGTAGAGGTCGAGGTGTTTGACGGATTTGACTGGAGTAATGTTTCCGTTCGGAAATATCTCATGGTGAATTTGTTGAGCGTTAAGGGCGGAGTGAAGCATACGGAAGAGTGGAATTTGAACCGGCAGAATTATAATCTGAAGAAGAGTGGTGACAGAGAGCAGCCGCGGGGTTATAGCGTGTTTTGGGCGGGAGAGAAATTTGTTTTCCTAGCGGACACTACAGGGTTGCCGGATACGGTGGAGGTGACTATGCCGGGCGGGTACAGCACACAGCTGCGTCCGGACAATGAGGATAAGCTGGTATGGAAGGGGGAACTGTATGATTCCTCTTTTGAAAAGCTGCCTGACGGCCCCCTTACGTTCACCTTCACGGCTACGAACGAATATCAGGTCAAAATCGATAAGGTAACGGTTCAAATCCTGGATGATTGGTCAGAGTATTTCCGGTTTCATCGTATAAAATAGCAAGTATGAACGGCGGAGGAAGGTCGATTAGATAACGGCTTCCTCTGCCTGTTCCTTTATATCCTTCATCATTCTGGCGGAACCAGAAGTCATAATGAACGTGTCTGAGCGAGCCGCATTATAATTGATCTTGCGCAGGTAATAGCACAGCTTGCCACTATAAATCTTATGGTGATACAACGAGAGGGCAAAGTCCTCTGGCGTAACAAAGCAGGATGGTTTATTCACAGGAAGCCTCTGGGTCTCTTCGAAAACAGACGCGACGAAATGCGAGCAGAAATAGGCGTTTTCCCTGTCGATTTTAATATTAAATAATACTCCAACCAGGCCCAGTAAATGATATTTGTAACGGTCCTGGTGTTTCATCATGCCCTGAACGTGATTATACATAGTATCGTATTCCTCATGAGATACCTTTAATTGATAAATTGCACAGTTTGCACTGTTATAAAAAGGGTCCACAAAGTTCTCTCGTATAAGCCCGGCGACAAACGGGTTGTACATTTTTTTCCTGCCGAAGCTGTAGACTTCCCGCAATTCAGGATCAAAGGCAATGGAGGCGTGATTTAGATTGGCCCTTGTGAACAAGCGGATAAAGCCGCTAAAAGCGGTACCCGTTCCGGTCAACACAATATAGATATGTTTGCTTTGAGTCATGTCCCAGATCCCTTTCTGCTGGTAGTAATGGATATTTCGGTAAAATTCTGTTTGAGTAATTCCATCTTACTGTATAATCCGGCGTTGTAAAACAAACTTTAGTCTTAAACAAATACTGGACCTGAGACCAGTGCGCACAAAAAGAAATGGTAATGCTTCTACACTAGTGATACAATAAGAGTCAAAATGACATTCTTGAGATTTCAGAGGAGGACAATTTAAAATGAGTGATTCCACACAAGCTATCCAGAAGGAAGAGAACTCCACTATCGACAATCTGGCGATCACAACGATCCGTACCCTGTCCATTGATGCAATTGAAAAAGCAAATTCCGGACATCCAGGTATGCCGATGGGTTCCGCACCGATGGGCTATCAATTGTTTGCAAAAACAATGAATCATAACCCGGAACATCCGACTTGGGTGAACCGTGACCGTTTTGTATTGTCCGCAGGACATGGCTCAATGCTGCTTTACAGCCTCTTGCACCTCAGTGGCTATGATCTGCCTATGGAAGAATTGAAGCAATTCCGCCAATGGGGCAGCTTGACACCAGGACACCCTGAGTTCGGCCACACTGCTGGCGTTGACGCTACAACAGGCCCACTCGGACAAGGTATCGGTATGGCTGTAGGGATGGCACTGGCTGAAGCCCAACTGGGTGCTACTTATAATAAAGACCAACATAAAATTGTCGACCACTTTACCTATGCAATCTGTGGTGACGGCGACTTGATGGAAGGGATTTCTTCCGAATCCGCTTCCCTCGCTGGACATTTGAAGCTGGGCAAGCTGGTAGTACTGTACGATTCCAATGACATCTCCCTCGACGGCAAGCTGAACCTGGCGTTCTCTGAGAACGTAGCTCAGCGTTTTGAAGCTTATGGCTGGCAAGTGCTGCGTGTAGAAGACGGTAACGATCTTCCTGCTCTGGAACAAGCGATTGCTGAAGCACAAGCTGAACTGAACAAACCAACATTGATCGAAGTAAAAACCGTTATCGGTTACGGTAGCCCGAACAAGCAAGGTAAAGGCGGCCATGGTGGTACACACGGTTCTCCGCTGGGTGCAGAAGAAGCGAAGCTGACCAAGGAATTCTACAAATGGGTATACGAAGAAGATTTCTATGTGCCGGATGAAGTTCGTGCGCGTTTTGCAGAAGTGAAAGATAAGGGTATTGCTGCTAACAAAGCATGGGACGAGCAGTTCGCAGCTTACAAAAAAGCTTATCCTGAACTGGCTGCCCAGTTCGAAACCGCTCTGAATGGTGAGCTTCCAGAAGGCTGGGATGCTAATCTTCCGTTCTACACAACAGAAGATAAAGCCGTGTCCACACGCGTGGCTTCCGGTAGTGCACTGAACGGTCTGGCTCCAAGCGTACCACAACTGGTTGGTGGTTCTGCAGACCTTGAGAGCTCCACAATGACTCACCTGAAAGACCTGCCGGTCTTTACATCTGAATCTTATGAAGGCCGCAATATCTATTTCGGCGTTCGTGAATTCGGTATGGCAGCAGCGATGAACGGGATTGCACTGCACAGCGGTCTGAAAGTATTCGGCGGTACGTTCTTCGTATTCACTGACTACTTGCGTCCGGCAGTTCGTCTGGCTTCCATCATGAAGCTGCCTGTAACTTATGTTCTGACTCACGACAGTATCGCTGTTGGTGAAGATGGTCCTACTCACGAGCCGATCGAACAATTGGCTTCCCTGCGTATCATTCCAGGTCTTACTGTGATTCGTCCGGCAGATGCCAACGAAACTTCGGCAGCTTGGGCGTATGCGCTCGAGAACAAGGACAACCCGGTAGCGCTGGTGCTGACTCGTCAAAACTTGCCGATCCTGGCTGGTACTGTGGAAGGCGTGCGCGAGAACATCAAACGCGGTGGATACGTTGTTTCCGATGCGAAGAATGGCACACCGCAAGCACAAATCATTGCGACGGGTTCCGAAGTTCAACTGGCTGTGAAAGCACAAGCTGCTTTGGCTGAAGAAGGTATTGATGTTCGTGTCATCAGCTTGCCAAGCTGGGATCTGTTCGAAAAACAAGATAAAGCTTACCGTGATTCCGTGATCCTGCCGGGAGTTAAAGCCCGTCTGGCGATTGAAATGGCACAAACCTTCGGATGGGAACGTTACACTGGAGATCAAGGCGATATCCTGGGTATCACAACCTTCGGTGCTTCCGCGCCTGGCGATACTGTAATCAAAGAGTATGGTTTCACCGTGGAAAATGTAGTTAGCCGCGTAAAAGCTTTGCTGTAAGCTATTGCAACTTATAGGGGGAGAACAGGACATGAGCGAGTTTAAGAATGCGACGATTGTCAAGGCAGCCAATGTGTATTATGGAGGGCAAGTAACCAGCCGTACGGTTCATTTGGAAAATGGAACCAAGGTGACACTTGGCATCATGCTTCCGGGTGTATACGAGTTCGGTACAGACGGTCCTGAGATTATGGAGATTCTGTCCGGCGACCTGAAGGTGCTGCTTCCCGGTGCAGAGGCATGGCAGGAGATTAAAGGAGCGGAGACTTTCCACGTTCCTGGTAACTCCAAATTTGCGCTGGAAGTGTTCGGCGTAACGGATTATATCTGTTCTTACCCAGAGTTGTAATTTGTAAAATAGATATTCTTGAAGGAGCTCCGCTTGTGCGGGGCTCCTTTTCTAATCGGTTACAACAAAAAGACTGCTTTTCTCGGACCCGCTGGTCGGGAAAAGCAGTCTTTTGTTCAATGCAGCGAATCCTTCGGCTGCAACTACGCTGTATTATTGTTCCGGCTTTTCTTCGCCGATCTTCTGACCAATCCAGGACTCGTAAGTTTTTACTACGGCAGAGAGATCTTCCTCGCCGAAGCCCTGGGTATAACCGGCTTGGAACAGGCTTTTGGCGAGACCCAGCATCGGCGTAGGGACGCCTGTGGCATCGCTGAGCGAAGAGGCGAGCTTCAGGTCCTTGAGCATCAGGACCAGTGAGAACTGGTTACTGAAGTCATTCTCGATGATCTTGCGGCCTTTGAGCTCAGCCTGCTTACTGCCTGCTGAACCAAGCTGCACCAGTTCCAGGAACTTGTCCGCGGGAACGCCTGATTTTACGGCGATGGAGAAGCCTTCGGCAAGCGCAACGTTATGGATACCCACCATGGTGTTGTGGGCCAGCTTGGCGACGGCGCCGCGGCCGTTGCCGCCCATGTGCAGCAGCTTTTTGCCCATGGTATCGAAGAGGGCACGGTTCGCCTCAATGACTTCGGCGCTGCCGCCGACCATGAATACCAGCGTGCCATCCACGGCTGCAGGCTTGCTACCAGTTACTGGTGCGTCGAGGAATTGGCTACCGCGCGCTTCCACGGCTGCTGCAATCTCTTGTACCAGTCCAGGGGAGATTGTACTGGAATCAATCACAACTGTTCCGGGCTTCAGCGTTCCGAGGATACCCTCTTCTCCGTAATATACTTCACGGATGGAATCATCGTTGCTGATCATGGTAATAATAACATCCTTGCCTTCTGCTGCTGCACGCGGTGTTGCTGCCTCCTGAGCGCCTTCTTCTACAAGTGGAGTGCACTTGGAAGCTGTACGGTTATAAACGGTGACCTGAAATCCACCGCGAAGCAGGTTGGAGGCCATAGGCGCCCCCATCGTTCCGAGTCCGATAAAGCCGATAGTTGTCATTACTTTCACACCTTCGCTATTGGATTTCTGTTGAATTCGACAAGATTTGTGGAGTGCTTTTCTCCATTTTAGCACGCGCTTTGTACAGGTTCCACAGGTAGCGGTACACTTCACCCTGAGGTAGCGTTTTCAGTTTTATTCAAAAACATCGTTCTAAAGCCCGGGTTGTGTCCTAAGACCTTGCCAGCCTAGGAAAATTAAAGTATCCTATTATAAAGTTGTAACAAACGGTGTCAAATTTAAAGAGACAAACAGGAGGTTACCATTACACATGTCTAAAAAGATTAATTTTGACTACAGCAAAGCACTTACTTTTATCGGACAGAATGAAATTGACAACTTCGCAGCTCCAGTAAAACTAGCTCACGAGCAGCTACATAACAAGAGCGGAGTAGGTTCCGACTACCTGGGCTGGATCGATCTGCCAACAGCATACGATAAGGAAGAATTTGCCCGCATTCAGCAGGCTGCCAAGAAGATCCAAAGTGATTCCGAAGTACTTATCGTAATCGGCATCGGCGGTTCTTACCTGGGCGCACGCGCAGCAATCGAGGCACTTTCCCATTCCTTCTACAATAACCTTTCCAAGGATAAACGCAAGACACCGGAAGTTTATTTTGCCGGTAACAACATCAGCTCCACTTACATTACGCACCTGCTTGATCTCGTAGAAGGCAAAGACTTCTCCGTGAACGTAATCTCCAAATCCGGTACGACTACTGAGCCGGCTATCGCTTTCCGCATTTTCCGTGCAGAGCTGGAGAAGAAATACGGTAAGGAAGAAGCTCGCAAGCGCATCTACGCTACTACAGACAAGGAGAAGGGCGCACTCAAGAAGCTGGCTAATGAAGAAGGCTATGAGTCGTTCATCATTCCAGACGATGTAGGCGGACGTTATTCCGTTCTAACACCTGTAGGTCTATTGCCAATTGCTGTTGCAGGCATTAATATCGAAGAAATGATGCAAGGCGCAGCGGCTGCCGCTGATGAGTTCAACAACCCGGACGTGGCAACGAACCAAAGTTATCAATACGCTGCTGTACGTAACGCTTTGTACCGTAAAGGCAAAACAACGGAAATCCTCGTCAACTACGAGCCTTCCCTGCACTTTGTCTCCGAATGGTGGAAACAGCTGTACGGCGAGAGCGAAGGTAAGGACTTCAAGGGGATTTATCCTTCTTCCGTTGATTTCTCAACAGATCTTCACTCCATGGGTCAATTCATTCAGGAGGGTAACCGTAACATCTTCGAAACGGTCATCCAAGTGGAGCAAGTGGCTCATCACGTAACGATCGAGAATGATCCGGATGATCTGGATGGTCTGAACTTCCTGACTGGCAAAACGATGGATTTTGTCAACAAGAAGGCATTCCAAGGAACGATGCTGGCGCACACAGACGGACAAGTGCCGAACCTGATCGTTACCATTCCGGACCAAACGCCGTATACTTTCGGATACCTGGTTTATTTCTTTGAAAAAGCCTGCGGGATCAGCGGATACCTGCTGGGCGTCAATCCTTTTGACCAACCGGGCGTTGAAGCTTACAAGAAGAACATGTTCGCGCTGCTGGGCAAACCGGGTTACGAGAAGGAAAAGGCTGAGCTGGAAGCCAGACTTACCGAGTAACATCGGCTACACCGTAGCAACCCTCATACTAGCGTAACTCACACTGGAGCAGTCCATAGGTATCATTACCGCGGGACTGCTCCTCATATATATTTAGCTATTATTTGCGTATAAGGACTGGGCAATCATGTTGGAACAATACCGGACGGTACGCGCTCCTGGGTCGCAGGAGATCGTTATCCGTAAGTCACGCTTTATCGGCCATGTTATGCCGGTGGAGAATGAAGAAGAAGCGGTGCAATTTATCGAAGACATCAAGAAGCAGCATTGGAACGCCACACATAACTGCTCTGCTTTTATGATTGGTGAGAGGGACGAGATCCAGAGGCAGTCTGACGACGGGGAGCCTAGCGGAACAGCAGGTAAACCGATTTTGGAGGTAATCCGCAGCCAAGGGGTTAAAAATGTCGCAATTGTTGTCACCCGTTATTTCGGAGGCATCATGCTGGGAGCTGGAGGGCTGATCCGGGCTTACGCGGATGGCGCAGCAATCGCGCTTGAAGCTGGAGAGGTCATCACTCGTGTACTGAGGCGGGAGGTATTCGTGGAACTGGATTACACCTGGCTGGGCAAGGTTGAGAACGAGCTCCGGGGCAGAGGTATTCAGACCGGCGAGACTTCATTCACCGACAAAGTGACACTGACCTGTCTGCCACGCAATGATGAGGGCGATGCATTTATGGCATGGATAACAGATCTTACCCAAGGCCAAGCCTTGGTAACGGAAGGGCGGCGGCTTTACTACAACGAAGGGGAATAGACGATGGCAAGAAGAGCAGTAGAGCAAGAGTTGTCGAGGGAAAGGATACTGGAGGCAGCCAGGCATTTGTTTATTACCAAAGGATACCGGGCGATTTCCATGCGCAGCATAGGGCAGCACTTGGGGTATAGCCATGGCTCCCTCTATTATCACTTCAAGGAAAAGGCGGAGTTGTTCTACGCCATTGTTGTCGAGGATTTCAATTATGTGGCTGCACTGCTGAGCCAGGCCATGAATAATCCCCCGGAAGAAGGTATGACACGGGTGGAGCAGCTAATTATGGAGTTTATCCGGTTTGGACTGGATCATCCTTATCAATACGAGATCATGTTCATGATCCGTGATGAAGAGTTGCTGGCCTATTGCAGAGCAGAGCAGGGACGATGTTATGACTTATTCGCAAGTATTGTACGCCGTCATATGAAGGAAGAAGGATTTGTACATGGGGACTGGCAGAGTATGCCATTGACCTTATTTTTATCCGCACACGGATTTATTTCTTACTATATTCAAGATAAAGTATCTTTTGAGGACGTCAAAGCAGAAGCAGTCTCCCATATCAAGGTATTATGCCGCAATCTGTAGAGCTTGCTTTTTTTTTAAGTTTTCGCTTTAAAGCATTGCATTGGTATAACATCACTTCTCTGCTTGATGAAAGTATTGTAGGAGCTATCTTTTTTAAAGAGGGCCGCTTCACGGTAGCAGCCGTTAGCGGCCCTCTTGTTTTTATCCCTCAACAATTTTTAGATAATACTCTCTGTGTCTGGGCCCGTCAAATTCGCAAAAATAAATCCCTTGCCAACGTCCTAATAGTAGCTCGCCATTATGGATGATGATGCTCTGTGAAGGTCCTGCGGTAATGGATTTCAGATGGGAAGCTGTATTCCCCTCAGCATGGCGATATTTCGGATGCTTCCATGGATAGATCTCATCCAGCTGCATTAGCACATCATGTTTTACATCAGGATCGGCATTCTCGTTAATGGCAATTCCCGCTGTGGTGTGTGGACAATAGACAACAAGAATTCCATTCTGAACACCGCTTTTTTTAACGTAAGATACCACCTCGCGGGTAATATCCCGCAGTTCATCACGCTTGCTCGTAGATAGCTGGATCGTATTCAGCATGCTACATTCTCCTCTCTGAATCAACAAACCTGAACAGCATGAAACGCTAGAAGCAACCCTTTTTCAAGGGGAAATGGTTTTCATTACATATTTTACCCTAAAACGTCTGGAAAGTAATTGACGGTAGTTAGTCGCTTTTGGTAAAGTAGTGTTTATATTAAACCGAGTATATTAATAGGAATAATGCTGTGTGTAAAGGCAAGTATACCGACCGGTAAGCCGGAGGTGGGGGGACTAATCGTTGAATTCGCTGCTTAGACACAAAGGATGGACATGGGGGTTCCGCACCACGATCCTGCTGTATTTTGTAGTCTTGATTGTACTGCCGATTCTTGGGGTGTATTATAGCTCCTTCTCGCTGGGTTTTGGTAATTTCGCCGAAAGCCTCAGTGACCCGATTGCCTGGAAATCGGTACTGCTGACGTTAAAGCTGGCTGTTATCGCTGCACTCATTAATGTACTGGTGGGGACGATGATTGCCTGGGTGCTGATCCGCTACAAGTTTCCCGGCAAGGCCTTGTTGAACAGTCTGGTGGATTTACCGTTTGCCCTGCCTACGGCGGTAGGGGGATTAATGATTCTGTTGTTGCTCGGACCCGGTAGTCTGATCGGCGGAATTGCAGAGAAGCTGGGCTTCGAGATTGTCTTCCACCAGCCGGCCATCGTTATTGCGATGGTGTTCGTTACGTTTCCTTTTGTAATCCGTGCGGTGCAGCCGTTACTGGAGGAACTGGATCCTTCCGAAGAAGAAGCTGCATATACCATGGGTGCCAAGGGCGTTAGGGTGTTCCGTCAGGTGATTCTGCCGTCTATGGCTCCCGGAATAATTGGCGGCGGTATGCTGGCTTTCTCAAGGGCGCTGGCGGAGTTTGGGGCGGTCGTGCTCGTAGCTGGCAATATCCCAGGCCGTACACTGGTTTCCTCTGTTTTTATCTACGGTGAAGTGGAGAGTGACAATCCTGTAGGCGCCTCAGCCGTATCCATCATCCTCCTAACCTTATCTTTCCTCATCCTATGGCTGATCAATATGGTGCAGATGCGGGGGAGAAGATCATCATGAGAAAACTCTGGATTGGATTAACGTATCTGGTGTTCTTTCTGCTCATTGCTGCGCCACTGGGTAAAATGACCGCGGGTGCCTTCAGCCAGGGGCCTGCTGGGTTATGGAATGCCTTGGTCCGGCCAGAAGCGCTGCATGCGCTGATGATGACCGGATTTGTCGTGGTCGTGGTAACGCTGCTGAACACGCTGTTCGGAATTATGCTGGCTCTTTATCTCGTCCGGGCACGCTGGATTGGACGGCGACTGAAAGGCTTGCTGAACAGTATTGTCGATCTGCCGTATGCGGTCTCGCCGGTGATTGGCGGCTTGATGATTGTGCTGCTTCTCGGACCGGACAGTGCGCTGGGCGCGCTGTTTGAAGGGATCGGGCTGAAAATTGTGTACGCTTTTCCCGGCATGGTCATTGCCACACTCTTCGTGACGTTCCCCTTGATGGTGCGCGAGATTATGCCTGTGCTGCAGGAGATCGGCTCTCAGCAGGAGGAAGCGGCTTCGACGCTTGGTGCTTATGGCTGGACGACCTTCTGGCGGGTGACCTGGCCTTCGATCCGCTGGGCGGTGGTGTACGGTGTCATCTTGACGGTCGCCCGCTCACTGGGCGAGTTCGGGGCGGTGCTGGTCGTCTCAGGCAATATCATGAATAAAACGCAAACGGCCACTACGCTTGTATATCAGGATGTCGAGAATTTTAATGTGACCGCTGCGGGCGGTGTAGCGCTTGTACTGGCGGCTTTTTCCGTAGGTCTGCTGCTGTTGATGGAATGGACCAAGAGAAGAAAGGGAGTGCATTGATATGCATGTCGAAGTCCGGGGATTAAATAAGCATTTTGGAGATTTTCATGCCGTCAAGGATGTGGAATTTGGGATTACCAAGGGACATCTGATCGGTCTGCTCGGCCCAAGCGGCGGCGGCAAAACCTCGATCCTGCGCATGCTGGCAGGGCTGGAGTCACCGGATAGCGGAGAGATTATTTTTCATGGTCAGACTGTCAACAACCTCCCTCCTCAGGAACGCGGCATTGGCTTTGTCTTCCAGAACTATGCCCTGTTCAAGCATATGACCGTATTTGAGAATATTGCCTTTGGTCTGAAGGTGAAAAAAGCAAGCAAGTCAGCTATTCGCGACCGGGTAACCGAGCTTGTCGAGTTGACGGGCCTGAAGGGTTTTGAAAAACGCTACCCGCACCAGTTGTCAGGTGGGCAGCGTCAGCGTGTGGCGTTCGCCCGGGCGCTTGCGCCGGAGCCACAACTGCTGCTGCTCGATGAGCCGTTTGCGGCGATTGATGCGAAGATCCGCCAGGAGCTGCGCTCATGGCTGCGCGAGCTGATAGAACGTGTAGGTATCACCTCCATCTTCGTTACTCATGATCAGGATGAAGCGATTGAAGTAGCGGACGAGATCATGATCATTAACCAGGGGCGTCTGGAGCAGAAGGGGACCCCGTGGGATATTTATAAAGAGCCGAAGACACCGTTCGTTGCGACATTCATCGGCGAATCAACACTGATCGATGATGCTTCCGAGCTGAAAGGTTTTAACAATGCTGGCGGAGGTAAGCCGACCAAAGCGCTAATCCGTCCGGAGTACATCGAGGTGGGCAGCCTGAATGAATTTAGAGTTGCCTCCGCTACGGAGCAGGGCATCGTGAAGCATCTGCATTTCCGCGGCAGCGAATGGCTGATAGAGATCGAGGTGAACGGCCACAAGCTCGTGACTTATCGTTCCCTGGAGAAGGAGACCCTGCAGATAGGGCAGGAAATATCCGTGCTGGTGCACCGCGCTTACCTGTTCAATGAGGATCATAGCTGGATTCAGGAGAACAACCTGAAGGATGACCCGATGCCGGTATATATTTAATTTATTTTATTTTATCTAATCCAGTTCAATCATAATTCAATTCAAGCTAGGCTATTTTCTTTTAAAGCATGATAAAGGTGCTGTTATAAAAGGTTGTACGAAGATGAGGCGTGTGGAGTGAGAGGTATTTCTTAAATAACTGGAAAAACTCCTGTTAAGTTAAGCTTTTTCATCGATTTCGAGGAAAAGCGTCGAAATAACAGGAGGAATTCCCGTTAATCTCGGAATAATGGCATTGCGGGTGAAAATAACGGGAGAAATTCCAGCTAAGCTCGTAATAGTAGCGATGCGGGTGGGATAACAGGAGAAATTCCAGTTAATCTCGTAATAGTAACGATGCGTGTGGGATAACAGGAGAAGTTTCAGTTAATCGCACCATAGTAGCGGTGCGAGTGGAATAACGGCAGGGAATCCCGTTAATTCCCATGATTATGTTTGCTCACTCACGTGATCAGCAAGCGGACTTGAGCCGAAGAAACACAATCATCTATCTATTTCAAAGGGATGTGGGCCGCAATGAAGCCTCTCAAAAGGAGCAGACAACTGCACGGATGGCTCGCCGCTCTAATGCTGGTTGTGCTTGTACTAACGGCAACCGGCTGCGGGAGCGGAGGGAAGGATAGTAATGCGGCTGACGCGCCCTCACGCAAGGGCGACCTTACGCTGGTAGTCGGTGCCTACAGCGTGGTCAAGGATGCCATGGAAGAAATATTGCCAAGCTTCGCCGCCAAATGGAAAGCGGATACGGGGCAGACTCTCGAATTCCAGCAATCCTATGAGGCATCCGGAACTCAGGCCCGTGCCATCGCCGGAGGGTTCGAGGCGGATGTGACGCTACTGGCGATGGAGGGGGACGTCGACAAGTTGGTTAAGGCTGGACTGGTACAGCCGAACTGGAAAAGCAAGGGCGGCGAGGACGGGATGGTTACCCGCTCGGTGGTAGCCCTGGGCACACGGGAAGGTAACCCGAAGGGCATTCACAGTTTTGCGGATCTGGCGAAGCCGGGGATTAAGGTGCTCTACCCCAATCCCAAGACATCCGGCGGCGCCCAGTGGGATATCAACGCCATCTATGGGGCGGGCCTGAAGCTGTCTGAGGAACAGGAAGGGGTTAAGGACCCCGTGGCTGCTAAGGCTTTTCTGGAGCGGGTACATGCCAATGTGGAGTCGCTGGACAAAAGCGGCCGGGCATCGATGGCCGCCTTCGAATATGGTGTCGGCGATGTGATCGTCACCTATGAGAACGAGCTGCTCGCCCGGATCGCCAAAGGGGTCAAATATGAGGTGATTATCCCACAGGATACCATTCTCATTGAGAACCCGCTGGCGGTTGTGGACAAATACGCAGAGAAGCATGGTACCCGCGAGGCCGCGGATGCGCTTGTGGCATACCTGCTGACTCCGCAGGCACAGGAAATCTTTGCGAAGCATGGCTTCCGTCCCGTCAATAAACAGGTATATGCTGCGAACGAAAGCCATTACCCCATCCCGACCGGTTTGTTCGACATCCAGTACCTGGGCGGCTGGGACGAGGTGCGCAGCACGCTTTATTCTAAGCGTGGTATCTGGTATCAGGTGCTAGCCGGAATTTAAGCTCGGCTATTGGGTTAGCAGAGTAAAGAAATCAGATAACAAGAGTAACGGAAGTCCAAGCCTTCACCGTAGTGACGACCGAGCCTTACGTTCGTAACTTGAGCTCATGTTAAATAGAAGGAACAGAAAATAGATGAGAAGTGTGGTCGTTCGTAAGGCAAAGCGCCTTGTGGGCGACTTTTTGTATTATCAGATTAGCTAGAATCTTCTGATTGGCTCTTTTTCTGGACTTCTTACGATGGGGGAGTCTGTCTCGTGGCCATGTACTAAGTGGGTCCTTGGCTTCGTGCAATGATGCTCCAACTTGTTTTATAATGGGCATACAAGACTTCGTTATATGGACAGAAGGAGAGATAACTGATGGATACATTGGTGTTTTTGGGTACGGGCGATGCAATGGGAGTTCCGCGTGTTTACTGCGGCTGTGAGACTTGCTCGGAGTCGAGAACAGGTGGGCTGAACGCCCGGCTTCGCTCCTCCGTACTGATTGATAACGGCGGCGACGGGCTGGTGATTGATTGCGGTCCGGATTGGCGGCGGCAGATGGAAGAACAGGGAATTCGCCATATGCGCCGCTTGCTGGTGACACATGCTCATTTTGACCATATCGGCGGACTTCCCGAATGGGCGGACGCTTGCCGCTGGATGGGGTATAGAGGTCAGCTCTATGCGCCGGCAGAGGTTATTCCGGTGATTCAGCGTCAGTATCCATGGCTTCAGAATCAACTGGATATGATTCCTTGTAATGAAGGTATCAATTTGGACGGTTGGGAGATAGAGACATGGAGAGTTTGCCATGGCAAAAATGGCTACTCCTATGCTTACAGACTGGAGAAAGAAGGGTATGCGTGGGTTTATTGTCCAGACTCCATTTCGCTGGGAGAGGAAGAGACCCGGCGTATGCATGACGCTGATCTGCTGGTACTGGGGACAAGCTTCTATTATGAAGCAGCCGAGTTGTCCACTCGTTCTGTCTATGATATGACGGAGGCCGCGGAACTGCTGAAGGAAGTAAAGCCCCACAGGGCGATTTACACCCACATGTCCCATGATGTTGACTTGCGGAAGGATTATATTCTACCGGAGCATGTCACGCTGGCGCGGACGGGGATGAGGGTTCCGCTGGGAAGCGCGGCAGAGTAAGTATAAGAGGAGAGTAGGTATGGGAGTAGAGCAGGCGTGGGAGGAGCAGGTATAGAAATAGAGCAAGTATGAGAGTGAGCGGGTATGGGAGTAGAGCAGGTATAGAAAGCAGGACAGGTATGGGAGTAGAGCAGGTGTAGGAGTAGAGCAGGTGTAGGAGTAGAGCAGGTATAGGAGTAGAGCGGGTATAGGAGTAGAGCGGGTATAGGAGTAGAGTAAGTATGAGAGTAGAACAGGTATGGGAGTAGGGCAGGTATAGAAAGCAGGACAGGTATGGGAGTAGGGCAGGTATAGAAAGCAGGACAGGTATGGGAGTAGAGCAGATATAGGAGTAGAGCAGGTGTAGGAGTAGAGTAGGTATAGGAGTAGAGCGGGTATAGGAAGTAGTGCATGTATAGCAGGTATAGTATGTGCAGCGAATATAGCAGGAAATACAATAAGTGCAAGAGGTGCAAGTGGAGAGCAAGTATGTCAGTAGAGAAGTATAGTAAACATGATAAGTAGGGGTAGTTGAGCAATCAGAGTGTGGAAAATCAAGTGATCAGAAACACATATAGCAGCATTTATCATTTAGCAGTACCAGCAGTCCAGCGCTACCAGCGTATCTACTATATAAGCCGAACAAAAGAAATGAATAAAAAGCGAAAATGAGCGAACGGGGAAGTTTAGAACTTTAGGGACAAAACGTTCTTCTGGAAGCTTTTCATAGGACAGCTAGCACGGAAGATAGACTGTCGACAGATTTCAACCACTAGAAGCGGTAAATTGCCCCTCACCAGTTATCTTAATAGTGCAAAAGAGGGGCCACCTCTCCAACTAAGAGCATTTTTGTACCTTATTTTTCTTTAATATAGGCTAATTAGGTAAATAAGGGCATTTTAGTATCTTATTTTTCGAAAAAGCAAGCTGAACGGGTGATTCTGGAAGATTTAAGGTACAATATTGCACTTAATCTCCAATAACCCTTATCTGCAAAGGATTTAAGGTACAAAAATGCCGTTAATTACACTTCGACCCTTCTTATATAAGTTCTCTTTATTCTTATACAAGCTCTCTTTTTCTTGGCTATGTTTGTTTTTAAATGCGTTCTATACAGCTAATTCATAGAATTAAAAAGGAGCACAGTCATGGGGTTGAACCCCCAGCTACTGTGCTCCTTTTATTGTATAACCGCTAACCGCTAACCGCTAACCGCTAACCGCTAACCGCTAACCGCTAACCGCTAACCGCTAACCGCTAACCGCTAACCGCTGATATCTTCTAACCTAAGTGGTCTGCTAATGCATGGTCATGCCGCCGGTTACGTTGATGGCTTGCCCAGTCATGTACGAAGAGAACGGACTGGCCAGGAACAGGACCACGTTCGCCACATCCTCCGGTTCGGCGGTCCGGCCTAGCGGAACCTGTGAGCGGTCTTCCGCCAGAATATCTTCTGGCGTCATCCCGCGGAGCTGTGCGCCCTCGATTCGTTCACGGCGCTTCATATCCGTCTCCACAATTCCCGGGCAGACGGCGTTCACCAGAATTTGCTCACTGGCGAGTTCGATCGCCATCACCTTGGTGAATCCCAGCACCGCGTGCTTGGAGGCCACGTAGTTCCCCATGCAGCGATAACCGTTTTTCCCCGCCTGTGAAGCGATATTGATAATTCGACCGCCGCCGCCTTGACGCAGCATCTGTCTGGCTCCCGCCTGGGAGACCAGATACACGCCTTTGGCATTGATATCCATAACCTTATCCCAGTCGGCTTCCTTGATGTCCACGGCATAGTCCATGGTAGACGTGCCGCTGTTGTTCACCAGAAAGTCGATTCGGCCGAAAGCCTGAACGGCTCCTTCAATGAGCCTGGTGGCATCCTCAGCCACTGTGACATCAATACGGAGATGAACCAGCCGCTCATGGATCTGCTCGTAATCTGCCTTGCAGGCGATGTCGCCAATGACGACATTGGCCCCGGCCTCCAGGAACAGATCCACAATGCCCTTGCCGATCCCGGTTAGGCCGCCGGTAACGATCAGTATTTTGCCGGTAAAATCAATGCTCAGCATGCTGCACAGTTCCCTTCTGTCTTAGGCTCTGAATGGATCGTCGCTGATGCCGGCATCAAGTACGATACGGGCGTACTCTTTAGCGCTGAACAAGGAGTGATCCTTGTAATTACCACATTCCAGAGCGGAGACTGCAGGGACATGCTCGGTTTCGAGAACCTTGTGCAATACCTTGGTAAGTGCCGCTGCCACATCGGCAGGGTTGTGCTCGTTCCAGATAATAAGATAGAAGCCGGTTCTGCAACCCATTGGGGAAATATCGATAATGCCTTCCAGCTCATCGCGGAGGTAAGTTGCGAGCAAGTGCTCCAGTGTGTGTACTGCTGCCGTTGGCAGGGCATCCTCGTTCGGCTGAAGGAAGCGCAAATCATACTTTTGAATGGTGCTACCCTTCTCATTAGTTTCAGTGCCTGCAATTCTTACATAAGGTGCTTTCACCTTGGTGTGATCTAGTTGGAAACTTTCTACTTCTGCCATAATTATATCTCTTCCTTTCGGGACTTTTCATTCCAAACTATCACAACCCGAAAGGGATGTAAATAGTTAGGTCTTCCAAAGCGGATTATTCATAGTACATTATACGGATTATGTTTGTAAATGTGTTGACATGTATATTAATGCATTGTAACATATGAAACAACTTAAATCTGATGCAATTACTTGGTATTATTCAAGCTAGTCTTGCGTTGGGAAAGAGCATCATGTCAAAGGGGAGAAACATCATAATGAAGAAAAAATGGATTCATTCTGCACTAATCATCGTCGCTGCCGCACTTTTTATTGCAGGATGCGGTAACAACAAGGAAGCTGCCGGTTCAGGGGATGCTTCTAGCCAGGACAAGAAAACGCTGCGAATTAGCTTCAATCCGGGGCCTTACAGCGATCAGTTCAAAAATGGAGTAGCACCCTATCTGGAGAAGAAAGGGTATCAAATAACATATAAAGAATTTACCGATGGCATTCAGCCGAACGTGGCTGTGGCTAATGGTGAGATTGACGCGAATGTATTCCAGCATTCTCTGTATCTGCAATCTATCAATGTGAGAGAAAAGATTGATCTGATAGGCGCTGTACAGGTGCCAACGCCACCTATGGGGCTCTATTCCAAGAAGCATAAAAGTCTGGACGAGGTGAGCGATGGCGATCAGGTCAATTTGCCGAATGAGCCGGTTAATATGCTACGTGCGCTCAATGTCCTGAAGGATATTGGCTGGATCACACTGAAGGATAATATCGATCCGCTGCAAACTTCTCTCTCGGACATCACTTCTAACCCGCACAACCTGAAGTTCATAGCCACCGAGCCGGCACAGGGGCCGCGCGCGCTGGAGGACGTCGATTATGCTGCTATTCAGGGGAATTTTGCTGTATCCAACAATATTAAGCTGACAACGGCGCTGCAACTGGAGAACATGACGGACCCATTCACCAACATTGTAGCGATTGACAGCAAGAACAAGGACGCACAGTTCGTTAAGGATATTGTTGAGGGATACCATTCGGACGAGTTCCAGAAATACATCAAGTCGAACCCGGTCTATGAGGGTTACAAGCTGCCTAGTTACTTTAAATAATAACTGATCCGGTCTGCCATTCCTTTACGGAGAAGTGGCAGACCCTCCTGTTTGTTGGGCGGACAGAATGACGATTACCTAAACCGAACTTTGCTAAAGAGGTGTAAAACAATGGACTTCAGACCTTCCAATGTAGTCAGTGAATTACCTGATAATTATTTCAGCGCGATTAACGACAAGATTGCCTTATACCGCAGCAAGGGGATTGACGTTATTGATCTGGCAAGTGGGAGTCCAGACCAGCCGACCCCGCAGCATATTATCGAAGCCCTGAAAGAAGCGGTCGAGGAGCCGCTGAATCAGGGATATCCGCCTTTTTACGGGAAAGGAAGCGCACGGGAGGCGGTAGCTGCCTTTTATAAGCGGGAATACAATGTTGAGCTTGATCCGGAGACGGAGGTGGCTGTGTTCAACGGTTCGGCGATTGGTGTGGTAGGCATTCCGCAAAGTCTTCTGAATCCCGGCGATCTGTTGCTGACAACGGATCCTGCATACCCGCCTTATTTCGCTGCGGCGATTCTGGCAAGAGCACAAGTTCAGACGATACCCGTCTACGAAGAGGATGGTTTTCTTCCCCGTTACGAGAGTGTTCCTGAAGAGATTGCCCGGAAGGTGAAGCTGTTGATGCTGAACTATCCTAACAATCCGACAGGTGCTGTTGCTACGGAAGAATTTTTTGAGCAGACGCTGGCGTTTGCTGCAAAGCACAAGTTTCCGGTGCTGAATGACTTTGCCTACGGTGCCTTTGGCTTCGATGGTCACAAGCCGCTGAGCTTCCTTCAGCAGTCTGGGGGCAAAGATTACGGCGTGGAGTTGTACACGGCTTCCAAGACATATAACATGGCAGGTTGGCGCTTTGGCTTCGCGGTCGGGAATGCATCGGTCATCGGAGCGCTCAAGCACTATCATACTCAGGCTTACAGTACAATTTTCGGGGCGGTGCAGGATGCTGCTGCAGCTGCGCTACTTGGCCCGCAAGAGGCTGTACAGCAGCTCGGGGTCTTATATGAACAGCGGCGTGACTTTTTGGTGAAACGACTGCGGGAAATCGGCTGGGCCGTTACAGCGCCTAAGGGCTCGTTTTTCTCGTGGTTCAAAGTGCCAGAAGGGTACACGGCAGAATCTTTTGCGGAGCGTCTGCTGGAAGAGGCTCATGTTGCAGTGGCTCCGGGAGCGGGATTTGGCAAGCAGGGAGATCTCTATGTCAGAGTCGGCCTGGTGAACAGCGAGGAGAGGCTGAACGAAGCCATTGACCGGATTGCGGCGACAGGTATTTTCAAAGAATCGGGTATAGCAGTGCAGACAGGGGGCGTGAAGCATGATTGAGCTTAGAGATGTCCATAAATCCTTCGAGCGCAAAGGACAATCCATTCAAGCCTTGAAAGGGGTCAGTCTCCGCGCGGAAAAAGGGGATATTTACGGGGTGATCGGCTACAGCGGAGCCGGCAAAAGCACACTGATCCGTCTGGTGAATTATTTGGAACGGCCGACCAGCGGTCAGGTCTTTGTAGACGGGGAACCTCTTGACCAATACAGTCCCTCCGAGCTGCGTCAGGTGAAGAAGCGGATCGGCATGATTTTTCAACATTTTAACCTGCTGGAATCCAAGACCGTATTCGATAATATTGCTATTCCGCTGGTGCTGCTGAAGAAGGGCAAAGAGGAGATCCGTGAGCGCGTTACAGAATTGCTGAAGTTTACGGGGCTGAGCGACAAGGCTGGAAGCTACCCTAAGGAACTGTCCGGCGGGCAAAAGCAACGGGTCGGCATCGCCCGGGCACTCGCCAGCAATCCGTCCATTCTCCTGTGCGATGAAGCGACTTCGGCACTGGACCCGCAGACGACAAGCTCCATTCTGGAGTTGCTGAAACGGATCAATGAGGAATACAACATCACGATCATGATCATTACTCATGAGATGGGGGTCATCCAGCAGATCTGCAACAAGGTAGCCGTGATGGAGCAGGGACTGATCATCGAGCAGGGCAACGTGCTGGAGGTCTTCGGTAATCCCCGTCATGCTACTACGCAGAGCTTCGTACAAACAGTGATTCACAACAGTGTGCCGCAAAGTGTAATCCATACACTCAAAGCAGAAAGCGGACGGCGGCTGTTCAGGCTCAAATTCGTTGGTGGTGCGGCATCCGAGCCTGTCATCAACAATTTGATTCGCAATCATGAGGTCAATGTGAATATACTATTTGCCAATATGACGGAAATTCAGAATACAACGCTGGGGACGATGATTTTGCAGATGAATGGGGATAACGGCACAATTGATCAGGCTGCATCCTATCTGCTAAGTCAGGGTGTTGAGATTACGGAGGTGGATAAAGTATGAATACGGTGATTACGGCAGATCAGCTTTTCGGTGCCTTGAGGGAAACGGTCGTTATGGTGGGTTTCTCCTTGTTCTTCGGCGCCTTGCTTGGGATTCCGCTTGGTATTGTACTGGTGATTACACGGCCCGGAGGCGTTCTGGAAAATAAATTTGTTTTCTCGGTACTGAATCCGGTGATCAATATTGTGCGTTCTCTTCCGTTCATTATATTGCTAGTCGCCATTATTCCGTTTACACGCTGGGTCGTACATACTTCCATTGGTACTAGTGCGGCTATTGTGCCGCTGATCGTCTATATTGCCCCGTACATCGCACGGTTGGTGGAGAATTCTCTGCTTGAAGTCAGTCCGGGCATTCTGGAGGCGGCGGAGGCTATGGGAGCAACGACTTTCCAGGTAATCTGGCACTTTCTGCTGCCGGAGGCGTTTGGGTCGCTGATTCTAACCATGACAACGGCTACGATCGGTTTGATTGGGGCTACGGCCATGGCGGGTACGGTTGGTGGAGGCGGCATCGGTGATTTGGCCATTTCCTACGGGTATCAACGGTTTGATACGTTTGTCATGATCGTTACGGTAGTTATCCTGATTATTTTCGTGCAGGGCATTCAGTCTCTTGGCAACGTGCTGGCTCGTAAGGCTCGGCGTAACTAATGAGCAGGGCGGACGAAGGATTGAAGCCGGAAATTGTAGTACGGGCTGCACCGCAAGAATTCATTTGCAGACCGGGTTCTTGGGGGAGCTTAGAGCAGCACTTGGGCCGAAGAGGCATTCGTACAGTATTGATTGTGCATGGCCGGGATTCATGGAGTGCGGCGCAGCCCTTTCTGCCAGAGCTGAAGGCGACGGAGGTCCACTTGTACGCGTACAGCGGGGAATGCACCTATCCGGAGCGCGACGGAATTGTGGCTGAAGCTGCAGGACATGGAGTACAAGCCATTATTGGCGTAGGTGGCGGTAAAATAAGCGATCTTGTCAAAAGCGCAGCTGCGGCGTTGCGGCTTCCCGCGATTATATTGCCCACACTGGCCTCGACCTGTGCGGCATGGTCGTCCCTGAGCGTCATGTATGACGATCAGGGACGCTTTGTGAGTATGGATGTATTTCCATACAGCAATGCGCTGGTTCTGCTTGATCCGCAGGTCATTGCGCAGTCGCCACCGGAGCTGCTGATCGCTGGTATTGGAGATACCCTGGCCAAATGGTACGAAGCCGATGTTATCATTCGGGGCATGATTTCCCCTCCGGTAGAGGTGGAACTGGCTTGGTACACAGCACGAAAATGCAAGGAGCATCTGCTGAAACACAGCGAAGCTGCTCTGGAAGCCCTGCGAACAGGATATGCCAATGAGGATCTGACACGGATTGTCGAGACTATTATTATGGTTGCTGGCCTTGTGGGCGGTTTTGGCGAGGATTACGGCCGCACAGCGGGTGCCCATTCCATTCATGATGCTCTAACGGCGATACCGGAAGCTCATGGGCAATTGCACGGGAATAAAGTGGCTTACGGAGTGCTTGTGCAGCTTGCGCTAGAGGATAACCGGACGGAGATAGATTTTCTTTTACCATTCTATGAGCAGTTGGGTCTGCCCGCCTGTCTTCGGGACATGGGACTAGGACATCTGGAGCGTGAGGATTGGCTAAAGATCGGGGAACGGGCAACGGTGCAGGAGGCCTCGATTCATAGAATGCCAGGTCACATCGGAGCAGAAGAAGTAGCAGATGCAATAGCGCAGCTTGAGATCTATACAACAGATTACAGAGTGAAATCCAACATGGAGAAGGCGGGAATGACATGAGTATCGCAATTATCGGGGCGATGGAAGAAGAAGTGGCATTGATTAAATCACATTTGGAGGATATTCAGCAGTTGGTAGTGGCCAAAAGCAATTTCTTCACCGGACGGCTTAAGGGGAAGGATATTGTGCTGGTGCAATCAGGGATCGGCAAGGCCAATGCGGCAATGACCACCACCATTTTATTGGAACGGTTTCAGGTCGAGCTGATTATCAACATCGGTGCTGCAGGTGCACTGGACCCGGGTCTCCAGATCGGCGATGTAGTGATTGCCGAGGAAATTACCTACAGTGATGTGGATGCTACTGTTTTTAATTATGTCTACGGACAGGTTCCGCAGATGCCGGCTTCGTATCCGGTGGATAAGCAATGGGTGGCCTTGGCGCTGGAAGGAGCTGCCCTCATTCATAGTAAGCGGAGCGTCGTGACGGGACTTGTGACCACAGAGGATTCTTTCATCGGACATTCGGAGCTTGCTGTCTCCATCCGAGCACGGTTCCCGGAGTCCAAGGCATCGGACATGGAAGGCGCGGCCATAGCCCAAACCGCTTATCAATTTGGGGTTCCCTTCTTTTCGGTTCGCGGGATCTCTGACAATGTGGGCGCGGGAGCTGCTGAATTGTTCACCTCCAACGTGGATCTGGCCGCGAAGAATTCTGCGGAAGTCGTCGAGGCATTTCTGACTTTGTATGAACCTGAAAGCTCTTTGTAGTATAAAATATGCCTGTATAAAACGTTGCCGTTCCACCCAGGGAAATGCTCCTGGCGTGTGAGCGGTTTTTTTATGTCCCAAATATATACAAAATTAGTAGTATTCTCGGGAGTGAATTCCCGTTATAATCGATGTACCTGCGTGAGAAGGTTTACATATTTAGTATTAAAATCAATTGAAATGGAGGATTACATAATGCCAGAATCACAAGCCCCAATCTTGCTTGATTTTCCCGAAAGCTTTGAGACAGAACGTCTGCTGATCCGTGCTCCATTGTGGGGGGATGGCGCCAGTATGCATGAAGCACTTGTGGAAAGTCAGGAGCTGCTGAAGCCTTGGATGCCGTTTGCTCAGACCTTGCAGAGTCTGGAGGAATCGGAGAAGTTCACGCGTGAAGCACGGCTGGAATTTCTGAAGCGCACAGAATTGCACCTGCGTATTTTTGACAAAGTGTCAGGTCGGTTCATCGGCTGCACCGGTATGCATACTCTCGATTGGAACATTCGCATTTTCGAGATTGGCTATTGGATCAGAAGCAGCTGCACTGGCAAAGGGTATATGACCGAAGCAGTGAACGGGGTTACGGATTTTGCGATCCAGGAGCTGGCAGCGAATCGGATTGAGATCCGTTGCAGCGCCCATAATCTGAAAAGTGCAGCCGTAGCGGAACGCGCGGGCTATACGCTGGACGGGATTTTACGCAGCAATAGGCGGGCGATGAGCGGGGAATTACATGACAGTAAGGTGTATGCCAAGGTGCGGGGAACAGAATTTTAGAATGGAAGGAGACTTGTAGTCATGCAACAAGGGGTATTTTCCCGATTGAGTAAGTACATGCTCAGGCACAAGCTTATTTATTTCATATTAATTATAACCACCTTGATGGGTATCACCCTTGAGCTAATGATTGCCTGGTTTCTGTCGGCAGTGACAGATGCTGCTGTTCATTTCGATGTGGATAGACTGAAAAATGTAATTGGAATTGGGCTCCTTATGCTGGCTGGCATCGGGGTCAATGGTTATGCGGATGCTTATTTTAAAAACAATGTGTCAGCCAAAATCAGAAATGAACTGCGCCAAGACATGATGAAACATACGCTGAAGCTGCCGCAGTCTTATTTTGACCGCAATCATTCTGGCGACCTGCTGTCCCGGTTCACGAACGATAATCAATCCGTCGGCGAGGCCTGCGGACAGGTGATAATCGGCTTGCTGCGTAATCCGCTGCTGGCACTCGCGGCCTTCGCGTATTTGCTGTATATTCACTGGCTGCTGGCGCTGATCTGTTTTGCAATGGGGCCGCTAATGTTCCTGACGGGGAAGGTATTCGGCAAAGCAATGCGCAACAACAGCGTACAGCTACAGCAGAATATGGGCAAGACGACTTCGTTTCTAAATGACATTCTGGGCAGCAGTATGGTATTCAAGTCATTCTCTATTGAACCTCGTTTGTTTAAGCAATACCGCAAGCACAGTGAGAACATCGCTTCCGGAGAACTGAAGCGCGGCTCCATCGAAGGGGCCACGTCTGCGGTCTCCTCTCTCCTGGGGAATATGACCTTCCTGCTAGCGCTGGTCATAGCGGGGTATTTTGTAGCTAAAGGTTCGCTCGAAGTTGGAGCAATGTTGGCCTTCATCCAGCTGATGAACTATCTGGTGAACCCGTTCTCAGCTCTGCCTGGGCTGGTGGCATCCATGCAGCAATCTTTGGGTGCCGCGGGACGGATTTTTGAGGTGATGGATGTGCCGACAGAGGTGGATTCTCTTGAAGAATCAAAGCAGCAGACGGAGACTCCACAATTTCAGACCTTGAAACTATCTGATGTTACCTTTACTTATCCCGGTGCGGAGACTCAAAGTCTGAACCGAGTGAGCCTGGAGCTTATACGCGGGCAGCAAATCGCGATTGTTGGGCCAAGCGGCGGTGGGAAGTCCACACTCTTTAAGCTGCTGCTGCGCTTCTATGATGCTGACAAGGGCGAACTGTCCTTGAATGAACAGCCCATTGGGGAAATCAGCCTGTCCAGGCTGAGGAGTTATTTTGCCTATGTCCCCCAGGATTCTGGTCTATACTCGGGCACGATCCGTGATAATATTCGCAATGGCAGATTGGATGCCGGCGATGAGGAGATTGTAGAGGCATTGCGTAAGGCGAACGCCTATGACTTCGTTATGGGTTTGCCGCAAGGACTGGATTCGGAGATTGGTGAGGAAGGGGCCAGACTCTCAGGGGGACAGCGTCAGAGACTATCTATTGCTAGAGCGATTTTGAAAGATGCACCGATTCTGTTGCTGGATGAAGCTACGGCTGCGCTGGATAATGAATCTGAGAAGCTGGTGCAGCAGGCCATCCGCAAGCTCATGAACGACAAGTCGACGCTCGTCATCGCTCACCGCCTCTCAACGATTCAGCAGGCTGACCTGATTCTGGTCATGGAGAACGGTTCAATCGTGGAACACGGCAATCATGAGGAGCTGCTGTCGGCAGGTGGCAGATACCATGCGTTGTATTATTCACAGTTGGAGAGTGAAGAGGAAGAAGACCAGATGAAGGAAGCGATGCTTTCGTCAACAGGTCACTGAATGCATAAATAAAACAAAGTGCCGCACGCCGTGAAGATAACATGGCTGTGCGGCACTCTTGGTATTAATTTGCAGTCTGCAAAATAAACTTCTCGATGACATGCTTGACGCCGTCCTCGTTGTTGCTGAGGGTGATGAAATCAGCGATTTCCTTCAGTGCCGGAATGGCGTTATCCATAGCTACGCCCAGGCCTGCTGCTTCCAGCATCTCATGGTCGTTCCAGGAATCGCCGACAGCGATCGTCTCGGACAGATCGCATCCGAAATGGCCGGCCAGGAATTCCAGAGCCAGGCCCTTGGTGCCTTCATGATGCATGATTTCCAGGAAATAAGGTTTGGATTTGGTGATGTGCACGGAATCTCCCAGCAGCTCACGCAGAATTGGCGCCAGCTCATCCAGGAAATCAGGATCGTCGATGATGAGCATTTTTGGTGTTTTTTCGGGTACCAGCTTCTTCCAGTCTGGTTCGATATAGTAACGGGTATTGTTCAAAGCGGAGTAGTCGATCAGCTTCTGGTTCTCTTCACGGGCATACAGTTTATCATCAATGTAAGTTTGCAGATGCAAGTTATGCTCCACACAGTATTCGAACAGCTTGCGAACGGCATCCTGCGGAACATAACGTTCATACAATACATTTTCGTCGAGCAGGTTCTTCACGAGTGCACCCTGGTACGTAATGATCGGCACGTTAAGTCCGGTCTGGCGGGCAATGGCCTGGGCCGACGCATAAGCGCGTCCAGTAGCAAGTGTTACTACTACGCCTGAAGCAACAGCTTGTTCTAACGCTTGCTGTGTGGCCGGGGTAACTTCCTTGTCATCATTAATAAGGGTGTCGTCAATGTCGATCGCAATCAATTTGTACATGGATGGTTTCTCTCTCCTTATTTCTTTCTGGTTATAACAATCAGATCAAATGGTACTGATGCCTGGCATTGAAAGTTGTCTTATAGAGTAAGACAAGTTGTCCAAATTGTATCCTAAAACAGGAGTAAGAACAAGCCAAAACTGCCGGAGAACCTTTATGGAACAGGACATTTCAGGGTTCGTGCTGGACAAATTGACAGGGTCTTGGTATACTTCGATAACCGCACATTTGTTCTCATTTACATCTTGGAAAAGGAGCGGATCTCATATGATGGGCAAATCCCATTTAATCATTAGCACCGGGGTTACCCTGTCGGTTATGAACCTACTTGGCTATGAGATTACCATTCCAGCCATTGCTGTGGCGGCGGTAAGCTCGCTTATGCCTGATATTGATGAGCCTAATTCATTATTGGTTCGCAAGGCTATTCCGGAGTTCGTACTGCGAATTCTTCAGGTAGCGCTAATCGGCGCAGCTATTTATCTTTATTTCGCCGGTCTGGCTCAGCCGCCTTGGAACATTGCTTTGGCTCTACTTGTTGGCAGTGTTTCTTTCCTGCCGGGACGCAGACTGAGGCATCTTGTCATGATATTGATTGCCGTGGGGTTGGTAGCATTCGCAGATGCCTATGATCCATGGAACTATATCGCGGCCTGCATACTCATCGTCGCATCCGTTGTCCCGCATCGTGGGTTAACGCACACGCTGTACGGCGTGGCCGGATGGGGCGCTCTGCTCTATTTCGCTTCCCTTAGCATGAACGACGGCGGCAGTCTGTGGATCGCTGGAGGACTGTCCTATGCACTGCATCTGTTAGCAGACTCTGTTACTCAGCGCGGAATTACCCCGCTGCCACCGCTACCCTTCAAGCTACGTCTGAGGCTGATGAGCACTGGCACGAAGAAGGGCAGCGCAGTAGAGAATGTCTGTATTTTACTTACATTAGTACTAGTAATCTATGCTTTCATTCTTTCTCCGTAAGGGACTACGGGTCCGCAGCGATATTGCTGCAACAATACATACAATCAATAAGGCTCTTTCGCTGCGCGGTGCAGTGAGAGAGCCTTATGATTTGTTTTATAAGAAAGGAATCTATTCTTCCAGGAAAATCAGCCCGAAAAACTCCTCCGGTTCAATCCGTCCGAAGTAATGCTTCAAGTCCAGCTCTGCGAGCGCTTGTCTGACCTCGACCTGCTCGTAACGTTTGCCGCGAAGTGCATTCTCGACGTCTACGACATCGCCAGCACCGAAGAAGTCGCCGTAAATTTTAATATCCTTGATGTAGGAATCTTCAATATCCATCCGGATGTCAATGATTCCGGCAGGGAACTTGCGCGTGTGTTTAACGTTGCTTTTTGGTGACAACCCGTAGTTCCAATCCCAGTTCTGGTAGTGCTCTTTGGAAATTTCGTTGATCTTCACCCAGTCATCCATCTCGAGCTTGTACTGTGGCACCTCGGAAGGCTCCATCCCAAAGATTGAGCGCAGCAGACCGCTGCGGAACTCTTCAATTGTCATATCCGTCCCTAGCAGATCTTTAATGTTGGCTACGCGGCTGCGGACTGACTTTGTACTCTTCGATTTGAACTTCTCCGGATTAACATTCAGCGAAGCTTGTACATCCTCCAAATTAAGGTCGAACATTAGAGTGCCGTGGCTGAACATCCGTCCGCGTGTGGAGAACTGGGCATTCCCGGAGATTTTTTGCTCCCCGACCTGCAGGTCGTTCCGCCCGCTGAGCTCGGCATTGACGCCCATGCTCCGCAAGTAGTCGATGACCGGCTGCGTGAACTTCAGGAAGTTAAGGAAAGACTCGCCGTCATCCTTAGTAATGAAGCTGAAATTAAGATTGCCGAGGTCATGATAGACCGCTCCGCCGCCAGACAAACGACGAACAACCTGGATGTTATTGTCCTTCACGTATTCCTGATTGATCTCTTCGATCGTATTTTGATGCTTGCCGATAATGATAGACGGACTGTTGATATAAAAGAGCAAATAGCTCTCGTCCATTGGCAAATGCTTGAGCGCATATTCTTCAATCGCGAGATTGATGGATGCATCCGTAATCCCCGTGTTATCGATAAAAAGCATGGCTTGTTCCTCCGTTGCAGCATGATTGAGTACAGCCTTTATTTTAAACCAAAAGCAGGGATTTCACAAAAAAATTCCAAAGCTGAATCCAATGAAATCTATCCGGCGGGCTGAAACCATTTGACGGATTTCCGGCTCTGGCGTAATAATGAGGGCATTGGCTTACACGATGAAGGAAGGGGCGAGGAGAGCATGAGTGATACCACAGAAGCTAGAGTAATGAGTGAAGCAAGAGTAGGAACTGTCGCTAGTACAGTAAAGTCGCCTTTTATGAATGAAGAGAACACCACAAAATATACCTCTCTGGTCTTTCCAGGATTGACTCTGGAGCGGAAGGAAGACCATTTGCTGCTGGCATTCCCATCCGAGGTGGACGGACTGTCGAGTGCTGTATACGGCGGAGGCATGATTCGTCTGACACGGGCAGTAAATCTTTTTGTCAACCAGGACTATGAATGTAGTGATCCGGTACGGGATATGGAGAATAAGCTGCGGGAATGGGGTTATCCAGCAGCGGGCTGCGCAGGGCTGATGACCGCCGTTCCACTGGAGCTTGCTGCGATTGCTGAAGAAGATATCGGCTCTGCTGCGATCTTCTGCTGTGTAACGTCAGCAGCGGGCAATGCTGCCCGTGCCGGGGTAGTGCGCCCTGTGCTGAAGGCTTACCAGCCAGGTACGATCAACATCATGCTGGGCATTGACGGGCAGCTGTCGCCTGCCGCGATGGTTAATGCCGCAATGACAGCTGTTGAAGCTAAGGCAGCCGCTCTGGCCGATCTCGGAATCGTCGATACCGAGAATGGCCTGACAGCAACGGGTACGCCAACAGATGCTATTGTGCTGGGTGTGAGTCAGAGCAGACGATACCACGCTGAACATGTCTACGCTGGCACAGCTACTGATTTGGGTGGTGCGATCGGACGTCTGGTCTATGGAGCAGTTACGACTAGCCTGCAATCTATGCAGGCTAGGAAAGACGGATAAAAGAACTAGAACCGCTAAGAACCACGACTGGATGAAAAATCCGGGGCCGTGGTTCTTTTTTTACCCTGCTAAGTGTGCCATGATAGCTATGGGGGCGATGCTGGATGTTTCAGGATTTCAAGCTCATTGCCGGACGACCGGTATATATACAAATCAAAGACTATATGAAGCACTTAATTATAAAAGGTGCGCTGCAAAGCGGCCAGAAGCTGCCGTCCACCCGTGAGATGGGCGTGCTGCTGCAAGTTAGCCGTAACTCTGTAATCGCCGCGTATGAGGGGCTGGAGGACGATGGATTTGTCTACGCCGTTAAAGGGCAGGGCAACTATGTAGCCTCTACTGCACCTGGTACCGTTACTGTTTCTTCCCGCACAATGGACTGGAAGAAACATCTGAACGATCACGCCATGCTGGCTGAAGAACTGGATATTATGAAGCGCGGTATTCGAGCAGACAAAGGTACGATTTCTTTTACCAGCATCGCACCGGATGAGAGTCTGTTCGATCTGGATAATGTAAAGCGGGCCTTCATGGACCGTATGGCCGTAGAGGGGAATGTCCTGTTGAACTACGGCTACGCCAAGGGCTACAAACCGTTGATTGATTATTTGCACCAATATATGGAGCACAAGGGCGTGGATATGAAGGGCAAGGACATTCTGATCACCAATGGTTTCACGGAAGGCTTCAATATTGTGCTGTCTGCCCTGAACCGGAAGAGTGGCCAGGTCCTGACCGAGAATCCCACGCATCACACAGCGATCAAGAATCTCAAACTGCACGGCTTCGGGATCAAGGGCATTCCGATGGAATGGGACGGCATTCACCTGGGTGAGCTGGAGAAGGCATTAGATGAGGGAGAGTATGATTGTGCTTACTTCGTGCCTTCGTACCATAATCCGACCGGGATTGTCATGTCTCCTGAGAAAAGACAGGGCCTGATGAAGCTGATGGCGAGATACGATATTCCGGTAATTGAGGATGGTTTCAATGAAGAGCTGCGTTATTCGGGTTCACATGTATCGCCGCTGATTGCGACGGCTGGTGCAGGCAACAGTGTGATTTATCTTGGAAGCTTCTCCAAAGTGCTGTTTCCGGGGCTTCGGGTAGGCTGGGTGCTGGCCGATCAGGAACTGATCTATTATCTGGAGAGTCTTAAGCGGGCACAGACCATTCATACTTCTACTCTGGATCAGTCGATCCTCTATCAATATTTGTACAACGGCAATCTGGAGAAATATTTGAAAAAAGCCAGAACGGAATATAAACGGAAATATGAACTGACCTTGGAATGCTGTAAGCAGCATGTTCCTTACCAAACGTTGACGGGCGACGGGGGAATGCATTTGTTCGTGGCATTTGCAGAGGGCTTTAGCACAAGAGCTTTGCTTGAGGCGTGCCGTGCGCAAGGGGTTATTTTTACGGCAGGCGAGATGTTCTATACCGATGGCGGCGGGCAGCATACGATGCGGATCGGCTTCTCCCGCGTGGCGGATGAGGATATTGTCAAAGGAATCGAAATCATTGGAAGAACGGCGCGGCAATTAATGGGATGAAGGGGTGCTGGTGATGAAGGTTGGCGTGATTATGGGGGGCATTTCTTCTGAAATTGAGGTGTCGTTGAACACAGGCAGAGAAATGATGAATCATCTGGATCGTAATAAATATGAGGTGGTTCCGGTTGTATTCAATTCACGTGAGGAGCTTATAGAGAAGGTCAAGGGGCTTGACGTTGCTCTGTTGGCGCTGCATGGCGCTTACGGGGAGGATGGAACGATACAAGGAACGCTGGAGACATTGAGCATACCTTATACGGGAAGTGGTGTGCTGGCAAGCAGCCTGTGCATGAATAAGGATCTGTCCAAAAAAATCCTCCGTTATGAGGGAGTCAACACACCCGACTGGTTGTGCTGGGACAGCATGGACGATTTTTCACCGGAAGCTGTGGAGCGTTTGGGCTATCCCGTGATGGTGAAGCCGAATTCAGGCGGTTCCAGCATCGGAATGGAAAAGGTGAACGATGAGCAGGGACTGCGAGGCGCGGTGCTGAAAGCTTTTACGAGTGACCCCGATCAGTCGATCCTGATTGAACGGTATACAGTGGGCCAGGAAATTACCTGCTCTATCTTGAACGGGGAATTTCTCCCCGTGATAGGCATTACTTCGGCGTCTTCGGAATGGTTCGATTATAGTGCCAAGTATGAGGTAGGTGGGGCGCAAGAGGTCGTGATCACCCTGCCGCCAGAGCTGGAGCAGTCGGTGCGCAGAGCAGCAATGACCTGTTACAAGGCGTTGAAATGCAGCGTGTATGCCCGGGTCGATATGCTTTTGATGGAAGGTGTGCCTTATGTACTGGAGGTTAATACCTTGCCTGGGATGACAATGACGAGTCTGCTTCCCAAAAGCGCAGCGGCAGCCGGACTGTCATTCAGCGCATTATTGGATCGTATTATCAGCTGTTCCCTGACGGAACGCAGCAAGAACAAGGGGGTGCCGGTACATGTTGAATAATTGGATAGCGCCTCGCGTACAGGACATCCCGCCTTCCGGAATACGGGCGTTCTTCGAACTCAGTGCCGGCAACGAGGATATTATCTCGCTGGGCGTAGGCGAACCGGATTTTGTTACCCCGGAGCACATCAGAGAAGCTTGCATGGTGGCGCTGAGTCAGGGAGCGACGAGATATACGCCGAATGCGGGCTTGCCTGAGCTAAGAGAGGAAATTGCTCATTATTTGCAAAATAACTTCAATCTGCGTTACGACCCTTCAAACGAAATAGTAGTCACTGTAGGCAGCAGCGAAGCGCTGGACCTGGCGCTGCGGGCGTTCACTGCTCCAGGAGACGAAATTCTTCTTCCTTCTCCCAGTTATATCGCTTACTCGCCGATTGCCTATCTTAATGGCGGTACATTGGTAGAGGTGGAATCGAAAGCGGAGGAAGGTTTCAAACTGACTGCCGAGGCGCTACAACGGGCAATTACCCCGCGTTCCAAGCTGCTGATGCTGAATTATCCGAACAACCCGACAGGAGCGATTATGACTGCCGAGGACTGGCAGCCGATTGCGGAGATCGTGAAGGCGAACAACCTGCTGGTCATCTCCGATGAAGTCTATGCCGAATTGACCTATGACCGGAAGCATGTCAGCATTGCTTCACTGCCGGGAATGCAGGAGCGGACCATTGTACTCAACGGATTTTCAAAAGCATTCGCCATGACTGGCTGGAGAATCGGCTATGCCTGCGGCCATCGAGATCTGCTGGCAGCAATGCTGAAGATCCACCAATATACAGCCATGTGTGCCCCGGTGCTGGGACAGATTGCTGCAATTGAATCCCTGCGCCATGGCCTTGAGGCTATGAGCGAGATGAGAGAAGTGTATCGGCAGCGCCGGGAGCTGCTGGTGAACGGATTCCGGTCGATCGGAATGCCTTGCCACGTCCCGGAAGGCGCATTCTATGCTTTTCCAAGTATCGCGCATACCGGGCTTGATTCCGAGACGTTTGCGCTGCAGCTATTGAAAGAAGCCGGTGTTGCAGCCGTACCCGGATATGTATTTGGATCGGGAGGAGAGGGGCATATTCGCTGTTCTTACTCAGTATCCACAGAGCGGTTATATCAGGCGCTGGAGCTGATGGAGAGCTTCATGAAGGTGAAGATATAATTGTGTTATAGGACGGCTAATGGGTATGCCAGACAGGCGGCTGTGGGAAGTCTGGTAATATTAAGTGACTACTAATGATAGGGGTGTACCCTTTATGTCAAAAAATACACAAGCCAGCTCTGGCAAAGACGGGGCTGGCGAGCAGCCGGAGTCTGACTTTCCGTCCAGTCTGGCCAAGCCGGCACAGCGCGCGCTTGCCGGAGCGGGGTATACTCGGCTTGAGCAATTGAGCAAGCTTACCGAGAGCGAGCTTTTGCAGCTGCACGGCATGGGTCCCAAGGCGTTAGGCCAATTGCGTACGGCACTTGCTGAGAAAGGACTGTCGTTTGCGGAAGGTTCCTGAGACTGGCATTCCGGCCAAAAGATATATACAAGCAAGCCCCCGTCCATTATCGGACGGGGGCTTGTCACATTTTAAGAATACATAGGTTAGATCTTAAATTGCTGCACGGCTTGTTGCAGCTTTGTGGCTTGCTCGTGCAAATGCTGCACTGTACGGGAATGACCTTCAAGCTCGGCGCTTTGTCGCTCGGAATTACGAGAAAGCGTATTGGCATTAGCCTGCGATTTTGCAGTAATCTGCGCAGTTTCTTCTACGGAGGCGCTGACTTCCTCACTTCCAGCCGAGATTTGCTGGGTAGCTGCCGACACAGACTGAATACTTTGGTCGATGCTTTGAATGAGGATCAACAGATGATTAAACGCATTTCCCGCTTCTGCAACCTTACCGACGCCGGAGGCTACTTCCGAGTTAACGTGGTTCATCTCTGCGACAGAGCGATTCATGTCCTCCTGCAAACCAAGCAGGAATTCACGAATCTGATCGGTAGCTGTCCGGGATTGCTCCGAGAGTTTGCGTACCTCTCCGGCTACCACGGCAAAACCGCGTCCATGCTCTCCGGCCCGTGCCGCTTCAATCGACGCATTGAGGGAGAGCATTTGAATCTGCTTCGTGATCTCTGTAATGCCCTGCACCACTGCACCGATTTGGAGGGAGCGTTCATTCATAATCTGGAACTGACCCAATGACTGCTCGGAAGCCCGTTCGACCTGGCGCATTTGTTCAACGGCTATTTGGGCAATTTCATTACCGCCAAGCGCTTCGGCTGAGGCTTCGCTAATCTGTTCCGTAACTTCTCCTGCTGCGGAGGCGATATGCTGGATACTGTAATTAATCTCTTCCATGGCCCGCGAGTTATCCTTCGCGCTGTGGGCAATGGATGTACTGCCTCTGTCAATCTCGATGACGGACTGGGCGGACTGTTCGGCCATGCCGTTCAGGACCTTCACGCGCTCTTTGAGGTCATTGGAATCTTCGACAACCGTACCGGAAGTCTCCAGAACCTGGCCGATCATTTCTTTGAGGCGATTGGACATAGTCTGAAAGCTTTCAGAGAGCTGTCCAACTTCATCGGTGCCTTTTATAGTCAACTCCTGGGTGAAATCACCCTGTGCAAGTTTATTACTATACGTTGCGAGCTGTGTTATAGGACGTGTTATCCGCCGGCTCATAAGCAGGGCACCGGTCATGCCGATGATAAGGACCACCAAGGTGATTCCTGCACTAGTCCAGAGGATGCTGCTCATTCTTTCTGTGATAAAGGCTACATCAGAGCTTACGCCGACAACCATCGGACTGCCTTTAATAGCGATGTAAGCTGTTTTATGTACACCGTAATCGTCATTATAGATATCGCTGAGCGTCGTTTTTTGGTTCTGGAAGGCCTGTTCCATAGCCGGAGTCACCTGCAGGGTGTCTCCTGTCTTAATCTTGGAGCCATGATCAGCGGCAAGTACGGTAGCTTGACCGTCGTTCAGACTCGCCAAAAAGATCGTCTCTACATCATGTTGGTTGCGTTTGTCCTTGAAGTAGTATTCGATATTGGTAATTGACTGCTCATTCTTGCCTAGCGCCCGCTGGGCATGGGTAGAATTGATGTTCTTGTATACATCCTGGACAGCTCCCGTCAGTAACTTGTTGATCTGCGGCAGTACATAGCTCTCGAACGTATTAGTCGATATGAAATAAAAGCTTACACTTAACAAAAGAGACGCGAGCAACAGGACGACAAACAACAAGCGCGTGAATTTACGGCTAATCGAGTGCTTGAAACGAAACATAGGGTTCTCTCCTTTTCTCTGATATGCCTTTCTATCCCAAGCCTGATGCCTTTTTATGTATGGATAGCTACGATAACTCCGTGAGTAGGGTCGTATATCAGGTTAATACTATCGCTCTGGTGGGATAAACACACATAGTTGATAACTATTTTATATAATTAACCTGCGGTTGAATAGTGAAAAATTTGATTTTCACTGTATTATTTTCTGAAAAAAGATAAAAAAAGTGTCGAAACTTCTAACAATGAATAGAATTAGGTGGAAGAAAGAGGATTCGTACAAAAAATCAAAATATTCTGGTATCTTTGGTTCTGTTATGGTAGAGTGTTTATGTTTTGTTCCGGAATCCGGAACCGCGGTTCGTAACCATCCCGCGTAAACAAAACTAGGAGGAGTTATAAGAAGATGTTTAATTTATGGTGGGGGATTCTCTTTGTCCTCGTCAATTTTGTGTTTTTTCTGCTGTGCTACCGACTATTCGGCAAAAAAGGGATGTATGCCTGGGTGGGAGTCGCCACCGTCATTGCCAATATTCAGGTCTCCAAAACCATTTCCATGCCACCAGGCATTGTCATGACTCTTGGCAACACCATGTACGTGACGCTGTATATGGCGAGCGATCTGCTCAACGAGAAGTATGGGCGGGTCGAAGCGCGGACAGCGGTATGGTTTGGCTTTTTCACCCTGATTACGACGACGGTGATCATGCAGATGGCGCTGGCGTTCACGCCGCAGGAGAGTGATATCGCCCAGTCTTCACTGGAGACGATCTTCGGAATGATGCCGCGGCTTGCACTGGGCAGCTTGGTAGCTTACTTCGTCAGTCAATTCCTGGATGTACGGCTGTATTCTTGGATTCGCAAGTATTATGGCAGTTCGCGCCAGCTCTGGATTCGCACCAACGGCAGCACGATGGTGAGTTCCTTTGTGGATACGCTGATCTTCTGTACGATTGCTTTTGCCGGCATTTACGACTTGAAGGTATGGACAGAGATACTACTGACCACTTATATTATCAAATTCTTGCTCACTGCAGCAGGGACACCGGTATTGTATATCGCCCGCACGTTTACTTTTGCGGAGGATAAACCGAATATGCCACTCCCGGAGGCTTCCGATACGAAGGCGACTACCGCCTAGAAGATCCAGGAGATCTTATAGAGCAAGTTACAGTATTTAAAAAACAGCACGTCCCCGCATATGGAGACGTGCTGTTTTCAATATGCGCCCAATTTTCCTTGGTCAAGGGCGATTGGAAACTCTCTCTATAGATGAAGCACAGTCAGAGCTTTAGGGAAGTTGGTCAGTGTCTGCGCACCGTTTTCACTGACGAAGACATCATCTTCAATGCGCACACCGCCTACGCCCGGCACATAAATGCCCGGTTCCACCGTAAAGACATTGCCCACTTCAATGATGTCTTCATTGAGGCCGTGCAGTGAAGGATATTCATGGACATCTATGCCGAGGCCATGGCCGACACGATGCACGAAGTACTCCCCGTACCCGGCAGCTTCAATGACTTCACGCGCGGCGCGATCCACTGAACCAAAGGTTGCTCCTGGTATAGCAGCGGCAATCCCTGCTTCATTGGCTGCAAGTACGGCATTATAGATGCCGGTCAGCTTGCTGTCCGCCTCTTCCACGGCAAAGGTGCGTGTGATATCAGAAGCGTAGCCTGCAGCATATAGCCCGAGGTCGAACATCAGGAAGTCCCCGGGCTCAATGATCCGGCTACCCGGCTCGCCGTGCGGGAGGGCAGTGTTCGGTCCCGAGAGCACCAGGGTGTCGAAGGCTGGGCCGGAAGCGCCAAGCTTCTTCATTAAATACTCCAGCTCTGCTACCAGTTCAATTTCGCTGACACCGGCCTTGACATGCTTCAGGCCACGGCGCAGCACTTCTTCCACCAGCTCTGCGGCGTGTTTCATGGCAGCGACTTCTTCCGGCGACTTCTTCGCGCGCATGCTCCGCAAGAGATGGCCGATATCGCTGAAGCGCTCTGCCGGAACAGCTGCTGCAAGCTGCTCGAATCGGGAGACGGTGAAATGCTCTTTCTCGATACCGACCGCTCCGAGCTTCTTGCCTTGCAGACGTTGGCGCAGCAGATCATACGGATTATCGGTGTCGCTGTGGGTGGCGATATTCTTCACGGAAGAGGCAGCATGGGCTGCTTCAGCATCAAGGGCCGGGACGATCAGAACGGGCTCTTCGCCACGGACCAGAAGTAGTCCGAGAAAACGTTCATGCGGATTACTTGCGAATCCGGTCAGATAGTAGATATGCTTAGGATCGGTGATGAGCAGAGCGTCCAGTCCTTCGCTGGTCAGCCCTTGCTCCAGGCTTTTCAATACATTGCTCATATTCAATAGTTCCCCTCTCGGTTTTGCGAAGGCATGCTTTCTCCCGTCCGCAAAATGATGTACCATTATATTAAGACAATCGTCCGCAAAAAACCAGAACAGGGGACCGGCCGCGTCTGCCGAATCCAGCCTAAGAGGAGTGAACCCGTATGAAAGGTAAGGTTGTAATCATCACCGGTGCCAATGCCGGTATGGGATTGGCTACAACAGTTGAACTTGCCCGCAAGGGTGCCAGGGTCATCATGGCTTGCCGCAGTCATAAGCGCGGGGAAGAGGCGTTAGTGGCCGCCAGACAGCAGAGTGGATCGGAAGAGATTGAATTGATGCTGCTGGATCTATCCTCGCTGGACAGCATTCGCAGTTTCGCACAGGAATTCTCCGCTCGTTATTCTGTATTGGATGTCCTGATTAACAATGCCGGGGTAGTCAGCACGAAGCGCCAGTTGACGGCTGATGGGTTTGAGATGGATTTTGGCGTCAACCATCTAGGACATTTTCTGCTGACCAACCTGCTGCTGGAGCGACTTCAAGCGGCAGAGCAGGGACGGATCGTCGTGGTTGCTTCCGGCGCCTATAAAATCGGTTCCATGCACTATGAGGACCCAACATTGTCCCGGGGCTTCAATCTGGCGAAGGCTTATGCCCGTTCTAAGCTCGCTAATATCCTTTTCACCCGGGAACTGGCATCGCGCCTGCAGGGAACGCAGATTACCGTCAACTCTGTACATCCTGGTGCGGTGGGTACGAGCATTGGGGTGAACCGGGATACCGGTTTTGGAAGCTCAGTCATGAAGCTGATGTCTTTTTTCTTCTTGACACCGGAGCAGGGGGCGGACACTGCCTTGTATCTGGCCACGGCCCCGGAGTTGCGCCAGGTTACAGGAGAGTATTATTACCGCCGCAAGATTAAGGAGCTGTCGCCGAGGGCGACGGATTCCGCGGAAGCTAAGCGGCTTTGGCAGTGGAGTGAAGAACAGGTCGGCTTGTCCTGACCGATTTCAGTAATAGTAAGAGCCAAGCGCCAACCATGGCAGACAATGTATTATACTGGAGGAATGAAGATATGGATTGGCAGAACTACACGATTGAAGATGCCGAGCTCGCCGATTTGGCGGAAATTGTGAATATCTATAACTCAACAGTTGCTGGACGAATGGTGACTGCCGATCTGGAGCCTGTACGCGTAGAGGAGCGGGAACGTTGGTTCCACGAGCATAACAGCCATCATCGCCCGCTGTGGGTACTAAGGAATAACGGAGAGATCGCTGCCTGGTTCAGCTTTCAGTCGTTCTACGGACGCCCGGCTTACAATGGAACTGCCGAGATCAGCGTGTATGTAAGTGAAAAGTACCGGGGAAGTGGCGCAGGCAGCATTCTGCTGACCCGGGCGCTGGAGACGGCTCCGGCTCTTGGGCTGAAGAATCTCGTCGGTTTCGTGTTTGGCCATAATGAGCCTAGCCTGGGTCTATTGCGGAAGTTCGGCTTTACGGAGTGGGGACTGCTGCCCGGGGTAGCCGAAATGGACGGTATTGCGCGTGATCTGGTAATTATCGGCCGCAAGCTGTAATCTTGGGAGCACCATACCCCGCTTTAGGCCAAATGCCAAAAGGGAAACCGGCGTTCTCCGGTTTCCCTGCGTCACAGTATTATTTCGGTCTCCATCCTACGAAACGTGATTTCGTAGGGTCCAGTGAAGCTCTCTATAGTTAGACAGGAATCAGGATTGGCATTCTCCAGGCTCTATCCAGTCCTCGGACCATTGCTGCAGGTCCCGAATGACCGATTCAAGCGCCCGACCTTTTTCCGTTAAAGAATATTGAATTCTTACAGGGGTCTCGGGAAAAACTTCCCGCAGAACAATACCTTCCTGTTCCAAATCCTTGAGCCGCTCCGAGAGCAGTCTTCCGCTGACGGGGAGCGATGCTTCGATGGTGCTGAAACGCTGTGGTCCATGAAGGAGCTGATAGATGATCAGGCCGGTCCAGCGCTTGCCCATAATATCCATGCTTTTTTGTAACCGGGGACATAAATCTGTGGCTTTCATAAGGCTCACCTCTTATAGTACATTATAAACGAAAAGTCCCGTTACTAAAACAAATTTGAATTAAACGTAGGCTGAAAGGATGATTCATCGTGGCAAAAAAGAAAAGAACTCAAACGCCTCCCCGCGCTGCCGCAGCGGACAGTCCGGCTACATTGAAAGACCTGCTAAGCAGCGATGTGCTGAGCAAGCTGAAAGCGCAGGCAGATGAACTGAAGGCTGAAGAAAAACAGCGTCAGGAAGCAGCCCGTCAAGCGGTGGAAGACCAGCGGAAAGCGGAGCAGAAGCGGCTGGATAATGACTTTGCCCATCTGCTGGAGAACAGTAAACAAGATTGGCACAAGTTCAAATAAAGGCTAAATGCCCAGGAAAGGACACTCGAATGAGTGTCCTTTTTGTGTGTGATGAAAGAGCGAGCCGGGAGAGGGCAGGATGTGGTACTTTTTTCACAGGAATCATTGGAATTCACATTATTCGCAGGTAGTAGGCAGATTGGGGGTAGCCATGAAGTCGATTAAGGTCATTAGTCTGGATATGTTTCAAACGCTGGTGAATCTGGATAGGCGTACTATGAGCATGTGGAATGCGATTTTGGGCAATGACTGCAGTGAGGATCAGGCGAATAGTAATCAAGCTCGGTTATTGGAACATTATTATACTATTGCTGTGCAGATGAGGGGTGACGGCCAATTCCTGCTGACCAAAGAGATATACAGACGGTGTTTTACTAGACTCTTCTCCACGTATAATATCCGATTCGAGCCAGAGCAAGCGCTGGATATTCTCGTTCGGGAGCATTCGCAGGCAGAGCTATATGAAGAGACGGAAGACTTTATCCGCTATATTCTTGGAAACTATGATGTTTGCATTGTAAGCGATACGGACGAGGATATGCTGCCTGCCTTTTATACCCGTTATCCCATTCGCCTGTTCGCTTCAGAAACATATAAATCGTATAAAAATGATCATTCTAACACGCTATTCCAGCAAGTGATCGCTCATTATAATGTTCAACCTGCGGAAATCATACATATTGGCGATACCGTCTCTGACGTTCTGGGGGCGAAGCGCGCTGGAATCCAGGCCTGTTGGCTGAATAGGCTCTCCGTCCCCTGGACACTGGATAATCATAATGATCCGGATTTTATTATCCATAATTTAAACGACGCCAGGGCATTCTTGTAGAAACGTAGAATATCCCAAAGACTCTAAGGCGATACAGAGGGCGAGGCCGGTGGAATAACTGCCACAAACTTGCGTCTGTGGAGTGCAGATTATACAATAATCAGAATTAGTAGGATTCCTGAAAAGAATGGAGCTGAGGACATGAAAGTAGGCGTTGTATCCGATACACACATGACCAGAATGGCCAAAGCGTTGCCACAGGCCCTTATAGCAGAGTTCCGCAAGGTGGATATGATCCTGCATCTCGGGGATTGGGTTGCGCTGGAGATTTACGATATGCTGGCCGAGTTGGCTCCGGTGGAAGGGATTGCCGGGAATAATGATGGTCCGGAAATTATAGAACGTTTCGGTGAACGGAAGATTATCACGCTGGAGGGAGTCCGCATCGGCATGATCCATGGACATACCCCATACTCCCGCAAAGGAACCGATGGCAACGCGCTGCTCGCTTTTGCAGAGGAAGAAGTGGACTGCATCCTGTTTGGCCATTCACATCAACCGCTATTGCGCAGAGAAAATGGTATTTTGTTATTCAATCCTGGCTCACCAACGGACAAGCGGCGAGAGAAGCAGTACTCCTTCGGGCTGCTGGATATTGAAGATGGCAAGATAGCCGACGCCCGTCATGTCTTCTATGACTCCAAGGAATAGGGATAAGAATAGCAACAGTGATGAGGTAAAGATCTAAATTTTGCAGCAATCTATCCATGGGCTATTCGGCAGCCAGATATTACAATTACAGTAAAAAGGCTGTAGCCGGAAAGCAGGGGTATGTGATGCAGAAGAATGATGTGCAGAAAATCGTAATTAGGCAAGCTGATTTGGAAGATTTGGAGCTGCTCTCTCCGTTATTTGATGAATATCGGGTGTTCTACAGACAGGCATCCGATCTGGACGGGGCACGGGCGTTCCTGGAGGAACGACTGCGGCTTAAAGAGTCTGTTATTTTGCTGGCAGTGGAAGAAGCAGGGGATCAGCGCCGAGCGGCTGGCTACACACAGCTGTATCCGTCCTTCTCGTCGGTGTCACTGCAGCGGCTTTGGATCTTGAACGACCTGTACGTGAATGAAAAATTCCGGGGTGTTGGTATAGGATCCAGGCTGCTGGAGTCGGCGCGTGAGTATGCAATGAGAACGGGAAGCAAGGGTTTGACGTTAACGACCGCGACAGACAATAATATGGCGCAGCATTTATATGAATCGAACGGCTACATCAGGGACGAGGACTTTTATACGTATGATCTTTTTTTCCAAAAGTAAATAGAGCAAGGAGACTTAATGTGGAGAAGAGCAAGAAATTAGCGGTATTTTTTGATCTGGATGATACGCTGTATGACCATCTGGTTCCCTTCCGGGAAGCGGTGAAGGAGGTCTTGAAGCCTGAGGGAGAGAACTTGGACTTTGCGGATTTATTCTTTAAGGTAAGGCATCACAGCGATCTGCTGTGGCCTCAATATCTGAGTGGGGAAATTCCGCTGGAAGAGACGCGGGTCATGCGGATGGAACGGGCTTTTGCGGATTTCGGGTTGACGCTTGATCGTGCACAGGCAGCAGAAGTGCAGGCAGCGTACATCGGCCGTCAGTACAAAATCGAAATGATCCAAGGGGTGCGGCAGCAACTGGACCGCTTTATCACCGCAGGTCATACGGTAGGTGTGATTACGAATGGTCCGGCAGATCACCAGATGAAAAAAATTGTAGGTCTTGGTGTGGATCGCATCCTGCCTGCGGACCGGATTTTTATCTCCGATGCCGTCGGGATTGCTAAGCCGGACCCGGAGATTTTCGCCTATGTGAACCGCAAAACCGGGACGACAGCAGAGCAGTCACTGTATATTGGGGACGCCTGGGATAACGATGTTGTCGGTGCGCTGGGAGCCGGGTGGAAAGTATGCTGGTACAATCCACACGGAAGAGAGCCGCGTTCAGCCCATAAGCCGACGCACACGTTCAGTAATTATGAAGAATTTGCCGGGCTGCCGATCCTATAGTATTGTGTGGGGTTCTGGTTTAGTGAGATTCCCCGTTAGCTTAATACGTTCCCGTGGTTTGGAGTACACTCGGTGGTCAGCTCAAAAGTGATGCTCGAAGGAAATAGGGATGATCCAATTTATGCACAAATTATAAAACAAAGGACCTCTGAACTCCACGATTCGTGGAGGGCGAGGTCCTTTTCACAGGCTCTAGTTGCACGGAACTTCAATTCTGAATGATGCTAGCGAATAAATCCCTGAGTTGAACAAATTAAGGGCAAAACTGTACCTTAATTTGGATGAAAGGAGTGGTTTTGGGCAATTAAAGGCAAAAATGTATGTTAAAATTCATCAATGGCCCCTTATCTGGTCCTTTCTTGAAAATTAAGGTACATAATTGCACTTAATTCGCAAATAAGGATGGTTTTATAAAATATAAGATACAAATATGCACTTAATTCCCACTCACCCGTTCCTCTAGTCGCTGCTCCTGTTCACACTATGCTCCACATGCGACGTTTGACGTTCGACGCTCTACATTGGACGTTCCGTAATCTACGCAACTCGCGCTCAATGTGCCGCATGCGATGTTCCGCATCTACGACCTTGCACTCGACGCTCGTATCCGGCGTTTCGTAAACTACGCACCCAGCACTCAATGCGTCTACGCACCTTGCACTCGACGCTCGTATCCGGGCGTTCCGCTATCTACGGACCTTGCAGACGATGCACCTCAATCGGCGTTCCGTAATCTACGCACCCACCCCTCAATGCACCGCCCTCAACGCTCCACACTTCTGCACATTTAATTAGCAAGAGTGTAGGTAGTGTCTGTCAGGTTCAGTCTGCCTTTGATGCCGGACGTGGCATAGATCTTGTTGTCATCGGTAATGAAGAACGCTTCGATCTTCTCTGGCAGCGCCTCGATGAATTTCATGCCTTCGTCCAGACCCATCAGGAAGATCCCGGTTGACAATGCATCTGCATCCATTGCGTTAGGGCTCATGATTGTGATGCTCTTAAGCCCGTTCTGGGACGGGAAGCCTGTGCGCGGGTCGAGAATATGATGATAACGGACACCATCCTGGATGAAAAAGCGCTCGTATACACCGGAAGCATCAATGACCTCGTCCTCAATCTTGATCGTACCTAGCTGTGTTCCGCGGCTTTGGTCAGGGTCTTGCAGGCCAATGTTCCACTTCGCGCCGCCCGGTTTGGCGCCCAGCGCAATAATGCTGCTGCCGCCGAGATTGATCATGGCACTCTCTATGCCTTGTTCTTTCAAGTAATCAGCGATACGGTCTGCGGCGTAGCCTTTGCCTATTGCCCCTAGGTCGAGTATCATACCTTCTTTGGTTAGCTTGACAGTCTTCGCATTCTCGTCAATGATAACGTCTTTATAATTGGTCAGGCTTGCAGCCTTCGCGATAGCGTCTTTGTCCGGCACCTTCTTGCCGCCACTACCAATATTCCAGAGGTCAACCAATGGCCCAATGGTAGGATCGAACAGTCCGTCCATTTCCTTGGCATATTTAAGGGATTCCTTCACAATGTCCAGTGTTTCGTCGGAGACGACAACAGCGTCTTTACCTGCTGCTTTGTTCACGGCGTAAATCTCGCCGCCTTCCTTGGTCCGGCTGAATTCCAAATCCATACGTTCCATCATCTGCTGAATATCGTCCATATTCTTCTGGGCAATCTTGTCTCCGAAAATCTTGATGTTCACGACCGTATCATAAATGTAAAATGTCTGCGACAGGGATTTCGTTCCGTTTTCTTCTACAATCTTGGAACCTTGTCCGTCCGGAGAGGTCGCGGATTCTTTGTGTTTGCCCCCGGTGAATAGCCAGATCCCGCCTGCTAAGGCAACAACAACGATGAGTGCAAGGATCAGCGTCAATTTTTTGTTTTTAAACATGTTCCACCATCCATAAAGTTAGTTTCTTAAACCACATCATGACTATCATACCGCAGATAAGAAGCCCCGGGAACCCATTTCTCCAGTCGGGCGACAATAAGCATACTCCAGAGAAAGACCTGCGAATAGTAAATTTGTCTCACTTCAGAACAAAAACACCTTCCCTGAAAAGAGAAGATGCGTTGGTAAGTAATAGCGGTATTCATGTCGGTGTAATGCATATTGTGATAGTGTAAAGCCATATGAACTCTGGCTTCAGTTCATCATATACTCCTTGTACTTATTCTTACGGGGATTTAATACGAAGAGGATGCCCTGGATATAACCGGAAACAGCACTCGTGTTGCGTTTTAGCGTTGATTTCCCTGTTAAATAGGTAAGTGTCCAGAGCAGGGCAGCGTAACCGGTTAGCGGAGCTTGGCGCAGGTTCAGCAGATAATAATGATTGACCGCGGTCGCTCTGGCAACGCGTCCTGCTTTGTCACGGGAGCTGGGGGATTCGTGATGCGTAATTTTCATCTGGGGGTTGATGACTAGTTTGCCGTAGTGGCTGGCCAAATGACACATATAGATATCATCAGCTACCGCATAGCTGGTCATCCAGGGGTAGGGCTTCATATCTCTTAGGGCAGATCGTCGGAAGGACATATTGCAGCCGTGAAAAAAATCGGTCTCAAACGTCTCCTTCGTTTCTCCCCATAGAAGCAGGGAGCCAGCGAGCGTGCTCGCGGATAGCTTGCCCGGTGAGCCTGACATTTGGCAGGTCAGCCGGCCGAGCAGCTTGCCCGAAGGACTGCTGGACAGCCCCTTGGCGATACCGCCAACGCCGACGATGCCAGGATCAGTTGCATAGGTATCCAACATACGGCGGATATACAGGGGATCGTCCAGTTCGGCATCATCATCGAACGTTAAGAGGATGTCGCCGTCGGCGAGACTCACCGCTTCATAGCGTGAGAGCCAGACGCCTGGTTTGGTCTTCCGATAATATCGGAGCTTCGTCTGCGGCAGCCCAGCAAGTATGTTGCGGAACTGCTTCAGGGTCTCCTCCGGTATGTCCCCGTCATCCATAATGAGCAGCTCTATAGAGATGTCCTCTAGCTGAACTTGTCCAGCAATAGATTCAAGACATCGCGTGAGGTCACTTATCCGGTTGCGCGTTGGAATCACGATAGATAAATCATGCATGCCGCTGTCTCCTTCCAGGGGGAGCGCTCCCCGCTATTCATCCGAAATTTCCGTTATCCCCATTCTACTCCCCGCCGAAGAAGAGCGTATATACCACTTTCGTTTACTTTTTTCAGAAAAAACCTAAGTTTGTATTTTCAAGTCTTCAACTATATAATAGTAAGTGACTTAATAGGTGAAGGATTATTTGGGAGGTTATGACGATGAGAATAGATATTTGGTCTGATTATGCATGTCCGTTTTGTTATATAGGCAAAAGAAGACTTGAGCACGCACTGAGCCAGTTTGCAGGCCGCGATAAAGTGGAGGTGGTCTACCGCAGCTTCCAGCTGGATCCCCATGCTAAATCTGACGGCGATGTGACCATCCACGAGATGCTGGCTAAGAAATACAACATGACATTGGAGAAAGCTAAAGCAATGAATGCACAGCTGACGGAGCAGGCCCAAGGTGTGGGATTGGATTTCCGTTTTGATACTATGGTGCATACGAACACGTTCGACGGTCATCGTTTGAGCCACTATGCAGCCAAGCACGGAAAAGCTGCCGAGATGACCGAACGTTTGCTGCGCGCCTATTTCACGGATTCTCTGAATCTGGGTGATCGGGGTGTACTTGCCAAGCTGGCCGAAGAAGTGGGGCTGGATGCGGCGGACGTTGCGGCGATGCTGGCATCTGATGCGTACAGCGCCGAAGTTCATGCCGATATCGAAGAGGGTGCCCGCTTGAATATTACCGGTGTGCCGTTCTTTGTCTTCAACAATAAGTATGCTGTATCAGGCGCTCAGCCTGGACCGGTCTTCTCGGAGGTGCTGGACACCGTTTGGGCAGAAGAGCAGGAAGCTCCGGCGCTACAGGTTGTGGGCCAACCCAAAAGCCAAGGTCAAACAGCTGGCGATGACGGTTGTGTAGACGGCTCCTGCAGTCTGTAATCTGGTGTTCTGAACTTAAAAAGGCGAAAGAGAAGGGAATCCCTTGCTCTTTCGCCTTTTTGGCATATGAATATCATCTAGGTCATTATCTGAAAGAAGTAATAAAGCTTGAGAACAGGCTTCGCACATCGTACTGATACTGGGTGATCGGTTCAATTGGGCGGTTGATGCCCAGCAGCGTGTATACGGCGATTCTGGCGGCTCTCACAGAGTATTCTTCAGTGAAAACAACATCGTCTGCAATTTCGCAATACTGTCCAATAAAGGCCAGGTTCGTGGAGCCTTCAGGCACCACCTGCGGTCTGTCGCTGTGCAGTCTCGGCATAAATTGGGACGTGATATAAGGCATCATGCACGGGATACAGTTGGCGGTGGCCATAATTTCTTCCCGGTGTGCTTCAAAATGAAGATGACCGATCAATTCCTCCATGATCTCTTCCCCGGTACAATCGCACATTCTCTTCTTCACGAAGTCGCCGACTTTGTCAGGGAACAAGCCATAACCCCAGAATACCCGGACATGCTCCGGCTGGTTGCGGAAATGGGGCTGGAAGGCCAGCACAACCGACATAAGCCAACTGGACTCCTTAAAGGTGACCAGGGCGCCGGTACCGGCACGGTTACGCGTGAATTTCTCCATAAGATCGAAGAACTTGGTGTCCTTGAAGGTGACTGTGAAGGATTCCCATTTCGAGCCATCCACATGATCTGCGAAAGAAGAAGGGTTACCGAGTCCCGGCTTCTTGGCCGCGATATTCTCCCACAGCTTCCAGGAGCTGCCCTTGCCGTTCAGACTTGGCGCTTCCGTCATAGAGCCGAGGCTGGAGCCTTCGGTCATGGAGCCGTTGGTGATGATGACAAGATCGCCTTCTTTTACATCGATCACATCCGCTACACCTTGGCGCAGCACATTCATCCGGGTTACAGTGATGCCGTCGCCGTCCTTGAACTCCAGGTCAGTTACGGTACATTTCAGGGTAAAGTCTACACCGAAGCCTTCGAGATATTTATGCATTGGCAAAATAATAGAGTCGTATTGGTTATACGGCGTACGGGTTACGCCCTCCAGCGTCTGAATTCTCGGGAATTCGTGGATGAAGCGAACCATGTATCGCTTGAATTCAACCGCACTGTGCCACGGCTGGAAGGCGAAGGTGGTTGCCCACATGAACCAGAAATTCGTTGTAAAAAAATGAGGGCCGAACAGGTCATTGATCCGCGCTTTGCCCAGCTTCTCCTCTGGTGTGATGATTAGCTTACCCATGGCAAGGCGGTCAGCCATGTCGAAGCCCATCGACAGAACATCTTCTACCTCGCCTCGGCTATTGACCAATCTGGCATTGGAATGAGTCGGGTTGGCCATGTCGAAGGCCATAATCTCATCCCTTACTGACAGGCCCGGCCGGTCGATGGATGGGATCGATGTCAGCAGTTCCCACGTGTTCTCATAAGTTTCATCGTTGAGCATCCGCCCGCCGCGGATGACATAGCCATTCTCTTCGTCGCCGGCCCCGTCGTTGCTACCGCCTAGAATTTTCATTTCTTCAATGATATGAATGTTCTGACCGGGAAAGTCACAGTCTCTGACCAGGTAAGATGCGCCGGCCAGGGACGCAATGCCTCCACCTACAAAATAGACCTGTTTATCACTGTATTCTTCTCTCACAACTATCGCCTCCAAAGGGTTGCTGTAATCACACCCCTAATGTAATACAAGGCGTGAGGCGTGAGTATAATCAAAACCTTGGAAGTGTCGGGATTTTGGTCACTTGAGGGAAAGTGTCTAGTTTTTAGACAGGATTCAAAGAACTTCGCGAGGCATTCTTAAGAACGACTGCTTCGTAAAATCAGATTTGAATCAGATCTATAGGGATGGAGCCGACTTGTTGCCGTACGTGTGTAGGGCCTTAACAAAGTTGCCCTCGAGCAGTTCGCTTAGTTTTTCTATAATCTGCTTGGGTGGCTCCTTCATGCCGTTTCTTATCCATTGGATGACTAATCCGGTAAAAGCCAGTGTATAAAAGTTAGCAATGAATTCTTTATCGGTACTACTCACTTCCAGTCCTTCGGACAGCTCACGAATCACCCCCATGATCATGTCATGGGTCACTGAATAGAGATAGGCATCGAGATGATTCCGGCCTAGGGAATCCAGGGTGTTGCAACAGAAGGCCTTGTTGCTCTCAATATAGCAGAATATTCTATAGAAACAGTCCGTCCACGTGTTAAAGCTTCGATACTGGGCGATGCTTTCCAGCGCCTCTGTAGTATAGATCCAGCCTAGCAACTCAAAAATATCCTGAAAATGATAGTAAAAGGTCTGTCTGTTCAGTCCACAATCATCTACAAGATGCTTGACGGTTATTTTGTTCAGCGGAGTATGCTCCATCAGACCTTTCAGTGAGTGGGCCAGCGCATTTTTGGTAAGTATGGCATTAGACAAAGACATCACCTCCACATGTAGTTGCAACGTGTGAAACTAGGAATTGCTCCACCACTTGGCCAGCCGGACGATGCCTTCTACGATCAACCCGAAGACGAAGCCTCCGAGTGATAATACAGAGAAAGCGAAAAAACCCGTAAGATCCTGCCAGCCGGACATTTCCCTGGAGCTGTAAGTGAACATCACAAGAAAGCCTGCGGCAATCCCGACAGTTGCCATCATCCAGACCAACCGGGCACCAAGCCATCCGAAGGTATGCAGAACAGCGGATATCGTAAGGGCAAACAGGGCGAACCGCAGCAGAAGTGTAACTTCAAAAGGCCGTCCGAGCAAGACGAAGCGATTCAGGCAGAGCAGCAGCCACAGAAGCAGACTGTAAATCCCCATCCACCGAAACCAGCGAGCTTCTTTGGCAGAAGGCAGAATTGACATAGTGACATTCTCCATTCTCGATTAGAGTTTGGCTGCAGAGTAGAAACTATAGATTTCCAAGGGCTTCGGCACTTTGCAAGACATGCTTCAGGAGCTCCGGAATATCCTCCATCTGTTCCTCAGTAATTTGCCGCTTGAACTGTAATTCAATGCAGTTATGATAGCTATCCTCTTCCTGACCGTATATAAAAGACAAGGACTGCACTGGCTGCAGATCCGGCCCCCAAATGGTATTCAGTGCACTGGCTATAACCGGGCATTCCTTAGAGGCATCGCTAATTTGCATATAAAAGCGTAGCAGCAGATGACAACCGGGATCGCTTCCCGGCGTCTCCAGAATTTCATCGCTAAGCTCTTTTACAGAGGAACGAAGTACAATCTCGGAGGTGATATTCCGGTTCCCGATAAGCTGGAAGGAAAGCATAAATTCCCGGGACATGATCGCCAGGTCCAGCAGATCTGAACGGTCTGTAACAATAAGGAGTCCATCCAGGTTGTCGTAGTCGTAAATTTGGTTTTCGATAGCGATTTTAATATTATCAAAGACGGTAGGATGGAACATGAGGGCACCTTCTTACTTTTATTTTTATTGTAACATGCCGCTAGACAGGGTTAAAAATGCATAAAACTTAGTTGACAAGTTGGAATTATATGAATATTATAAGTGTCGCAGGATGTAATTTTTTTCCTTAAAATTGAATTAATTAAGAGATACATATGATTCATAGAGTTCGTGTATTTATATAACCAATAAAATTCATACGAATAGTGAGTTTTATTGAAGGATTTTATTTTCTGGGGCAGAGTGGGTGTGCATATGCAATTAAATTGGGAGTTTATGATAGAGAGCTTGCCGCTGTATGGTGCCGCGATGTGGCTGACCTTCAAGCTAGCCTTCTGGGGGATTTTATTCTCATTGCTGATCGGCCTGGTGTTCAGTGTGATTTTATATTACAAGGTCAAGATCGTTAGCCCTGTGATTCTTGCTTATGTGGAGCTTTCCCGGAATACGCCGTTGCTGGTGCAATTGTTCTTTCTATACTATGGCTTGCCCAAAGTAGGTGTTCATCTGAGCGAGACGGCTTGTGCCATCATCGGCCTGACTTTTCTCGGAGGGAGTTATATGACAGAAGCATTCCGTAGTGGGATCGAAGCCGTGGGGAGAACTCAGATAGAGTCCGGTCTAAGTATTGGGCTGTCCAAGGTTCAACTGGCGAGATATGTGATCCTGCCGCAGGCGTTTGCAATCAGTATTCCGTCGCTGGGGGCTAATGTTATATTTCTGCTCAAAGAGACGTCGATTGTCGGAGCCATCGCTCTGATGGATCTGATGAATGTAGCGAAGGACCTCATCGGCATGTACTACAAGACGGCGGAATCGCTGTTGCTGCTGGTGCTGGCCTATCTGGTGATGGTGCTGCCACTGTCGCTGGTGCTGAGCTGGGTGGAAAGGAAGGTACGATATGCAGAATTCGGGGATTAGGGTGTTGTTTGAGGGTTCCAATTTCGAGCGCCTATTGGGTGGTTTGCTGGTCACGATAGAAATTGCATTTATCTCAATTATTTTCGGCGTAGTGCTTGGGACCATTATGGGTCTGCTGAGAACACTGAATTCCCGGCCGCTGAAGGCCATCTTACGTTTGTATTTAGAGGCGTTCAGAATCATACCAATCCTGGTCTGGTTGTACGTGGTGCATTTCGGATTCTCTCCGCTGCTCGGCATTGATATAGACGGGGAAGTGACAGCTATTCTTGTGTTCAGTCTGTGGGGTGCCGCAGAAATCGGCGACATTGTCCGGGGAGGGTTGGAATCCCTGCCTCGTCATCAACTGGAATCGGGAAAAGCGCTTGGCCTTGGCACCCGGCAGTTATACCGCTATATTCTCATTCCGCAGGCCGTGCGGCGAATGCTGCCCGGGGCGATTAATTTGGCAACACGGATGGTTAAAACGACTTCCCTGGTTGTGCTGATTGGGGTAATCGAAGTGGTGAAGATCGGGCAACAGATTATAGAGCTGGGTGTGATCAAAGCACCTACGGCATCCTTCTGGGTATACGGATTCATCTTCATTCTTTATTTTCTTGTCTGTTATCCGTTATCCAGACTATCCAAGAGGGTAGAGCGCCGATGGCAAAATTAGATATTAGGAAGGACAGATAGCGATGGCACACTCGGAGGAAATTTTGCTGGAGATAGAAGGACTGGAGAAGACCTTTGGTGACCGTAAAGTGCTGGAGGGGATACACCTGCAAGTGGGCAAAGGAGAAGTGCTCGTCATTCTTGGTCCCTCCGGCTGTGGGAAGAGCACCCTCCTGCGATGTCTTAACGGCCTGGAACCTGTCCAGGCCGGAAGGATTCATTATCGCACTCAGGATCTGGCGAAGCCGGGTGTGGATTTTCGTGAGGTTCGGCAGCATATTGGCATGGTGTTCCAGAATTACGAACTGTTCCCGCATATGACAGTCATCGAGAACATTCTGCTCGGACCGCTGAAGGTGCAGAAGCGCAGCAGAGACGAAGCGCAGCGGCAGGCGGAGCAGCTGCTGGAGCGAGTGGGATTGCTGGACCGTAAGGATGCCTACCCGCGCCAGTTGTCGGGAGGACAAAAGCAGCGGATTGCCATTGTCCGGGCACTTTGCATGAATCCAGAAATCATGCTCTTCGATGAAGTTACCGCTTCGCTTGATCCCGAGATGGTGAGAGAGGTGCTTGAGGTCATCTTGGGGCTGGCCAAGCAGGGAATGACGATGCTTATCGTCACCCATGAGATGGGGTTTGCCAGGTCTGTTGGAGACCGGATCGTCTTTATGGATCAAGGGAAAATTTGCGAAATATCTTCACCAGAACAGTTTTTCACTTCACCGTCGACAGAACGTGCCCAGCATTTTCTGGATATATTTCAGTACGACAAATTATAGACTTAAGGGAGATGAAGAGAGATGAGAAAAGGATTGAAGTTGTTAACGGCTGTCGTGTTAACCAGTTTGTTAGTGGTGGGCCTTGCGGCTTGCAGTAATGGCAATGAGGACAAGAACAGTGGCAGTACCGGATCCTCCAAGTTTGCTTCGATTGAGCAGTTGAAGAAGAACGGCAAAATCCGGATTGGGGTATTCGCGGACAAACCACCGTTTGGTTACGTAGATTCGGAGGGCAAAAACCAGGGATTCGACGTCTATATTGCCAAGCGTTTTGCCAAGGACTTGCTAGGCGCCGAATCCAAAGCTGAATTTGTTCTCGTAGACGCCGCCAGCCGTGTAGCCTATTTGGAATCCAATAAAGTAGATATCATTATGGCGAACTTCACGGTGACCGATGAGCGAAAGGAAAAGGTCGATTTTGCTGATCCGTACATGAAGCTGTCTTTCGGAATTGTGTCGCCGGACAGCGCGCCGATTACTGCCATTGATCAGTTGAAGGAGAAGGGTAAGAAGCTGATTGTCGCTAAAGGCACAACAGCCGAGTCCTACTTCACCAAGGAGTACCCGGATGTGGAGCTGCTGAAATTTGACCAATACACAGAAATTTTCGCTGCACTCAAAGATGGACGCGGCGCGGCGATTGCCAACGACAATACCGAACTGATCGCCTGGGCCAAGTCCAATCCCGGCTTTACAGTTAGCATCCCCGAGTTCGGCGGCCAGGACACCATTGCTCCAGCGGTAGCCAAGGGCAACAAGGAACTGCTGGACTGGATTAACAACGAGCTCAGCACGCTGGGCAAGGAAAAATTCATTCACCAGGCATATAACGAGACCTTGAAAGAGGTATACGGGGAAGGTTTTACCGATCAACTGGTCGTAGAGGGCGGTAAAGTGGAGTAAGGCTTAAACATAGAAAAAGTCTGTCCCTCAGCTATGTCGATAGCTTAATGGGACAGACTTTTTTTATTTTATCGGCTCAGGCGAAGTATACTTCAGGAACGCTTTAGGGATCGGGCTCTCGAAGGTCAGTAATTCTTCTGTTCCCGGATGAACAAAGGATAGAACACGGGCATGCAGTCCTAGTCTGCCTACAGTTTTGGTCTCTGCTCCGTATTTCTTGTCGCCCGCAATAGGATGGCCAATGTCGGCCATGTGGACACGGATCTGATTCTTCCGTCCCGTCTCCAGTTGTACTTCCAGCAGGGAGAAATGGCGATTGGACTGGATCAGCTTGTAATGGGTAACAGCGTGCAGGCCGTCGCCTTCATAAGGGCTGGAATACATCTTGAGCGTAGCGGTTTCCTTCAGCCAGGAGCTGACGGTGCCTTCCGGTTTTTTAACTGCTCCTTCAACAAGCGCTACGTAAGAGCGTTCTTTCACAGTATCTTTCCAGGTATTCTGCAGGGCCTGCTGGATCCGTTCGCTTTTGGCAAACATCATGACTCCTGAGGTGTCGCGGTCCAGACGATGTACGACGAAGATTCGATTCTTCGGATTGCTGCGACGGACATGCTCCATAAGCTGGCGGTAGGCGGTCACTTCATTTTCTTCACCAGTAGCAATGGACAGCAGTCCCGCATCCTTCTGGATCACGATGATATCATCGTCCTCATGTACTATAGTGAGTCCGTTCAGCACTTCTGGCTGCACAGGTTTTTCCGTTTCGATCACAATGCTATAGCCCGGTTGAAGCTGGTAATTATGCTGGGTTGTCGACTTGCCATTGACCGATACCTGACCACGGGCGAGGATGGATTTGATCGCATTGCGTCCACGTCCGCTGATGTGACTGAGCAAAAAGGATAACAGTTCCGCTGGCTCGGTTACTGTATAGGTTTTTGGTGGTGCCGGTGTCTTCACCTTAGCATTTGGTTTGCTGTTAGGTTTGCTATGGGTTCTGGCCCCAGCCTTGGGTTGTGCTTTGTGTTGGGATTTACTTTTATGGGCAGGCTTCGCAGTTCTTGCAGAGGTCTCCCCGGGATTTCGTCTTGTGTTCATGTATGCATTCTCCGTCCTCTGATATTGTACTCTTCAATATACCATGGGCTATGAAGAATTACTATTGTTGTAATCAGATATAGAACAGGATCGCCACTATGGAGAGTATGAACAGTCCAAGATGTGTCCAGCCGAAGAGTCGGGCATATTTCTTCTCCTTGTTCATATGGCCTACGGCATAAATTTTGGTATCTACGGTCAGCAGCAGGCCTCCTGAAATGAGCAGGGTGATCGCTGAGAAGATCAAAGTATTGAACATAATTGGGACTCCTTTCTACGCTTAGAGTCATTCCATAAGTTTTGAGTAATCCTATTCTATTTTGAGGCCGATTCTTCGGATGTTGAGATCAAGATTGAAGTCGATATTAATCTTGGAATATAACTGTTCCCAATCGTTTTTGCTATGGATATTGGCTTTCCAGAAACCAGGTTTAAAGGCCCGGACTTTTTCTCCAGTTCCCAATATATCGGAATGTTTTTGTTGTGTCTGCTCAATCAGACTACTGAGGATTTCGTTCACTCCTTCCTTGAATTCAACCTCCAGTACCTTCAACTTTGCATTGGTATTGATACTAACGGACTCTTTCAGGTGTTCGTCAAGCATAGCATCGAGGGAAATGCTATAGGTGATTTGGGGCTTCCCCTCGACAATTTGTACCCTTCCTTTAGTAAAGCGTTTGACGATCTTGATCATAACCGGTCCGAATGTCCTGGATTCAAAGAGTACGGAGTAGCCACCAACGTCAACGCCTTTTATGGCCATGAATGCACCTATTTCGATGGGAACTGTGGACCCTACCATAACACCGTTACTGAAATAAGCGAGACCCTTTATAAAAATGTTTTTGTTATTACGCATCTCGATATAGGGGAGATAGCCGTTCTGGCCCCATTTGGATTCTGATGACCAGTAGACACCCAAATAATCGGCCGGGAACTTGCCGGATTCTACAGCCTTCTCCATCATAGACAGAATGTACAGTGTAGGAACGCGCTGAAGAGGAGGGTTAACATCCATGAACTTATAAGCTTCCCCTTGCGAGACCAGCATCCAGGTCTGACGGCGGACCTCAGGATTACGGCGCAGATAATCATTCAAGTCTTCCAGGCTGCTGCGGGCAAACGCCTCACTGATAATGATCACCCGCAGGTGAATCAGGTAGCGCGGATCCGAAATCTGCTGCTGCAGGTTGTTCATGGCATCATCAAGTGTGAGTCCGTACACTTGGACGACCCAGACGGGGTTTTGGCTGCCTGCTCCGCCGCTCTCCCCGCTGCTTGGACCGAGAGGCACCCTGCCTGGAACAGCAATTTGGGCAGTCACCCGAATCATCGGAAGTTTGAGCGTTTCTTTGAGATGTGTGACCTGATCATCCTCGGGATGAGTTCCTTCAGTAACCTTATCAATAGACAGTCCTAATACAAGCGCGCGGTCTTCAATCTCAAGCTGATCCCAGCAGCCTGTCAGGAGGGGGGACAGCATTAATAGAACCAAAGTCAGGGCTAAAGAACGGCAGATGCGTGTGTTCATACAGAACGCCCCCTTTTTTCACGAATAATGGTTACGAACCACAGTAGAAAAGGATAAAAGGTCAACAGAATCAGACCAAACATGGCTGTCGCTGAAGCGAGATCATAAGTCTGAAAGACATTGTCAGGCAGCAGCGAGGAACCAAAGATAAATGGCAGCAGAAAGCTGGCAAGAAGTCGATGATCCTGGAAACGGGCGAGTTCTTTGAAAGCAAAGGTAGCCATGTAGAAATTGGAGAATATAGTGGTGAAAATAGAAATAACCCAAACAATAATAAAAATGGCATCAAAGCGCTCTAGTAGACCCGCGCCAAGGGAGATGGAACGTGCCGTTTCCAGAGTAGGGTAAAAGAGCAGAAGTGTCTCCTGCGCACCGAACATGCCTACGGATACGGTGACTATTAACACATAGATGCTCACAATTAGCAGCAGGGCAATCGTGCCTGCTTTCATCACCTTCTGGGGTTTCTTCATGAAAGGAACCAGCAGCGTCAGGATAAAAGTCCCCTGATACAGTGAGGCGGAAGTCAGCATTCCTGTCGTGAATTTACGGGGTGTCAACTGGTTGCCGGTTACCGGCAACAAATTCAGAACGTCTATTTCATTCAAAGCTACAAGAATGATGATCAGAACAGGGAGTAGAATCAGGGGCAGATAGAAGGAGTGTATGTATGTGAATTTGACAATGTTTCGGCGGATGGACAGGCAGCCGAGCAGCAGCATTAGGAGGATCACGGCTTCAATAGGGGTCTTCTTGAAAATCACGGAGACGCATACCTCGCCAAATTGACGCATGGTGATTCCGGTGGAGAAGGCGAAGAATACTACAATCAGCCCAGTAAAAAAATCCGCTAGTCCTGTACCCACCAGTCGACGGCTGAAAATGAACAAGGTCTCGTTCGGGAATTTGCGGCATACTGAGGCTGTAAACCAGAAGCCGATGAATGCGATGAAAATGCCGGAAGCTGTTACCAAAGGAGCGCCACTGTCCCCAGCCTCTACCATGAAGCGGGGAAAGGTTAAAATGCCTATACCGATAATCGTACTAGCGATGACCGCCACGGCCTGTATCGTGGTTATGGGGCGGTTGTTCATCCAAATCACCTTCCTCGGTAAAGATCTTTTCTGTATAGGTCTGAGGGGTATGCCGGGCCAGCCTGGTAGGATCAGGTGCATTTAAAAAGCTGGGGCGCTGTCTCATCCACCATAAGGGTGCACGCACCAGCGCATCTTTCATATCTCTTATTTTGGTTGGCATGTAAGGGACCATGTAAGGTACGCCAAAGGATTCCAGAAACAACAGATGATTGACGATAAAGATCGTACCAATCATCACTCCGTACAGGCCAAACAGACCAGCCAGCAGAATTAGAGGGAAGCGCAGCATTCGCAATGCAATGGCCGCGTTATAGGCTGGCGTGGCAAAAGAACCGATGGTGGTCAGTGCGACGATGACCACTGTGGTTGGACTGGACAGGCCCGCCGAGACCGCCGCTTGTCCGACGACCAGGACGCCTACGATAGATAACGCTCCTCCGATCATTTGTGGTAGTCGAATGGTTGCTTCACGCAGAACTTCCATGGAGATTTCCATGATGAGTACTTCCAGTACAGCCGGGAAGGGTACACCGGCTCTTCCGCCGGAGATGGCAACCGCGAATTCGGTAGGCATGAGTTCGGGATTGAAAGAGATGATGGCTACATACAGCGCGGGAAAGAACAGCGAGAACATCAAGGCGATCAGCCGGATAATACGAATCAGACTTCCCACGATAAAGCGTTCATTGTAATCGTCAAGCGTCTGGAAGAATTGATTGAAAAGCGCCGGCACAATCAGAGAAAAAGGTGATCCGTCTACCATGATGATTACTCTGCCCTCTAGCAGGGCAGCTGTGGTTTTGTCGGGACGCTCGGTCGGTTGCACCTGAGGGAACGGGGATAACGGCTGATCTTCAATGAACTGTTCAATGTACCCGGCGTCAATAATACTGTCGGCTTCAATTAACGACAACCTGCGCAGCACTTCCTCAATAAGCCTTGGTTCGGCAATGCCTTCGATGAAGCAGACTGCGGCCTGCGACTGGGTTCGAACGCCTAGCGGGCAGGTCTGAACACGGAAGTCCGGAGTTTGGAGACGGTAGCGGAGCAGGGAAAGGTTCGACTCCAGATTCTCGATAAATCCTTCGCGGGAGCCGCGAATAATCTGTTCTGTCTGTGGCTGTTCAATGCTTCGCTTCTCGATCTGCCTCAAGCTGAAATAAAGTGCCTGGTTCATCCCCTCCACCAGAACTACAACATTCCCCTGGATGATGGTTGCAGGGAGGGCGTACAGCTCCGATAACCGACCTCCCTTAGCAACATGCACAGTCATATTCCAGATGTAATCGGCAAGATCATCCATCGCACTAGGAATAACTGTGATGTCCTCCGGTTCAGTCATCAATGGCTTGAGTACATATTCATGAAGCTGGTTCTCATCTACTACCGAAGACAAGAATATAATTGCTGCATCCTGCCTGCCGTACAGCCGAAACTGGCGAACGACCAGATCGCCGTCTTCGCCCAGCACTTGCTGGATATCCTGCAGATTTTGCTTTAGCTTGATTCCCAGTTTTACTTCCTTAGCGGGACTCGCGGAAGACTGCTGTTTGTTGTGTTTTTCTTTGAAAGACAGGTACTTTTGTTTCCAATCCTCCACAGGTCGCGCCGCCTTCCTATGATATAGTTTCTATATAAAGCTTGGCTCAAACCTAGTCTTTTTATGTGCTTTTTTCAAAAGAAGAAAGGGAACCGGAAATGTGGTTGGGCGGTTGCTCATTACTCCCATGCCCGGTAAACTAAAGAGAGATAGATCTAAGGAGTTATGATAGAGATGACTATGCAAGCACCTACTATGGAACAGGCGCAGGTTGAACTGCAAAAATATTACGGCTATCCCGATTTTCGGGAGGGTCAAAAGAAAATCGTCGGAAATCTGTTGGAAGGCCGCGACACACTAGGCATCATGCCCACTGGGGGCGGGAAATCCATCTGTTATCAGGTGCCAGCCCTGCTGATGCCGGGCCTCACATTGGTAATCTCTCCTCTGATCTCGCTGATGAAGGATCAGGTGGATGCGCTCACTACGGCGGGCATCCCGGCTGCGTATATCAACAGTACGCTCAGCGGCAAGGAGGTCAATGAACGCATCCGGGCGGCGCGCCGGGGCGACTTGAAGCTGCTATATGTCGCACCGGAACGCCTGGAACTGGACTGGTTCCGCTTGGAAATGGCGGGGTTGTCCATTTCTTGTGTAGCTGTGGACGAGGCGCACTGTGTCTCCCAGTGGGGGCATGACTTCCGTACCAGCTATCTTGCCGTATCGCCATTCGTAGATGAACTGCCACAGCGGCCGATTCTGGCGGCATTCACGGCGACGGCTACACCGGAGGTCATGGAGGATATCGTCCGTCTGCTGCGCTTGCGCGAGCCGGGTGTCTTCATGACCGGACTTGGGCGAGACAATCTGGCGATGTCCGTCCTGCGCGGCGAGAACAAGCGTGAGTTCGTAATGGACTACGCGGCTTCGCATACACACCAGCCGGGCATTATTTATGCGGCGACCCGTAAGGACGTTGACGATCTGTATCAACGGCTGCTAAGCAGCGGGATTGCTGCTGGACGCTATCATGCCGGTATGAACGACCAGGAACGGGCGGAGAGCCAGGAGAGCTTTCTCTATGACGACATCAGGGTGATGGTGGCGACAAATGCGTTTGGTATGGGGATCGATAAGTCCAACGTCCGTTATGTCATTCACTACAACATGCCGAAGAATATGGAGGCCTACGTTCAGGAAGCAGGCCGTGCCGGACGGGACGGTGAGCCAAGCCAGTGTATTCTGCTGTTCAGCGCCCAGGATATCATGACCCAGAAATTCCTGATCGAGCAGAATCCGCAGGACCCGGAGCGTAAAGCCAATGAATACCGCAAGCTTCAGCAGATGATCGAATACTGTTATTCCACCCGGTGTCTGCGCAGCGCGCAGCTCGATTATTTTGGCGAGGTCCATAAGGGCAAGCCTTGTGGTATTTGCAGCTCCTGTACCGATGAGCGTGAGTTAGTGGACATGACGGTGGATGCGCAAAAAATCTTCTCCTGCATTCATCGCATGCGTGAGCGCTTTGGCGTTGCTTTAGTGGCCTCTGTGCTGAAAGGCTCTCGCAATCAGAAAGTGCTGCAATACGGCTTCGAGTCGCTGCCCACCCATGGCGCGATGTCCGGAAGAACGGAGAAGGAGATTACCGAGAGCATCAACGTGCTGATCTCGGAAGGATATCTGGCCCTGTCGGAGGGACAGTATCCGGTGGTTCGCTTACAGCTTCCGGCTGCAGAGGTGCTGCGCGGTCAGCGTCAGGTACTGCAGCGGGTGGCGCGGCCTTCGCGGACAGGGTCATCTTCAGGCTCACGGGATCGCAGCCGGGTGCGTGACCTGTCACCGTCGGCGGTTAACGAGACGGTGTTCGAGCAGCTTCGCTTGATCCGGCGGGAGCTGGCAGGCCGGGAGCATGTGCCGTCCTACATTATTTTCAATGATGCGACCCTGCGTGAGATGAGTGTGGTTTGCCCGCAGACCGAAGCGGAAATGCTGAGGGTGAAGGGTGTCGGTGAAGTGAAATATCGTAAGTATGGCAAGCCGTTCCTTGAGTTTTTCCAAAATGACATGTAAAGAGGGCGCTGCGCATGAAAATCATCCTGGCTACATTAAATGCCAAGTACATTCACACCTCGTTAGCGATTCGCCTGCTCAAGGCGTATAGTCAGCATGAATTCAGTGATATTCATTTGGCGGAGTACACAATTAAGGACCCTGTAATGAATATGGTATCTGACCTGTTCCAGAGACGTCCGGATGTGATCGGCTTCTCCTGCTATATCTGGAATATCGAGGAGACGATCAAGCTGATCGCTATCCTCAAGAAAGTCATGCCTGAAGTGACGATTGTGCTTGGCGGACCGGAAGTGTCTTATGAGCCGCTGTACTGGATGAAGCGCGAGCCTGGTATTGATTTTATAGTCAATGGTGACGGCGAAGAGACGTTTCATCATTTGCTCCAGGAGCTGCGGGACGACCGCAAGTTCCATTTTGTATACGGCGTCGCTTATCGCAAGGGAGAGGAATTGATCGTCAATCCGCCTAGGCCGAAAAGCGATCTGAACACATTGCCCACGCCGCATCGGTTTCCCGATGATCTGCCGGACTTAAGCAAGCGGATCGTTTATTTTGAGACCAGCCGGGGCTGTCCCTTTAACTGTCAATTCTGCCTGTCCAGTATTGAGGTCGGTGTCCGGTATTATGATATTGAGCGCGTGAAGTCGGACCTGCTCTACCTGATTGACAATGGAGCCAAGATTATCAAGTTCCTTGATCGAACCTTTAATATTAACCGCAATTATGCGATGGAAATGTTCCAGTTCCTGATCGATAATCACCGGGGTTGTGTGTTCCAATTTGAGATTACGGCGGATATTATGCGGCCAGAAGTGCTGGATTTTCTGGCGGAAAATGCGCCGCCGGGGATCTTCAGGTTCGAGATTGGCGTGCAGTCGACCAACGATGAGACGAATGAACTGGTCAAACGCCGTCAAAACTTTGCGAAGCTGTCGCGTACGGTCATGAAGATTAAGGCCAGTGGCAATATAGACCAGCATCTGGATCTGATCGCCGGACTGCCGCAGGAGGATTACGCAACGTTCCGCAAGACCTTTAATGATGTGTTTGCAATGGAGCCGGAGGAGCTGCAATTAGGCTTTTTGAAAATGCTGCGTGGCACCGGGCTGCGCGCGCAGGCGGCCAAATATGAGTACACGTATATGGAGCACGCTCCTTATGAAATTTTGAGTAGCCACGTGATGCCTTTTGGCGACATTATCCGCCTGAAGCGGCTGGAGGATGTGCTGGAGAAATACTGGAACAGCCACCGTCTGGATCATTCAGTCAAGTATCTGATCCGTCATGTGTTTCCATCACCCTTTGATTTCTTTCAGGAATTCGGCGATTACTGGGAGGAACGGGGCTGGCAGAAGATCGGCCATCAGCTCGAGGATCTGTTCACCAGGCTGCATGATTTCCTAACAGAGCGTGGTACATCATCGATGGAGATCATCACCGGACTGATGAAGCTCGACTACTTCCTTGGACATAAGTACAAGCCGCGTAAAATCTGGTGGGAGCCTACACTCGGCAAGTCACAGTGGGCTTCCTGGTTGAAGGAAATTGCTGCGAATCCAGAAATTCTGTCCACGGGACTTGCAGGAGCAAGGACGGGGATCAACGAGCGCGAGCTGCAAAAATATGCCGTGCTGGAACTGCTGCCCTTCCCTCTTGCGGAAGTGCTGACATCGATCAGCGGCTTGCGTGCTGATGAGAGCATGATCACCGCCGAAACCGGGGCCGAAGCAACTGTTCCGGGTGAGGAAGGATTGTCTACTCTTCCATTTGCACAGTCGAGCATCTCCACTCTTGTCGCCGATGCTAGGGCGGGCGAGAGCACATTGCTCATCGTGCTGTACCAGCAGGAGGAGAGCGGGAAGCCGCAGTATTACGCCATGCCTGTTAGTGAAGGCGAAAGAGAAAGAGGGGCGTATTCGTGAATCTAGCGATTTCATTGGCTCTGTATCAGGATCAATACAAGGAGGCGCTGTTTCGTTTTTACCTTCCAGAAGAGCAAGAGCAATTCACCGGTATGCCTGCAGATACATTGGAGGAAGCGATAGTGGATGAGAATAGAACGGCCGTTGTCATCCTGGAAGGAGAGCGGCCAGTCGGTTTTTTCATCCTTCATGTCGGTAAGGGCATCTCCAACTTCTATCCGAATCATTCCGGAGTAATGCTGCTTCGCGCATTTCTGGTCGATTATGCACATCAGGGTAAAGGATACGCCAAGTCAGCGCTGTTATTGCTACCGAATTTCATCCGGCTACATTTTCCGTCAATACGGGCAATTGTTCTTGCTGTGAATGAAAGGAACCTCCCGGCAGACAGGTTGTACACCCAGGCGGGGTTTGTCGATCATGGGATGCGCCGAACGGGGGAAAAGGGTCTGCAGAGAATTCTCCAGTATGTAATATCAGATTAAACGGGTGCAGCGCCAGAGAAGCACCAAATAAGAAGACGCCCTTAGGCAATTGGCTCAGGGCGTCTTCTTTGTTATGGGTTAAAGCTGCAGATCGATCTCAAATGACTTGATCTCATAAGGCTCTAGGGTAAAGGATACCGGAGTATCATACAGGAGATCTCCCTCCGGCACTTCCATGAGATTCGTCTCCCTCCAGGCATGAATCCGCAGGTCGCTTGTCAGCTCCAGTTGATTCAAGCTGCCAGAATAATCATGAATACGCACGATGACACGGTCGGAATCCTCGGCTTTCTTGACCGCCGAGATCATGGCTGTGCCACCGGACAAGGTGAACATGGAGCAGCTTGGTTGCTTCGCCTGGCCTTGTGTATATCGCAGCGGAGCGTTCAGTAGCCAAGCCTGCTGCACAGTTCCGCCAACCAGCCAATCGCCTTGATGCGGCAAAAGGGCATAGGTGAAGCGATGATGTCCCTGATCGGCGTGCGGATCAGGGTGAGTGGCGCTCTTGATCAGAGTCAATCGCAGGACGTTGTCCTTAATGTCATAGCCGTATTTGGAATCGTTCAGCAGGCTGACTCCATAGCCTCTATCTGACAGATCGGCCCATTGGTGGCCGACGGATTCGAAGCGTGCCCAGTCCCAGCTCGTATTCCAATGTGTGGGCCGTTTCACGTTGCCGAACTGAATATCATAGGTTGCTTCGGTGGAACGGATACCGACCGGGAAGGCAACCTTCAGCAGTTGCTGCTGTTCATGCCAATCCACCTCAGTGTCATAATCGATCCGCCGATGCTTCGCATGCAGAGTCAGATCTTGGGTGATCTTCGATCCAAGATACTGCCAGTTGAAGGTAATCACGGCTTGGAGCGGCCCGCTCTGAACGACTTCAATACTGGTGCATTTCGTGATCTCCCGCATATTTTCCTGATAGAAAATATCAATATCCCACGCCTCATGGGCCAATGGTTTATCCTCGAACACTTGAAGCACGTTGCCTCTTGCTCCTTTGGCAAGGACCTCGCGGCGTGCTTCTTTATCGTACAGGCGGGTCAACTGCCCAGCTTCGTTCCACTCCAGCAGATAGAACGGCGTCTCGATCCCGTTCGTTGTATGGATGAATGGTGAATGCTCAGGGCTGCTGACTGTCGTGTCACTTTGGAAGTGAATAGTGGTGTATCCCAGTGAAGGAATATCCTTTACTTCAACAGACCAGCTACCCTCTTGCCATTGGGCGCTCAGGTTCACACCGGAATCGCTTAGCCAAGAGCCGTGTGCCATATCTGCCGAAACCGCAGGAATGCTCACGATGTCTGTAACTACCCATGGAGAGGCGTTCCAAATGGTGTACGTATTCGGAGATCCGCTGCTGCCAGCGATAGCGGTCCGGGCCTGCGCATCTACTAGAGTACCAATCTGCTCCGCATCTGCGTATTCGATTCGGCTGTCTTCATATACTTCTGTGATGGAGGAGCCAGGGATGATGTCATGGAACTGGTTACGCAAAATAATTTTCCAGCCCGAATTCAGCGACGCTCCTTGATACAGGCTCCAGTCGTTCTCTACAATACTCTGCAGTGCATTAAGCCATTCCGCTTCGCGGTAAGCCAGTTCCAGCTTGCGGTTCATCCGTTTGTTGTACGCCTGGCTGGTGTATGTCCCGCGGTGATATTCCAGATACAACTCGCCATCCCAGGTATGGATGTACGAATCGGTATTTTCCACCGTCTCCTGCAGCTTCTCAAAATACTCATCCGCACGCCCGGTAGTGACCTTGGGCAGTCCCGGTAATTGGTCCAGCCGGCGCCGCATCTCCAGCATTTCGCGGTTGACTCCGCCGCCTCCGTCGCCGTATCCGTACGACAGCAGCAGATCCTGGTTCATCTCCTTGTCGCGGTAAGCATCCCAGATTCCTTTGACGGTCTTCGGAATAATCTTGCCGTTGTAGGTATAGAACCAGGAGCCTGGCTCCGACCATGGCTCGGGTGTGGTAATGAAGTGGGTTAACACCTCTGATCCGTCAATGCCGCGCCAGTGGAACGTATCAAACGGCATGCGGTTGTATTGGTTCCAGCTAATCTTGGTGGTCATAAAAGTATGAATACCGGATTTCTTCAGAATTTGCGGCAGGGACCAGCTGTAGCCGAACACATCGGGCAGCCACAGGTAGCGGCATTCTGTTCCGAATTCTTCTTTCAGAAAACGCGTGCCAATCAGCAATTGCCGAACCAAAGATTCGCCAGAAGTCAGATTGCAGTCAGCTTCCAGCCACATGCCGCCGCCCGCTTCCCAGCGGCCTTCGGCGACACGCTCCTTGATGGACGCATACAGCTCCGGGTAATCCTCTTTCACATATTCGTATAACTGTGGCTGGGTCTGGAGGAAAACATACTCCGGGAACATCTCCATCAGACGCATCACGGTGGAGAAAGAACGGGCGCATTTCTCGCGCGTATGCTTCAGCCGCCACAGCCAGGCCACGTCAATATGGGTATGGCCGATACAGGTGACGGTGACGTCGGATGCCTTATCCATGGCATTCAACCGGGAGCTAAGATCATCTCTAGCGGAGTAAACGGAGGTGTAGAAGATCTCCGATTGGGGTTCTGACCAGTCGATCAGCCGAAAAGATTGCTGGAGCGCATGAAGCAGCTTACTCCGCTCCGGTGCATGGGCATCCAATATTTTGACCGTCTCCAGAATGGCTGTCCCGGTAAATACGAGATCATCGACAGCTTCATCCAGCCAGCACAGCTCTGCCTGTCTGAACGTATGACTCTGATTGCGGGGCTTACCGCCGCCTTCCAGACCTGACCATAACCGGAAGACCAGCTCGCGGGTGCTCCCTGCTGCAGACGCCGGAAAGAATACTTCTTTGTGGTTGGAATCGACACCCTGATAGGGCTTGCCGTCCCAATAGAACAGGGATTCAAAGCCGGAATTGTTGCCGCCCCCGGTATCACCAAAATCGAACAGGCCGACAATGCGTTTATCACCCCAGGAGGAAGGGAACTGGGCTTCTGTACGCAGCCACAAATAGAGATCCCGGCCTGACCAGTTCTCTCCTGTATGCATAGGTTTCCAATTCTCATCTACCTCCGGCAGGGCAGGGTTAATCTCTTCCCGGGTATCCTCGCGGGAAAGAAAGACATTTAAAGGTTGACGATCCCGGTAACGGAGCTCGGATAATTCATGAATACGTGCTTGAAGTTTATTTTCGGTAAGAAACATCGAGAGGTACCCCCAGTACATTTTATTGGGGGGTGATCCATATATAGAAAATCCAAAGAGGGTATGTAACACAGATCAATCATAGGGGAATGGGCTAATTATAGCGCTTTTCATCGTTTTTGACAAATGAACAAGGACGGGAGAGCCTGTGCGCTGTTGATTGGCAACTTCTGCGAACGGTGATACACTGAGTGGGAATTTGGTCTTGAAGGAGGTGGTCTGGCCAGAATGTCTAAGATACGAACCTTTTATCAGAATCACCTTAAGAAAAAAATGTTCAACAAAATCCTGCTGTTTTACTCCATGGTCATGGTTCTGTTGTTCATCAGCATCTCGGTGTTGGCCTATCGCTATTATGAGCAGCGGGTTGTACGGGAACAAATGGATGCCAGTCTGCAGGAACTGGATATTGTCAGTATTAGCCTGAATCAGCAGTACGAGCGGATGTACAATGCTGTACAGCAGATTTATACCGATGCGATGATCGGTGACGATCTGAAATACTTTTTGAACCATGAGTATGAGGACTTTCTCAATTGGCGGTTGAATCAGTATGCCTCCAGCTACCGCACAGAGCGTGGGAACTTTGACTATCATCTGCGTCTGCTGCTTAAGGATGAGGCCTCGATCGCGAACGTCGTGTTGTACAGTACAGATCAGGACTTTTTCTATGTTTTGAACCGGGAAACCCAGCACTTTTATTATCATCCGAAGCCGTCTGCGGCCCATCAGGATTGGTTCCAGCGACTACAGAATACGCCTTGGCAGTACATGGGCAGTGAGCCCCTTTTTGAAGGGAAAATGCTTGATGAGCCCACGCCATACAGCTATGTGAATGTGCTCAAGGACTCCTTGAACTTGAAGCAGTACGGTGCAATTATGTTCGAGCTGAATACAGACCGTATCAAGGGGCTGCTGCGCGACAAGCTTAGCGGCAAGGATAGCCGGATTATGCTGCTGACCGGGGAAGGTCAGGTGATTTTCGATTCGCAGGGCAAGTATGCCAACACCGTCTACCCCTATTGGAGGCAGATGAATGTTCCGGAGGATTGGGTGCATCTGGAGGAACGCTCCAAGGTACAGCTATTGAACGTCGGGAATACGGGAATGGTCGTTGCCGCCATTATTCCAGAGTCACATATTAAACAGAGTCTTCAGACGATTCGATATAGTCTCATAGGCATTGTAATTCTGTGCATCGTGCTCAGCATTGCGGTCACGTTCACGATCATCCGCCGCTATTCCAAGAAGATTCACAGACTCGTCCTGTACATGCGCCGCTGGCAGGAGGGGGATCTGAGCAAGCGGGTTCAGATGGAGGGTGAAGATGAGCTGCAGCAGATTTCACAGAGCTTTAACCATATGTGTGATCGGCTGGAGTCTTACATAGAGACGGTTTATGTGTCGGAGATTAAGCAAAAGAACGCGCAGCTAGTGGCTTTGCAAGCCCAGATCAATCCCCACTTTCTGTACAATACCCTGGAAAGCATCCGTATGAAGGCGATCAGCTCTGGCGCCAGGGATGTTGGGCAAATGATCTATATTCTGGCGACGATGTTCCGTCATTTGATCAAGAAGCAGACTCATGTCACCTTGGCCGAGGAAATTGAGCTGTGCGGGATGTATCTGGCTTTAGTTCAGTATCGGTATGAGAACAAGCTACAGGTAGAGACCCATATTGGACCATCGGCGGCGGGGAGTATTGTCGTTAAGCTGCTGATTCAGCCGGTCATTGAGAATTATATTGTGCATGGCTTTCGCGCCAACGATGACGATAACCTGATCTCCATTACAGCTATAGAAGTGGATGGCGAAATAAGTATTTGTGTGCAGGATAACGGGAAAGGAATCTCCGGGGAGAGATTGCTTGAGCTGCAAAGATCGCTTCATATGGACGGCGAAGCTACCGGGGCATCCAATCATTCTTTGGGTCTTAAGAACGTCCACGACCGCATACGTCTGAATTATGGCGGCGGTTATGGCTTAAGCCTACTAAGTACGCAGGGTGAAGGCTGTCAGGTGATGATTAGAATTCCAGTCACAAGGGAGGAAGTCGGATGAGAAGTGTAATGTTGGTCGATGATGAGCCGCTTATTGTGCAAGGCATGCAGGCTATTATTGATTGGGACGAAAATAACATGCAGATTGCCGGTACAGCCTGCAATGGAATGGAAGCGCTAGCAAAGCTGGACGGGGAACCTGTTGACCTGGTCATTACGGACATTATGATGCCGCATATGACCGGATTGGAGCTGATTCGGGAGGTCAAAGCGCGTAATCCATATACTAAATTTATTATTTTGAGCGGTTATGAGGAATTTAATTATGTGCGGGAAGGCATGGCGCTGGGGGTGGACAACTACCTGCTGAAGCCCGTCAATATTGACGAATTGGAAGCGACGATCAAGCATATGCAGCATGAATGGGAGCGCGAGGAAATCCGGCAGTTGCAGATGGATCAGAGCTGGAGAATTTTGCGCAACAATATTTTGCAGCGATGGGCAAATGAGACGATCGATGTCAAAGAGTTCCGGGAGCGAGCGCAGCTCTTGGAGATCCCACTGAACAAGTCCAGCTATCGTGCGGCGGCATTACGGATTGTTCCCGATGACGAGAGTCATGATTCTCAGTTGTACAGACCGGGAATCGCTGAGCAGTGCGAGACAGTGGGGAACACTGGGCTGCCAGATGGCTGCGGGGTGATCTGCTTTCCCGATCAGGAGGGGGATATAATCGTGCTGTTTCTTTCAAACGAAACGGATAGCGATGATACATGGCAGTGCGATGCACTTCGAAACATGAAGCAGGTGGTCACTGCGGGCAGCAGTGTCCGTGTATGGGGGATTATCGGTCCGGCCGAATCCACCTATCTAGGCTACCCGCAAAGCTGCAAGACAGTGAAGCTGTGGCTGCAAAATCATTTATTCATGGACTCGGATACCTTCATTATGGAATGGGTTAGCGGAGAATTCACTATTCAGCATCAGGAGAAGCACGAACTTGCGATGGATCAATTCCATAAGCTGCTGCGGGATGGGGAAGGTGCTGAAATTGACCGTTTCATCGATGAATTCTTTGAGGTTCAGGGCGAGGAACTTAGCTGTGCGAGAACGCCGTTTTTCAATTCGGCTATCCAACTCATGCTGGCTGCCAAGGAGCTGGAGAAGACGCCTGATTACGGGGAGGTTTTCGGACCCTTGTCCAGAATTCATACGCTGGGCGGCCTGAAGCAGTTTGTTAAAAAGGTTGTGCATCGCACACTGGAAACCTACCATGCCTCCGACAAATTGTATAGTCCGCATGTCATGGCCGCGCTGGAGGTGGTGAAGAATCACTATCAGGAGGAGCTTTCGCTGAAGACACTCAGCCAGAAGCTGGAGCTTCATCCCAACTATCTCGGCCAATTGTTTCAGCAGGAGGTCGGCACCAGCTTTTCCGATTATGTGAACCAATACCGGATTGAGCGTGCTACTCATCTGCTGCTGTATTCGGACAAGAAGACGGCGGAAGTAGCGGCAGAGGTGGGTTATTGGGATGCGTCGTATTTTTACAGACAGTTCAAGAAATATGCCGGCGTTTCCCCCACGGAGCTGCGTTCAATGTATATGAAAAAGTAAGCCCGGCCTGCCGGCTGAATGGAGACACACCCCTTGCGGGTGTGTTTTTTACTGTGAGAATAAATGAATTATCTTTAATTAATCCATCATTTTATTGTATTTTTCAACTATCTCCGGTACGGTAGCGCTTGCATAATAAAGACAGGGGTGAACGGGAAATCCAAAGCGCCGAATTGGCTTAGGTCTGCCAGTGTTGATTATAGGGGATTGATACTGGATGAGACGTATGCCGCTCAAGTGATCTGTTAAATGCGACTATAAGGAGGGACAGCCGTGCTGGGCATCTTCAAAAGTCTGATGAAGAACAAGGCGTTTCTTCTGCTGGTACTGCCGGGAGCAGCGTGGTTTATTATTTTTGCCTATTTGCCGATGTTCGGAACCATTATTGCCTTCAAGGACTTTCGGATTCATCCGGGGGGATTTTTTGAAAGCGTTTTAAAGAGTGAGTGGGTCGGATTCAAAAACTTTGAGTTTCTGTTCTCGACCGATGATGCCTACATCATCACCCGTAACACGATCCTGTATAACCTCGGTTTGATTTTTATGGGATTGGTTGTTGCAGTAACGCTGGCTATTGTGATGAATGAACTGCTGAACAAGCGGATGGCCAAGGTTTATCAGACCGCTATGTTCATGCCGTATTTCTTGTCTTGGGTTATTATCAGTTATTTCGCTTTCTCGTTTCTGAGTGTGGAAAAGGGTGTTTTCAATCAGATTATCACCTACTTCGGCGGCGATCCGGTCAGCTGGTATAGCGAGAAGGGCTATTGGCCGTATTTTCTCATTCTGCTGGGTCTGTGGAAAAATGCAGGTTATGGCAGTGTGGTCTATCTTGCGGCAATCGCGGGTATCGACCGCTCTTATTATGAGGCCGCGATGATCGACGGTGCCACCAAGTGGAACCAGATTAAGTACATTACGCTTCCGCTCTTGAAACCGCTGATGATTATCTTGACCATTCTGGCGCTCGGCGGCATCTTCCGTTCCGATTTTGGTCTGTTCTATCAGGTTCCGCGAGATTCCGGCGCACTGTATCCGGTCACAAATGTCATCGATACGTTCGTTTACCGCGGTTTGACCATTATGGGCGATACAGGAATGAGTACGGCTACAGGGTTGTACCAATCCGTTGTAGGTTTGATTCTCGTGCTGCTGGCGAATTATGCGGTGCGTAAAATTGAAAAGGATTATGCCGTATTCTAGAATTCGACAAGGGGGTGCTGGCAATGAGTAACTTAAGCGAACCGATAAAGCGGGCATCGGCCCAAGCTCCGCGGACTACAAAGTCCAGGGATATGAACGCCATTTCACCGTTATCAAATGTGCTTTTTAATATAGGCATCTGCCTGTTTGCCTTATCTTGTGTCTTTCCGTTTCTGTTCATCATCATTATCTCGTTTACCGATGAGAAGACGCTGGCGATCAATGGCTTTAAGCTATTGCCGGAGGTATTTAGTCTGGATGCCTACCGGTTCCTGATGGAATCCGGGCAGCAGATGGCCCGTTCACTGGGGGTCACTTTAATGGTGACGGTGATCGGGACGCTGCTGACATTGTATCTGGTCTCCACGTATGCGTATGCTATCTCGCGCAAAAATTTCGCCCAGCGCCGCTTCTTCAGCTTTCTGGCCTTCTTCACCATGTTGTTCTCCGGCGGCCTCGTGCCCGGATATATCGTGGTTACGCAAGTGCTGCATTTGCGGGATACGATGTGGGCATTGATTCTGCCGTCGATCCTGAATGCATTTTACATTATCGTTATGCGGACATTCTTCACGACCACCGTGCCGGATGCGATCATTGAGTCGGCCAAGATCGACGGGGCTACTGAATTCGGTATCTATACGCGCATCGTGCTGCCGATCTCGTTGCCGGGAATTGCGACTATTGGGCTGTTCAGCACGCTGGGCTTCTGGAATGACTGGTTCAACGCGCTGCTCTACATAGACAATCCGAATCTGATTCCACTCCAGACGCTGCTGATTCGTATTCAGAACAATATGGATTTTGTTGTGCAAAATAGCAGCCGTGTCGTGTCCTATGACATTGCCGCAACACTGCCGACGGAGACTGTCCGCATGGCGATGGTTGTCCTTGCTACATTGCCGGTTGCGCTAGCGTATCCGTTCTTCCAAAAGTATTTTATCCAAGGCCTGACCATTGGTTCGGTCAAAGAGTAAGACGGATTGTGCCTGCCTTAACAGGGCAGTAACAATAGATATCTATAAGGGGGAGACACATGAAGACAAGAAAATTTGTTCTGCTAATGGTTACCTTATTATTTATTTTTGCTACAGTGCTTGCGGGCTGCGGGGGTAGCAGTACCAAAGATAATGCCGGTGTCAATACATCATCCGGAGCTGGAAATGGCAATAAGACAGCCGACGGCAGCAACACCGGCGGTGAAACGGGAGAGAAGCTGGACCCGGTGAAGCTCAAGGTCTATCTGATCGGTGGACCGCAGCGCGACCTGCCGATGGTACAGGATGAAATGAACAAGTACTTGACGGAGAAAATCAATGCCACCGTTGACATTACGATGATTGACTGGGGCGATTATTCCAAGCGTTTGCCGGTGATCACGGCTTCGGGCGAGAGTTATGACATCGCTTTCACCTCTTCCTGGGCCTATGATTATTTGCCTAATGCCTCTAGAGGGGCGTTCCTGCCAATTAATGATTTGCTGGAAAAATACGGCCAAGGCATCAAGGAGGAGCTTGACCCGCGCTTCCTGACAGGCTCTCAGGTCGGTGGTAAAAACTATGCCGTACCGGTTAACAAAGAGCTGGCTTCGCAATGGGTATGGCGCTTTAATAATCAGTATGTCGACAAGTATGGCATTGACATTACCAAGATCCGCACGCTTGAGGATTTGGAGCCTTATCTGAAGCAGATCAAGGAGGGTGAGCCTGCTGACATTACGCCGCTGGCTGTTCCAAAAGGCTTCAAGCCTTACCTGCCGTTCGACTTCCTGCTGGGCGACGAGTTCCCGGTCGGGATCAACATGAACGGTGATACAGGCAAGTACGTCAACGTGCTGGAATCCGAAGAGCTGAAGAGCTCTCTGAAGACCATCCGCAAATACTATCAAGACGGTTATCTGCGCAAGGATGTTGCCACACTGGAAGGGATCGACAATATCAAGACGGGCAAATGGTTCGTTGACCGCGAGCAGACCCAGCCCTATGCAGAATTGGGCTGGTCCAGAAGCGCGGGCTACGAGATCGTGACCACACCGATGCAGGAACCGGTTATCTTCACCGGCTCAGCAACCGGATCTATGCATGCCATTTCGGCAAACTCCAAGAACCCTGAGCGCGCCATGATGTTCCTGAACCTCCTGAATACCGATAAGTATCTGCGCAACCTGATCAACTACGGAATTGAAGGCACACATTATAAAAAGATCTCCGATAACGTTATCGAGGATCTGCCAGCGATGAAGGACGGATTCCAGATGCCAGGCTTTGCACTGGGCAACCTGTTCCTGACCTACATGCACCAGGATGATCCTGCTGATAAATGGGAAGCATTCAAGGAGTTCAATAATTCCGCGAAGGTCGCTCCAAGCTTTGGCTTTAACTTTAACCCCGACCCGGTGAAGACGGAAGTAGCCTCCATCTCCGCCATCGTGAAGGAGTTCTACCCGCCGATCATGACGGGGGCGGTTGATCCGGATGAGCATCTGCCAAAAGCCATCGAGAAGATGAAAGCAGCTGGACTCGATAAAGTACTCGCCGAAGCGCAGAAGCAATACGACGAGTGGAAAGCTGCTAACCAATAGGTCTTATAAAATAGAACTAATGATGCAGAAACGGCGGACCGATGCGGTGGCCGTTTTTGCGTATAGTTTGGGAGTTATTAAGTGGATGAACAGTGGCTTTGAAAGTGAAACTCCAAATCACGCCGGGGCTCTAACGTACTAACTATATTCTGGCGACAGCTAGCATATGCGGACTCATCCCCAGTAAGCTTTCCTGTTCTTCAACCAGTGAGCATAATTTCAGTAGTTCCGCTCTACTGTGTGCGTTCTTCCACTTCTCAGCAAGTGCAGGCACGATCCACACCGGCCCTTCAACAGCTAAAGTCTTAGTGTCCATGAAGCCTGCTTCGGCAAGTTCGCTATTCAATTCCTCAGGCAGGTGGAAAAAGGCCCGGGAGATAAAAGAAGGATAGGCCTCCGGCCGAATATGCTGGCCATTTGTCAGTTCCTGTGTAATCATTGCTGAAAAAACGGGATCTTCCAAATAGTCGTTTTGCCCTCCGTATACAGATAGTCCCCATAAGGTTGAGCTGAAGCGGGAAATCGCAGAGACAATGATAATTCCGCCGGGTTTTAGAACTCTCTTGGCTTCATGTAGCGCCGCCATTCGTTCTTCTCGTTCAGGTAAATGATAGAGCGGTCCCATCAGTAATACAAGATCCGCGCTATGATCAGGCCGCGCAATGCTTCGGGCATCGGCAACCTCAATGGTATGAATGGGAACGACTTCGCTGGAGTCCTGAAAGGCTCGCGCATATTCCACGGCTTTGGGTGCAAGCTCGAACATATGAACCTCATGTCCCATTTCTGCCAGCCACCTGGAGTAAGCACCTATGCCTCCGCCGATATCGTAGATGACTTTTCTATTATCTTTGCCAGTAGAAATGTACCTGGAGATAATCTCTTTAGTCCGCTCCCATTCTATAACACCGATGCCATGCTCGAGACGTCCAATTTCTCTACCGGCATTGTAGTAGTCGAGGATCAGAATGATCTGGCCACCGATTATGTAATAATATGGACTATGCTATAATAGGTATGAAAAAGGAGCCGTGCGGCAAACACGGTTCCCAGCGTACAACCACTGCTTCATAGCAGTCGGCCGTTATCGCTTGTGACTGGAATAGACCGTTACCTTGCCGGGTCGGTCTATTTCTTTTTTAGATAGGCGAGCAACGCGAGTATAAACATGCCAAAAGCGAACATTAAAGTTAGAGCATCCTTGACTTCCATTCGTGTCACCTCCTTTAGTAAGGAGGATAGACCGTCGCGATTAGAAGCAGTGTTGTACAATAAAAATGATATCATATTTATAAATTAAAAGAATGGAGCATTAGTAGATTTATAGCGACTTGTAAAAAGACAGGCTATTCCTTAATTAAGGAATAGCCTGTCTTTGTTTATCTAGGATTAGGACTGTAGCAGTGCCTTCCCGGCGGGAAGATGATGCACCAGCCAATCCAGTACATCTGCGGTAACCTGATCGCGGTTAACTTCATTTAGCATCTCGTGCCGTCCTCCGGGGTATAACCGGCAGGCCACATCCTGAATTCCCTTGTTTTTATACAACTCTGCCAGCTTCAGCACACCTTTGCCCTTCATGCCGACAGGGTCCAGCTCCCCAGAGAACAGATACACTGGTTTGTCTGTGCATAAGGAGGCGAGTGATGTCTCGGAATGGATATCACGCAGCAGCCGGAAGAAATCGCGGAAAAAGCGGGTAGTGCAGATCGCGCCGCAAAAAGGGTCGGATACAAAGCGGTCAACCTCATCCGCATCGCTGCTTAGCCAGTCAAATGGGGTTCTTGTCGGCAAGAACCCGCGGTTGTAGCTGCCGAATACAAGGCCGTTCAACAACACGCTGCGATGCAGTTCTCCTTGAAGGCGGTACTGGAGGTTGGCCAGGGATTCCCCGATACTAAGCATACTGCGCGGTCCGTTGGTGCCGCTGAGAATATACCCGGCATAGGTGGAGCTGCCCTCTTCGCACATCAGCTTTTGGGCCAGAAAGGAGCCCATGCTATGTGCAAACAGAAAGATCGGCAGATCTCTATGCCTGGAGGTTGCAATCTCAGCGACCTGCAGCAGATTACGACGCATCCAGTAGAAGCCATCCTCACCAGTATCGCCAAGCAGATTCACTTGGCCTGCTGTTTTACCATGGCCCCGGTGATCGTTGGCATATACGGCATATCCCGCTGACGTCAGCGCCTTGGCGAAGCGGGCATAGCGGGCCGCCGTCTCGGACATCCCATGCGAGATTTGCACGATGCCCCTGACGGTAGCACCGGGCTCCGGTAGCCATTCATAAACATGTATATCGACCCCGATGGGATCAGTCATTGTAAAACTATTTTCCAACATAGCCCTTCCTCCTGAAAAAGATTGTGGGCAAAGACACTGGAATTAAGAAAACTTATGGCAAATAGGAGCGAAGCACCGTGGATTGGCCTTCGATTCCGTAAGCCCCCAGATTAGCTGGCAACAGGTAGCATTCGCCTGCGGCGTAAGGCTGTGATCCGCCTTCCCAGGTCAGATGACCGCTGCCTTCACAGATGACCAGGATGGTGAAGCTGTCCGGAGTAGTGGCGAGATTCCATTCGCCTTGAACAATTCCTTTTTCTACAATGAAATAAGGGGAGGCAGCAAGCTGCAGCCATTCTCCAGGGACTGCACTGTCCGTCTTCATGGAAGTGGCTCCCGCGCCTTCGTAAGCCGTTACGTTAAGGGAATCCTCGACATGAAGCTCACGCGGCTTGCCGTCCAGACCCGGACGGTCGTAGTCATAGATACGGTATGTAGTATCCGAGTTCTGCTGAATCTCGGCGACAACAACACCCGCACACAGGGCGTGCACTGTTCCGGCCGGAATGTAGAATGTATCGCCTGCCGATACAGAGACTTCTTGCAGCGTGTCCATGACTGTACCGTTCTCCAGTGCTTGACGCAATGTTTCGCGGTCAACGCCTTCTTTCAATCCGTAGATGATTTTCGCATCCGGTTTAGCGTCAAGAACGTACCACATTTCTGTTTTGCCCAGTTCGCCCTTCGGTAATCCTTCGTAATCATCGGTAGGATGTACCTGTACGGAAAGATTGTCGTTGCAGTCCAGGAGTTTGATCAGGAGCGGAAATCTGCCGCCGGCTTCTGAAATACCTTTGCTGCCGAACCATTCCCGTCCGTATTGTTCACGGATTTGATCCAGACCTTGTCCGGCAAGGTCTCCGTTGACCACGGAAGAAGTTCCGTTGGGATGGTCGGCAATCATCCAGCCTTCACCGATATGGCCTTCTGGCAGGTCCAGTCCGAATTTCTCCAGGGCACGTCCGCCCCAAACGCGTTCTTTGAATTCTGGTTGAAATTTCAATGGATAAGGTTGAGTCATGATTACATCTTCCTCTCTGATAGTAAAATTTAGCTGCTGTTAGACCTTGCGGGTGGATGCAAAAAACTCAATTTTTTCATGATCCGGTCCGTCAAAAAAGAAAAACCGGCTGCCGCCTTCCAATTGGCGGATAGCGGTCAGGCCCTCAAGGCCAAGACTTTCTATTCGCTGGTACTCTGCCTCGATATCGGAGACCGTAAAGGCGATGTGACTGACCCGGCCTTCATCAGGCAGGCCCTCCCATAGGGACTCAATCAACTCCACTTCGACAGAGGCTTGTCCCGGAAAAGAGAGAAAGGCCAGTCGCAGACGGTCTCCCGGCTCACCGACGGTTTCGGCCAGCGTCAGGCCAATGACGTCGCGATAGAAATCAATCGAGGGCTCGAGAGATGAGACCTTGATCCCAACATGCTCAATTTTGTGTACGGCCATGCGGTGTTCAGCTCCTTTTCTTCTTTTCCAGCGCCAGGCAGTAAGGGGCTGACGCCCGCTGAATCTGGCGGTATACAATGCTTTGGGCGACGACAGGCGGGACGGCGGCGGCCCAAGACTCCACGGCGGCGGCTTCCAGATCGCCGCCGTCATGCCCGGGATAGAGCACGGCTGTGATGATCCCGCCGGGGCGCAGCAGCTCCAGCGCGGCTTCCAGAGCCGCAAGGGAGCTGTCGGGCTGGGTGATGATGGTCTTATCGGCATCTCCCGCAGGGAGATAGCCGAGATTGAACATCACCGCCGACACGGTTCCGGGCCAATCTCCCGGAACCGCTTCAAGCATAGCGGCGTGGCTGCGCTGCAGCAGCGTTACCGGGGACAGTGTCCCCGGTAACGCCTCGCCCGCCGCGCGGAGGCGCTCTTCAGCCAGCGCGAGCGCCTCCGCCTGGATGTCGAAGCCGCGGACTTCGCCTCGCGGCCCGCAGAGCTTGGCCAGGAACAGGGTATCTGCCCCTGTTCCGACCGTGGCATCGATGGCGCGGCCGCCGGAGGTTAGCCGCTCGGCGGTCAGCTTCTGGGCGAAGCTGAGAACAGAATAGAAGCCCATCAGCGCTGCCTCCAGTACTTGCCCTGCCAGGAGTTCCGGGCAATCAGCTCTTTATCGATGCCGTTAAGGACCTCCCATTTCTTGAGGCTCCACATCGGCCCAATGAGCAGATCGCGCGGCGCATCACCGGTTAGACGGTGCACAATCATCTCCGGGGGCAGAATTTCCAGGGAATCGACAATCAATTTGATATATTCGTCCTGCTCCATAAAGCGAAGCAAGCCGGCTTCATACTGCTTCACCATCGGCGTCTTGCGCATGAGGTGAAGCAGGTGGATCTTGATGCCCTGTACATCCATTTTGGCTACGGCTGAGACCGTCTCCAGCATCATTTCATGGGTTTCCTGTGGAAGTCCGTGAATGATGTGTGTACAGATTCGAATATCGTGCTTGCGCAGCTTTTCGACAGCTTCCAGATAACAGGCTGTATCATGGGCGCGGTTAATCAGCTCTGAAGTGGAGTCGTGGATCGTCTGAAGACCCATTTCCACCCAAAGGTAGGTACGCTTGTTCAGCTCTGCCAGATACTCGACCACATCATCTGGCAGGCAGTCCGGCCGGGTAGCGATAGACAGCCCGATAACCCCTGGCTGCTGAAGAATAACTTCAAAATATTCTCTGAGTTCTTCTACAGGGGCGTAAGTATTAGTGTATGCCTGGAAATAGCCGATGTACTTGGCATTCGGCCATTTGAGATGCTGCCGGTCACGTACCTTGTTGAACTGGGTAATGAGATCGTCACGACGGCTGCCGGCAAAATCGCCAGAGCCCCGTGCGCTGCAGAAGGTGCAGCCGCCCTTGGCAATGGATCCGTCCCGGTTCGGGCAAGTGAAACCGGCGTCGAGCATGACTTTGAACACTTTTGTATTCATCTGCTCGCGCATTTCGTAGTTCCAGGTATGAAAACGTTTATCTCCCCACAGAGGGACAGAGGAGGGCTCTAATAGGTTGAACATGGGTTGCTCCTTTGAAATTCGGTTCATTCTCTGCTATACGGTTAGTATATCGGCTTATAAAGAAGACGCAAGTAATTTTATCATGCGCCATGAGTCCAAACCATTGTACCAAAAATCATCGTCCAACGTAACAATATGCACTTCAAATACCGCTAAAATTTAGGCCTGAAAGCAGAAAAATTGGCTTGTTAATACTTACACCTTATGTTATATTTGAAATGTAAAAAGTCAGCAATATCAATGGATTTTCCTTTCTTGAATTCATACTTTCGTGTCGTCCGGTCCATACTAATAACCGTGAGGTGATATCGATGAATTCTCAAGCGGCATATGCCGATGGCAAAGGTTCGATTGACGTTACGTTAACCCCTGATGAGGCGCTTGCACTGACAGGTGTAGAATTTAACGGTAACCACAAGATTAAGACAGAAGCGCAGCGCAAGATTCGCAACGCTTTCGAGAAGACACTCGATTTCAATTCCGGAACAAGGTAAGCTGAGCACACCACTGGTAGTGTAGTGCGGCATGACCCGATTTCAATACAAATCAGTAAGGGATTCTCGCAGCAGCCTTCCTTGGGCTGGTGTAGAGGATTCTTTTTTTGCCGTTATACCTTTACTTTTGGGGACAAGTTCGGCACAATATTGCAAGTGACAGTTATAGCAATCGATAAGCGGAGGAATACGCATGCGTTTACGTGGAAGAAAAGGAATACGCGAAAGTCTCGAGGGCCAGACTGATCTGGTTGTTCTCGACCCCCGTAGCCATAAAGGGCAGTGGTCTGCCTTGTTCGGGAATGACCATCCGATTCATGTCGAATTCGGAATGGGCAAAGGGCAGTTTATCAGCCAAATGAGCTCCAAATACCCTGATATTAACTTTATCGGTGTGGACATGTACGATGAATTGATCCGCCGCGCCGGAGAAAAAGCGAGAGCCGTATGGGAGCCGCAAGGTCATGAGACCCCGCCTAACCTGAAGCTGGCGCTTGCCAATATCAACTATGCGGAAGAAGTATTTGCTCCAGGAGAGCTGGAACGCATCTATCTGAACTTCAGCGATCCTTGGCCGAAGAGCAAGCACGCCCGTCGTCGTTTAACGCATCCGCGTTTTCTCGACAAATATCGCGGCCTGCTGAGTCCTTTGGGTGAGATTCATTTGAAGACGGATTCCAGAAGCCTGTTCGAGTTCTCGCTCAATGCCTTTGCGGATTTCGGGTTGCAAATGAAGAACATTTCGCTTGATCTGCATACGGACGGCGTTATCAATGAAGAACATGTGATGACTGAATATGAGACGAAGTTCTACGGACGGGGTGTCAACATTCACCGCTGCGAAGCCATTGTGGGTTCAGAAGCGCTTGAACGTTATCAGGCTACTCGGCTGGACAAATACAGACTTTAATCGCATTAGAATAAAAGCCGGCAAGCCTCCGTGTTCACGGGGACTTGCCGGCTTTTATTTGCGGCCCTGGGGCCGCTGTTAGCTTTTACTCTAACATATCGAGAATGCTCTGGGCACTCTGCAAGGGATGATAGCGGGCGATTCGTTCCAAATGGTGACTCCGCTTGTTCTGCAGGTCCTCGTAGTTGTTCAGCAGGCGTTCCATCCATTTGACGACAACATCGAGGGATTCAATGGGCTCGCCGAATCCAGCCGCCGTGAAATATCGACAGTTTTCTTCCTCCTGCCCGGGCAGGGGATGATGGAAGAGCATCGGAATGCCTTTAGCCAGACCTTCGCTACAGGTCATACCGCCTGGCTTGGTGACGAGCAGATCAGATACCTCCATCAGCTTGTCGACCTCACGGGTGAAGCCGATGAGGTGGATATTAGGGTGGTTGTATACCGGGTTTCCGCGCATTTCCTCCAGAAGCTTTTCATTCTGGCCGAGACAAAATACAATTTGGATTTGCTCCCGGTACCCTGCCAGGAAATGATTGACAGTCTCGTCATTCATCATCCCCCAGCCGCCTCCCATGACCATTACCGTTGGCTTATCACGAAGACCAAACCGCTCCAGAATCTCCTGTCTGCCAGGATGCTCCCAGAAATTGGGGTGCACCGGCATCCCCGTAACCTGTATACTGGCAGAGGCAACTCCGCGGCGAAGCAGCTTGGATCTGACTTCCGGCGTAGAGACAAAATAACGGTCCACATGCGGACTGATCCAACTGGCATGCGCATCGTAATCAGTGATGACAGTGCAGAGCGGAACTTTAAAATCCGGGTCCAGCCGCTTCATACGCGAGATCACTGCACTGGGAATAAAGTGGGTGCACACGATAATGTCCGGCTGCAACTGCTTGATAATATTTTTGGTATGGGTATAAAAAATGCGATGCAGGGCAAGCGTGGTAAGGCGGTTAAATGATTTCTGATGACGGTAGACATACCCCATCAGCCGCGGCTGAGTGGTCACCGTCTTTCGATAAGCAGATACAATAATAGGCGCCATTTTAGGATTTAGAAAATTCCCCAATTCAAGCACCTTCGTTTGAACATTGGGCGACAGCTTGCGCAGGCTGCTTGACAGCGCGTAGGCTGCCTGCGTATGACCTGCGCCAAAGCCTTCCGACAGTAACAGCACTCTTTTTTTGCGCAATGTATAATTCACCTGTTCTCAAAAGGGATTCTAATAGTCCAGCCTATCTTGCTCAGGGCCAAAAGGCAATCGTGCCGGCGGCAACTCCGGTACCAATCACAGCACCTGCAAGCACATCGGACGGATAATGCAGGCCCAGGTACATCCGTGAGAATCCGACAATGCATCCTAATGGGAGCAACACAAAGGCGAGCGGCGGAAAGGCTGCCATATAAGGAACGAGCCAAGCAAAGATAGCAGTAGTATGACCTGATGGAAAAGAATGATCCTTAAGCGGGTTGCGAAATGTCCGAGTACCCGGAAGCGCCAGATAGGGGCGTCTGCGCGGATACAGCTTCTTGGCGATAGCTACAGGCACATGGCTAACAGCTAGCGAAACCAGCGCCTGAAACGCCGTTGTTCTCCATGGCTGGGGAGAGAAGGCCCAAATCAGCAGATTAGTGCCGATTGCGATCGTTGCTCCGCCCAAATGCGTGAGATGGTAAAGCCAGAAGTTCAAAAACCGGTTATGCATCCGGCCGTTAATCCATTGAAAAAGACGCCGCTCCCAGAGATGCAGTTTCATGAATAAATGTCTCATATCGTTGTCCCTCCGCTAGTCCGGCTATCGGTTTAGCATTGATGCGGCACTCCGTTCTTAAAAAGTGAAGCCGTCTTAATCATACTTTCTTAAGGGAGCCCATTCAAGAAAAAGCTCAGCTTTGCGCGAAAATTGCCAGTTTTGACTTGGGATACCCTTACGCCTTACAATGATTCAAGCGGGCCGAACGTGTTTAAAAGGTAACAGAGAAAAAAGGGTTTCTGCATCAGGAAATCCGACCAGCCCTTAAGCGCGGAACATATAAAAAACCGGAACCCTGCCAACAATAAGTGAATGCTTGTAGTCTATTTTGTAAGGGATGCAACAAAAGGGTCAGAAAGAACGTTTTACAAGCTAGAGAGAAAAAGAACACCAAGAGTGTAAAAAGGGGGCATTAAAAAGATCATGACAGACGCACTGTTTGTTTCGCTCCAAGTGATCTTGGCGGCGATTGCGATTTACCAGTTTGCGTTCTCGCTGTTCGGACTGCACAAGAAAAAAAGAAAAGAGCAGTTTAAGCCGGAAAAATCGTTTGCGGTACTCGTTGCGGCGCACAACGAGGAAGAAGTCGTCGGCGCACTGATGGAAAACCTGAAACAGCTTAATTATCCGCCGGAGCTGTACGATGTATTCGTTATTTGCGACAATTGTACGGACGGGACGGCCCGGATAGTACGTGAGCATGGCATGAATGCCTGTGTCCGTACCAACGCCAATCTGAGAGGTAAGGGCTATGCGATTGAATGGATGCTGAAGGAACTGTGGGGCATGCAGCGTCAGTATGACGCCGTTGTGATGTTCGATGCCGATAACTTGGCACACACGGAGTTCTTGATGGAAATGAACAATGACCTCTGCTCCGGGGCACGAGTAATCCAAGGCTACATTGATACGAAGAACCCGGAAGATTCATGGATTACGGCCGCTTACGGGGTATCCTACTGGTACATCAACCGTCTATGGCAGCTCTCCCGCCATAACCTTGGCATGGCGAATTTCCTTGGCGGTACCGGCATGTGCTTTGAGACCAAACTGCTGAAGGAGATGGGTTGGGGAGCAACGAGTCTGGTCGAGGATCTGGAGTTCACGATGCGTAGCGCTTCGAAGGGTGTATATCCGAAGTTCAACTATGACGCTAAAGTCTTCGACGAGAAACCTTTGACCTTCAAGGCTTCCTCAAGACAACGCCTGCGCTGGATGCAGGGACACTTCACCGTGGCCCGTCGTTATTTCTTCCCGCTGCTATGGCAGAGTATCAAGGAGCGCAGCTTGACGAAGTTTGACCTCGCCTTGTATGGGGCAAATGTATATATTGTGCTGCTTACTTTCCTGATGACTGCTGTGATGTGGATCGACAATGCCTTTTTTGACGGACCGAACATCGCTAATATTTATGGACATCTTCCATTATGGCTGGGCTTTGTGGCTGTAGGCGGGAATCTGCTTACGTTCTTCTTGGCGATGATCTTAGAGAAGGTTAAGTTCAAGAAGGTATATGCGTATTTAATTCTGTTCCCGATCTACCTGATCTCGTGGTATCCGATTACGTTCTATGCGTTCTTCACGCAGAACAACAAGCAATGGAGCCACACCAAGCATACGCGTGTCGTAAGGCTGGAGGAAGTGCAGAGCAAGCAAGGGTAACAGCTGGATAATGTTTTTTCGTAAAATATCGAAAATCTATTGACATTCATACGGGCAACAGTGTATAGTATTCAAGTATGCAAAACATAGAGATTGCAAGCAGAAGCACCGGCTTCTCACCTGACTGGCATTACGCTAGCTGGTTTTGATCTCAATGCTTTATGAATGTTAATGTTCATGAACGTTGATCAAACAGGGGTGTCGGGAGTTAACCGGCATCCCTTTTTTATGAAGTTGTGCTGAAGTTTATTGTTAACAAGATCCGGAGGTGGAGAGTTATCAGTAAGGAACATATGATCAATGATGAAATTCGGGCCAAAGAGGTTCGGTTGGTAGGTGCGGAAGGTGAGCAAATCGGAATCAAACCGATCCGCGAGGCACTGCAAATGGCGATCGATCTTAATCTGGATTTAGTCAATGTAGCGCCGCAGGCGAAACCGCCGGTATGCCGCATCATGGATTACGGCAAGTTCCGTTATGAGACGCAGAAGAAAGAGAAGGAAGCGCGTAAGAACCAGAAGATCGTTGATATCAAGGAAGTCTGGTTCCGTGCCAACATTGAGGAACATGATTATCAAACCAAGTTCCGCAATGTGGTTAAATTCCTGGGCGAAGGCGATAAGGTGAAGTGCTCCGTACGTTTCCGCGGACGTGAGATTACACATGCCAATATCGGCCAGAAGATCCTGGAGCGCGTCAAGAATGAAGTTGCTGAGATCTCTGTTGTGGAACGCCAGCCTAAGCTGGAAGGTCGCAGCATGATCATGATTTTGGCTCCTAAGCCTCAATAACCCCGGAACCATTTTGCAATGCAAAGTGGCGCCACATAATATTCAAGGAGGAAACACAATGCCTAAAATGAAAACACATAGCAGCCTTAAAGGCCGCTTCAAAATTACCGGAACTGGTAAAGTAACACGTTACAAAGCACACAGAAATCACTTGCTTTCCCACAAATCCAAACGTGCGAAGCGCGTATTGGGTACGAACCCTGTTATGGCCCCTGGGGATGTAAGACGTTTGAAACAACAATTGGGTAATTTGTAATAGTTTACTACACATTTTTGGGAGGTTTATTAATATGGCAAGAGTTAAAGGCGGATTCGTCGTTCGTCGTAAACATAAAAAAGTATTGAAGTTGGCAAAAGGTTATTTCGGTTCTAAACACCGCATTTTCAAAACAGCTAAAGAACAAGTAATGAAATCGATGGTTTACGCATACCGCGACCGTCGTCAAACTAAACGTAACTTCCGCAGACTGTGGATCGTTCGTATCAATGCTGCAGCTCGCTTGAACGGCTTGTCTTACAGCAAACTTGTACACGGCCTGAAATTGGCTGGCGTAGAAGTAAACCGTAAGATGCTGGCTGACCTGGCTGTTAATGATCTTAACGCATTCAACTCACTTGCAGTTGTAGCTAAAGAGAAAATCAACGCGTAAGTGTTGTAATATAACCGAAAAGCACCGCTATACGGGGAACCCGCAGGCGGTGCTTTTTTGTGGGATAAGAGAGCTCTTCCGAGATTTCGGTTAAGGCTGAGACTTGCCCGCAAACTTGTTTTTGTTTTTTTATGGCGTGAAGGAACTACTCCCAGTATTTGGTTGTGTTAAGCTGGAGAGCAAGCTTTTTGCTAATGCCCCGTCTGACTTTCCGCAGTTCGGCACGTTCTTCGGCCGACTCGCTGATCAGCTTCTCTTCATCGGTCTCAGGAATGACTGCTGGTACTGGGGCTGGCTGACCGTCCTCGCCGATGGCTACAAACGTCAGGAACGACGTCGCTGCAACAGCACGTTCTCCGGTGTAGAGGTTCTCGGCGATAATTTTAACGAATACTTCGATACTGGTACGTCCGGTCCAGGAGACGAAGGATTCGAAGCATACGGAATCGCTCGGTTCGATCGGGCGCAGGAAATCCACGGAATCGGTGGAAGCAGTGACGACGTTGATCCGGCAATGCCGCATAGCTGAAATAGAAGCAACTTCATCTATGCCGCTCATGAGCTTGCCGCCGAATAATGTTTTGTGATTATTTACATCATTTGGGAAGACTCGTCCGGTTTTGAATACACGGGATTCCCGGCAGTATTTAAAGGCGGGAGCCGCCGCTGGGGTTTCTTTGTTTTCATTCATTTTCTGAAACTTCCTTTCCGGCTTTGTAAGCACTCATGATAATAGAAATTGCGATTCTGTGCAATAATATTAAAACGAAGAAAGCGAAAGCTGCTGCAGAGTTTTCGACCTATCTAACGTGTTTTGTATGCTTTTGTTACATAATATGACAAGGATAGCGCTTTCTTGAGTCGAAAAGACAAATTATTATTGACCTTCGGTCATTAATAGACTGGATTTTAGCATTTTTTGCAGGTATAATTTGAGCTAATGGATGTCCAACCAGAAACACAGAGGACGACCAATTTTCTAAGGGGGATCACTATCAATGAAAAAGGTTTTCAAGCTGTCTCTCGTTATGCTGCTTGCGTTCACAGTAGTCTTGGCAGGCTGTGGTAAAGACAAAAACACCAACACTAACACAGGTGCAAACGGTGGAGAAGCCGCTCCTAAATCCGATGTTAAAGTCGGTATGGTTACTGACGTAGGTGGAGTTAACGACAAATCCTTTAACCAATCCGCATGGGAATCGCTGCAAGCCCTTCAGAAGGAACAAGGTGTAGAAGTTAAATACCTTCAAAGTAAATCCAATGCAGACTACCAGCCAAACCTGAATCAATTCGTTAAGGGTGGATACAACCTGACATGGGGTATCGGTTTTGACCTTGGCGATGCTATTAAAGTAGTAGCTGATGAAAACCCTAACGCAAACCTGGCAATCATCGACAGCGTTGTAGATGCTCCTAACGTTGAATCCGTTACTTTTGCTGAGAACGAAGGTTCTTTCTTGGTGGGTGTTGTTGCAGGTCTGACAACTAAATCTAACAAAGTAGCTTTTGTTGGCGGTATGGAAAGCCCGGTTATCAAACGTTTTGCAGCTGGTTTCAAAGCTGGCGTTCTTGAAGTAAATCCTAGCGCTGATGTGAAAATCACATATGCAGGTGCTTTTGACAAGCCTGATACTGGTAAGTCCCTGGCAGCTACTTTGTATGATTCCGGCGCGGACATTATCTTCCCTGCTGCAGGCGCAACAGGAACTGGTGTGTTCAACGAAGCTAAATCCCGTAACAAATCAGGCGGTTCCAAAGTATGGGTTATCGGTGTAGACAAAGACCAATCTCTGGAATTTGGCGATGATGTAACCCTGACTTCTATGATCAAACGCGTAGACGAAGCTGTTAAGAAAGTGTCCCTACAAGTTGTTGACGGTACCTTTAAAGGCGGCACACATACTGTTCTTGGTTTGAAAGACAATGGCGTAGGTCTTCCTGAAACTTCGAAGGCTAACGTAACTCCGGAAATTCTGGCTAAAGTAGATGAGTACAAGCAACAAATCATCGACGGCAAGATCACAGTTCCTGCCGAGTAATATTGCCTCACTTTTTCGTGTATTACACAATAGTACAAGGGAGCAAGGCCGGTTATACAGCTGGCCTTGTTCTTTGGTTAAAGCGCTAATTTGTAAATAGGTAACCAGTGATGCCGTCCTCGATAGGGCGGTAAAACGATTTCTAAGAGAGTTTCTTACTCCGCTGTATTATATTCTGTGATGAGGGTGATTCCATGAGTGCTGCGGCTCCAGTCGTAGAGTTGAAGCAAATCACAAAACGTTTTCCTGGTATTGTCGCCAACGATTCCATCAGCCTGACGCTTGAAAAAGGGGAGATCCACGCATTGCTCGGTGAGAACGGGGCAGGAAAGTCCACTTTGATGAACATCGTATTTGGGCTGTATCAACCAGATGAAGGCAGTATTGAGATTGACGGGAAACCGGTGATGATCGATAGTCCGAATAAAGCCATTGAGCTCGGTATCGGTATGGTTCACCAGCATTTCAAGCTAGTAGATCCTTTTACGGTTACCGAGAACATTGTTCTTGGCATGGAACCGAAAAAAGGTCTTAAAATCGACTATAAATCCGCTGCGGAGCAGGTTCGGAAACTGTCTGAGCAGTATGGACTTCAAGTCAATCCAAATGCCAAAATCCATGATATTTCTGTAGGCATGCAGCAACGGGTTGAAATCATGAAGACCCTGTACCGTGGAGCGGATATTCTCATATTTGACGAGCCAACTGCTGTGCTTACGCCGCAGGAGATTACAGAATTAATGGCTATCATGAAACGACTCGTTGCTGAGGGTAAATCCATTATTCTGATTACTCACAAGCTGAAGGAAATCATGCAGATCTCCGATCGGGTTACCATCATTCGTCGCGGAAAAGTTATTGATACCGTCAAGACTTCTGAGACTAATCCCAATGAACTGGCCGAGAAAATGGTCGGACGCGGGGTAACCTTTAAAGTGGACAAGAAGCCTCCGGAAATTGGTACAGCCGTGCTGAAGCTGAATGATGTCAACAGCAAGAATAAAGATGGCGTGCCTGTATTGAATGGACTTACCTTTGAAGTTAAAGCAGGGGAGATTCTGGGGATTGCCGGTGTCGATGGCAATGGACAGAGTGAGTTGATTCAGGCGATTACCGGTCTGCGAAAGATTGATTCCGGTTCCATTACTATGGAAGGCCAGGAGATCGCGAACCTCTCCCCGCGTAAAGTAACCGAGAAGAATATCTCCCACATACCAGAAGACCGCCATAAACACGGCCTTGTCCTTGATTTCTCAATGAGTGAGAATATGGTGCTGGAGACCTACTATCAGAAGCCATATAACCAAAATGGATTTTTGAATTATGACATTATTAACAAGCATGCAGGAGAGCTTATCCAGCAATTCGACGTGCGGACGCCGTCTTTGGAGACTAAGGCTCGTTCTTTGTCCGGGGGTAATCAGCAAAAAGCGATTATTGCGCGGGAAATAGATAAAAATCCGACATTACTCATCGCGGCTCAGCCAACCCGTGGTCTTGATGTGGGTGCGATTGAATTTGTGCAAAAGCAGCTTATTGCTCAGCGTGATCAAGGCAAAGCCGTTCTACTCATTTCCTTTGAGCTGGACGAAATTATGAACGTTTCCGACAGAATCGCCGTTATTTATGAAGGACAGATTGTCGGCGAAGTGTACCCGCAGGATACAAACGACCAGGAACTGGGTCTGATGATGGCGGGCAGCTTGAAGCGGGGAGGGAAGACGGTTGAATAAGCTTAGAAAAATCTTTGCGACAGACAGCTACATTATTCCTCTTGTCGCGATTGTTCTTGGATTTCTAGTTGGCGCTATTGTCATGCTAGCTGGCGGATATGATCCGATTGCAGCATACTCTGCGCTGTTTAAACGCGTATTCGGCAGCACATATGACATCGGGGAAGCCATCCGTGAGATGACGCCGCTTATGCTGACCGGACTTGCAGTAGCCTTTGCATTCCGTTCAGGGATGTTCAATATTGGTGCGGATGGACAAGTTCTGATTGGGATGACAGCTGCATCGGTAGTCGGCATTAAGCTGGCTGCTCTGCCATCCTTCCTGCTTGTTCCACTGGCGGTGATTGCTGCCGGACTTTGCGGCGGTATATGGGCCGGGATTGCCGGTTACCTTAAGGCCAAGCGTGGGATTAACGAAGTTATTACCACCATTATGTTGAACTGGATCGCATTGTTCTTTGCGAATTATATTGTTAGAACCTTCTTGCTAATTCCGGGTCAGAACCGTTCGGAAGATATTCCCGCTTCGCTCTCTATGACCTTCCTTAATTCTTTCTTCGACAATGCCCGTCTCCACTGGGGAACAGCCATTGCGTTAGCAGCGGCCGTCTTCTTCTATGTTTATCTGTGGAAAACAAAACAAGGATACGAAATGCGTGCGGTGGGTCTCAATCCAAATGCTGCAGAGTATGCCGGGATGAATGTCGGCCGGAATGTCATTAAAGCGATGTTTATTAGTGGGGTATTCGCGGGTTTAGCCGGAGCAGGTGAAGTCCTTGGTGTATTCCATTATCAATCCGTCTTTGCAGGTTCGCCGGGCTATGGCTTCGATGGTATCGCGGTAGCACTGCTTGGTTTGACCCATCCGTTTGGTGTCATTTTGGCAGCAATATTATATGGTACGCTAACCTACGGTGCTGCGGGTATGAGTTTTGGTGCGGACGTGCCGCCTGAGCTGATCCGTATCGTTATCGGTTCGATTATTTTCTTCATTGCTGCACAAGGTATTGTGCGCTGGGTACTCAAACCATTTTACTTCAAGCGCAAGAAAGAGAAGGTGTTATAGATGGATGTGCTGACGCTATTAGGCCAATTGCTCAATACGACGCTTGTATTTTCCACAGCGCTCATTTTCGCCTCCCTCGGCGGCATCTTCTCGGAACGCTCCGGTGTAGTTAACATTGGGCTTGAAGGTTTGATGATGTTTGGTGCGTTTGCCGCTGCTGTAGGGGGATATTATGCCCAAGAAGCTGGCATGGGTGAATTAGCACCTTGGGTAGGGGTGCTGTCTGCAATGGCAGTGGGGATTATCGGCTCCTTAATTCATGCTGTTGCCTCCATTACGTTCAAAGCAGATCAGACTATCAGTGGTACGGTGATCAACTTCTTGGCAGCAGGCAGTACGCTTTACATGGTAAAGCTGTTGTTTGAAGGCTCAGGAGAGACTCCATTGCTGGATGGCTTCAGCAAGTTTGCTATTCCAGGTCTGTCCAAAATTCCAATTATCGGAGAAGGGATCTTCAATTCCTATCCGACGACTTATCTAGCCATTGTCCTGGTGATCATTGTATATCTGGTGCTCTTCAAGACGCCGTTTGGTCTTCGTTTGCGAGCTGTGGGTGAGCATCCGAGTGCTGCGGACACGCTGGGTGTCAATGTAAACAGAATGCGGTATATTGGCGTAATGATGAGTGGTATGCTCGCTGGTATTGGCGGTGCAACAATTACATTGACTACAACGGGAACCTTTGCCCATAATACGATTTCAGGTCAAGGCTTCATCGCTATTGCAGCGATGATCTTTGGAAAGTGGAACCCGCTGGGTGCCTTTGGTGCGGCCGTATTCTTCGGCTTCTCCCAAGCGATCCGCAACTACGTACAATTGTTCGAATGGTCCAAGAACATTCCTCAGGAATTTATCTATATGATTCCTTATGTGCTGACAATTATCGTGCTTGTAAGTACTGTAGGACGTTCGTCTGCTCCTAAAGCGCTGGGACAAGCGTACGATCCAAGTAAACGTTAGGTTAGAGCAGCAGTGTTAGAGTAATACAGTTCAAGCCGCATTTCCGGTATTGCCGGGGATGCGGCTTTTTTTATTCCCATTTTAGACTTTCATCCAAAGTAAACTCAGCAGAACAGGCGGATGAACAGGCAGGCATCTTATCCAGTGAATACATTGTTTTGAAGATGCAAGTAAAAGGCTGAGAGCAGAGTCAATATGATTGCGAAGACCATTCGATGCACGGATAGACTTCGTACAACTTTTGAGGAGGGGTATTATGGCACAGGCGGTTACCAAAAAGCAAGTCATGAAGCTGGTTGGTAAACATATCGTAGCAGTGAAAAAAGATGGAACGAAGGTATCGGGCAAATTGGTCCGCATTTCTGGAAATCGTTTGATCTTGCAGCGTTCCAGTGGCAAAAAAGTACAAACAAAGGCACTGATTCCACTGGTACTGTTTGATTTGCTGGCTGTAGGGACGGCTCCATACGCCTATGGAGGATACGGTGGTGCGCCTTATGGAGGCGGATACGGCTATGGCGGTTATGGCCCTGGATATGGGTATGGTGGATCCCCTTATCCTTATGGATTTTACTAAGGTCTTATAGCCTCATGGGTCTCAGAGTAATTGTTTTTCCATCTCGTAGATGCAGCTCTGTCTATGATAACGGGTCGTCGTGTAGCCTAGTTTACGATAAAAGGTAAGGCCAGCTGTATTCCCGGAATCGACCGATAACTTGGCCCGCTGGCACCCGCGTGATAGTGCAAATCGCTCTGCCCGATCCATGAGCAGATTCCCCCAGCGTTTGCGCCGAGCGGCGGGTGTGATGGCCAGCATGTCGATATATAGCAGATCCCCGTGCAGCATAAAGTGGACAAATCCCAGCGGATCACTTTCGTAATCGGTACAGGCAACAAGCGTCACACCGTGCCCCATCCGGCGGGGCAAATCTTTTCGTACCTGGGAAATCACTTTTTTCGGCAGATGGGATAATGGGACGAGCTGTTTCTCGATCAGATCGAGGATGACGGCATCGTCCTGTTTCGGTCTGCGGTAACGGATCATATGGCGCCCCCTTTCCACGCATTGTCGTACATCATATGACAGCAGGAGGGGGAAGCGTTCCGTAAGGGCGCAGAGGAGGAAAAACTTTTTTAAAAATATGGGTATTGACTAATCCGTGTGAGGAATCATATAATGTGTCTAAACATTTTAACGAGCATACATGTATCGGCAATGATGAGGACGAAGTTTTAAGGGCTCTTTTGCTCAGAGAGTGTGAGGATTTGCTGCAACCTCCACCGAAATCCCTTATATACGAGCTCACCTCGGAGCTGTTTTCCTGAAAGGTCCATCAGTAAGAGCGGTGGAATTATTAGGGGGAATCGTTTAGTCCGCGTTAGGGACTTCAGGTTACAAAGATTGGGCCCTGCCTACATCGATGGATTTTTGTATACCTGATAAGGCATTTCATCGCGAGATGAATGCAAACATGGGTGGTACCACGGAAGATCAACCTTTCGTCCCTCACACGCTTAATTTGCGTGTGGGAGGCGAAAGGTTTTTTTGTTGTTAAGGAAAGCCGCCCCTAACTAAAGTTGTTGTTAAATTGACGGTCCGTCATTTTGAATACTGAACGTTAAACATCGAAGGAGGAAGACTGATGAGCGCGCAAATACCGAAACTGCGATCGACAGATGAGTTACGTGAGAAATGGAAACAGCCGGAGGTCATTACCGGATCGGAGATTCTACTCCGCAGTCTTGTACTCGAGGGCGTAGATACCGTATTTGGATATCCGGGTGGTGCAGTACTGTACATCTACGACGCACTGCACGGCTTTAAAGATTTCAATCATATTCTTACTCGTCATGAGCAAGGTGCCATCCACGCAGCAGACGGCTACGCTAGAGCAAGCGGCAAGCCCGGCGTCTGTATCGCGACCTCGGGACCAGGGGCAACTAACCTGGTAACAGGTATCGCGACCGCGTTCATGGATTCTGTACCATTGGTTGTTATTACGGGTAACGTATTCTCTAGCCTAATTGGTACAGATGCGTTCCAGGAGGCAGACATTACCGGTATTACGATGCCAATTACGAAGCACAGCTATCTGGTACGCGATGTTGAGGATCTGCCACGTGTGATTCACGAAGCGTTCCATGTTGCAAATACAGGTCGCAAAGGTCCTGTCCTTATCGACATTCCGAAGGATGTATCGGCAGCGAAAACGCTGTTCACTCCGGTGCAAGGTGTTAACCTTCGTGGATACAACCCGCGAACTGTACCCAACAAGCTGCAGCTTGACAAGCTCGTGAAAGCTATCTCGGAAGCTGAGCGCCCGATTATCATTGCAGGCGGCGGAGTTATCTACTCCGGAGCACATGAAGAGATGCTGGAATTTGTCAAACGTACTGAAATTCCAATCACGACGACATTGCTAGGCCTGGGCTGTTTCCCAAGCGGCGAAGACCTGTGGATGGGAATGCCGGGAATGCACGGCACCTATACTGCCAACAACGCCATTCAGCAATGTGATCTGCTCATTAATATCGGTGCCCGGTTCGACGACCGTGTAACAGGGAAGCTGGACGGTTTTGCGCCAAAAGCTAAAATTGTACACATTGACATTGACCCGGCTGAGATCGGCAAGAACGTAACGCCTGACATTCCGATTGTAGGGGATGTGAAGACTGTTCTGGAAATGCTGAATCCAGAAGTAGGACGCGCAGCTAACGCGGACGCCTGGAGAACACAGATCGCGCAGTGGAAGCAGGATAAGCCGCTCCGCTACAACGATTCTGAGACAGAATTGAAGCCGCAATGGGTTATCGAGATGATCAATGACACCACTAAAGGTGAAGCGATTGTAACGACAGACGTTGGTCAACACCAAATGTGGGCGGCACAGTACTACAAGTTCAATCATCCACGTTCATGGATCACCTCTGGCGGTCTTGGAACGATGGGCTTTGGATTCCCATCCGCAATCGGCGCGCAAATGGCGCACCCGGAACGGTTAGTAGTATCCATTAACGGAGACGGCGGCATGCAAATGTGTTCTCAGGAACTTGCGATTTGCGCCATTCACAATATACCGGTCAAAATTGTAGTAATCAATAATGAAGTGCTCGGCATGGTTCGTCAATGGCAGAACCTCATCTATGAGAAGCGTTACAGCTATACAGATCTGGCAGGCAGCCCGAACTTCGTCAAGCTGGCTGAAGCGTATGGTGTAAAAGGTCTTAGAGCCACCAACAAAGAAGAAGCAAGAGCGGCATGGCAGGAAGCGATGGAAACACCGGGTCCAGTATTGGTAGAATTCGTTGTTCCTAAGGACGAGAATGTCTATCCAATGGTTACCCAAGGCTCAACCATCGATCAAATGCTGATGGGGGATGAATAACTGTGATGAAACATACGATTGCTGTGCTTGTGAATGACCAGCCAGGTGTGCTGCAGCGGGTATCCGGTTTGTTCGGACGCCGGGGCTATAATATTGAGAGTATTACTGTGGGGCAGTCTGAAGAAGAAGGACTTTCCCGGATGGTTATCGTTACCTGGGGTGACGCCAGCACCCTGGAACAGATCGAGAAGCAGCTTTACAAGCTGATCGATGTCATCAAGGTTGTGGACCTCAGCTCCAAACCAATGGTGGCGAGAGAGCTTGCCTTGATCAAGGTGAAGGCAGAGCCGTCGGAGCGTCCGGAAATCATGGGCGTGGTGGAGACTTTCCGGGCTGCTGTTATTGATATCGGTAGCACTAGTCTACTTGTACAGGTCGTTGGAGACACCGATAAAATCGATGCCATGATTGAGCTGCTCAAGCCTTACGGCATTAAAGAACTGTCGCGTACAGGGGTTACAGCCATGGTTCGCGGCAACGCCTAAAGGTTGTATTTTACGGCTTTAGCGAATTACTGCTTGGTTGCTTTAACGAGATGTGATATAACGGTATAACGAGATTATGAAAAAATGATATGCCCGCTAAAGAGCGGGGGCTTGAGGAGCAGCTTAAGGATTCCTTCAGCCAGATGCTCTTGAAGCACCCGCTCTTTACGATGGGTCCAATTTAAAGGAGGATATTGACAATGGCAGTGACAACGTACTATGAACAGGATGCAGAACTTAGCGTATTAAAAGGGAAGACAATTGCGGTAATCGGTTATGGTAGCCAAGGGCATGCCCAAGCACAAAACCTTCGTGATAGTGGTCTTCAGGTTGTCATCGGCCTGCGTGAAGGCAAATCCTTCAACACAGCTAAAAATGACGGCTTTGAAGTATTGTCCGTAGCAGAAGCAGTATCCCGTGCTGATGTAGTGCAAATTCTGATGCCGGATGAAACACAGGCGTCCGTATATAAGAATGACATCGAGCCTAACCTAAAAAAAGGCGCAGCGCTGATGTTCTCCCACGGCTTTAACGTACACTTTGGCCAAATCGTAGCACCTAAGGATGCTGACGTGCTGCTCGTGGCACCGAAATCCCCTGGACACATGGTTCGCCGCACATATGTAGAAGGCTTCGGAGTTCCTGGACTGATCGCAATTGAGCAAGATGCAACTGGACAAGCAAAAGAAATCGGTCTGGCTTATGCGAAAGGTATCGGTTGTACTCGTGCTGGAGTAATCCAAACTTCCTTCCGTGAAGAAACCGAAACTGACTTGTTCGGTGAGCAAGCTGTCCTTTGCGGTGGTGTATCCGCACTGATCAAAGCAGGTTTCGAAACATTGACTGAAGCAGGTTATGCTCCTGAGATGGCTTACTTCGAGTGCTTGCACGAGTTGAAGCTGATCGTTGACCTTGTATATGAAGGCGGATTGGCTAGCATGCGCGATTCCATCAGTAACACAGCTGAATACGGTGACTATGTAACTGGTCCTCGTATTGTTACTGAAGACACTAAGAAAGCAATGAAGGCTGTACTTACCGATATCCAACAAGGTAAATTTGCTCGCGACTTTATCTTGGAGAACCAATCCGGTAATGCTTTCTTGACAGCAACTCGCCGCAACGAAGCTGCTCACCCGGTAGAAGTAGTTGGCGGTCAATTGCGTGAAATGATGCACTGGATCAAGAAATAAGCACATATAAATAAGGTAACATTGAAATCTATATGGTAATCCCCAGATGCGGCCGTTCACCAACGAGCCGCATTTGAGGGTTTTAGCCCAATTTTCAGGAGGTGCTCCGCATGCGGAAAATTTATGTGTTCGATACGACACTGCGCGATGGAGAGCAGTCGCCGGGTGTGAACCTGAACACGCTTGAAAAAGTGGAAATCGCCCATCAGCTTGAAAAGCTTGGGATTGACCGCATGGAAGCGGGCTTTCCAGCTGCCTCGCCGGGTGATCTGGCGGCAGTCAACGCGGTAGCCAGAGCCGTCAAGAATGCGACGGTAATCGGGTTGTCCCGTTCAAGAGAAGCGGATATTGACGCAGTTAAAGAGGCTTTGCAAGGCGCACAAGATCCTTGCATTCACATTTTCCTCGCAACTTCGCCCATTCACCGGAAGCATAAGCTGCGGATGGATAAGGCTCAGGTGCTGGAAACAGCCCAGTCAGCGATCCGTTATGCTAAGAAACATTTTTCCAAGCTGGAGTTCTCTCTTGAGGATGCTGGCCGTACTGAATATGATTTTCTGGCAGAAGTGGTTGGCATGGCCGTCCGTGAAGGAGCGAATGTGGTCAACATCCCGGATACGGTGGGTTATTTGAACCCTTCGGAATACGGAGCGATCTTCAAGTATCTGAAAGAAAATGTGCCTGACATCGAGCGGGTGCAGCTCAGCGCGCATTGCCATAACGACCTTGGCATGGCTACGGCGAATACCCTTGCGGCGATCCAGAATGGTGCAGACCAGATTGAGGGTACGATCAACGGTATCGGCGAACGCGCCGGGAATACTGCTATCGAAGAGGTGGCGCTTGCTCTGGAGACGCGGAGCGAATTCTTCGGAGCGAAGACTTCCCTTGTACTATCGGAGATATCCCGTACCAGTCGTTTGGTTAGCAAATTGACCGGTATGGTCGTTCCAGGGAACAAAGCGATTGTAGGTGCGAATGCATTCGCCCATGAATCGGGCATTCATCAGGATGGTATGCTGAAGGAGAAGACGACTTACGAGATCATGACTCCGGAGACCATCGGTTTGAAGGAAAGCAAGCTTGTGCTCGGCAAGCACTCCGGCCGTCATGCCTTCCGTGATAAGCTGAGTGATCTTGGCTATGATCTGCCGGATGAAGATTTGAACACTGCATTTGCTAAGTTCAAGGATCTGGCGGATAAGAAGAAGGAAGTGTCCGACGAGGACATTTTGGCACTGATTGAAGAGAAGCTTGTCAAGACTCCTGAAGTGTTCCGTCTGCAGACGATTTATGTCACTTATGGTAATGAAGCCACACCAACAGCCAAGGTCGTTATCAACGGTCCTGAGGAGCAGCCGATTACTGCTTCTGCTGAAGGAAACGGTTCGGTAGATGCCATCTACAATGCCATTGATTCGGCTACAGGCGAGGAAGTCACCTTGAGTGATTATTCCATTAAATCCGTCAGCCGGGGTAAAGATGCGCAGGGTGAGGTTCATGTGGTATTGACACAGGGCATAGTTGCAGCACAGGGTAGAGGTCTCAGCACCGATATTCTGGAAGCCAGCGCCCGAGCTTATCTGGATGCGCTTAACAAGCTGATCGAGAAGCGTAAAACCTATACGTTGCGTGATCGCGCTACTTTGTAAATTGAATACAATGTGCATGCATTGGATTGCTTGCTGAAAGCCGTTTTGGCTGTAGACATTTGTCTATGGTCAGGACGGCTTTTTTTGTTGCATAACATGAGGCTTTGGGCTTGGGACGTTTTGTTCAGAAAATGTTTAGCTGGCTGAATTAAAGTGAAATGTAGACTGTCAAAAGCTTAAAAACCTACAATAATTCAAATTTGTTTGGGGGGAGATGGAATCAGCGAGTTGGATAGGAGCAGCGTTAAGAAGGTGCAGATCGTATTTGGGAGATGACACTACGAGAAAGGGAGGCTATCTAGTTCATGAAAAGAAAGAATGCAGGAATTTGGTTGACACTTCTTCTTCTTTTTACACAGTTTTTTAATTCTTTTGGATTTAGCGCACGTGCGAGTGCAGACCCGTCCAATGAAATCAGCGAAAACATTATCACCAGTGTGACTTTGGCAGTCTATGAAAATGGCCAGGTTGTGACAGATAATGTGTATAAGCTGGACTCAACAACGAAGTTGAACTTGACTTACGAATTACCGGCTGGACCGGATGGGGCAAGCAAGTATGGTGAAGGATCGACTTATACATTTACACTCCCAAATGTATTTCTAATCGATCGGGGCTATAGTGGGACCTTAGTGTACGATGAGTTTCCAGATGGCATCGGGACCTATAATGTAGGCCCTGATAATAAAGTAGTTCTTACCTTTAATAAAAATATTGAAGGTCTCTTTGATGTTAAAGGAACATTTAACATTGAATCAATACTGAGTTCTACCCGAATTAGCGGATCTACGCAGCAGGTGATTCCTTTCCCGATTGCTGGGGATTCTGAAAACTCATTTGTCATTCACTTTAAGCCAAAGGGCGGCACTAGTATTAAGAAGGAAGGAACGCCCAAACCGCAAAAGTATAATGCGGAACGCATTGAGTGGTCGGTTGACGTCAATACGTCACTAGATGAAATTCATAATGCAATTGTAACGGATATTCTGGAGCAGGGGCTGGAGCTTGATCTTAACTCCATTTCTGTTTATAAGTTGGATGTTAATGTCAAAGGGGAAGCAACTGAAAATGGAGCCCTTAATGCAGGAGAATTTGATACGACCGGCAGTGATGCATCGAAATTGAACCTGAAATTTGCATCTGATCCGATCAAAGAAGCTTACCGCATTAAGTTTTCTACCAAAATTACGGATTCAGCAGGATTATCTTACAGTAATACAGCTAAATTGACAGGCGATGGAGTATCTAAAGATTCTCCCACTGCCGTAGTTCCAGTAGAACGTGGGAAAACATTGGAGAAGAGTGCTACTGGCAACTATGATCCTGTTACAGAAACCATCCCATGGGAAATTCGTTTTAATTACAATGAAAAAACGATTCTAAAAGATGATGCTGTATTGAATGACTATTTCAACAAGTCACAGGTGCTTGATAAAGATTCTTTCCATGTCTATAAAGTAAAGCTGGATCAGAATGGAAAAGGCACCGATGATGGTGAACTGATCTTGGATACGGACTACACATTATCTGACCTGAAAGACAAAGCCAATAAGAACGGGTTCAAACTTGAATTCAGTAATGACATCAACTCAGCTTATCGTATTGTGTACAAAACCAAAGTAGCGGATCGGGTAATTAATGATGAAACCGTTCGTAACGATGTTACCTTTGGTGATAATAATTCTGCAGGCGACCAAAAAGGCATTGGCCAGCGCGTTCTCTCCAAGAAAGTTGGAGCAGTAGACTATGATGCCAAGACTGTAAAATGGACGATCAAAATCAATGAAGACAAAAGAAATATGAAAGAAGTGGTTCTGACCGATGTTTTTGATCGCGGGGGCCTGAAATACCTTGGAGATCTGCAAATTTCACCAAGTCAAGGAGTAGAAGGTACGGATTACATTGTTACTCCTGTTGGAAACTCGGATTATAAGGAGAAAGATGGATTTATAGTAAAATTTAATAATCCGATCACTGAGCCGATCACAATTACTTACACTACTTCTTTTGATTATTACAAGCTGAGAGCCGGAGAAACTGAATTTTACAATGTAGCTAATCTTGTGTGGAAAGATACAGATGGAAAAGAGCAAAAAAAGGGGGATGTATGGGATAAATTTTCTCCGCGTAATGAAGTGAAGAACAATGGTTTTAAAAACGGAGATTATGACGCGACCACCAAGAAGATTACCTGGACCGTCGGTGCGAATTATAACAAGAGAAATCTTGCCGCTGGTGCAGTACTTGAAGACCCCATTCCTAACGGTCAGAAGTATGTTGACAATAGCTTAAAAGTATACAAGTTGAGCTATGGTGCTAATGGGAATCCAAGCAATCCGAAAAATGAGGATCTAATTAATGCCAGTGAATATGCCCAGCCGGTTGTATCAGGCGATCCTGAAATAATAAGAGTAAAATTCAACAATGCAGTTGACTACGCATTTTACGTTGTCTTTGATACGGAATTTGTGAATGAGGATATCAATCAACCTTCCGTAACGAACACTGCAGTTCTTAAAGACAAGGATGATAAGGCGGTATCTAAGCCACTAGAGAGAACACTTAATGTTCCCAAGGGCGGCGAATATATCAGCAAAACTGGTACTCAGGATAAAAATGACCAGACCCAAATGAACTGGAGTATTACGATTAATGCTAACCAGTCCGATATCAATAAGGTTAAAATCGTTGATACCCCTACTCCGAATCAGATTCTGCTCCCGGATAGCTTCAAGCTCTTTAAGACTACAGTATCTAAGAACGGTACTGTAACAAAGACTAATGATAAATTAACTCGCGATGTGGACTATACGTTGGAAATCAGTTCAGATCAAACTGGAGAGACTTTTACGCTCGAGTTAAAGAACCCGATCAAAGAGGCCTATATCCTGGAGTATAATTCTATCGTAACAGCAGTCGGAAATAACGTCATAGTTAACAATCAAGTAGATTTCAGTGCTGAAGGAAAAAATGAAATTAAAAAACCGTTTACGAGCAAAAATGATATTCGTATTATCGATACTTCCGGATCGGGAAGCGGGGTTAGGGGCTCTCTCGTAGTTACAAAAACCAATGCTGACGATACTGAGAAGCTGAAGGATGCGGAATTTGCGCTGTTCCGTCTGGCTGGTACTCAGCAGACAGAGAAGAAAGAAGGAAAGACGGATTCAAATGGTATCCTGGAATTCAAGGATCTCAGAGCAGGGAAATATGTGTTAAAAGAAACAAAAGCCCCAGCGGGATACGCCTTGGATCCAACAGAGCATCCAGTGACGATCAACTCTTCAACTGCTATTGCATTAACTCTTAAAAATGATTTCAATGGGTCATTAAGAATTATAAAAGTAGCAGACGAAGACACGTCTATAAAACTGGAAGGCGCGGAATTTGAGTTGTACGATTCAAATGATCAATTAGTTGGTAGAGATACTACCAATAGTGATGGTGAGATTGTTTTCACTAAATTAAAGGGCGGAGAGTACACGCTTAAAGAAATAAAGGCGCCTACAGGTTACGTGCTTGATACTTCTCGCATCAATGTAACCATTGATCCATCACAAGAATTAAAGAAACAGGTATCTAATAAGCTGATACCGACGGCGACACCAACGCCTACAGCAACAGCAACACCGTCACCAACGCCGGTAGTAACACCGACACCGACAGTGGAACCAACACCGACGCCAACGGTGGAACCAACACCGACGCCGACGGTAGCACCAACACCGACACCGACGGTGGAACCAACACCGACGCCGACGGTAGCACCAACACCGACGCCGACGGTAGCCCCAACATCGACACCGACGGTAGCACCAACACCGACGCCGACGGTAGCACCAACACCGACGCCGACGGTAGCACCAACACCGACACCGACGGTAGCACCAACACCGACACCGACGGTAGCACCAACACCGACACCGACGGTAGCACCAACACCGACGCCGACGGTAGCACCAACACCGACGCCAACGGTAGCACCAACACCAACGCCGACGGTAGCACCAACACCAACACCAACGCCGACGGTAGCACCAACACCGACGCCAACGCCGGTAGCAACACCGACACCGACGCCAACACCGGTAGCAACACCGACACCGACGCCAACGCCGGTAGCAACACCAACACCGACGCCAACGCCGGTAGCAACACCGACACCGACGCCAACACCGGTAGCAACACCAACACCAACGCCAACACCGGTAGCAACACCAACACCAACGCCGGTAGCAACACCAACACCGACGCCAACGCCGGTAGCAACACCAACACCGACGCCAACGCCGGTAGCAACACCAACACCGACGCCAACACCGGTAGCAACACCGACACCAACACCAACGCCGGTAGCAACACCGACGCCAACAGCTTCGGCTACGCCTGAGACTAGCGCGTCGCCAACGGTAGCGCCGCCGACTGAAGAACCAACGGCTACACCTTCGGCCGCGCCGACAGCAACACCAGTACCGACCTCGCCGCCGACATCGACATTTGAGCCGGTAGCAACGCCTACTCCTGTACCAGGAGTCATTGTTACACCAACGCCATCGCCGTCACCGGGTGCTTCAGTAACACCATCGGCGACACCATCGGCAACGCCGACAGTTGTACCAAGTGCAGGACCAACAACAACACCTGCTCAACCGACAACTCCGGCAACACCAGTCCCGCAGGTAACACCGCCTGTGAAGCAAGAGACAACGACTGAAGAAGTGCCGATTGAAGGCGAAATTCCGCTTGGAGGTGTGCCAAGTGTAGGTGATAAACCGGCACATGGTAAGGTTACCCTGAAGCCAAACGGCAAGTGGGTTTATACACCGGATCCAGGCTTTATCGGAAAAGACAAATTCACGATCATCGTGACCGATAAAGACGGAAATGAAGAAGAGATCGTTATCGAAATTGATGTTGAAGAAGTACCAAAGGGTACGGTAACAGGAGAGCCAGATGGTAATGGTAATAGTAAAGGCAAAGATGGAAAGCCTAGCGTATTGCCGAAGACTGGCGAAGACAGCCCGCTTCCGATCTACCTGGTTGGTGGATCTCTGATTCTTCTCGGCTATGTACTCAGCAGAAGATTCAGAAGAGGCGGCAAACAGGAATAGAGATAAGAACTGCGTGAGATATTAAAAAGGTCTAGATTAAAGGAAAAGCGAGTCCATCTCCAGGTGAAACGGAGATAGGCTCGCTTCTTTGTATAGGACCGGAATCAGCATCAGTTCGTTTTCTCTACAACTGTTTCAGGTTGTGTAGCTTCCAGTCGGAATACCAGCGTTCAATATTGGACGGCATTTCGGTGCTGAGATCATCCTTTAGCAGTTCGTTGAGAGCTTTATATTGCTCCTCCACCGCAAAACGTTCTCCAATACTGTCATAGACCTTCATCAGCCCCAGATGTCCTTGTTCAAAATAGGGCTGAAGCTGGACAATCCGTTGGTAGACGGTCACAGCTTCAGGAATTCGCCCACTGCCAATATAGTAATCGGCGGTCCCAATGGCATGATGCAACCAAATAGTCCGAAGCCGCTGTCGTTCGCTTTCCGCCCAGAGATAATCGTAGTCCCCATAATAATCTCCAGAATAAAGATCGAACAACCGTTGATGATCATTGAAATTGCTATCGTCGATGGGATCAAGCGTAAGAATACCGTTTTCCCACTGGACGGAATCAATCAGCATCGAACCGCTCTCCAGGGTATAGCCCTCACCACCACTGACATTGTTAATCAGCAGCTCGATACCGGCCTGCCTCAAGCATTGCCTAACCTGATAGATTGTAGTATAGAGATGGGTTGAAGCTTTTTTAAGATTAAAGTCGGGCCACAGCATATCTATCAGCGTATCTTTACTAACAAAACGGTTACGGTTATGGAGCAGAAGAGCGAACAGTTCCTGTGCCTTGTTGGTCCGCCAGCGAATTGTGTTCAGGGGTACGCCTCCCCGTTCAAAACGCAGAGAAGGAAAGCAGCGGACCATGAGCGTATCCGAGGGAATTACCTGCTTGGTCACTCGTTGTGTACGTTCCTCCAAACGACTTATTGTCTTTAAAAGCCGGTCACGGATAACTGGCTTCAGTACATAGTCCAATGCGTTGACTTCAAACGCTTCCAAGGCATAATTGTTGTAAGCTGTCACAAATACGATATCAGCCTCAGGGGTATGCTCATGCATGATTTCTGCAGCCTGCAGGCCGTTCATCTCCGGCATATCAATATCCAGAAAAATAACGTCCGCATTCCATTTTCCGGCTTCTTTGACCGCTTCCACAGGGTCCGTATATGTGGCCACTACATTCACTGTTCCTAGTTCTTTAAGCATATGCTCCAATTTCATCAAGGCCAGCCGCTCATCGTCCACTAGTATTGCCTGGATCATTACTATCCCACCACTCAGACTTAGTTTTATCTTGCAAGACAGTACTACTGAATTAGATTCAATTTCCGTATATAAAAGAGTTCGTTGTTAATGGAGTTTCTGTCTGCTACCTGCACAAAAAACGCAAAGCTGACATGCGATTTCCATACTTTCCCTATCCGCTAGTAAGAATCGTTCCTTCTCAATGTACAAATAAGCGACCACAAGTTCAAGTTCCCACTCAAAAAAAATTCAGTATTCAGGAGACTGAAGCTTTAATTCGACAAAAAAGGCATCATTCCCTCTATAATGGTAATGACTTGTTCTATAGATGATTGGAAGAAGCCAGTTGTTTGGTCCCAAATTAAAAAATAATGTGAAAAGATTGCAGGGAAACCGCGCTGCCGGGCGTCTAACTAAAAGAAGCAGGAGGAGGGGAGACAACTGGAAGAGGCGGAGTGGATATCCGCTGTGCTGAGAGGCGAACATCAAATGTTTGGACATTTGGTGGAACGTTATCAGGGCATGGTGTACAGAGTATGTATTAAGATTACAGGAGAAGCCGAGTCCGCCAAGGATATGGCCCAGGAGGTTTTCATCAAAGCCTACAAAGCGCTCCCCTCCTTTCGGGGACAATCCTCCTTCTCCACTTGGCTATACAGAATTGCTTACAGAACCTGTCTGGACTGGAAACGGGCTAACGACAGGGAGTGGCGGCACCGCAGTATGGCTGAGTACACAGAGAATGATTGGGTGACGTCGCAGACACCAGAGCACGCAGCGCTTCGTAAAGAAGCATCTGCTGAACTGGATGAGAATTTGAACAGCCTAGCGGAACCGTACCGGTCGGTTGTGCAGCTCTACTATTTTCAGCGACACTCCTATCAGGAAATTGCCGAGCAGCGGGGTGTTTCCGTCAAAACAGTGGAATCACAGCTGTATCGTGCCAGACAGATGATGCGCAAACAAGGGGAGGAATGGCGATGAATTGTGCAACAGTTAAAGAATGGATGCCGCATTATATAGACGGTCAGCTGTCTCCTGAGATGGAGCTGAGCATCAGGTTGCATATCGAGTCCTGTCCCGATTGTGCCCAGTGGCTGGAAGAAGCCAGGGAAATGTCAGCTTTGTGGACCGATATGGAAGCCTGGCTGCCGGGTACAGAGGAGCCCATGGAGTATCCCGATTTGAAAACAGATGTGATGGCTCATATTGAATCGCTAGAAGCCGAGCGAAGAGAGCGTACGATTACAGGAACGCTCGCAAGACGACGGTTCGCGCCCAAAACTTCTTGGATGCACTATGGTCTTGCGGCCTGCTTGACGTTCCTGCTGCTCCAGCTCGGTGTCTTTGAGAATTTGGCTTACGGAATCACGGAGATCAACGGGCATGTGTCAACCTCGGTGAATTCATGGTTCAGAGCCAATAAATAACGAATGATCTGCAATCACTAAGATTAGTACATTACAAATTATGGGAGGATATTGTATGATTAGAAAGAGACGCTGGCTTACCTTTTTTCTGGCGATGGTTCCAGGGGTCGGTCACCTTTACCTAGGGTTCAAAAAACAGGGCCTGCAGTTTATGATCGGAGCATCCATCTGCATCATCTGCATTCCGTCTGAACCGATGATTTTTCCATTCGCCTTGGCGGCATTATGGTTCTATCAGTTATTTGATGCGCTGCAAAAAGCCGCTTGGATGAAGATTGCAGCAGCAGAGCATGAACGAATGATGTTCCAGCCGGATGCCTTCGGCGCTCCGTGGACGATGGATCTGCATGCAATGCCGGGATACCCGCAGGATGATATGAACCCGGCCTGGGTAGGGATTGGCTGTGTTGTTGGCGGCATTCTGCTACTGATGATTACAGCGTTTCCAGGACTTTGGGACATTCTGTCAGAGATCAATTTCGGCACGATTCTACTCTCGCTGGTGCTGATTGGCTACGGGCTGAAATTGCTCAAGAGTAATACAAGAGCCTAAGAAACGGGGAGTTGTGTCAATGAGTAGATGGAAAATCGGAAGTTTCACCGCAGCGATCGGCTGTATCGCGGTTGGCGCTATTATTGCGTTGGCCCAGTATGGTATGTTGAGCTACGCTGCCTTGGGCTTTTTATGGCCCGCCTTGCTGATTCTGTTCGGTCTGGAGATGCTGCTTAGACTCTTTATCCGCTCAGATGCCAAGAGCCGTGTAAGCGGGTGGGCTATTGTTTTAATCATTCTTCTCGTTGCTGCAAGCGGAGGTCAGTCTCTTTATGCTGGAGGTTCGCTGGGTGGATTGTTCGGCAATAATCAGTTGGTTGCGATGAGCGGAACGGCAGAGGCGGGCTCTGAGGTCAAGGCGGTCAGGATTGAGCTGCCGAATGGCAAAGTAACTGTAAAGGGAGAAGCAGAGAAGGCCGAGGTTCAATATGAGGGAAGCCTGCTGCTTCCCGGTGATTCAGAAAGTGAAGCGAAGAGTAACCTGGACAAGAAATGGGAGATCATAACCCAAGGGGATACATTGGTTCTTAGGCTGGCTGGCAACAATAACTGGCTTTCCAATATACAGTTTGGCTTCTATAGCAAAGGCCCCTATCTGAATGTGAGTGTGCCGCAGAATCTGTCCGTAGAAGTGATCACCAGCGACGGCTCTATTGAGGCATTCGGACTTCAGTCTGGTTTGACGGTGGATACCTCCAACGGGGCGATGAACCTGCATGATATTGCTGGCGGCTTGACAGCCCATTCCAGTAACGGATCGATTACGGTGAAAAATATTCAGGGCGAAGTAGATTTGGCCAGCTCCAACGGATCGATGACGCTTGATAAAGTGGATGGAGCCCTGACTGCCAAGAGCAGCAACGGCAAAATAACGGTAAACTCCGGGGTAACCGGGGATTGGAGACTGACAACGAGCAATGGCTCCGTTGTCATGGGAATACCAGAAGCTACTGATGCCACTATCTCCGCGGACACCAGTAACAGTTCACTTAAAGGCAATGTGAATTGGGAACGCAGCAGCGATACCAGCGGTACGGCTAAAGTCGGAAAAGGTACTTATAAAGTTACTATCTCTACAAGCAATGGTGGTATCACCGCAGATACAACAGAATAGTAGAGCCAATGTTAAAGGGAGCTGTCTCTACCGGCGCAAGACCGGGGAGGGACAGCTCCCTTTGTGAAGTAGTTCTGCTTACAGATATCGAGTTAAAATGCGATCAGATTCATTGCTTACCGTACAGCTTTCTGCTCTTACCATGTATTATAAGTTATTACTAGGGATTACCAGGCGTAGGCTTTCGGAGCTTCCCCGCCCGGACCAGGGAAGATTTCGTCGAGACGTTTCAGTACAGACTCGTCCAGTACGATTTCCAGGCTGCGCAGTGCGCTTTCGAACTGCTCCAGCGTGCGCGGTCCAATGATCGGTGCGGTGACCGCCGGATTGGCCAGTAGCCAAGCCAGGGCAATATTGTCTTGTGGCTCACCCAGTTCTTGGCTCAGCCCGGCAAATGCCTCAAGCTGGCTCTTGTATTGCTCTACGCGCTCCGTATTGCCACCACTGCGGCTGCCTTCAATCTTCTTAAGGGCGTTGCGTCCTAGCAGGCCGCCGTCCAGCGGGCTCCAAGGGATGATCCCAAGGCCAAGACTTTGCGAAGCTGGCAGTACCTCAAGCTCCGGCAGGCGGCAGGTAAGGCTGTATTTATGCTGCTCGGAGACAAGCCCCAGGAATCCGCGGGCCTTAGCTTCCTGTTGGGCCACAGCGATGTCCCAGCCAGCAAAGTTGCTGGAGCCGACATAATCGATTTTACCCTGGCTCACAGCCAGCTCAAAGGCACCCCACAGCTCGTCCCAGGACACGCTGCGATCCACATGGTGCATCTGGTACAGCTCGATGTGATCGGTCTGAAGACGCTTCAGGGAGCCTTCCAGATGACGGCGGATTTTGTATGCGGAGAGGCCAGCTTCATCATTAGGACCGTCCAGCTTGTCGCTCATGGAGCCATAGGCTTTGGTCGCCAGGACAACCTTCTCACGGCGTCCCCCACCTTGCTTGAACCAGCGGCCGATAATGGTCTCTGTCAGGCCGGAGTTTTCGCCCCATCCATAAATGTTAGCGGTATCAAAAAAGTTGACTCCTGCATCCAGCGCGGCGTCCATGATCCGGAATGCTTCTTTTTCATCGGTAGACGGGCCAAAATTCATTGTTCCCAGACAGAGGCGGCTAACCTTCAGGCCTGATTTACCAAGTTTAGCGTATTGCACGGTGTAATCACTCCCTCAATGATTTTGTAATAGGACGAAACCGGTTGCTTTTTCTTTTACTTATTAAGTGTAACCAACTTCTGGGTCAAGAGCAAATGTATGAGGGAACATTTATACATGAGCTATGTTATACCCATTGAGCTGTGAAACTAACAATAATGAAGCTCATTTACAAATTGTTACAGATCGAGTACAGTCATGATATTCATAGAAATTAATACTTCAAAGGGGGAGTTGAAATGTCGAGTACATCGGGAGGATTATTTTTATTAAATGGACTAAGTGTATTCGGTGTGTTGCTATGGCTGGTTACGCTTGGAATGGGTCTGTATGCCTTTGTACTCTTTGTGAAGCTTGCCCGCAGAGGTATAACAGCACTTGATCTGTACATTTATGACAAGACGATTGGCAACAACCGATCAAGGAATGGCGACGGACTATGAAGCTGAAACGGCTCAACAGGTAAAGTGAAATCTAGGAGTAAATCTTTCTATATAAGTACAATGGAAAGAAGTATGGAGAGAACAGCGGCCGAAAGTCCAAACATTCCACCGTAGTGACGACCGAGTCTTACGTTAGGATCTTAAGTTCATCTTTATATATTTGAAAAGAGTAACCCTATAGGATATACCTATAAGATCAATAGAATTTATATCTTTGTTGTTTACTGTCCGTTATGATACAACAATAGAAAGAAGAACTATGTCTGTGTGACTGCAGACCACTTGAGGAGTGACTGGAATGAGCGAGGTTAAGAAGATTGCGGTAATCGCAGGGGATGGAATCGGACCTGAGGTTGTGGCTGAAGCGGAAAAAGTATTGAAGGTAACAGAAGAAGTGTTCGGCTACAAGTTTGAAACGGAGCATGCGCTATTCGGCGGCATCGCCATTGACGAGAGAGGCACACCGCTTCCAGAAGATACACTGCAAATCTGTCGCAGTGCAGATGCTGTATTGCTCGGTGCTGTAGGCGGACCGAAGTGGGATAATAACCCGAAAGAGCTGCGCCCGGAAACAGGGCTGCTGGGTATTCGCAAAGCCCTTGGATTGTTCTCCAATTTGCGTCCGGCTAACGTTTTTGATTGTCTGAAGGATGCGTCCACATTGAAACCGGAAGTGCTGGAAGGCACAGACCTCATGGTTGTGCGCGAGCTGACAGGCGGCATTTACTTCGGGGACAAGCTTCGCCGTCAAGGTGAGCATGGCGAAGAAGCAGTGGATACCTGCGTATACAATGTTACAGAAGTTGAGCGCATCGTACGCCAGGCGTTCGAAATTGCCGGCAAACGCCGCAAGAAGCTGGCCAGTGTAGATAAAGCCAACGTTCTTGAGACTTCGCGCCTGTGGCGTGAGGTTGTAAACAGAGTGGCTCCTGAATACCCGGACATCGAGCTGGAGCATGTACTGGTAGATAACTGCGCGATGCAGCTTCTGCGTCGTCCGTCGAGCTTCGACGTTATCGTTACTGAGAACATGTTCGGAGATATCCTGAGTGATGAAGCAGCTATGCTGACAGGTTCAATCGGAATGTTGGCTTCCGCTTCCATGGGCGAAGGCAGCTACGGCCTCTACGAGCCGGTACACGGCTCCGCGCCTGATATCGCAGGCCAAGGTCTTGCCAATCCAATTGCGACCATTCTGTCTCTGGGCTTGATGTTCCGCCTGACCTTCGGTTATGAAGATGCAGCGGATGCGATTGAAGCGGCAGTAGCGGAAGTGCTGGATGCGGGTCACCGTACAAGCGATATCGCTGTAGATAAGAGCCAAGCGATCAGCACCACGCAGATGGGCGACCTGATTGCAGCGGCTATCCGCAAAGCCTAAAGAATCGTTACAACCCGTCGCTGATCTCATTTTGAATCGGGAAGCATGTACTGAAACGTCACAAAAAGTTGCTTATTTATAATTATTATAAAAAAATAATGAATGTAATATTGACTTTGATTTTGTGCGATGATACCATTTGGTATGTAGCAGTAAGACAGTAACTGTCCATCAAAATTCAAGAAAGACACCGGCTTCCTGATTTTCTTCGGAAATCATGCAGACTTGTTGTTTTTCTTACATAATCAAGGGAGGAATAAGCAATGGCAGAACGTTTGGTAGGTAAACCGGCTCCGGATTTCACTTTGGAGACTGTATCGGGTGATGGTAAGGATTTCGGAAAGGTTAGCTTGTCCGATTATCGTGGTAAATGGCTTGTATTCTTCTTTTATCCACTAGATTTCACATTTGTATGCCCAACTGAGATCACAGCTCTTAGCGATGCTGCAGCTCAATTTGCGGCGCTTGACACTGAAATTTTGGGTGCCAGCACTGACTCGATCCACAGCCACAAAGCATGGATCAACACACCTAAGGATTCCAATGGCCTTGGCCAATTGAACTTCCCGCTTGCAGCTGACCTTACGAAGAAGGTTGCCAAAGATTACGGCATCCTGATCGAAGAAGAAGGTATCGCTCTGCGTGGTCTGTTCATCATCGATCCTGAAGGCGAACTGAAATATCAAGTTGTTAACCACAATGATGTAGGCCGCAGCGTGGAAGAAACGCTTCGTGTGCTTCAAGCACTGCAATCCGGCGGATTGTGCGCAATGAACTGGAAACCAGGCGACAAGAACTTGTAATCCGTTCATTCAGCATTGTGATCTTTGATAGCTGACAAGGACCTCCTTGCGGGATTTTTCCCGACAAGGGGGTTTTTTGCTCCAAATCGTTTGTATTTTTATAAAAGAAGCGTAATACAATACAATAATACGTAATTCACAAATATCGGATCATCCAAGGAGGGTGAACAATCATGAGCTTTTGCTGTGGAGCGAGTATGGTAGGAACAACGGGAACCCTAAAACATTATCGCACGCAAGTCCATAATGTTCCCCTGCTTTTTTGCCCGGTGTGCCACCGGGTTGAGGTACATTACAAGGTTGAGAATGAATATGAAATTCTTGCGGAATATGCGCATGGCGATGGTGTAACGGATGTGGATTTCCAGGATTACGTCATGGAGGACGAAGAAGCGGTCTTCGAGAATGTCGTGAATGTCGAGAGTGAGGACCCTCTGGCGATTGTCCGCAGTCAAATTGACATGGCGCTTGACCTGCTTGCTTTTGCCAAGCAGATTCAGGATGCCAAATGGGAACGTGAATTGAAGAAGCGACTGGCAGTTATGAGCCAGCGCCGTCACCGTCTTCAGCAAAAAGCATAGAACGACAAGTTGCTATTTCATGAAAAAGAGCCTCTGCTGCTGTAGAGGTTCTTTTTTATGTCAAAATCGCTCTGTATGTCGTTATTAATGTAAAATCAGGAACGTGTGTACCCTTTCATTATGCTGCTTCGGGACTAAATTTAACTTTATTGAGAAAAATACTATGTCTTATGTATCATTTTATGATTATTTTTACTATTCGACAGTTTCTCTGATTGCGTTGTCTTCTCTACTTGGATATGATTGGAATATAGTTGAAACGGTTGGATAATAAAGAACGATTACCGAATGTTCTGGCGTCTTCGTCATATACTCAAATACATAGTCATTTGATGTCGTTGAGCGCTTCGTCATTTGCAGTAGAAGGGGGAACTTCGTATCGTGATAAGCCAATTTCAAGAAAGCTTGCATTTAACGGCAAGAACGTTTCAATCAGGAATGTTGGACACGACTTTTGAGGATGTTCTGGAGCACATTGACAGTGGGATCATGCTTTTTGACGAAGAGGGAGTTCTTAGCTTTGTGAACAAGCAAATGTACGGGATGCTGGACCTGCCGCGTAGTTCGTTGGTTGGATGCACGATGTCTCATCTGCTGGCCCATGTTCAGCTAAGCCGCTTCAAGAAGAAGCTAATACTACGTACTTACCGTGAGACGGTCTACAAGGGGAAATCAAGTTATGAATATATTGATGAATTCGGCCGTTATTGGAGAGTTACTCTATCCTCGGGGGAACAACTGAAAGGCTCTTATCTATTTACGGTAAAAGAAATCTCCGATTACAAGCTGATCGAGCAAACCGCCTACCAAAATGACAATCTTGCTATGTTGGGCAAGCTGTCAGCGTCCATCGCCCATGAGATCCGCAATCCTCTGACCGCAATCCGCGGCTTTATCCAATTGCTCCGTCCACACCTGCACCAACTCGGCAAAGAAGAGTATGCCAGAATTATACTGGCCGAAATTGACCGGGCGAACGATATTATACATGAATTTCTGACCTCCTCCAAACCTTCTGTACCTCAAGTCGGAATGATTTCAGTGTCTGCATTGCTTAAAGAAGTTGTGCTTTTGACTGAGAGTGAGGCTCTAATGAAGGGCTGCCAGATCAATCTCCACCAACTTCAAAACGACCTGATCATATCTGTGGATGTGAAGCAAGTGAAGCAGGTGGTTCTGAATATGATAAAAAATGCAATGGAAGCGATTACAGACCGGATGGACAGTGATATGGGTAAAATCGAGATCGGCGCACGGAGGGAAGGAGCAGAGGTCCGCATTTTTATTTCCGACAACGGTAAGGGGATGGACATCCTCACCTTGGACAGGTTGTTTAGCCCGTTCTTCACCACCAAGGAGAATGGGACGGGACTTGGACTGTCGGTTAGTGACCGGATTATTAAAAATCATGGGGGATGCATTTCCGTCAACAGCCGATTGAATGAGGGCACGCAGTTTGTAATTTCGCTGCCTCTGATTCAATAGTAGACCTGTATAGGGTATGTTGCTTCAATTATTAGTTCCATAGCAGGAAAAGACAGGTTGATATTTTGTCAGGTTGAGAGCCCAGATCCCTCACCTTACAGGAGATCAGCCTGTTCTGTGTTACAATAAAATCTTAGACTTCTGGGAACGACAGATGGAGGGACTATAATGAATATTGAATGGAGCAGTGGAAGACTGACCGATTCCGCAAAGGCCAATGCCCTTGTGCTGATGATTTCGGAGTCAGAAGCTCAGCATGGCGGTGTATCCGCAGAATGGGACAGACGGTTGCACGGATTGAACAAGGCGGGATTGTTTGAAGGTAAGGTGAATCAGACTTACGCGTTGCCGCTGGAAGATCATCCGGCTTGTTCTTTGGCCATTTTGACTGGAGTTGGGGCTGGTCCTCTTGATAAATCAGACTTACGGCTGTGGGCGGCTCAGCTTGTCCGTACAGCGATCAGATTGAAGATGCAGCGAGTGATCCTGCAATTGCCGCAGGACTTCGCTCTGCGCGCAGCAGGGTTGTCGGACATGGAGGCTGCACAAGCGCTGAGCGAAGGCTTTATACTAGGGGCTTACCGCCGGAAGCATTATAAGCTGGATCAGTCCCAGTTCGGTATAGATCATCTGTTGATCCATCAGGAGGGTGAGGCAGAAGAGGAGAGAGCGGCTGGTTGGAGAGAAGGGCTTGAACGAGGGCAAGCCTTTGGTGAGGGCACGAATCTGGCACGTGACTTGACGAATACGCCGGGCAATCTGTTGATTCCGTCTGATCTGGCCGTTGCGGCTATTGCTGTAGCAGAACGATACGGTTTTCCGGCAGAGGTACTGGATGAGCAGGAGATCGCAAGAAAGGGTATGGGTGGTTTAATCGCTGTGGGCAAGGGCAGCGTTAATCCACCTCGAATGATCGTAATCCGCTATCAGGGCACGGGGGAGTGGGAGAATGTCATCGGGCTGGTCGGCAAAGGCATCACCTTCGACACAGGAGGGATATCCCTGAAAAGGGCGCCCGGCATGGAGGACATGATCAGTGATATGGGCGGCGCCGCTGCGGTACTGGGCGTTATGGAGGCGCTGGGGCGTCTGCGTCCGCCCATCAATGTAGTGATGGCGATTCCTTCGGCGGAGAATATGCCGGCAGGAAATGCATTCAAGCCGGGTGATATCGTCACCTCCTACAGCGGACGAACCATCGAGGTGCTCAATACAGATGCGGAAGGACGAATTGTACTGGCAGACGCGCTCACCTACATTAGGGAATGGGGAGCGGAGCGCATTGTGGATGTGGCAACCCTGACAGGGGCGGTACTGTCTACGCTGGGCGATATTGCTACTGGTGCTGTAACGAACAATGAAGCCCTGCTAGAAGAGATTATGGCGGCAGGTGACAGTGCCGGTGAAAAGATATGGCAGCTTCCGGCATATCCCGAATTTCGGGATATGCTCAAGAGCGAGGTAGCGGATATCCGCGGCAGTGCGGGAAGATATGGCGGCGCAACGACCGCCGGACTGTTTATCGGCACCTTCGCCGAAGGTCTACCCTGGGTGCATCTTGATATTGCCGGAACGGCGTTCCTGGCAAGAGAACGAGGGGTCAATCCTAAGGGGGCATCAGGCGTTATGGTCCGCACGCTTCTGGAATGGCTGCTTAGCCAGGCATTGCTGCCAAAGGCCGGCGCGACAGATTAGAACAGTAAGCAAGAGTACAACAAGCTCACTTCAGATAGAAAAGGCAGTGCCTCCCGATTTGTCGGGAAAGCACTGCCTTTGTTCTGTTCTTAACGGATCTATCCAAAATCAATTGCCGGATCTTCGTGAACGAATTTGCTCGGCAACGGATTGAATGCCGTCCATCAATTTGTCTCTGGTCTTTTTATTCCGCAACAGATATACAGCTCCTAATGCCGCGGTAGTAAATAACGTTCTTTTGGCACCCATCGTGTGCACCTCCTCGGTCTAGTCTGCAGTCTGTGTATAACAAAAACATACCCGTGACCGAAGATAATTAAACCAAGATATTAATGGAAACCAGCCCTCCGTACGGCTCAGTGTTTGCCTTTGGCGCTTTCTCCCCCACAGGAGAACGGGGAGTCAAGCGAAGCTGCAGCACAGGTCTTGCCTTTGTCACAGCCGGCACAAGCGCCTTGTTTTCCCTTCTGCACATGACGGTAGATCATCCAGCCTGAGTAGCCGAATACAAGCCCAATGATGATAACGTTGATCATGTTTTTTGCCCCGCCTTCTACCGCTGTTCGCGGTTCGATTAATCTGACAAATCTCTCAGCTTACGACCACCCAAACAGCCTTCCGCTCTGAAAAACAAGAAACGATACGGTGTAGGCCAGTACCAGGCAATAGCCCATGGAAAAGAACGTCCACTTCCAGGAATTTGTCTCCTTCTTGATCACACCGACAGTAGCCAGACATGGAATATAGAGCAGAATAAAGATCATGAAGCTGATGGTGCTCAGTGGTGTGAACACTTGTGAAATCTGGTTTTCCAGCCCGGTAGTATCCGGGGCATGATAGATGATGTTCATGGTGGAGACTACAACTTCTTTAGCCAAAAAACCGGGAACCAGTGTGGATCCTGCCTGCCATGTGCCAAAACCGAGCGGCGCCAGCAGTGGAGCGATCAGACCGCCGAATTTGGCAAGATAACTGTCATCCATCGCGACATCGAATCCACCAGGTCCAGCATAGGAGACCAGCCAGATGATAACAGAACCCGCCAGAATGATGGTTCCGGCCTTGCGCAAAAAGCCTTTACCCTTCTCCCATGTGCTGCGCGACAGGGTCTTGATCTGCGGCATCCGATAAGGAGGCAGCTCAATCATGAAGACAGAGGACTCATTTTTAAAGAGGAGCCTGGAGAATATTTTACATAGTATCAACGCAAAGACAATGCCTAGAACATACATCGACAGCACAGCAAAGGCTTGCCGTTCCGGGAAAAAGACTGCTGCAAACAGCGCATACACCGGGAGTCGTGCAGAACAGGACATCAGTGGCATAAGCAGCGTGGTCAGCATCCGGTCCTTTGGCTGTTCAATGCTTCGTGCGGCCATGATGGCCGGTACGTTACAGCCAAATCCGATGATAAAAGGAATAAAGGCTTTACCGTTTAGCCCCATCCGTTCCATGGTACTGTCCATCAGCAGACATACCCGAGCCATGTAGCCGGAATCCTCAAGAAACGAAATGATCAGGAACAGGATAAAGATCTGTGGAACAAATACAATCACACCACCAACTCCGGCAATGATGCCATCAACGATCAGCGCATGTGTAAAATTGGACGCCCCGAGGAATCCTAGCAAGGAATTGGCACCTTCGCTGATAGGCCCCGAGATCAGTCCGTCCACGAGATCAGACAACGGGCCACCGACCCAATCGAAGGTAGTCTTGAACAAGGCATACATGATAAAGATAAATAACGGTAGTCCCCAGAAGCGATGCGTTAGCAGGGCATCCAGTCTTTCGGTGAGGTTATGCGGCTTCTGGTCTGCTCTGTCCAGCACTTCCAGGCATAACGAGCGAATATAGTCCATCCGGACCGAACGGAGCCACTGGGGCAGCGTCAAGGCTAGATTCTTTCGTTGCAGCTCGCTTTGACAGGCATCGCCAAGCTTCACTAACTTGCTGATATCCATACGGGTTTTCAGGAAATCTAAGACAACGGGATTCTGTTCCATCAGTTGTAGAGCTATCCAGCGGTGGTTCGGCAAATCCTTCATAGGTTGCAGTTCCAGCTCTATCGAAGAAATGGCTGCTTCGGCAATTTCACCGTAATGAAGCTTGAAGCGGACAGGCGGGATGTCGGCGGATTGCCCAAGAAGACTCAGAATTTCTTTGCATCCCTTGCCGGTTCTCGCTACCAGCGGAAGCACAGGAATACCAAGCCTGTCCTGCAAGACCTCGGAGTTGACATGAATGCCGCGTGCTGTAGCCACATCAATCATGTTCAGACCCAGCACGGCAGGTTTGCCGTATTCAAGCAGTTGGAGCGTAAGCAACAGGTTACGCTCCAACTGGGAGGCATCGACAATATTAATCAGTGCCTCCGGCGATTCTTCAATCAGATATTGGGCAGCCACGCCTTCATCACGGGAGAGAGGGTGGAGTGAATAAATTCCGGGCAGGTCGATGAGCTTGCCTGCGCCGTTCTTGAGACTGCCGACTTTTTTCTCGACGGTTACACCCGCCCAGTTCCCTACATATTCGTAGGAAGCAGTCAACGTATTGAAAAGAGAGGTCTTGCCGGTATTGGGATTGCCGACCAGTGCGATAGCGCTCATGAGAGGTTAACCTCTATTCTGGAAGCTTCCTTCCGGCGGATGGCAAACAGTTGACCGTTGCATTCCAGGGTGATGGGTCCCAGAAAGGGACCTTTTCCTTTAAGCCGGATACGGACACCCTCCAGAACGCCAAGATCGGCCAGACGCCGACGGAGGATGGGATTGATGCCTTCTATTTTATGAATGGAACCGGTAGAGCCGGTTGGCAGTTGAAGCAGAGAACAGAGGTGCAGAGTCATAAGAACCCTCCATAAGATACTGATAATCAATCTCAGTTGTCTTTTTCTGTAATGTAGCATGATTCATGGGCAAACTCTGTGATTTTCGTCATTGTTGCCTGTAGGAAAATATCTTTACATTTTATTCTTCATTAAAGTATTATTGAACGATAATCCATGATTGCATAGTTGAAGGGAGAACGAATCGTGAAGACTAATCAGAGCAAAATCGTCGATTGCACCATCCGCGACGGAGGTCTAGTGAATAACTGGGATTTCAGTGTGGAATTTGTTCAACAATTGTACGCCGGCTTGAATGAAGCAGGTGTTGATTATATGGAGATCGGGTACAAGAATTCGCCCAAATTGCTGAAGGGTGCCGAAGGCGCTGGCCCTTGGCGTTTCCTAGACGATGACTTCCTGCGCAAAGTAATCCCGCAAAAAGGGCACACGAAGCTCTCTGCGCTCGTTGATATCGGCCGTGTGGATGAGAATGACATTTTGCCCCGCAGCGAGAGCATGATCGACCTGATCCGCGTGGCTTGTTACAGCAAAGATGTAGACAAGGCGCTGCAATTGGTACAGACCTTCCATGATCTTGGTTATGAGACCACTATCAACATTATGGCGCTGTCCAATGTGATGGAGAACGAATTGTTGGAAGCCTTCGAACTGATTAACGAGAGCGTTGTTGATGTAGTGTACATCGTAGATTCCTACGGCAGCCTGGATCACAATGATATGAAGTACCTGGTGGACAAGTTCAAGACACATCTTCCGAACAAACGTCTGGGCGTTCATACACACAACAACCTGCAGCTGGCATTCTCCAATACGCTTGTAGCTGCTGAGAACGGCGTGGAACTGCTGGATGCTTCTTGCTACGGTATGGGACGTGCAGCGGGGAATTGCCCGACAGAACTGCTCGTGACTCACTTGAAAAATACAAATTACAAACTTCGCCCGGTGCTGGACGTTGTGGAACGCCTGATGATTCCACTGCGTGAAAAAGAGGAGTGGGGCTATATCATTCCTTACATGATCACCGGTACGCTTGACGAGCATCCCCGCTCAGCCATGGCTCTCCGTTCATCGGAAGACAAGGACAAATCGGTAGATTTCTATGACAAGCTCACGACACCGGAAGTTACCTTTGGGGAAAAATAAACGGCAGCTTTCGCTATAAGCACTGACCCCGCTTTGGGGAAGGTGCTTTTTTTTGCGAAATGATAAATCCATCTTCGTTAACATGCAAAAATATAGGTAGAAGAATGGGGATACCTGTCGATAACACTTTTTTATTGTCGAAAGAACGCTGTAACTTTATAGACCCAACCAACCGATATTTATAAATAGGGTAAAAAAATCCATTCCATTAGATATGAATATAGATATCATTTTTTGGACGCGAGGGACTTATGAGACAAGAAGAGAAAAAAACAATTCGTGCGGCTATACTGGGGGCGCTGCTGTTCCTTCTGATTCAGATTTTTCATTCATCGTTAAATCTGGATGAGGACTGGTCCTTGCTGGCAGCGTTATACCTTATTGCAGGCTGCTGCAGTGTTGCTTTCGGGTTTGCAATTTTTGCACAGGGCTGGCTATTTTTCTCGAACAGATTGTCCAAAGCGAGACTCTACGCCTCTGCGCTATTTTTAGGAGTGTGCATCTTTGATTTCCTGCATACGCTCAGCTTTGTCGGCATTCCCTGGATATCTTCCTACATAAGCTCTGATGAATCATTGTGGCTGCTGACCTCATCGCGTCTGGCCAGTGCCCTTGGCATCCTGTTTATTTTTAGCAGAAAAGCTCCTGCCGTCTCTTATTCTCATAAAAGCAGAGTGTTTCGGGTGTCTCTTGTGCTTATTGTGCTGTCCCTGAGTGTATTTTTTTTCGGAAGAACTATATTCCCTCAACTGCTGACGGATGCCGGTGAGAGCACGTTGAAACAAATTGTAGATATTGCCGTGCTTGTTCTCTATTTGATCGGCGTGGTCGCTATACTCTTTCCAGACAAGCAGGAGAAATCCGCATCCTTGTTGATCATCATCCGGGCGCTGATTTTCTTCGCTCTTGGGCAAACGTTCTATATGTATCCTCTTCATCTCGGCGATGTGGATTATCTGTTCGGGATGATCTGTGGAGTCGTGGCCTATTATTTCCTGCTTACCGGGGTTTATCGGCTGACGATTGAAGAGCCCTTCCATGAGAAACAGCAGATTGAAGCCCGGATCAATTATCTGGCCTTTCATGATGACCTGACGGGACTGCCGAACAGGCGCCGTCTGATGCAGCGCGTAGAAGAAATGATCAAGAACACGAACAAGGACGAGGCCAGGAGTCTCTCCGCAGTCGCCATCTTGAATATTAATCATTTTAAAAATATCAATGACTCTTTGGGTCATTTTGCCGGGGATCTGCTTCTCCAGATGGTTTCCCAGCGTATCAGTTCCGAGGTCAAGTCCCATGAAGAGCTCTTTAGCATGGGAGCAGATGAGTTTGCTTTTCTGATGAAGGAGAAGTCCAGCCTGGAGGACAGTCTGGTTCGGGCCAGGGAGCTGCTGGGGCTGTTTGAGACGCCGGTTAATCTTGAATCGAGTGAATATCATATTTCCCTGAGTCTGGGCCTAAGCATTTACCCGGGGGATGGAGAGACGGCTGAACAATTGATCCAGAATGCGGATACGGCCGTGCATAATGCTAAGGAGCAGGGCGTAGATATAAGGCGCTACATACCGGCTATGCAAATGAAGGCCAAGGAGCGGTTGAAGCTGGAGAATGATCTGCGGAGAGCCTTGGAGCGGGACGAATTTTATCTGGTTTACCAACCACAGGTAGAGCTTGAAACGGAAGAAATTGTGGGCATGGAGGCGCTGCTGCGCTGGAATCACCCTAAGCGCGGGCTGGTCTCCCCGGCCGATTTCATACCGATTGCGGAAGAGAGTGGGCTCATTGTACCGATAGGGGAATGGGTGCTGCGGACAGCTTGCCTGCAAAATAAAAAATGGCAGGAGGCTGGCTACCGGCCCATCTGCGTATCCATTAACTTGTCGATGCGCCAGTTCCTGCAGCCCAACCTGGCCGGCAAGATCGGCAGCATTTTATCAGAAATCGGGCTGGACCCAAGTTATGTGGATCTTGAGATTACGGAGAGCATGACTCTGGACAAGGAGACAGCATTCGAACAGCTAAAACGGCTCAAGGAGCTTGGTGTGTTCATCAGTATTGACGATTTCGGCACAGGCTACAGCTCTTTGCATTACCTCAAGAATATGCCGATTGACCGGCTGAAGATCGACCGCTCCTTCGTGGCCGAAGTGATGGAGGATAGCAACAATGCGGCTATCGTCTCGACCATTACGTCCATGGCCCACCACCTGAAGCTCAAAGTCACCGCCGAAGGCGTCGAGAATCAGGAGCAGCTGCAATTCCTGCGCCAGCAGCGCTGCCATGAGGGGCAGGGCTTTCTGTTCAGCAAGCCGATCCGGGCGGCGGAGTTCGAGGTCTCTTTTCTCCAGTCCTCGATGCTGGGTATGCCGCACTGATTCCATAAATTTCAACTTAGGCATATCCAAGTATTGCATTTCAGGCTAAAGAATGATAAGATATCTCTTGTATTAAATTTTCTGTTGCGGGTGTAGTTCAATGGTAGAACTTCAGCCTTCCAAGCTGATAGCGTGGGTTCGATTCCCATCACCCGCTCCAATATTAAATTACCCAAACCCTTGCGCTGCAAGGGTTTTTTTGTTGCGCATATGGCGATATTGTCAGCTTACCTTTAGTGTTTTTGCTTAATATTCTCAATTCCACATATTATAAATAGAACGCATTAAATATTACAATGTAATTTCTCTGAAATAGACTCAGGCGAATATTTAAAATAAAGGTGGAGATTCAATGAGCATTGAAGAACAACTGGAGCTTCTGAGATATCAGATCAAACTAATGAGAACGGTGGTTGCCTCTGATGAATATCCTTATTTCATGTTCTTGCTCGATCATGATTTCACGGAGAAGCAAACCCGATCATTAAATGATGTATTGTACATTTTAAACCGGCGGCTTTCAGAGCAAACTGCGGAAAGAGATGAGCAACTGGATATCTTTCATCGGGAGAAGATAGAGGATATAAAAAGACGCAATGAACTATTTTCAGTTCCTGACGATTACTTGCTAAAGGGTTCTGCGCCAACATTTGAGGAATTTGCATCACTTGTGAAATTAATAGCGCCGATCGATGTTAACCCACTGTACCTTATAAAGTCACTCCAGAAGCAAGAGATGTATGTTACTCTTTGTGAACATTTGTTAAATACGAAATAAGGACAAGGGCTTGCAGCTTCAGAGGGCAGGCTCTTTTTGTACACATATATTTGAATGGAGAGTCAGCGATTATGTCATTTTTCTGTGACACAGTGCTGTCTGATAAGTCTTTATTTTCAAAGGAGTATTGCTTATTTTCTTTCCCATTGGAAAAACTTTAAATTAGGGCATACTTCATTGTGGTTTCACAACAAGGTTTCTCTAGACCCACTCGCTATTTGTCTGTTAAGTTTTACTTAATCCTGGAAAAAAGGTTGTGAAGCTCTTGAATGGTTCGAAGACGGCTTTCCTATCTGTGCTTAGCAACACATTCATTGTTTCGTTAAAACTTGTTATCGGAATAGTTACAGGGTCTGTAGCCATTATTTCGGAAGCGATCCATTCCGCGCTGGATTTGGTTGCTTCGTTGATTGCTTTTATTTCGGTGCGGATTTCGGCGCGTTCTGCGGATAAAGGCCACCCTTATGGCCACGGTAAAGTAGAGAATATCTCAGGCACAGTTGAAACGTTACTTATTTTTGTAGCTGGGATCTGGATTATTTATGAGTGTGTGCATAAAATAATGAACCCGACGGAAATCGCACTTCCCTTCTTGGGAATCCTTGTTATGGTTGTCGGGGGTGGCGTCAACTTTGTGGTTTCTCTGAAGGTTAAGAAGAAAGCCGAAGAGCTTCATTCTGTGGCGATGAAATCAAATGCGCTGCATCTGCTTACCGATGTTTTCACATCTTTGGGCGTTGCATTCAGTTTATTATTGGTTACCCTCACGGGATGGACGATACTGGATCCGGTAATCGGGATTGTTTTGGCCCTGTACATTATGAGAGAAGCCTTCAAGCTGCTCAAGGAATCATTTCCTCCTTTGATTGATGCGCGATTAGCTGAGGAAGAGGAGAATGAAATTATGCGTCTCATTGAATCCTTCCAAGAGAGATATATTGAGTTTCATGATTTTCGCACCCGCAGATCGGGTCCGGAAGAGTATGTGGATTTCCACCTGGTAATCCCTTCCACGATGGATGTTAAAACTGCGCATCAGCTATGCGACGAAATTGAACAAACCATTAAAGCAACATTCGTACGTGCCCAGGTGATGATTCACATTGAACCAGAGCATGAAAGGTTGGCCGGCCAACCACTTTAATTTAGAGACAGCTTCCAGTTTAAACGCTGAGACAATACCGTCTTAAGCTCTACCGCCTGTTCATAATGACTGGTCCATCTGACGAATAACGTGCTCTATAAGACGAACGTAAGAACTGAACATAAGAACTGAACATAAGAACCAAACGTAAGAACTGAACGTAAGAGCCAAACGTAAGGCTCAGTCGTCACTACTTCGGAATGTTTGGATTTCCGGCTGCTGTTGTCTCCAGATTTCTTTCTATTTGTACACCTATTTGCAGTTGAAGTTTGGAGACAGCCCATCTTCCGCTGCGGGCTTTCCTTCGGAAAGTTTTTTGGCGTTCGCTACCGCTCCTACAGTTCCCAATTTCCCCTTTTGTTCCTTCTCGCTTTTTGTTACTTTTTTTGTTCGGCTTATATAGTAGTTAAGAAAATAGAGCTTATATAAGAAGTATCGAATTAATTAATGGCATTTTTGTACCTTAAATCGTCTGCAGCCAAGAATTAGTGGAGATTAAGTGCAATATTGTACCTTAAATCTTCCAGAATCCCCGTCTAGCGTACATTTTTGAAAAAATAAGATACAATAATGCCCTTACTTACCTCATTTGCCTATATTGGAGAAAAATAAGGTACAAAAATGCCGTTAGTTGGAGAGTTTGCTGCTCTTTTTAACTTAAGATGACTGGTGAAGGGAAATATATCGCCTCTAGCACTTGAAATTTGTCGACAGTCTATGTTCCGGTGCTGGCTCCTATGGAAAGCTTTCAGGTTAGAGCTTTGCGACTACAGCTCCAAACGTCCCCTTGCTCCGAATGGATTGAACGGGGAAATAGTAGTGTTTAGTATTTACACATTGTTCCAAAAACGCTAAAATAGAGTCTTGAATGATGTGCCCCTGCCAATTAAAGGAATGAATCTAGGAGATATACGATGAAAAACAAATATTTAACCTTACTGATAGCCCTACTTACCCTAATTTTGGTCTTCGGACAACCTGGTTACATTGATGCGCAGAATGGTAACGTAATTGATAGTGAAACCAGAGATAGACTGACAGAACAATATGGGCTCGAACAGCCAGAAATTTCACATAGTAGTGGAATTGATATTGGCATAAGTGATCCTGTCCCATTCTTCATTACCATATCTAAAATTGCTGTGAATCCATATGCTTATATGGTCCAAAAGCTGATACATCATTGGGTTTACTGAGGGGATAAGCTCCCGAAGTACATATGATTCTGAAGTACATATGATCATTCACTTCGTTATCGCAAAAAAAAGCCCGGCCTCTTTTAATGGGAGGTCGGGCTTTAACGTTATTGTCCTTATACTGTTTTCAAAAACTCAACAATGGTCAGCAGACCTTTATCGAAGTTCTCCAGGTTGAAATGCTCATCTGGTGCATGCAGGTTCTCGTCGTCAAGGCCAAAGCCCATCAATACCACCGGCGCTTCCAGTACGCGGGCGAAGCTCTCCATGATTGGAATGGAGCCGCCGTCTTTGGTGAATAGCGCCCGGGTTCCGTACACTTTACCGTAGGCATCAGCTGCGGTTTGCAGAATCGGATGTGAAGGATCACTATTGAAGGCGCGTGCCTTCTCCATTTGCTTCACATGAACCTTCGCACCAGCTTGAATGTTAGCCTTCAGGTGAGCCTCGATGACATCAAGTGCGTGCTGAGGATCTTGGTCACCTACGAGACGGCAAGTGATTTTGGCATGTGCCTCTTTAGGGATGACCGTCTTGCTGCCTTCGCCTTGGAAGCCGCCGTATACACCGTTCAGTTCAAGCGTAGGACGAGCACCAATCCGCTCTACGAAGCTATATCCTTCTTCGCCGTACAGCGAATCCAGTCCAAGTCCTTCTCTGATCTTGTTCTCGTCTACGCCCTGCTTGGCGAACTCTTCGCGAAGTAGCGGGGACAATTCCGGAACACCTTCGTAGAAGCCTTCAACCGCAACGCGGCCCTTATCGTCATGGAGGCTAGTCAGCAGCGATACGAGGGCATGCAGAGCATTCGGAACGCCACCACCGTACGAGCCGGAGTGCAGATCGGTCAGGGCAGTCGTTACAGTGACCTCCAGCGAGCAGAGACCGCGTAGTCCTGTGCAGATAGCCGGGCGGCCGCGCTCAAGCAGAGAGGTATCCGAGACAAGCACGGCATCTGCTGCGAGCTTTTCTTTGTTAGCTTCGAGGAATGGTGGGAGATGTGCACTGCCGATCTCTTCTTCGCCCTCGATGCAGAGTTTGATGTTGACCGGAAGGGTGCCTTCTTCCTTCAGGATGGCCTCGATTGCCTTGATGTGCAGGAAGACTTGACCTTTATCATCTGTTGCTCCACGGGCAAACAGCTTGCCATCGCGGATCTCCGGTTCAAAAGGCGGGGTCGTCCACAAGTTCAGCGGATCTACCGGCTGTACATCATAATGGCCGTAGACCAGGACGGTCGGTTTGCCCGGCGCATGAAGGTAATCGGCATATATGACAGGGTGTCCGGCAGTGGGATGAAGCTCAATGTTCTCCAGCCCGGCCCGTTTCAATGTATCGAGCAGCCAGTGTGCCGCCGCCAGAACATCATCCTTGTGCGCAGACAAGGCAGAGATGCTGGGAATGGTAAGCCACTGCTTTAACTCATCGAGATGTGCCTCCCGGTGAGTTTGAAAATAAGATTCGTATGACATAGTGATATGTACCTCCTTAAAATGTATGCCCGCACGACGGGCTTAAGGTCTAGCCAGAGGGTCAGTCAACCAAAAGTCTAGTCTTTACTACCGTTCTTAGAATGCGTGCTACAGGAAACATTATACTGGAGAACGCCAAAGTGAGCAAAAAGGATTGCAAAATGGAGCCCGCCAGCCCTTTTTTCCTTAATGCAGCGCCCCTTGACGGTTCTCTCCCAATTATTGATTACTAAGCAGTAACCATGATAGACTGGGTTAACCTAATTGGCGAAGCGCTGTACAAGCTGCATGGAGGTAAGAGGAACGATTATATGAACAGAGGATGGGAATATTTTGCATAAAGAGGTTAAAACACCTGCATTTATCTATACTTACGCTAGCTCAGTGGATGAAGAGTCCTTATGTGCGATGGAGCTGCGCTGCTTGTTTGGGCAGAACGTGGGTCCATCTATTTTTGCCAGCGATATTGAAGTGGACGTCAGCCGCAGCCCTTTTGTTAAGGAACGGATTGATGTTATGTATGCGGGCGACAGCTTGCCTGAGATCTATGAACAAACGGAACAGGTGCAGGTAGGGGAGAAGACGTTTAAAGTTATTTTCGTCAAGACCAACGATCTGACAGCTGAGAATAAAATCGAATATGATGAGCGCAGAGGAATTGAGCGGGAAATCGGTTTGCGCATTGAAGGCGAAGCGGATGTGAACTCTCCGCAGTTGGTATACGGCATTGTCACTTTGGGCGGACGCTGGTACTTCGGGCCGTACCATAAGAATAACGCGGATTGGTTCCGTCATATGAAAAAACCCCGCAGCTACTCCATTGCGCTCAGCACACGCGTGGCCCGGGCAGCGATTAACATGGGGATTCCAGACCCGCAGGGCATTAAGGCGATTGATCCTTGCTGCGGAATTGGTACGGTTATGGTTGAGGCTTTATCTATGGGTATCGATATTGTCGGCCGGGATATCAATCCGATGATTGCCACTGGAGCCAGAACGAACATTGCTCATTTTGGATATAACAGTGAAGTTACTCTGGGGGATATCGCTGATATTCAGGACCACTATGACGTTGCATTCATAGACATGCCTTATAATCTGTATTCCAGCATTACACCGGAAGAACAATTCTCCATTCTAACGAATGCCCGGCGGATTGCAGACCGTGCCGTGATTGTGGCGATTGAGGCCATGGATGAGATGATTACCGATGCGGGATTCACGATCAAGGACCGTTGTATTGCTAAAAAGGCGGGCTTTTCCCGTCACATCATGCTCTGCCAATAGACTGTACCCTGCGGAAGAATCCAAGGAGAAGAGGGATTATTCATGGAACAGAAATGGTTATCCTGGGCTAAAGAGATCCAGGCGATTGCTCAAACAGGTCTGGCTTATGCTAAAGATGTGTATGACATTGAGCGTTATCAGGCCCTCCGTGAGCTGAGTGTGGATATTCTGGCCCAATATTCTTTTGAGAGCAAGGAGAAGATCAGACTGGCTTTCGCAGGAGATGAAGGCTATTGCACGCCCAAAGTGGATATTCGGGGTGTAGTGTTCCGCGAGGACAAGATTTTGCTCGTTCGTGAGAAGCTGGATGGCAAATGGGCGCTACCCGGCGGCTGGGCTGATATTGGGCTTTCCCCGAGTGAGGTCGTCGTCAAGGAAATTGCTGAAGAAGCGGGCTTTCAGACTGAAGCCGTCCGCTTACTGGCCGTACTGGATAAAAAGTTTCATCAGCATCCTCCGGAACCTTACCATATCTACAAGCTGTTCATCCTCTGCCGAATTACCGGCGGTGAGGCTGCCGTAGGAGTGGAGACCAGTGGGGTCGCTTTCTTCGGGGTAGACGAGTTGCCAGAGCTTTCGGAAGAACGGAATACGAAGACTCAACTGCAGACTATGTTTGAATATTTGCAAAATCCCGACAAGGCAGTCATTTTGGACTAGGAGTCATGCATATAATGTATGACTTCCCGGTGTATAGACGTTTCGAATACCGGAGAGAATGGTTAATATCCATTATGTAAGCACTTACAATTTAAAAAACCGCTGAGCCTTTATATCTAAAAAAAGACTAAAATTTTTACTTTTTGGGCCAGGCGGTCTACATTTTTTCCTCTGCTGTGACGATAGATATTTTAGGAGGGGATCGCATGGAACAAGAAGAATTGAGACTTCCGTTGCAACAGGAGGGTGTGAAACGTCCTGCGGAAGGCAATATTGCTACCGGGCTGTTATGGGGCCTTCTGATCAGCATCCCGCTATGGATTTCGGTCTTTGGCTGGATTATGGGCATTTGGCGTTAGAACCAGCACAAAGTACACACTTATTCTATAACTTTAGCCGCATATAACAAAGGCTGCGCTCTTCGGTCCGAAGAGGCAGCCTTTTTGGTATTTTTAGAGGGTGTGGGATGGTGAGTAGACAACTTCAAAATTCTCACACAGGACCATTATCCCGGTGTCAAACGCTACATTCCAGAAGTTGGCCTCCCGAGAGAAGAAATCCTCATGGACAGCACGCCAATAGTCCAATGTCCGGTCGCCTTCCCCCTCGGTATAGGCAAATTCGGCACTAACCTCGTTAAACGGTAGAACGTCCACCTTCGTGGTTAGAATCACCGCCTTCGGCTGACCTAGCCCGTTCAGGAGAATGGCTTGGTCTCCAACGCGAGGAGGTGTTCCCCCTTCAAGCTCATACATTGCATAGTTAGAGGATGTTCCTGTCTTGATTCCCCGCAGCACGAGGTCCAGAAGCTCGTCGGCCATCTCCGGGCTATCGCCGAAGGCCCAGGCCACATAGTGATCACCAGCTTCGGGATGTACGCGGAGATATTCTTTCCAAAACTGCTCGATCTGTTCTGTGTTATTCATAGTATTCACTCCAGTGTTTTTTAGAGGGAGCCTTCCGTGTGCCAAAAGATGAGGGGAAGACGACTCTTCTCGCAGTCGTCTTTTTATCGCATCTTATCGCATCGAAACGTATCGCATCGAATTGAATCGTACCATATCGTCCTCTTATCATATCTTATTGTATCTATCGTATATCGCATCCAATAACGCTCTGCTTCAACGCTTGGGTTCAGCGTCTTTACTTCACGTTAAATACACAGTGTGCTCCGCGGCTTGTGTCAGATTGCAATCAGAGCTGCTGTGTTACTCAACAGCACCTTCAGCGGCTTCCATCCAGGCGGAGTAGAGCTCATCCAGCTTCTCCTGCGCAGCATCCCGTTCCTGCTGGAGTTCTGTGAGCGCAGTCGCATCGTTGCCGATTAGCGGGTCCATCATTCGGGCATCGATGTCTCCGAGTACCTGTTCCGCAGCAGCGATGTCCTGTTCCCAGGCGGCTTGAGAACGAGCAGGGCGAGAAGTGACATTATTGGATGAGGAACGGGTAGTATCCTTGGATGCTGCTCCAGTACCATTTCGCTGTGACGAGCCAGCAGCATTCTTGCCTGTTGCCGTAAGGTCTTGCTGGGACGCACTAGCAGAGGCCGCTAGTTCAGCCTGCTTCTCTTTATAGTATTCATAGTTCCCCTGGAAGACATGGAACCGGCCGTTTTCAATGCACCACAGCTTGCGGAAGCAGCGGTTGATGAAGTAACGGTCATGGGAGACGGCCAATACGGTTCCCGGGAATTCCTCAAGCGCTTCTTCCAGCGCTTCACGGGAATCGATATCAAGATGGTTAGTGGGCTCATCGAGAATCAGCAGATTCGGACGGCGGTGCATCAGTACCGCGAACCGCAGCCTGGTCCATTCGCCGCCAGACAGGTTCGCAATGTCTTTGAACACATCGCTTCCGTAGAAAAGGAAGCGGGCAAGCTGCCCGCGGGCTTCGCCTTCCTCGAGTCCTGCTTCTTCCCGGAAATACCGGAGTACGGATTGTCCCCCGTCACCAGGAACGGCTTCCTGGGCGAGATAACCGACTGCGGCCCGGGAACCCAGAGTGCAGCTGCCGCTGTCCGGAGTTTCTTCCCCGAGAACCATTCGCAGCAGCGTACTTTTCCCTGCGCCATTGCCGCCAATGAGGGCTGTTGTTTCGCCGTATCGCAGGACTTCACTGGCTTCCTTGAACAGCAGGCGTTCGCCGTAAGACTTGGCAACCCGGTCCAAGATCAGCGCCTGATTCCCGGAGCGGTCATTCTGCTCCAGCTGCAAATCCATGGTTCTGCGCTCCAGAATCGGGCGCTTCACCTTGACCATCCGATCGAGAGCCTTCTGCATGGAAGCAGCCCGGCGGTGGAAGCCTGGGTTAGGTGGATTGGAACGGTTGCCCCATTCTATCAGGCGTTTGATGCTTTCCTGCATTTGCTTAATTTTCTTCTGTTGCTCCTGATAATCCGCAAACTGCTGGAGCAGGCGTGTTTCTTTTTCTTTTTGATAGTCACTGTAATTCGTGTGATAGGTGATGGCTTCACCATCTTCAATCTCGATCACCTTCTTCACCAGCGCATCCAGGAAGTAACGGTCATGGGAAATCGCAATAATGGTGCCGTCATAGTCCTGCAAGAATTGCTCCAGCCATTCGATGGCCGCCATGTCCAAATGGTTGGTTGGCTCATCGAGCAGCAGCACATCAGGACGACGCAGGAGCAGCTCAGCCAGGCCGACCTTGGTTTTCTCCCCTCCAGAGAGGGAGGTGAAGAGACGGTCGTACTGCTCAGGTTGAATGCCTAGCCCGGCAGACACGCGCTGAATGTTGGATTCGATCTCATAGCCGCCAGCATTTTCGAACTTGTCCTGAAGGCTACCGTATTCCCGAAGTAGCCGGTTCCAATGTGCTTCATCGGTTTCTGCGTTCAAGAGAGACATCTCTTGCTCCAGTTCCCGCAAGCGATGCTGCCATTGCAGCGTCTCCGCAAAGCTGCGCTGCAGAATGTCATATACCGTGTCATTTTCCTGAAAATCTTGAATCTGCGAGAGCATGCCGACGATGCTGCCTTTACGGATTGAGATTTGCCCTTGATCCGGGCGTTCTCCGCCACTGAGAAGGTGGAAGAGCGTGGTTTTGCCACAGCCATTGCGGCCGATGAGGCCGATTTTCTCGCCTTGGCGAATTTCAAAGGTAACGCTATTTAGCACGAGCTCAGCGCCGTGGTATTTTTGGACATTTTGACATTGAATAATCATGGGTATTCTCCTTTTAGAACACCCTTCATCCGCCGTTACACCAATACAAAAAGACCGCAGGGAAATATCCCCGCGGTCTTGTCATCTCCGATAATTATATCCGTTCGGGTGATGGCAGGAAGGGCATTTCGCAATTGTGTAGTGTTATTGAGTTCTTGAAAATGGACAGACTTCTCCCGTTGTTGGCATTTTCATTAACGATGCCAGCCATTGCCAAAGGCAGCCGGCTAATAACACTGTTGGTCCAATTGCGATCCATCCTACCACACCTCCTTTTTTTGCAAATTTACATTAATAGTAATCAATTCGTCTGAAATAAGCAAGCCTAAAATTGCATATTCCTGGTTATTACCTCGAATGATTGCCGAAAATCCTAATAATATGAGTATATGACGGAAGGCGGTCGTCAAATTACAGGACAGAAATGGGGAAGGGCCAATGGCACTTTTTGACGGAATATTGGGCAATGCTTCACAGGTGGATCTGGCGGCAGTGCGCAAGGAATATGGTCAGATTCTGATCCTTGATGAAAAGATTGAGCGAGCCTACAAGCTGGTACGGGATATGTTTATTTTTACAGATAAACGGCTAATTCTGGTGGATAAGCAAGGGATGACCGGGAAGAAAACGGAGTATCATTCTGTCCCTTACAAAAGCATCTCCCATTACTCCGTCGAGACGGCGGGACATCTGGATCTGGATGCCGAGCTATGCCTCTACATTTCCAGCAGCACAATTCCTATTAAGAAGACGTTCAACAAAAACGTTAATATTTATGAGGTGCAGTCGGTCCTGTCGCAGTATATTTTGAAGTAGTTTTATGAGTGCTTGACGTACCGATAGGAACGTAAGATAATCGTTGGAACAAACCTGCTACTCAGGCAGGGAATAATCGGCGATGTACAATTTAACAAAACGTCTGCATCAGCGGCAAAACGGCTCTTGTCCCTTTCGGGATGAGATAGCCGTTTTTCTTAGAATACGGGCAGATCAGTTACGGGTACGCTGATAAATAACGAGGAGGAGATCACCATGACTTTTGAGAGAAAACCTTTGGCAGATTGTGTACCGGAGCTTGTGGCAACAGCCCGTGGTGACCGGCCGGCTACGCTGGTGATTACTGGCGGCAAGCTGGTGAATGTGATCTCCGGCGAAATTTTGGATGGGATGTCTGTAGGGATTCAGGGTGGACGTATCGCTTATGTGGGCAAGGATGTCTCGCATTTGATTGGCGAAGACACACAGGTCATTGATGCGAATGGAAAATATATTGCTCCTGGACTGCTTGATGGTCACTGCCATATTGAGAGCACGCAGCTAACTGCGACGGAATTTGCCCGCGCGGTGCTGCCGCTCGGGACTACCGGTGGTTTCTTTGATGCCCATGAGATTGCCAATGTTTTCGGGCTCAAAGGCATCAAGCTGATGCTGGATGAATTGCGCGGGACGCCGCTGGCAGGGTATATGCAGGTAGCATCTTGCGTGCCGGCAGCGGGACCGGAGTTCGAGACCACCGGTGCGGCAATTGGACCGGAGGAAGTAGCAGAAGCTTTTACCTGGGGTGAGGATGTAATTGCACTGGGCGAGGTCATGAATTTCCCGGGCGTTGTCTATGGTGACGAGAAAATGCTGGGCGAAATCCAGGCTACGCTGCGGGCTGGCCGGCAGGTGGACGGGCACTTTACTTGGCCGTCCAGTGACTGGAGACTTCCGGTCTATGCGGCAGCAGGTGTCACGGGAGACCACGAGTGCGTGACAGCAGAGGATGTTATTGAGCGCGTCCGGCTCGGTATGTATGCCAAGCTGCGCCGCGGTTCCGCCTGGCATGATGTGGCGAAGACGATCACAGCTCACACGGAGCATGGGATTGATCCTCGCCGGATCATGCTCGTGACCGATGACCGCAGCTCGGAATCCCTGCGTGATGAGGGGCATATGGATTTTGTGGTGCGTCATGCTATCGCTCAGGGTGTGAAGCCGGTGACGGCTTTCCAAATGGCGACGATCAACACGGCGGAGCGCTTTGGTGTGGCCCGGGATATCGGCTCCATAACGCCGGGTTCCTGTGCCGATATCATTTTGCTTGATGGCAATCTGGCAGATGTTAATGTTGTGCTAACTATCGCAGCAGGTGTCGTAGTGGCTGAGAATGGCGTAATGACAGCTCAGCTGCCTGCCTTCACCTATCCGGCGGAAGTAAGGGCTTCGGTCCACTTGGCGCAGCGCCCGACTGCTGATGATTTTATCATCACAGCTCCACTAGCATCGGGTACATTGTCCACACGGGTTATCAAGGTTCGGGAAAACCATGTAGAGACCATCGAGCGCATTCTTACCCTGCCCGTCGAGGATGGTAAGCTGCAAGTGGGTCAAGGCGACGGACTGTGTAAAATTGCTGTTCTGGAACGCCACAAAGGGACAGGCAATAAATCGGTCGGAGTTGTGGAAGGAATCGGATTCCATGAACCAGCGGCCATCGCCATGACCGTGGCCCATGACAGCCACAATGTTCTGGTTATCGGGAATGATGACGAGCTCATGGCACGTGCCGCGAATGCAGTCGCTGATGCACAAGGGGGAGTAGCGGTGATCACAGCTTCAGGAGAAACCTTGTTCCCGCTGGCAATCGCTGGACTGATGTCCGCCGAGCCGTTCGAGATCGCTGCCGCCCAGTCAGCGGCCATCAGTACTGCGCTCTATAACGCGGGCTGCACATTGAATTATGCTTTTATGACCTTGTCGCTGCTTGCGCTGGCAGTGATTCCGACCCTCCGCATTTCCGATAAGGGCCTGGTGCGGATTTCTCCGGAAGACGGTATACAACTGGTGCCATTGTTTGTACAAGATTAAATAGAAACAGTTGCTCCGTTAATAGAGTCATGATTCAAATATAACCGAAAAAGAGCTGCCATGTAGGGTGTTTTGTCCTACTGTGGCAGCTCTTTCTAATTTTAGTAATAAATTAGGCTGTGCCTGCTCATAAAAAGGATATATATTAAACAAATATAACAAAATTGAATCATTTTCTTTGTAAAAATAGTATAAAATCATTAACTATATAGATTGAACAAAAGATAGTAACGATATTTATTGAAAGAGAAGGGGTGCATCAGAGATGATCAGATTAGGAACGCAGGACATTGTGGATATTGCCATGAAGCAAATTGCCGGTATTTTCAAAATGGAGCCGCTCGAGCTGAGATTTGTCAATGATTTTCAAGGGGAGAAATATCTTCTGACCAATGACAAGCTGCACCTTAGCAACAAGCAATATTGGGCGAAGGTGATGGAATGTGTCTTCGAAGACCAAGTCAGACCTGTTCTGATGTGCGAAGTGCTATATTTTCTCCGTAATGAATTCTTGGAAAGTGAGATCCAGCTGAACTTTTCCTACGATTTCGCTGAAGGGGTGGAAGGGGAGGCCGAAGCCTCCGCAGAGATCTGCTTCAACGATTCACCTGAGCTTACACGGAGTGAAATTGCCGAGTTGATTGACGTGGCTCTGTCTATGCAGGATAAACAGTGGTTTGATGAATTAACTGACAAATACAAGCAACTGAGCGTCTAAGTAAGACGTCCAGTCCATAGAGCCGTTACCGGCAGTACAAGCCGTCCTTTCGGGATCAGAGATGATCTGCGGTAGGGCGGCTTGTGTGCGTTATCCAGCCCTGGGCGTTCTGCTCCACCTGATGGGTCAGAAAGGACAGCCATTCCTCCTCGGTATTTAAGCAAGGAAAAGTTGTGAAGTTCTCCTCTTGCCCGCCGCCTGCTACAAATAACTCACGTCCTTCTATAGCAAGCTCATGCAGGGTTTCCAGACAATCGGTCACGAGGCCTGGTGAGAAAATAGCCGGTCTTCGTATTCCCCGTCCCGCCAATTCGCCAAGTACATCTGCTGTTGCTGGTCCAACCCACTCTTCCCGTCCGAACCGGGATTGAAAAGTAAGCTGCCATTCTGCTGCTTCCCAACCCATGGCTTCAGCTAGCAGCCTTGCCGTCTCCTTGCACTGTTCCGGGTATGGATCGCCGGTGTCGGCATACCGCTTCGGGATACCGTGAAAGGTCAGGACATAATAATCGGGTTTGTCCGTCATCCCCTCCAATTGACGCTTGAGATGATCCTTCATGGCTGCGATGTAACCAGGTTCATCGTAATAAGCCTCCATGAACCGGAGGGCGGGTACAAATCGCTTCGATGCCGGACCACGCGCGCTGCGTCGTCCAAGTATAGCAAAGGCGGCTGCATCATACACGGAGGCGGTGGTCGTCGAAGAATACTGCGGGAATAGAGGAACGATAATGATCCGTGTCGCTCCCGATTTTTCCAGTTTGTGTACAGCCTGCTCCATACTTGGTTCACTGTAGGCGAGGCCTAGCTCGACCTGATAACGATTGCCCAGCAGTTGTTGCAGTCTAGACTGCTGCGTTAGGGAATGGGTGAGCAGCGGCGAGCCGTCGACTCCCCAAATCTGCCGGTATAGCTCCGCTGAGCGGCGGGGTCGGGTTCGCAGAATAATTCCGCGCAGCAGAGGCTGCCAGAGCAGTGGGGAATAGTCGATAATCCGGCGGTCGGACAGAAAACGCCGCAGGTAAGGACGAACTGCTGTGGCACTAGGTTCGGATGGTGTTCCAATTTGAGCAAGAATGACCCCGATGGGTGGTTGCTTGTTCACAGGGTCGATCAACTCCCTTCGTCGTGGCATCCAGTTAAAATAGCATACCTGACACGGATTGCACAATTAGTGTAATCACTGCAATTTACAGCAAGAAGAAAATGTAAGATATGAGAGGGAAAGAACTATAAATAGTAAATAACTAGAAAATAGTGATGTTTATTATAGGGGCTGTGATTTTATATACAGAGAACAAGGAGAGGAGTCTGATAACATCAAGCCAGAAATTGCCGCTGAGAGGCTTTTATCCAAACATGTGAATTAATTCACCTTTGTACTAATAGACATTTTTTGTGGGCGGCGGATAATGCGATTCGAATACTGGAGAGGGGGGATGGACTCTTATGGAGAAGCACGAGGTTCTTCATAAGAAAGCAATGAAAGCGCTGTGATCAAATTTATTTATAAAAGAGCTACATACTACTGGGGATTTGGTAAAGGAGAATACAGATTGAAAAAACAAAAATTTATATCATTGACTGTCAGTGCGGCACTACTGTTGTCGCCATTCGCTTACACACTTCATGTTCCGACTCTGAACCTGAAAGTGGACGCGGTGTCTGCAGCTTCGGAGGAAGCGCCAGCGGCGCCCGCCAAGCCTGCGGCAACGCCTAAAGCGGAGCCAACGGCCAAACCAACCGCCAAGCCAACGCCAAAACCAACGGTTAAGCCTACACCTAAACCAACGGAGAAACCGGCAGCAACACCGCAGCCTACTGTAAAGCCAGAAGCTACTGTTAAACCTGTGGCAACTGCCAAACCGGTCGTGACAACCCCGGCCAAACCTGAGGCAACGACCAAACCTGCGGCAACTCTTGTTCCGGCAGCAACCGCCAAACCAGTTGCTACCCCTGCTCCGACAGCAACTGCTAAACCAGTGGCAACACCGCAGCCTGTGACTGTTCAAGAGAACGTTTATGAAGACGGGATCTACGTGGCATATGGTAACGCCTACTCCAAAGGTACAGAAGGGGTCAAAGTTGCCATCAAGGACGGCAAGATTACCGATATTGAGCTGATGAGAACCAGTCCGAGCTTGATTGACCGTGATGCTCGCTACAATTACAGCGGCGTATGGCAGGCTTATAAGCTAATGCATGAAAGACTGCTCGGCAAAACAAGAGACCAAGCCGCGGCTGTGGATGCCGTATCTGGTGCAACGCGGACCAGTGATGGCTGGAAATTGTCCGTGGACAGAGCCTTTGAACGTGCACTTAAGGTGAAGCCGGACGATGCAATATATTTTACCGGCGAACATATGGGGATTGATCCCGAAAGAAAATACGCCGTATTCTCCACTTATGATGAGAACAAACTGGCAGCAGTGAAGGTATATCCGCTGAACAGTGCTGGCGATATTGTGGAAGAGAAAGCTTTTACACCGGAACAAACAGCCACTGTAGCAGCGATTACGCCTGCACTGCTGGGTAGCGGAACAGCCGCCAAGCCTGTTGCCGGATTGGAAGGTGATTTCAAGGCTGCAGTCAATGCTTTCTGGGATGCTGAGCAAAATGCTAAGATTAATAATTCTTCCGCTTATATCGACGGATTCTATTCTTCTTACGGAACAGCGAGAACTGTCGGTGTAGAAAGAGCGGATGTCATCATTCGTAATGGCAAGCTGGTAGATGTGAAGCTATACAGACTTGGTTCCAACCTGATAGACAGAGGCAATACCGCTTATGCTGACGTCGTTAAAGCAAACGCTCCAATGACAGCAAAGTTCCTGGCAAACGGGTCTTATATCAGTAATTACGATGAGAAGGTTGACGGGGTCTCCGGAGCTACTGAGAGCAGCCATGGCTGGAATCAGGCTATTGAAAGAGCCTTTGAGAAAGCGCTAAAAGATAAGGGCGAAGAGAAATATTTTGACGGCAAATTTGCTGGTGTAGATAACGGGTCCAAGCTTCTCCTATTGGTTGATCTTGCAGGAGATAAGGTAACCGGCGTGAAACTGAGTCTGTTCGGTGCTGACAAAAAGCTGATTGCCGATTACAAATTAACTGCTGAGCAGAAATCTGTTGTAGATCGTCTGACAGCGGACCTGGTAGCTAAAGGTGTTCAACTGGCAGACATCGCAGGCCAGGAAGCGTTGTCGGGAGCTGCAAGAGCTGCACTGACCGATGCGCTGTATAATGCGTCCAAAGAACAAGGCGCATATAAAGATGGTAAGTTCACCGCTTACGGCGATGCGTATGATAAAGGCTCCAATAGAGCTGATGTTACGCTGCGTAACGGCAAAATCGTAGATATCGCTCTTTACCGTGTAGGGATGAATCTTGTAGATAGAGGAGCTGCCGCTTACCCTGAGGTAGTCAAAGCTATTCCTCAATTAACTGAGAAGTTCCTGGCAGCAGGCACCAGAGAAGGTGTGCAAGATGTGGATGCTATCTCTGGCGCAACCAGCAGCAGTACAGCACTGAAGGCTGCGGTGGACAGAGCTTATGGTAAAGCGGAGGTTGTAGAGAAGGAAAAGGCTGCTTATTTCGATGGGATCTTTATCGGCGTAAGCAACGACAAACTTGTGAATGTGATGGTAACTACCAAATACGGCATTCCTGTAAAAATGATGGTTTACTATCTCGATAATAACGGCAATACCCGAAAAGAAGCTCAATTGACCGAAGCCGAAAGAGCAGTAAAGGCTGAGATTGAGGGCGGGTCGACCCCGGGACTGCATAAGTACGGATACCGTGCGGCAGTGTTCGGTAAGAATGACGCTGAGAAGGAAATATCCGCCAAGGCGATAGAAGCAATCAAATCAGCACTTGAAGCAGCGGGTAAATAAGGCTTAGTTAATTGTTATTTTGCAGCAAGGGGTTGTCTCAGGTCAGTAAAGCGGCCTGGGCAGCCCTTTTTGGTTTATATATTGCAGATTCACTTACAGTTGCACACACCAATGGGACCCTGAATTTGGCTGTATCCTGAGGTCTTTAACTTTTGGACAAATTTGCAGGCAGACGGTAATATAATAGTTTTAAAGGGTTTCAGGAGGTGAGTGTCTAACAGTATTATATACAGCAGGCCCCAGGCTTGTTATTAATGGGAGGCTTCAACATGACACTTATTAAACAACTGGCTCCACAGGATGAATTTGTCGGCTATTATATCTTGCGGGAGTTGGCAGTCAAACAAACAAACGGTACTCCTCCAAAGGATTATTTTGATATTATTCTCGGCGATTCCAGCGGGCAGCTGACCGCGAAGTACTGGGATGTTAGCGTGGCGGACAAAGAAACTTTTTTCCCAATGTCGCTGGTGAAGATTCGGGGGATTGCCCATACTTACCGTGAGAAGCTACAGGTTAAGATTACGAAGATCCGACTGGTTAATGAAGCCGACGGCATAGCGCTGACAGATTTTATCCGCTCTGCGCCGATCCGGCCCGTAGATCTGATTCATACAATCAAGAATGCGATGAACAGTATCGCCGATCCAGATATCGCTGCCATTGTATCCTTTTGTGTTGGCAAGGTGGAAGAGAAACTTATGCATTATCCGGCGGCCAAAACGCATCACCATGCCTATTTCGCCGGGCTTGCTTATCATATGGTCCGTATGCTGGAGATCGGTGACTTTCTCTGCAAGCAGCGTCCGTTCCTGAACCCGGATTTGCTCAAAGCCGGCATCATTCTTCATGATATCGCCAAGCCGGAGGAAATGATCTCGCAGCTTGGAATCGTATCGGATTATAGCGTGCAGGGTAAGCTGATCGGCCACATCTCCATGGCTTCCAACTGGATTACAGAGGCGGCGATCCGCACGGGTCTGGACTTGGAATCAGAAAAGGTGATGGCGCTGCAGCATCTGGTCTTGTCGCACCATAATCTGGGGGAATGGGGAAGTCCTGTTCAGCCGCAAACGGCCGAGGCGGTGGCCCTGCATCACATTGATGCGATGGATGCCAAGCTGCAAATGGTAGAGGATGCGCTGGATGCGACGCCTGAGACGGAGGAATGGACACCATTTATCCGTGGACTGGAGAACAAAGCGGTTTATCGGCTGAAAATTTAATAAGAAAGAACCCTCGACGAATGTTTGGGGGTTCTTTTTTTTAGATGATATATGGAACTATAGAAAAACTTTATATAAAAGAATTGATCGAAGCTGCCGATCTGCCAACACTGTCCTTCTTACGCGCACTTTTCTTCGGCTTCTTAGGAGCGGAGAAGGGCGTGTACCCGCCGGGATACATCGTTCCGCTTGCATAACCTTGCGCGCCGGCCAGAAGCAACGGATCATGCTGCTCCTCCCGTTCCATCAGCTTGAGCAGGATCGAAGCTGCCGCGCGGGCATCATCAAGAGCGTCATGGTGCTTGAGCGGAATGTCAAAATGATCTGAGATCACATTCAGTTTATGGGAGGGCAGATCACCCAGCATTTTTTTGCCCAGTACATAGGTACAAAGGTATTGAAACACCGGATAATCGAGATAAGCGCCGTCAAGACAATACCGCAGAACGCTCATGTCAAAAGAAGCGTTGTGCGCTACGATAATCTGTCCTTGCAGCAGTGGTTCTAGCGTAGGCCATAGCTCGGAAAAAGTAGGCTGCCCGGCTACCATAGACGGGGTAATGCCGTGAATGGCGATGTTCCAGCCATCGAACCGCTGCTGCGGATCAATGAGCCAGGAGTGCTCTGCTGTAATGAGGCCGCCGCGAACCTCTACAAGTCCTAGTGCGCAGGCACTGGATCGGCTGGCATTGGCCGTTTCAAAATCGATTGCTGTAAAATCCATGGGTAAAGCCCCTTTTCTATTATGTAGACTCTCCTGCACGAAGTGCCTGCATGTCATAGATTCAATTTTGCCAGAAAAGGCGGGCCGTTTCAAATGTTATCCTTCAATAACCTGATAGTTTGTTTCCAATACTTGACAAAATGTAACTACTTAATTACAATGTAAATGTAATCAGATAGTTACATTAAGTAAAGGGTGAATTACATTGATTGAAAATCGTATTAAAATTTTGCGAGCTGTACAGAATTGGACGCAAGCTGATTTGGCTGAACTTCTTGGGGTGTCGCGGCAGGCAATTATATCCATCGAGAAATATAAATATACACCCTCCCTGGAGCTAGCTTTCAAAATTGCAAAAGCATTTAATGTATCTGTTGATGAAGTATTTACATTAAAGGAGGATGTTAAATAATGTTTAGTCAAACAGTGATGCTAGTTTTGGTGATCGCATTGGGTATAGGACTTTTTGGTAATGTATTTTACCAGCTTGGTAAAAGTATAAAATATAAAAATGATGAACGCTGGCAATTGATTCAGATTAAAGCGAACAAAGTGATATATTGGTACCAAGGTTTAATTACAACAGTACTTGCTATTATATTGGTTGTAGATCTATTCAATCCTTTTCAAGTTAGTTTAAGTGTTTCGAACGTAGTGATAGGTGCATTTATGTTGCTGTTTCTACAATATACAGTTGAATTAATTTCCTTGATGTACCTTGATAAATCGTTGTAACAGCATGAACCGATCCATCACCATGTCATCTACCTAATGCAAGGATTAGTTATGGAAGTGCAAATACAAAATGAGCTGTTTATATAATAAAAAAGGGTATTCCATAAAGCCTTGAATGGCTTAGGAGTACCCTTTTGTGTATGTGACACAGTGGTTAATGACGCTCAGAAAAAATGCTCCCTGGCAGGATAGTTTCTGATTACTGGGTCTAAAGGTGTGCCTTAAGAGACGGCATTCTGTTGGAATTGCAGCTGATCGAAATCCAGGCGGAAGCCCTTAACGAGATGATCGCCGTTGTCAATATCTGTCTCATAGGCTCGCTGGAAGCCCAGCTTTTCATACAGCTGAATCGCCGACGCCATCATATCGGAGGTGTGCAGATTTAGGGTGCTTGCTCCAAGTTCAAGGCTGCGTCGTATCGATTCCTGAATGAGCAGGGTAGCAATTCCCCGTCCCCGGGCATTGGGGGAAACCGCGAGCAGGCGAATAATGGGGGATTCGATCCCCAGCTCAGGCTTGCCGTAAGCTGCCTCTGAGGAGAGGAACAACTGCACACTGCCTACAATCTGCCCATCTATTTCGGCAATGATCCGTGCTTTAGGTCGGTCGCCGTAGGCGGATTCCCGGATGGAGTTACTATATTCTTTCCAGGATAGTTCCGGCATAACAGTTGCATATTGGCTGTAAGCCTCCAGCATCAATTCGGCGATAGCCTCACGATCTTGCGCTGTGGCTTCACGAATACTCACTTCATGTATATGACCCATACGGTGCCTCCTTTGTTTGGCTATATTCTTTTTGTAAAAATGATTATAATACTAAATCCCGATAGATATAAGTGGCATTTAACAATTTTGATTAATAAATTGAAAATTTCAATTTGAAATGAAAGACAAAACGAAAATCCGTTGACAAAAAAATGAGGGATGACTAAGATAGATACAAAATCTCTATAGGTCGTTGCGGTCTTAATTCATTGTTAATCCATTGGAATAATTGAAATTATCGCAAAACGTGAATGGGGGAGCTCAAGTGAACATCGAAAATATTGAAGCCTTTGTCTATATCAATCATTATGGCAGTTTTAACAAGGCAGCGGATGTCCTTTTTATCTCTCAGCCTACGGTTACGGCTCGAATTCAGTCTCTGGAACGGGAGCTTGATAGCAGATTGTTCGACCGGCTGGGCAAAGTGATTCATCTTACGGATAAAGGCAGACAGTTCCTTCCGTACGCACAGCAAATTCTGCAAACCTATCAGAAGGGTAAGCATCAGCTTCAATCGAAAGGCAGAATTCCCAACGAGCTGCGCATTGGTAGTACCGTATCGGTGGCTAATTATTTATTGCCACGTCTACTGCCTCATCTCAAAGAGTGCTATCCACATATGAACTTTAAACTGACCACAGCCTCCACCGAGCATCTGATTGAGAAGCTGAAGTCGAAAGATATTGATCTTGCTTTTATCCGTAAAGTTGTGAATCCGGCTTTTCAAGCTTATCCGTTCTGCGATGATCCGATCTCTCTCTATGTTCATGAAGGTCATCGTTTGGCTGGTGCAGGGCGGGCTTCGATACAGGATATCCGCAATGAGCCGCTGGTATTTTTCGAGTGCGGGTCCCTGGATTGGCTACGGCTGCACCGAGTCTTTGAGAGTCTGGAACAGCCGCCGAACATTTTGTATCAAGTAGATAATCTGGAGACGGCGAAGAAGCTGGTGATCAAGAAAGCGGGAATTTGCTTCTTGCCAGCCCTCAGTACAGAGGAGGAAGTGGCTGCTGGAAAGCTGATTCCCGTGCAAATTGCTGAGACGGCAGGTATATCCCTGCGTACCAGCCTCATCACCCTGAATGGTGAGAACGCCGAATTCATTGCCACATTGCTAGAAGAGGGTGCGGTAAGCCCAAAGAATCAACTAATTGTATAAATGAATAGAAAAACTCTATTAGCGCATGACGGTCATGCAGTGATAAAGTTAATTGCACATAATCACTACTAAATCGATGGGGATTATAAAAATAAAAGAAGGCGGGGAGGACAGAGGATGAGCGAGGTATTTCGGCAGGCAGATCTTAAGGATGCAGAGCAATTGGTAGATATTATATATCGCGCCTATCATCTGATCCGTGAGCTCGGGCTGCACTGGCCGGCAGCAACCGCCGACCTGGCCCTGGTCCAGGAGAATGTAACGCTCAATGAGTGTTACGTATTGGAGAAGGACGGAGCCATCCTGGCGACAGTCACACTCTCCAAAGGAGATGAGATTAGTCAGCGTACTGGTATCCCTTTCGTCAAATGGTTCGCCGTCGATCCGAATTACAGCGGGCAGGGCTACGGAGGCAAGCTGCTGGATTGGGTGGAAGAGCATATCATTCATGACCGCCTGGGCTCCTCTGCCGTGACCCTGGCAACAGCCAAGAAGCATCCCTGGCTGGTCCAGATGTATGAGCGTCGCGGATACGAACGGTTCATGGAATTGGAAGGACGAGACGGGGACGGCTTGATGTACCTTTTGAAAAAAACGCTCCAATACAAACAACAGACTATTTAATAAAAGGGGATATAAAGATGAAGAAGACATTCGCACTGACATCGATACTAGTATTGGCACTGGCGGCCACGGGTTGCGGCTCTAACAACAGCACAAACAGCAAGGAAGGAAATTCAGCTGCTGCACCGGAAGGCGGAAAGACAGAGGCGGCCGCTAACACACCGGTAACCAAAATTATAGTGGGGACAGGCACTAAATTTCCAAAGGTCTGCTTCATTGACGAGAATGGTAAGCTAACAGGTTTTGATGTCGAGCTGTTAAAAGCTATCGACGAGCATTTGCCGCAATACGAGTTCGAGTTCCAGACTATGGACTTTAGCAACCTGCTGCTGAGTCTGGAAACGAAGAAAATTGATTTGGTAGCACACGTTATGGAGAAGAACCCGGAACGTGAAGAGAAATATCTGTTCAACAAAGAAGCTTATGGGCACTGGAGAAACCGGATCGTAGTAGATAAGTCTAACGACTCTATCAAAACACTGGATGATCTCAAAGGCAAGAAGGTCCTGGTCGGAGCGACCAGTGCACAGGCGCAGATCGTGGAGAACTATAACAAGGATCATGACAATGCCATCAATATTGTTTACCAAAATGGTGCTGCTAACGATACCGTCAATCAGGTGACCACTGGACGGGTGGATGCAACGCTTGCCGCGGATTTTGTACTGCCGGTGATTGACCCGCAGAGCAAGCTAAAGGCCGTGGGCGATGGATTGTCTTCTGCCGACATTCTGTATGTTCTCCGCAAGGATGATGCAGATGAGCAGAAGCTGTCCGATGCAATTGATGGAGCTATCAAGGACCTGAGAGCAGATGGGACACTGAAAAAACTGAGCACGGAATGGCTTGGTGCGGACGTGACTTCTGACACAGTAAACTAATCAGCATCCCTACACAGGGGAAGGGAGGGTGTCTTCATGGGTGCACCGTTTAATGTAAGTTTTGTTTTATCGTTTTTGCCGAAGCTGCTGTCCACTTTAGGCATCACGCTTCTGATAGTGGTCTGTGCATTGGTCTCCGGAATCATTGTCGGGTTTTTCGTGGCCCTTCCCCGATTGTACAAGGTACCTGTACTGAAGAACTTGTCAGAGATCTATATTTCCTTTTTCCGGGGAACACCGGTGCTGATCCAACTATTCCTGTTCTATTACGGGCTGCCTGAAATTCTGAAGCTTGTCCATATTGATGTCACTCGGGCGCCGGTACTGTTCTTTGTCATTCTGACCTACGGCCTGCATACAGGGGCATTCATGTCAGAAATGATTCGAGCTTCCGTAATGGCCGTGGACAAAGGGCAGGTAGAGGCCGCATATGCCACGGGGATGACCGGTTTTCAGGCATTTACAAGAATTATATTGCCACAGGCGTTAGCTATTGCCGTACCTGTCTTCTCCAATCTCGTTCTGGCATTGCTGAAGGATACTTCGTTGGCCTTTACGCTGGGGGTTATGGAAATGACGGGTAAGGCGCAGACGCTGGGCGCATTGACACAGCATTTTATCGAGGCTTATCTCGCGCTTGCCCTGATTTATCTGGTTATTAGCTTTACGATCGAGAAGCTGCTCCTCGTGGCAGAACGTCGCCTGATGCGGCATGAGGTGCGGGATAACCCGGAGAAGAGAACGTTTGGTATTCAAAAGAACAAATCCTTCCGGCGTATCATTGCCGAGCTGGAATCTGGTAAAGGAGGCGTCGGCCTGTGAAGCTGGACCCGTCATTTATATGGACCGCCTTCGTGCAGCTGCTGGGCGCTGTACCAACAACACTATATATCACGGTTGTATCCGTTCTGGTTGGTTTCATCATCGGTACGGCAGTGGCTCTGATTCGCATTTATAAGGTGCCTGTCCTCTATCCGATTGCAGTGGCGTATGTCACCTTTATCCGTGGGACCCCGATGCTTACGCACTTATTGTTGATCTATTTTGGGCTCCCGGTATTGATTGACGGGCTGTCGGCCTACTTCGGCTGGAGCTTCCGGTCGGTTAATATGCCGATGATCGGGTTTGCCTATATTTCGTTCTCCATCACTGCGGGTGCTTATATGTCCGAGGTAGTCCGTTCCGGTCTGCTGGCAGTAGATAGAGGACAGATTGAAGCGGCTCATTCCGTGGGTATGACTACGCCTCAGGCACTGCGGAGAATTGTATTCCCACAGGCGCTGGCAGCGAGCCTGCCCAACCTGTCCAATTCTGTTATCGGGATGCTGCACGGATCAACGCTGGCTTTTACCGTATCGGTTGTGGACATCAATGCCAAGGCAGAGATTGTGGCTTCAACGAACTGGAAGTTTTTTGAGGCCTATGTCGCAGCGGCACTTATTTTCTGGGGACTTACGGTGCTCATTGAGCGTCTGACTGCCGTGATCGAAAAACGGATCAATCTGTACAATCGAGGTGGAGTAGCATGATCAAGCTGTCGAATATATCGAAGGCTTTTGGCCGAAATCAGGTATTGAATAACATTAATTTGACGGTGACTAAAGGTGAGGTTGTCGTTATTCTTGGACCCAGCGGTTCGGGGAAGACGACACTGCTGCGTTGCGTGAATTACCTGGAGAAGCCCGGTGATGGCGAGATTGCTATTGGTGACTTCAGTGTGAACTGCAAACATGCGCGGAAGAAGGATATTCACCAGCTTCGGCAAAAAACGGCTATGGTCTTTCAGCAATACAATCTCTTCAGGCACAAGACAGCTTTGGAGAATGTGATGGAAGGATTGCTGGTAGTGAAAAAGCTTCCCAAGGAGGACGCCAAGCAGCGGAGCATTGCCCTGTTAGAAAAAGTAGGTCTCGGGAATAAGCTGGACGCTTATCCCAGCCAGCTCTCCGGCGGACAGCAGCAGCGTGTCGGTATTGCCCGCGCATTAGCGCTAGAGCCTGAAGTCATCCTGTTCGACGAGCCGACCTCTGCGCTGGACCCGGAACTGGTGGGAGAAGTATTGGCCGTTATCCGCAAAATCGCCAAGGAAGGCATCACAATGATTGTCGTGACGCATGAAATGGGCTTTGCCCGGGATGTGGCGAACCATGTGGTCTTTATGGACGGCGGTGTCATTGTTGAAGAAGGTACACCTGGTGAGGTCTTTAACCACCCGCGTGAAGAACGAACGAAGCAGTTCCTGAAGCGAATTACACCGGAACTCAATTATTCCATTTAGGAGGTATTTCCCATGACGATAACGATAAGCGTATTAGACCAAAGCCCGATCTATCCAGGAGAGACATCAGAGGAGGCCCTTCATCATACGATTGCTCTGGCGCAGTTATCCGAGCGGCTGGGATTTCGCCGTTTCTGGGTATCAGAGCATCATGATTCTGAGCAGGTAGCCGGTTCGTCACCGGAGGTGCTAATCTCGCATCTCTTGGCCAAGACCGAGAGCATCCGCATCGGTTCAGGCGGCATTATGCTGCAGCATTATAGCCCCTACAAGGTGGCGGAGAACTTCAATGTGTTGGCCACTCTGGCTCCGGGCCGGGTCGATCTAGGCGTCGGACGCGCACCTGGAGGACTTCCACGCAGCACACAGGCGCTGCAGCAGGGAACGCCCAGCACAGCGTCACTGACGGAGAAGATTGTAGAGCTGGAGAAATATGTACACAACACGCTTGAGGAAGATCACCCACTGTTCGGTTTGAAGGCAGGTCCGATCCCAGCGTCTCCACCTGAGATTTATGTGCTCGGTGCAAGTGTCGCAAGTGCGGAGATTGCCGCAGAGCTGGGACTACCTTACGTGTTCTCCCTGTTCATTAACGGGAATGAGGAGGTCGCGCTAGAGGCGATTCGGACGTACCGCAACGGTTTTAACACCGCGGATGGAAAACAACCGCAAGCGATTATTGGGCTGTCGGTGGTTGTGGCCGACACTGCCGAAGAAGCGGAAGAACTGACCAGTGCACTGAAGCTCTACAAAATTCATCTGGCCAGCGGAAAGTCGCTGACCGTAGCCAGTCAGGATCAGGCGGATGAGTTTATCCGTCAGAGCCAGGAAGAATACACAATTGAAGAGAAGGACGCGGTAATCTTGAAAGGAACTCAGGAAACTGTACGCGAACAGCTCCTGCACCTTCATCAAGCATCCGGTGTTGATGAATTCATTGTAACTACAAATGTGCAGCCATTCGAGAAGCGGCTACGTTCATTTGAACTGCTGAGCGAAGCCCTGGCCGGAGTGACAGCTGAGGCTTAGCTGTGCAGGCTGCATAATCTTAATATAGTTTTTTGAAAGGAGGCAGGGTCATTGACAAGTCCAGTAGCAGTATCCAAGGCTGAGGCCATAAGTGAACAGTTGATTGAGATCCGTCGGCATTTGCATCGGCATCCTGAGCTGTCCCATGAAGAAGTGGAAACCACGAAATACATCACCTCCCTGCTGGAAGAGGCAGGAATCAGAATTATAGATTACGGGCTGAAAACCGGAGTCATCGCTGAAGTCGGCGGTCTGCAAGGAGGTCCGGTAGTTGCTCTGCGCGCCGATATCGATGCATTGCCGATTCAGGAGGAGACCGGGCTACCGTATGCCTCGGTATACCCGGGGAAGATGCATGCCTGCGGACATGATTTTCATACGGCTTCATTGCTTGGAGCCGCGTTTCTGCTGAAGGAGCAAGAGCAGGAGCTGAAAGGAACGGTTCGCTTCCTGTTCCAGCCAGCCGAAGAGAAGGCAAAAGGTGCTCTGCAGATTATAGACAGCGGTGCGCTGGAAGGCGTTAGCGCCGTCTTCGGAATTCACAACAAGCCTGAGCTGCCGGTGGGAACGATCGGCATCAAAGGCGGTCCATTAATGGCCGCCGCCGATGGATTCAGAATAACAGTGACTGGAGCCGGAGCGCATGCGGCTGTGCCTGAATCAGGTATTGATCCCATTGTAGCGGCGGCGCAAATCGTTACGGCACTGCAGACGGTTGTAAGCCGTAATGTAAGCCCGCTGAACAGCGCTGTGATCAGTGTAACCAAGCTGCATAGCGGGAACGCCTGGAACATTATCCCGGAAACGGCGGTGCTCGGCGGTACGATTCGTACGTTTACTGAAGAGGTGCGATCCAAGGTTCTGAAGCGGTTCGTTGAAGTTACGGAAGGCATAGCAGCAGCGCTGGAAACGAAGGCGACTGTGGAGTGGATCGGGGGCCCGCCGCCGACGATCAACGATGATTCCCTGGCTCAGCTGGCCAATGAGACGGCAGCTGCCCTGGGACTGAATGCGGTGACGCCGGAGCTTTCACCTGCGGGTGAGGATTTTGCCTTTTATCAACGAGTCGTCCCTGGACTGTTCGCCTTCGTAGGCACCTCCGGGACCCGGGAATGGCATCATCCTGACTTCAATCTCGATGAACGGGCACTGCCGCTTACTGCAGGATTCTTCACAGATGTCGCGAGGCGCTATCTGGAGAGCCTGTCCACGGAAGCGCAAGGCTGAGCATGAGTGGCCCGATCTACGATGTGATCATCGTTGGCGCCGGCTCCATGGGAATGAGCGCCGGTTATCATTTGGCCCGCAGAGGTGTTAAAACGCTTTTGATTGACGCGTTCGATCCGCCGCATACCGAGGGCAGCCATCATGGCGAGCCGCGATTGATCCGGCATGCTTATAGCGGAGACCCTGCTTATATTGATCTTGCGCTCCGGGCGCAGACGCTATGGGAAGAGGCAGAAGCAGAGAGCGGAACGGAGCTGCTGGTAAGGTCCGGCGTGTTGAATCTCGCGGACACTTCTGTCTATTCCTTCAGCGACCGGCTTCATGAAGCGGAGCAGCGAAGGGTGAGAGTTGAACGGCTTGCTGCGGAGGAAATTACCCGCCGCTGGCCGGGACTTACGATACCGGATCATTTCGAGGCCATGTATGAACCGGATGCAGGATATTTATATAGCGAACGCTGTATTACTGCGTATCGCCAGCTTGCATTGGCCCATGGTGCGAAGCTGCTGGTGAATACACCTGTGCTGGATGTGACTGCCACGGAAGGTGGCGTCACCGTCCATACGAAGGATGGCGACTTTCACGGAGCCAGCGTGATTCTTAGCGCTGGAGCCTGGTTTCAGTCGTTGTCGCCCTTTATCCATCTGCCGATCCGGGCGGTTCGCAAGGTGGTTGGCTGGTTCGAAAGTACACCGGCTTTTGATGCCGGAACCTTCCCGGGCTTCACGTTGGGTACGACTGAAGGCGGCTTTTATGGTTTTCCGAGTATCGGCGGTGCCGGACTCAAGATTGGCCGGCATGATACCGGGCTGACATGGAAGCCGGGAGAGCCATTATTGCCCTTCGGCAGTGAGGACAGCGATGAAGGTGATCTGCGCCGCGTGCTGGAGAAGTATATGCCGGGTGCAGCCGGAAGGCTGCTTAAAGGGGCGGTATGCAAGTATGAGCATTCGCCGGATGAGGATTTTATTATCGACAGGCATCCGCTGCACAGCCATGTGCTGCTAGCCGGAGGCTTTTCGGGACATGGTTTCAAATTTTCCAGTGTGGTCGGCGAAATTTTGGCAGACCTCGCTATCGATGGGCGTTCGCGCCATGAGATCAAACCGTTTTCGTTATCGCGTTTTGATACGCGAAAGAAACCGGAAGACAATGTTATTTTGGAGGGGACATAATGAGCATTGTGAATATAGAGGGTTACCTGAACACTCATCAGCAATTGGTTCAAGCAATAGAAGGTCTGACCGAGGAACAGTTGAAATGGAAGGCTGAGCCGAAGAGTTGGAGCGTGACAGAAGTTCTGGCCCATCTGGCGGATCATAGTATCGTTATCTCTTTCCGTATTCGTGACATTCTGGCCGATACGAAGGTGCAACTCCCGGCATTCGGGCAGGATGCATGGGTAAGTGGCCAGCATGCCAATGCGGGCAGTGCCGGAGATAGTTTGGAGCTTTTCCGTAGCCTTTTGCAGTATAACAGTCTTCTATTTGGACGGCTTAGTGCAGAAGAGTGGGAGAAAAGTGGCATTAATTTCAAAGGCGACAAGGTGCGGATCGTTGATATCGTAACCAGCTTTACTAACCATGTTCAGACGCATTTGGGTCAGATTGAGCGGATTAAAAAGGGAGCCGCCGCAGCGGCGGTATCTTAAACCAGTAACGGTTAGCGCTCTGCACACTACATTTTTAGGAGGAGAGAGAATATGGCGAAGTCAAAACAATTGAAACTGGGAGCCTTGCTGCACGGAGTAGGGGGAAGCACTTCTACGTGGCGTCATCCTGATGCCAAACCGGATGCCAGCGTGAATTTTGAGCTTTACAAGTCGTGGGTACAGAAGGCCGAGGAAGGTAAGCTGGATCTGATTTTTATCGCAGATGGTCTGTATATCAATGAGAAATCTATTCCGCATTTCCTGAACCGTTTCGAGCCGTTGACCATTCTCAGCGCATTGGCTGCCGTCAGCACCAACATTGGGCTGGTAGGCACCTTGTCCACCTCCTACAGCGAGCCGTTCACTGTTGCCCGTCAGTTTGGATCGCTGGATGTGATCAGCGGTGGCCGCGCAGGTTGGAACGTGGTAACCTCTCCACTGGAAGGCTCCGCCCTGAACTATGGTAAAAAAGAGCATCCAGACCACAGCAAACGGTATCGGATTGCTACGGAATATCTGGAAGTCACTCGCGGACTATGGGATTCCTGGGAGGATGATGCTTTTGTCCGCGATAAGGAATCCGGCGTCTTCTTTGATCCGGAGAAGGTGCACACCTTGAACCACGAGGGAGAGTTCTTCTCCGTAAAAGGGCCGCTTAATATTGCCCGCTCCAAGCAGGGGCAGCCGGTCATTTTCCAGGCAGGCTCGTCTGAGGTTGGCCGGAACTATGCCTCGCAGGAAGCGGACGCGGTGTTCACAGGCCATGATACAATAGAATCCGCACAGGAATTCTATCGTGATGTCAAAGCCCGCGTGGCAGCATCCGGACGCAATCCGGACGAAGTGTTGATCTTCCCAGGGATCGGGCCAATCATTGGTGATACGGAGGAGGAAGCGGAGCGCAAATATCAGGAGGTTGCTGGCCTGGTAACGATTGAGAATGCGCTCAACTATTTGGGACGATTCTTCGAGCATCATGATTTCTCCCAATATCCGCTGGATGAGCCGTTCCCTGAACTGGGTGATCTGGGCAGAAACAGCTTCCAGAGCGGGACTGACAAGATCAAGAAGGATGCCAAGGAGCAAGGCCTGACCTTGCGTCAAGTGGCTCTGCAATCGGCTACGCCGCGTACGAGCTTCATCGGTACGCCGGAACAGGTAGCGAATCAGATTCAGACCTGGTTCGAGTCGGAAGCGGCAGATGGCTTTATGATCGCGGAATCTGTACCGGGCGGGCTGGAGCAATTTGTGGAACGGGTCGTGCCGATCCTGCAAGAGCGTGGACTGTTCCGTACAGAATACGAGAGTGACACACTGCGTGGCAACCTCGGACTGCCGGTACCGGAGAACCGGTATGTGAAGGCTTCGGAAACCGCAGGCAGCATCTAATAAAAAAAGTCATGGCGCTCTGCTTTTGCAGAGGCGACCATGGCTTTTTTTGATTTTGTTCGGGCGAGGTGGCATATTTGCCGCTTTGCCCTTGCGTATTTACAGAGACGATTAAGGCAACCCGATGGGGCGGATCGGCGTTTTATTTTGACACAATATATGTTGGGGTGTCTGTCTTGAAGATGATATGATTAAATGTATAAAAATATAATTTAAAACCATTATTAGGTATTATTTAATTGCCAAGTATTTAATGGATTAATAAGAGAACGTTTCATCAGGCCTACATAATAGCGAGCGCTTCTTTGCTCTAAAAGGGATGGTATAAAGCATGGTAGTAAATCCATTTAAAAAAGATGAAGGTAAAGTATTAGTATACAAATCATATCAAAGACTGCTCGATCAATGGGGAATACCTGTTCAAGAAAAGGATGTCCCTACTAGTTACGGTCAAACTCATATCATTACTGCCGGTCAGTCTATTCATCCTCCGTTGCTGCTCTTTCATGGCGTAGGGGATAATTCTGCGTTGATGTGGATTTATAACATTTCTGAACTCTCGAAGCATTTTTACGTTATTGCTGTCGATACAATTGGAGGACCAGGCAAAAGTAAACCTAACACTAACTATAATAAAAACTTTGATCAGGCGATATGGATTGACCAAATACTACAGCATTTAAAGTTTGATTCCATTAACATCGCTGGTGTTTCCAATGGGGCTTATCTAGCCAGTTACTATACAATCACCAATCCTTCTAAGGTCAATAAGATGGTCGGGCTAGCGGGTGGAATCAAGGTGAGCATGCTAAAGATGATGATGCTTTTTCTACCAGAGGCTTTACTGCCGTCGTCTGACAGAACAACAAGAAAACTGCTCAGAAAGCTATGCGCACCTAATACTTCAATTGTATTTGAAGAGAACGAGGAGTTAATGTCTCACTGGACATACTTACTTAAATATTTTAACAACAGGTCTATGATGTTTCATAAATACAGAAAATTTACAACGAATGAACTTTCAATCTTGAAAGAGAAAGCGATTTATTTAATTGGGGAGTTTGATCGGTTATCCAATTATCCAGGAGCAATTGAGGAGCTTGAAAGAAACAAGATCACATATAAGATCATTCCAAATGCAGGACATGGTATAAATCATGAGCAGGCAGATCGTGTTAACGAAGAACTTATTAATTATTTTGGTGGGAGAAATCCTTAATCTGCAAAATAATGAGTCTATCTAAGCCGAACAAAAGAAATTAACAAAAAGTGAAGATGGGCGAACGGGGAAGTTTGGAACCGCAGACGCAAAACGCTCGCCTGAATGCTTTCCACAGGAAAACTAGGCACTGGAACATAACCTGTCGACAGATTTCAAGCGCTAGAAGCGTAGAAGCGGGATATCCCCCTTCACCAGTTGTCTTAACAATGAAAAAAGGGGGTACCGCCCCCAACTAACCGTTTTAACAGTGAAAAGAGGGCCACCTCTCTAACTAACCATTTATTCAGTGAAAAAGAGGAACCACCTCGCAACTAACGGCAATTTTGTACCTTATTTTTCTTTAATATAGTCAAATGAGGGAAATAAGGGCATTATTGTATCTTATTTTTCGAAAAATCACGCTGGACGGGGTATCCTGGAAGATTTAAGGTACAATATTGCACTTAATCTTCAATACCCCTTAGCTACGGTGGATTTAAGGTACGAAAATGCCGCTAATTACACTTTGTTCCTTCTTATATAAGCTTTCTTTTCTCTTGGTTATGTTTTTTTAATGCGTTCTATACAGCTATTAGTTTTGTTATCTTGCTCTCTTATTCCAGTGCATCAGCAGGAATGGTGGTTTTAAGGTATAGTAGTGCTGCAAGCCATTCAAAGCGAACGCAAGGACTTACTGGAGGAATGCCGGTGGGAACGGTTGTGACCAAAATTTTCGAATATAGGGATGAACAAATAGAGGCACTGGGGCAAGCCGATATCACACTTGGAGCAGCAATGCAGCGGCTTGGCCGGGTGGAACGGATCATTATTCCGGATTTGTTCGCTGCGCTGGTTCATGCCATCGTAGGGCAATTAATCTCAGTGAAGGCGGCAGCTACAGTCTGGGGAAGAATGCAGGAACAGCTTGGTGAGATTACTCCGCAGAATTTGCTTCTATATACGGCAGATGATATTCAGCACTGTGGCATGACGATGAAAAAAGCCCGCTGTATCGAGGCAATTGCCCGTACTGTGGCGAAGAGGGAGCTCGATTTGGAAAGTCTGCGTGAACTCTCGGATCAGGAAGTCATCGCCAGACTAACGGCATTGCCTGGAATTGGCCGATGGACAGCAGAGATGCTGCTGATCAATTCCATGGAACGCCCGGATATCGTAAGCTGGGGGGATATCGCTATAAGGCGCGGCATGATGAAGCTGTACGGACTGGATTCACTCACCCGGGAGCAATTTGAGCAGTACCGTCAGAGCTATTCTCCTTGGGGTTCTGTAGCGTCGATCTACTTGTGGGAGCTTTCTTTTGAATAGATGCGCATTGAAAATGCAAGAAATGTTATGAAGGAAGGAAAGAGATTATTCAACATGGATAAAACCATAAGGGAGCAGCTGTTATTATTAACCGATGCGGATTATCAAAAATTCTCTGCCGGGCTTATCCCGAATGTATCCAACATCTTGGGTGTTCGGTTACCCGAGCTTCGTAAGTTGGCAAAAGGGATTGCACGGGGAGAATGGCGGGCCTATCTAGAGCAGGCTGATAGCGAATACTTCGAGGAAATCATGCTGCTGGGCATGGTCATTGGTTACGCGTCAAGCATCAAGAATGCAGATATCGAAGAAATATTGAAGTATATCGCCGCTTTTGTACCCAAGATTGATAACTGGTCAGTGTGCGACAGCTTCTGCATCGGACTGAAGTTCACCAGCAGACATCGTGACCGGGTATGGGACTTTCTCCAGACTTATCTGGCATCCGATCAGGAATATGAGATCCGGTTTGCAGTGGTTATGTTATTGAATTTTTATGTCGAAGCGGATGATATGGATCGGGTATTAGCGAAACTGGATGTAATCAAGCATGAAGGATATTATGTCAAAATGGCTGTGGCCTGGGCGTTATCTGTTTGTTATGTCAAACATCCAGAGCGGGTAATGAAGTATCTGAAGCATAACCTCCTTGATGATTTTACATTCAATAAAACACTGCAAAAAATTACGGAATCTTACCGTGTCAGCTCAGAGGACAAGCAGATAATCCGGAGTATGAAACGCAGATGAAGCGCTGCTGCATATCGTCTTGGATCTAGGCGGGATGAATGGGCAAGTTAAGCATAAGCCGAAAGTGAGATTTGGCTCCAACAGTGAGGCTCCAACAGTAATATAGGGAGTATATAAAAACGGAACGAACCCCCACCAGTCCGAAGTTGGATCGGTGGGGGTTCGTTTGTAATATCGGATGGAGCTGCCTGTATTAAGTTGACTGTGGCCTTATTTCCCGTTGTTCTTTTGACTGCGTAGACGTTCCAGTTCGAGGTCTACGGCTTGGCTCAGCTTGGGATCTACTGCAGGGCGGGCAATGTGGCCGGATTGTTCTGCCAGCACTTCCCACTCGTTAATTTTCTCCTCCATACGCTCGAATCCACGGGAAGCCGTGTTAGTAGCATTCAAGCCATATTTGCCATAGTCATTGGCACTGCCGCTATTGCTGCGGGGAGCGGATTGGATGGTCTCCGATGCTTTGCGGGCACGTTCTGCGAGTTCGGCTCTTTTGGCCTTCAGGCGAGTGCGTTCTTCTTTGGCTCTGGTGATGTTGGTTTCGAGTGTAGCCAGCGTTTGCCGGGTCTCCTCTAGACCGGATACACATTCTTGAATACTTTCGGTGTACCGCAGTTTGGCTACCACAGCCAGGCGCGCTGCTTCTTCATTGCCTTGGGCCATAGCATTAAGGGCCTCGGATTCACTTTGTTCTACTAGTTTCGTGTACTCTTGCTTACGACGCTCCAGCACGGTCGCGGCGACTTGCAGATCACGTTCATTACGTTCTGCGGTTTCAATTTCTTCCTCAAGATCGCGCAGGTATTGTCCAGTCAACAGGATGGGATTCTCCAGTTTGTTCAGGCCTTCGTTCAGGGCGGCTTTAGTCAGGGTTGCAATTCTATTCAGGATACTCATAAGTAATCTCTCCTCATAATTAGGTTGGGTTCACAGGAACAGGGCAACAGTGGATTAATAGAAATCGTGTTTATCAGAAAAGTTGCCATACGGCTCTTGGGGAACCAGAATACTCAAGATGATGTACAGCAGAGCGACTGTGCCAAAGCTGAAGAATGCACCCACTACCGTAATCACCCGGAGGATTGTCGCATCGATGCCAAGCCATTGGGCTATTCCTCCACACAGACCACTAAGTTTCTTATCATTTCTGGAACGGTATAATTTTGTCATGCTATATCTTCCTCTCCTGGGTGAGTTTTATTTGAATTTGTTTAACCGGCTTGCTTATGTACTTATTGTAGGATCTTTTGAAGGTTCGCAAAACAGCCTGAGGACGGTTTTATGCACTCGACCTAAGGCGGGGAAGGCTCCCGCAGAAAGACGGGGATGCTGTGGGAAAACGTGATGAAGAGGGGTAAATAATCATGATAGAGCATGAAAAAAGGCGAGATATCATGAAAAAGCAGCCCCCGGATGGGAACTGCTTAGTTTGTAGTGAAGTGAGAATGTTCTCCCCTTCAGGATTTTCAACCCCGTCGGGTCAGTGCCCAGAATAGAAGGGCTGCGGCGCTGACAGTGGCGCCCAGCAGGCACACCGCATTCCAGCCACCGTGGGCATATGCATAGGTCGAAGCGAGGGAGCCGGAAGCACTTCCTATAGAATAAAAGATCATGTATGCGGCGGTGAGACGGCTCCGGGCTTCGGGTCTTACGTTGAAAATCAGGCTCTGGTTGGTAACATGCACGGCCTGAACAGCCAAGTCCAGAAGTATAATACCACCTAGCAGTGCGAGCAGTGAGTAGTGCAGCAGTGAAATTAGCGCCCACGAGGCTAGCAGTAGAATAAGCGCTAGCCCGGTGGTACGCTGGCCGAATCCCCGGTCGGCCAGTACCCCGGCCCGAGCTGCTGCGAGGGCACCGGCGACCCCGGCCAGGCCAAAGGCACCGATGGCCGTGTGCGATAGGGAGAAGGGCGGCGCGCTGAGCGGCAGCACCAGAGAGGTCCACAAGATGCTGAACGCCATAAAGATCAGCAGAGCAAGCACCGCGCGGACCCGCAGGATCCGCTCCTGCACGAATAGCGCGAGAACCGAGCGCAGCAGCTGCGGATACGATAATGACGCGCGTTTCTGTTCTGAAGGCAAGATCCGCAGCAGGATCAACGCAATAATGGCCATCATTCCGGCGGAGAACAGGTAGACAGAACGCCAGCCCGCAAGGTCGGTCAGCACACCTGCGACCGTACGTGCAAGCAGAATGCCGATGACAATCCCGCTGGTGACAAGGCCGACGATGCGGCCACGTTCAGCGGGAGCGGCCAGAGTCGCCGCGAAGGCGACAAGCACTTGTGTCACAACGGCAAGCAGGCCAACAAAGGCCAGGCCGATGAAGAGTACATTAATCCCAGGCGCGAATCCTACGATGATAAGAGCCAATACAGATAAAGTCATCTGGCTTACAATGAGCTTGCGTCTGTTCAGCAGATCCCCCAATGGAACTAACAGCAGCAGCCCAAGAGCATAGCAAATTTGGGTAATGGTGATAACCACTCCAATAGAAGCATGGGAGATGGAGAATTCACTCGCCAGGGTGTCCAGCAGCGGCTGGGCATAATAGATGTTAGAGACAGCTAGCCCACAGGCGATGGCGAATAACAAGGCTACAGAGCGGGACATCCCCGATGCCGGAAGGTGTGAAGGTAAGGGGGTAGTATGATCGGCAGCCATGGGGATTTGTGAATCAGAGATGTGATTGTTCACAGAGTATCTCTCCTTTTTTAATTTATACTGATTAGTATAATATACTGAATAGTATGAAAAGAATCCAGTAAAATTTAAATTGTCTTAAAAGGGAGTGTCAAAATAATTAGTAGCAGTTTTATTGGGGTTGCTCTGTTTCTTACTGTGTAAATCACTTCAATTTGACAACCCTTATCTAAAACTTTAAAATTATAACATACTGAACGATATGAAAAGAGTTGATGAATATGGTTCGACAGCGGGAATTTGATGAAGGGAAGGCGCTGGATGCGGCGATGACGGTGTTTTGGGAGAAGGGGTTCGAAGCGTCTTCTTTAAATGATTTGACTTTTGAAATGGGTATTCAGCGCCCCAGTCTATACGCGGCGTTTGGGGACAAGAAGCAGTTATTCGAAACTGCGCTGCGGAAATATACCCAGCTTCATGCATCCGATATCCGGTCCAAGCTGCAAAAGGGGAAAACGGTCAAGGAATCTTTTCGTTTCTTGCTCGAAGGGATCGTGGAAGAGGAATACGCAATAGGGCCCAGCAAGGGATGTTTTTGTATTAATACGATGGTGGAGCTTGCTCCCCATGACGAGAAATTCGAGATTCTGACGCGGGAACATCAGATGTACCTGGCTACGATTTTTCAGGAAAAAATAGAACAGGGCGTACACTCAGGCGAACTGGCGGGTGATACCAATATAAAAGCCCTGGCACAAGGGCTGGTTATCACGCTGATCGGGCTTACGGTGATGATGAAGGCGCGCCCGGAGCGCTCTTTTGCTGATAATGCCATTCAGATGGCACTGACGATGATCAAGTGAAATTGTTCAGCAGTACTCGCAGAATAAGATCTCTAAGTCGTTCTCAAGTTTATACGGTATCGCTTTTTTTGTGATTATATTATGTAGTTCGATCTCTTTCTTATATAAAGAAGCGGAAAAGAAGGTGAGAAAAGAAGTGATAGAAGTTGATTCATGAAAACAACATGGACAAAACTAGATATACCATTAAGGGGGACCCGAATGGCGGCTGGGAGTTTGTTATGCTTCTGGATGCCCATAAGACAGCGGAAAGTGCAGAGCTGCTGATGAAGACGATAGATCGCAAATTTAGCGAGATTATTAACAGTTTGTCCCTGCCCATCCACCAAACTTTTAAAACATTAGAGGACTTCTTGTTGTCTGTGTTCAAGTCGGAAGCTTTTAGAAGCCAATGCCAGCAAGTGGAGGGTGAAACGGCATGTCTGCTGTGCGTCCGCAAGGAGAACTATTTGTGGTGGTTCTCTGTAAGAGACAACTCTGTATATTTGCTCTATCCGGACCTGGCATGCCGGGCAGGGGCGGGATGGTGCTTCTGTGGTTGCATGGGGGTATGGGAATGATCAGGTGGCGGCTATGCCTAGTGATTAACCGATTACAGACAGGATTTCATCAGTGGTTGATTGAGCACAACTTGTATTCCTAATGTGATAATATAACAGGGAGATTAGAGAACATAATTATTATATTTCCTCTACAAGGACATCGGAGAGCTTGCGGCGATACAAGTATTATTATCCATGCGCTAATCCTTTTCTATGGATTATGGACAGGTACTACCTTCCATTCCATTGTAAAGGATTTTTCTTTACCTATGGGTCACTTTCACCGAATTTGAAGAAGATTGCAAGTAAATTGCAGGATATTTGTCGAATTTCGTAGAAATATAACCATATCATTTTCAAAGAAAGATGTTTCCCTTTAATGATGTTATTGTTTAGATAATGAACTAACTTGTCGGGCATCTTGTAGATTGGGGTCGGTTTCATAATGAGGGGTATTCTCCGAGTTAGTTCTCGTACTATCTTATTTTATATAGCTGCTGCCGTTGTTGTTGGTTTGGTTGTAAGCTATGCCGTCATCTCTGCTCCGGATTCCCCTAAGCTTAAAAGTGAAAAAGGCATTCTGAATTTAACGCAGGTTCATGTAAGTGAGAATCCGGTAAAGTTAGCAGGGGAGTGGACGTTCTATTGGAAAGAGCTATTGTCGCCTGAGGAAATACAGAATCGCTTAGCAAGGGACGGAAATCATGACCGCTGGATCAGCATCCCGAGCTCCTGGCTAGGGTATCAGTTAGATGGTCAGCAGCTGGACGGTACAGGCTTTGCAACCTTTCGGTTGGTCATAAAGCTTAGCGAGCAGGATAGGAATGAGCGGCTTGCTCTGCGGCTGCCTACCATCTTTCATGCATATAAATTATGGGTTAATGGCGAGTTACTGGCGGAAGTTGGTGTGGTTGGTCAGGATAAGAGCAGCGTGACACCGCATCTGGCAACGAAGATGGTGTTCTTCCAGCCCGAGAATGACAGGGTAGAGCTTGTAATGCAAGTCGCCAACTTCCATCATGCCCGAGGCGGCATCACCAAGTATATAGAGCTGGGCGGCAGTGATGTGTTAACGGTCAAGACCAATCTGAGAATTGCTGCCGAGATGTTCGTAACTGCAAGCCTGCTAGTGATTGGCGTGTATCACCTGCTGTTGTTCGCCCTGCGACTCAAAGACAGGGCGACATTGTATTTTGGTCTGTTCACCCTGTTGTTTGGTATCCGATCCTTGCTGGTTGGCGAGCTATTGATCACACAATTGTGGCCAGCTATTCCGTGGGAACTGCAGTTCAAGATGGAGTACCTGATTCTTTGCAGCAGTACTTATATCATCACGATGTACTTTGATTGCATTTTTCCCAATTATGTGTCGCGTTGGTTTCATCTTAGCACGCGAATCCCCACCGGCGCATTCTGTATAATTATTGTGGTGGCCCCTGCACTTATATATACAAAATTATTACTGCTGATCGGTGTCATGATTGTTCTGCATATGGTTTATCTGATGGTTGGACTGGCCCGGGTGGCTATGCGGCGTATGGAGGGAGCGCTGATCTTCCTGCTGGTATCGGTGGTTGCTTTGGCTACTGTCATCAACGATTTTTTATATTATAACGAATGGTCACTAATCGGAAATACATCTCCTGTTGGTCTGTTGATTTTTACGATTGCACAGATGATGCTGCTTTCTTCAAGATTTACGAGGGCGGCATCAAACGAAGAGAGGATTGCACGTGAGCTGCTGGATGCTAACAACAAGCTGACCGAAATGAATATGAATTTGGAACGGACCGTGCAGGAACGCACAACTGCCTTATCCGAAGCTCATGATGGTCTTCGCACTTCATACGAACGGTTACTTCGCTCCGAGCAAGGGAGAAAAAAGCTTCTCGCCTATATTACACACGATCTGCGTATGCCGTTGTCCAGCATGCTTGGGTATGTAGAAGCTGTGCAGGACAGGATCAAGCCGGAACGTAATGAACAGTACCTGAAATATATCCGGGATAACACGATAAGGGTTAACCGTATGATCGAGGAGTTGTCCTTCTTGTCACATTTGGAGACAGGACAAGTCTCGTACCGAATGGAGCCGGTTCATGTGATTCACTTCTTGCGCCAATTCTATGAACAATATGAGCTGGTTGTGCTTGACGCAGGGTTGGATTTCATGCTGGATATCGGAGATGTGGAAGATCAAGGACAAAGCTTGCCTGTTGTAAAGATGGATGCGCAAAGACTGGATCAGGCGTTGTTCAATCTAGTGTCGAACGCAATGAAGTTCACCCCTAGAGGTGGGGTGGTGCGTATTGCGCTAGCTGTGGACAAGGTGAAAGATACCCGCTATGCGATAATTAGCGTAGAAGACTCTGGCACGGGCATTCCTCCAGATCAGCTGGAGCAAATCTTTGATCGTAATTACAAGTATGATCGGCCGGGAGTGGAGAATGGTATAGAGGGTAGCGGGCTCGGGCTGGCGATTTGCCGGGAAATTGTACAAGCGCATGGAGGGACGGTTCAAGCAGAGAGTGACGGCAAGACGGGGGCGGTATTCTACGTATCACTTCCTTGTATTGAAGATGAAAGAAGGTGACGGTGTGGTGGACACTTACAAAATAATGATCGTCGATGATGATCCCCATATATGCGAGATTGTTCAGGTGTATTGCGAGAGAGAGGGTTACATATCCTCCTACAGTCATAACGGGGCAGAAGCCATGAAGCTGCTTGAATCGTTCGAGCCGGATTTGATTGTACTGGATGTATTGCTGGCTAATGAAAACGGCATTGATTGGTGTATGAACGCACGTAGCTACACGAATGCGCCGATCGTGTTTCTAAGCAGTCGTGAGGAAGACGAGGTGAAAATCAGTGCATTATCCTACGGCGGCGACGATTATGTGACCAAGCCGTTCAGTCCGGGAGTACTCATGGCCAAGATCAAGGCTCACCTTCGCAGAGTGTCGGCGGGCAGAAGGGAACAACTGCTGGAGTTACCGGGTTTGACGCTGGATTTCTACGCACAGTCCGTCAACATAGAGAGTAAAACTGTCTTTTTATCGAAAAAAGAGTTCAGTCTGCTGTCCTATATGGCACAAAACGTTAATAATGTCGTCAGTGTCGATACGTTGTTTCAGATCATCTGGGGAATGGAGAGTCTGGAGGATACGAGAACGGTCGCTGTACACATCAGTAATTTGCGTAAAAAAATCGAGGCTGACCCTGTCCATCCGGAGAGAATCATTACGGTGCGGGGGGCCGGATATATGCTGGTTGCCAGAATGGCGCTGCAAGCGAGAACATAGTGTTAAGGTGGGTAGTGTGGCCACAGCTACCACTAAACTTAAGATCGGATTCATTAAAAAAAGCGTCGTAGGGATATCTCCCTTACGACGCTTTTTTTATACACTATTACGATAGGACATTCCTTAATTCTTATAGTGTTAAGAACAGGTCTAGCGCGAACTTAAAGTTTTCTTTGAGTTTCATTAATGGGCTAAACTATCATGATAAAATACAACCAGTAAAATTGCTATGATTAATCATACTTTAGGAGGAACAACACCCATGAAAAGGCGCATGATAAGGCGCATGATGAGTTTGTCGTTAGCCTTGCTACTAGCTTTGCCCCCTGTTGCCTACACGGCAAGCGAGGGTACAACGATCAGCACAATAGCTGGCACAGGGACCGCCGGATATTCGGGAGATGGAGAGGCAGCGACGTCATCTCAGTTGAACGATCCACGTGGATTGACTATAGACAGCAACGGGGATGTGTATATAGCGGATAGAAGTAACGCAGTCGTTCGGAAGGTGGACAAGTCGACGGGGTACATCAGTACGGTCGCGGGTACGGGGACTATTGGCTATTCGGGAGACGGAGGAATGGCGACCTCGGCACAGTTGAATTTACCGATGGGAGTAGCTATTGACAGCAGTGGAGATCTGTATATAACGGATACTGGAAACCACACGATTCGAAAAGTAGAACAATCGACGGGTATCATCAGCACGGTAGTGGGTACGGGGGATGTTGGCTATTCGGGAGACGGAGAAGCGGCGACATTGGCCCAGTTGAACTACCCGGAGAAACTAGCTTTTGACAGCAACGGAAATATGTATATCGCGGATCATTATAACCAGCGGATCCGGAAAGTAGATAAGTTGACGGGTATCATCAGTACGGTGGCGGGCACGGGGATTGCTGACTACTCAGGAGACGGAGAAGCAGCGACCTCGGCCCCCTTGAGCTTCCCGTCAGGAGTAGCTTTTGACAGCGACGATAATCTATATATAGCGGAGAATGGAAGCAACACGATTCGGAAAGTAGATAAGTTGACGGGTATCATGGGCACGGTGGCGGGTACAGGGGGTACTGGCTTTACGGAAGATGGACAACCAGCGACACTAACCACCATGAGCAACGTGACTGACGTAGCTGTGGACAGCAGCGGTAATATATATATAGCCGATACTACGAACCACCGGACTCGGAAAGTAGACAGGCTGACCGGTATCATGGGCACGGTGGCGGGCACGGGGGAGGCTGGCTATTCAGGAGACGGAGGAGCCGCGACGTCGGCCCAATTGTATTACCCGAATGGGGTAGCTGTAGACAGAAATGACAATGTATATATCGCGGATTCCAGTAATAACCGGATTCGCAAGGTGGGACTAGCAAGCAATGCCAGCTTGAGCAAATTGACGCTGTCGAGCGGAACACTGAGTCCGGCATTTGTGCCGGGCGAGAAAAGCTACACGGCGAGCGTAGCAAACAGCGTGAGCAGCATCACGGTAACACCAACGGTGAGCGACAGCAGCTCATTAGTATTCGTAAATGGTATGCCTGTGACGAGTGGTTCAGCATCGGGAGCAATTGACTTGAACGTGGGGAGCGATAACACGATTACAGTCAAGGTGATAGCGCAGGATGGTACATCGAAACAAATGTATAACGTGAAGGTTGAGAGACAGCCTGCTGCACCGATTGAACTGACAGCGACAGCTGGCAACGGACAGGTGACGTTGAACTGGAGCAGTGTGCCGGAAGCAGCTGAATATCATATTTACCAGGGAACGACAACGGGGCATTATGGCCCGATTCCAATTGCGACCGTCAGCGGAGCAACCAACAGCTACAAGGCAGTGGAACTGACGAACGGAACAACTTACTATTTTGCAGTACAAGCAAGCAACGCTACAGGCGCCATCGGTTACTCTAACGAAGTAAGTGCACTACCACAAAAAGGAACTACAACGGTAGCAGCAACTGATCTGACCATCGGGACAGATGCACCGGTGACAGGCGCGACCCAAGCTGACGGAACGAATACATTTAACCATGCAACAGCGGCTGTAACATGGTCGAGCGGCGGGGCTGATGCGCCAGCAAGCGGAACCTATTTGTCAGGTACAGCTTATAAAACGAAATATGTACTTACAGCCGATACAGGTTATGTGTTTGACGCAACGGCTAATGCATACGAGAAAAACGGAGCGCAAGATTTAACTAGCCGAATTACCAATCTAGGTGCAGGCACATTTACAGCAACGGTATCAAGTACGGTTAAAATAAACGATACGCTAACCATTGTCACAACCTGGCCAACGACAGCGGTAAATACAATAGCTGCAACCGATCTGACCATCGGAACAGCTGTACCGGTGACAGGCGCGACCCAAGCTGACGGAACGAATACATTTAACCATGCAACAGCGGCTGTAACATGGTCGAGCGGCGGGGCTGATGCGCCAG
>NZ_JBHVVB010000003.1:271630-392556 GCF_042883835.1 Paenibacillus sp. NPDC058177 | reverse complement strand
AGCAAGCGGAACCTATTTGTCAGGTACAGCTTATAAAACGAAATATGTACTTACAGCCGATACAGGCTATGTGTTTGACGCAACGGCTAATGCATACGGGAAAAACGGAGCGCAAGATTTATCCGGGCGAATTACCCATTTAGGTGCAGGCACATTTACAGCTACCGTATCAAGTACGGTTAAAACAAACGATACGCTTACAATTGTCGCAACCTGGCCGGCAACTTTTCAGAATCTGGTCAAAGTGAACTTGGATAACACGACTTTCTTTCAAGCCTATTATAATGGCGCCACCATTCCTGCACAGGGAGCGAATATTGCGGGTGGAGATGATTTCGGCATAGAATTGGCGAATACTTCGGTTTCCCCGTCTCAATTAAAACCTGTAGTGGTTAAAAGCATTACGGCTGTTGATGATAAGGGAAACAATGTACTGGTCAATTTAACACCGGATACCACGCATAGTGCTTGGGGTTTGAATTTGAACATTAAAGGAAATTCCGCACAAACGAGCAGAACAGTAACCATAACTGTAAGAACGGATGCGGCTTATTCGATTGATAAAAGCTTTTTGACTAGTTTTACAGGCACAGCTGCTTATACGGACAGCTCAAGAAATGTCTATCCGAATCAATATAACGCCGCACAGTATTTCACTGCCGGAGATAAATTAACCTTGAGTCTTTCCTCAAACGCAGTTATTCCTAATGGCGTCCAATTAGTCGGTACAAAAACCTCCAAGTTGGTTGAGCTGACGAACACACTTTTTGACACGACTAATTATAAATTCCAATATACATTTACAATGCCGAATGAGCCTGTATCTGTTGTTGTAAAATCAAGTACTAACGCAAATGCTCCACACAACATAAATGTAAGGCAAACAATAGATAACGTGATCCATTCAACGCTTTCGGGCGGCTCGACTTTTGTTCAGGCAACAGCAAGCGCGCCAGCGAGTGCAAAGGCGGGAGAGAAGGTTACGATTAATCCTGGCAGTTACAATACCAAATTCTATTCAATTACCGGTATTGATGTAAGATCGGCGCTCTTTAATGAAGTTGTGCCGGTTACTAAGAATGCCAATGGTTCCTACTCCTTTGTTATGCCTTACACTGATGCAAACGTGACAGTGAATATCGTAGCCAATCCGTCAATTACGATAACGACCGCAGCTAAAAATAATAGCAGCGCTCAAATTACATCTGACACCAAAAATTATTATCCGGGAGATCGGGTGAATTTTCAAATTACGAATACCGACCCGCACAAAACGTTGTCAGCTGTACGTTTTATAAGAACATCGGACAATGCTGTAATCTCTACCTTAGACAAGAGTAGTCATGCGTTCGATTCAAGCATAAGCGATAGTTATGTCATTTATCCTAGCGGTCGTCAAGTATCTTCCAATGATGGAGTAACCATTGTTGCCGAGTTTAATGATTATTCAGGAATTCCTGTATACAATGGTACGCAAAACACCAAAACTGAGGCGCAGTTTTCGGCTTATCCGGCAAATGTGCTGAAAAATCAGCCATTTACTTTTAACTTTACTGTACCGGATGATCGCAATAATACGCATACTCCGCTAATAAAAGTTACTAATAGCAATGGTACAGCAGATTATATCGATCCAATCTATGTGAGCACAGATTCTCAGAATCAGAATATAAGCACCTATAAAGCGGACCTTAGCAGTTTGAACACAAATCCGCAAAGTATTACTTTAGTGGATAAAGTCAAATCTGCTAATAAGGGAAGACTCATTCAAGCGTTAAGCGCAAATTCAAAATTGCCTGGTTTATTTACGACCATAGTGGTGAATGGAACCAACATGAATAGTACAAACGGAGATCAGGCGGTGTACATCGGTACATCATCCAATCCAACTCAACAGGCCACTTTATCAAACGTAACTTCAACCTCTTTTGAAATGAAAGTGCCTAGTAATATGCTGCCAAACGGCAAAAATGTAACTTATTATGTTTCTGCAAACGGCGTTCAGAAATCATTAACTATTGAAAATGCACAGGAATTGAGTCATAAGACCTTTGGTGTATTAGCCGTTGTGTCATCCAATCAGAGTCATTCTGTCATTATTGGGGCAAACGATACAGACATTAAGCAACAGTTGGGTAGCAGAAAGTCTACACTTACAATGAAAGGCAATTTCGTTGTCACTGGAAAAGAGTATCACTTCAGAGACACAACGATGATTAATTCTGTAGTCAGTAGTTATTTGGAAAAGAACGGTGAACTGAAAGTTACTGATTCTGGAAACGGAAATGTAACGGTTGATGCCAAGAATGTCAGAATGTCCGCAGGCGGTATGAACTTTAGTTCAGGAAATTCGAAAATTGAACTGAAAAAAGGAGTCGAGTACGACCTCGAGGAGAATCAAAAAGGAGATACAGGTGATTGGAAGTTCCCAAACAATCAAAATGTTAAAATCGATAATCTCGGTGGATTGGCTTTGCTTGGCAGGGGGCTTACAGCACAGTTGACCGAAGCTTTGTTGATTGGAAACGACATCATGTTTGAAGGTAAAGCTTTCTATGGAATCATGATACCGGGCGGGAACGAATTTGGGTTTTCACTGGATATAAATAGACTTCAATATACTTTGGATAAAGACGGGAAACTAGTGTATAAAGGTCTTCAAGCTGCGGGTGCTATCACCCCTCCAAACGATTTTGCTGGCAAGGTGCTTCCCGGGTTTAAACTTGATAACAAAGTGGCAATTGAAGGATCGATCGATACTTTTGAAAAAATATATGGACTAGGGTTCGACTTGGAAACAAAGTTAGCGAGTTTCGCTGCCAGCGCGGCTTTGAAACAAATTAATGACTCATATATACCTAATAAAGTTAAATTTATCGCCGCTTCGGAAAAAGGACTTCCGATTCTACCTACCGTTATTTTAAGTAAATTTGGTGGCGGTGTGGATGGTCTTGGCGATTATATAACAGGCAATTATAAGGGGATTGCCCCCATCGTGTTTAATATGAACGGTCAGTTAGATATAGGTCCTCCTGGTTTATCAGCTGATAAAAAACCGTTTCACTTTAATAGTATAGAACTGGTGTTAGGCCCTTCAGTGGTTCAACTGTCTGGTATGCCTAATCTCTTGGGAATCGATTTGTTTAAGTCATTTAGAGCGGGCTTCTACAGGGATTTGGATAAAGCTAGTTTCCAAGTGGATCTTGATGCCAGTATACTGAAAAATTTTGAAGTCATTATGGCACAGGGAAAAGCTAATGTTACAGCCTATACAGATCCGAAACGAAAGACTGATTTTAATGGCCTGCTCCAGGGAAAAGTACAAATTCCTAAAATAACCTTGGCTCGCACATGGTTCGGCAATATTACTGCTGGACCGCTAACACTGAATAAGCTGGGAGTTGGCGTGAGCAACAGCAACGCGTTTGCTACATTCTCTATTTTGGGTTTTGGTCTTAAAGCTGATTATAGTTTTGGAAGTAGATCAGTATCTGTATCAAGATCCCTGTTACCTTCTAGTCAAATGGACAATACGAAGACATACTATGATGAAAACGGCAATTTCGCGGGTGAGATGCAAAGCTTCTCCAATATTAAAGTAGTAGCTACCAGCCCTTCCCAGGCAGCAGGGAGAAAGTTAATGGCCGCTTCTTTGGATGTGCCCGATCAGCCGACGATCAAGACGAATGACGCATCTACGATTCATACGATAACATTCCCTGCAGGCTTGACACAGGATTACGCGGTTACGGTAACTGGCAGCACTTACGATTTCAGCATCACAGATCCTGAAGGTCATCCGTATGCCATAACGTTTCCCAAAACGTTGAGTGACGGAAGTATCTATTATGATGATCCAAATGCTAACGCAGCATTTTTGTCTGACGATACGATTATGTTTAAGCTAGGCCATCAAGCAGGAGACTGGACGATTTCGTCCGCGTCAGGCCAGCCTTTTGCAAGTGCTGTTCTTAACATCATTCCGATTCCGCAAACCGACAGTGCAGTGCTTGATTCGAAAACAAAAACCGTTAATTGGACACTTAAAGGCTTGGATACAGTTAATGAAACCTACCAAGTGCAAGTACATTTGTCCACCGACAATGGCGACGACAAAGCAAACCTAAGCCCTGGCGTTCTAATTCAGACGATTAACGTTGACCCGGCACAGGTTGTGAACGGTGGAATAAGTGGCAGTTATGTATTCTCACAATCTGATTTGAGTCATTTGCAAAGCGGCAGTTATTATCCTAGAATTGCGCTTATTGGCATACCTAAGGACAATAAAGATAAAAATATACCTTATTCCAGCATGAATGCTAAGCAAGCTTTGGTCACAACCAATCCGCTTGCACCTGGTGCTGTAAGCTCTGTTTCCGTATCAGCAGGCGGTGGTGGAACTTTAAAGGCTAAGTGGAATGAGGTTCCCGGTGCGGATGGTTATCTGGTCAACTTGTTTGATGATCAAGGTAGAGCTGTGATGTCACCTTTATCTTATACAGATGAAATTGGGAGCGATGGAAAGGCTACGGGCAATCAAATTCCTCATGCCGGCGTACCGATCAGTTACAGTATTTCACCAGACTACGCTGTCGATGGAGCATTTACAGTTGATTTTGCGGGAATGACTCCAGGCAGTAGTTACAAAATCATGGTATCTTCTTTTTCATATGCCGATAAAACGGATACAAGCTCAGCTCAATTTTACGGCAACCCGACGGTTTCAAATGTTGCCTTTGTACCTGTTCCGCGAAATCCGGTGTTGAATGTTACATCTAGTATTGGAAAAGTGATAACAGACGAAGAAGCGGGCAATTTACTTTACGTGAATGGAAACTTCAATCTGGATATTGTATCCACTTTCCTTAATCAAAAGGATGGGGCAAATGTGAGTCTAGACAGTAAAATTACCGTATTGCAAAGCGACGGAACAATTAACTCGGAGACCAACAAACCTAACTTCAATACGATTTACAGCAGTGCCGATTATGAGAGTACGATTTCCGTTCCCGTTGCGATCAGTGATACAAACCGTTCAAGCATCATTAAAATTGTGGCTGAAAACCAAGATGGCGATCAGTCGAGCTACAGTCTTGTTGTTCATTATAACAACGATGCTCCTGCGTTATTTGTAAATACTGATTCCAAAGGCACTATAGTTACGGACCAAAACGGCAATTATCAAATTCAAGGCAGCACACAGCCATTTATAACCGTGAGAGATAATTTTGGGAATCAGGTAAAAGCCGACGAACGCGGCAATTTTACAATCAAAGGAACGTTGAGTGCTGGATTGCAGGCTTACAGCACCATAACAGCAACGGATTCGTTCGGTAATTCTGCACAAGATGATGTAGTTATAGCTAGAACTACAAGCAACAACGGAGGGGATAGTTCTTCGTCTCCTAGTCCAAACAGCAACACATCTAATCCTGCTTCGCAAGATAGTGGAGCAACTAAACCTGCTTCTCCAAAAGATGACACAACTAAAATTGATGATCGGACTCCAAACAGTGGTGTTGCTAAATCAACATTTAAGGATGTGCATTTAGAAGCGCCTTGGGCAGAACAAGCTATTGAAAAAGCTTATGCACTGGGCCTTGTAAACGGCAGATCAGTAGATATCTTTGATCCGAACAGCAACACCAAAAGAAGGGAAGCCATTACAATATTAGCTAGAGCCAAGAAGCTAACCTTAGGCCTTCCAGCAGATCTCAATAAAGCTGCATTGCATTTTGAAGACTGGGACAGTGTGCCGGAATGGAGCAAGCCTAGTATCGCGGCAGCATATGTAAATGGGCTAATAAGCGGCTCAAAAGTTAATGGGAAGTTTTATGTGAACTCAAATTCCAATATAACAAGAGCAGAGCTTGCAGTGCTTATACAAAACGCGTTTAAGCTAAAAGCTGACATGAATAATGTCAAATCATTCTCTGACGATATCCCGTCATGGGCCGCTGAAAGTATAGCCGCATTATCATCAAACAAGGCCATTAGTGGTTATCCGGATGGAACCTTTAAACCGAGTGCCAATGCAACAAGGGCAGAAATGGTTGTTATGTTGATCAACGTTATTAAACCGTAATAGCACAATAAAAAATCACATTCTGTAGCAGGTTATGCTCAGAATGTGATTTTTTAGGTTCTGGTGCCAGAATAACTTGTACCTATTTCCCCCGTACATGCACTTCTAGGCCCCTGCCCACATAGAATAAAAGGACCATGAACCCGTAGTTCTCATTGCTGATCGGTTTCATTGTACACGTGCGGGAGGTGTCGCCAAATTGCCCGGAATCATAAGTACAATTGCCCTGTTGATCAAAGAATTGACGCTGTTGGTGTCGTATGTAAGGAACAACGCATTTCCACAGCCCCTGACCGAAGAAGAGGAAAGCCGGTACCTGGGGCGGATGGCGGAGGGGGATGCCAAGGCCCGTAACTTGTTGATTGAACATAACTTGAGACTGGTTGCCCATATTGTGAAAAAATTCGATAATACCGGCGAAGACATGGAGGATCTCATCTCCATCGGAACCATCGGCCTGATTAAGGCGATCGAGAGTTATCGTCCGAATAAAGGCACCAAGCTGGCTACCTTTGCAGCCCGTTGTATCGAGAATGAAATTCTCATGCACCTGAGATCGTTAAAAAAGACCCGCAAAGACGTCTCCCTGCATGATCCCATCGGAACTGACAAGGAAGGAAATGAAATCACTCTTATAGATATCCTCGGCTCGGAGGCCGATGATGTAATCAAGGAAGTCGATCTGAAGATTGAGAAGAGCAAAATCTACCGCAACCTCGACATCCTGGATGACCGGGAAAAAGAGGTCGTTGTCGGCCGTTTTGGCCTGGACACGGGTGGGGAAGAACGGACGCAGCGGGAGATCGCCAAGGAGCTTGGCATCTCGCGGAGTTATGTGTCGCGGATAGAGAAGCGGGCGCTGATGAAGCTGTATCATGAGTTTTATAAGGCGAAGCGTTGAGAGTATCGAGTCTGTCTATAGACAGACTCTTTTTTGTTATCAGAATCTAAATGTATAGTGAAAAATATAATTATGCAAAAGAAGGTTTTTTGTGTAAAAATATTGAAAATGTATATCGTAATTTTATGAGCAAAGTTTTGTCTTACAGATACTGGGTGATTGCCGCCGTTTAAGGCAGTATCATCAGGTCTTGATAAGAACTTTGACTTTTCAGAAAATGGTGTGCTTGGCAAGTTTGATGCCTTTGTTTCAAAGATTAAAACAAGCCCACAAGATAGTTCATTATCTGCTAAAGTCTTACAAACTTAACAAAGTCATCGTTGGCATGGAACCTGCCGGTCATTACTGGCTCAGCTTGTTTAGTGACTTGATATATTCCTTGTGTTAAAGTATGCTGTATGCATCTAATCTAAAAGGTGGTGTCTGTTTGTTAATTGCTCTGTAAAAAGCATTTTTATTTTTGTAGGTGACATTTTGGCAATTACTTATTGCTATTTTTGTCGTCCATAAAATGCTTTACAGAGTATGCCAAACAGATGCCTTATCGTGCATAAAAGTGGGTATAGTCTATTGACTGTACTCACTTTTTCTTTGTAAAGCATTTTTAAAACGTTTATTGATTTGCTTTACAAAGGGGATTGATGAAAACGTGGAGGTCTTTTTTGAAGCTTTTGATAGGATGGAGAGATTAGGTCCTGGTAGTGATGAATCTACCACAAGGGCTATGGCGCTCTACCCCAATAGAGATGCAGATCTCAGAATATTGGATATAGGTTGTGGCCGTGGAGCACACACCTTATTATTGGCGGAGTACTTTCCTAACGCCATCATTACAGCCATAGACAACCATGAGCCTTATATTGAGCATTTGAACGAAACAGCAAAGCTCAAGTCCGTTTCAAACCGAGTAACCGCAACATGTATGTCGATGTTTGAAATCATTTTTCCTGATGAATGCTTTGATTTGATTTGGGTTGAGGGTGCGATTTATATTATAGGATTCGAGAAAGGTATCAATAATTGGAAAAGGTTGCTTAAGCCTAACGGATATTTCATTTGCAGTGAGATAAGCTGGTTGACTGATACTCCGTCAGTCGAAAGTCACCAATTTTGGTACAACAATTATCCAGACATGGATACCGTTTCGAACAACCTAATCAAGATAGAGCAAGCAGGGTATACCATAAAAGAGAATTTTGTTTTACCAAGTACCGATTGGACTACTCACTATTATGATCTAATACAGAACAATCTCAAACGCATGAGAGAATATTACGCAGATAATGTTGCGGCAATGCAGGTTGTCGAAATGTTGCAAACAGAGATTGATGTGTACCATAGAAACAAACAAGATTATAGCTATGTTTTTTACGCTATGGAGCGGGCATAATCCACTATCAGGAGGTTAAACCAATGAATATTATAATTAGACAAGAAAAAATTGAAGACGTTAATGAAGTCTACCATGTAGTACAAAAAGCTTTTGAAGATGCTGACTATTCAGACCATGATGAGCATAATTTGGTAAACAGGCTTAGGAATTCTACGAAGTATATTCCGGAGTTATCTCTTGTTGCTGAATATGGGGACAAAATCGTGGGTCATGTTCTTTTTACAGAAATAAAAGTGGGTGATCAAACTTTGATTGCCCTTGCACCTGTTGCTGTATTACCAGATATACAAAACAAGGGCATAGGGAAGCTGTTGATCATGGAAGGCCACAAAATCGCCAAGCAGCTTGGATATAAGGGTTCCGTCGTTTTGGGTCATGATAAGTATTATCCGAAGTTTGGTTATAAAAAAGCCAGTCAATATGGTATAGAAGCACCATTCGAAGTTTCTGACGATATTTTTATGGCAGTTGAGCTTATTGATGGTGGTCTTTCAGATGTCCATGGTGTTGTAGAATATGCTAAAGAATTTTTTGAAAAGTAGATTATAAGCTTGAAAGAATCACAAGGCCAACTCTCTCTCGATCGCTTCCGTTTGGGTGATACAGGTGGAGAAGAGAGGGCGCTGATGAAGCTCTATCATGAGTTTTATAAGGCGAAGTGGTAAAGTCTATATGAGAAGAATAAAAGTGAATGAAAAGCGACTCTTCTACAGGAGAGTTGCTTTTTGCTTTTTAAAATAACAGTGTTTACCTCATATCTCGCATACGGGATTTAATATTGTTACTATATATATGGAACTATTGTGAATCTAAGGATGTTATTTTGCCTAATCCTAATACAAAGGAAGGCGTAGAAAGTTGATCTATCCAAAATCCAAGAGCTTGCCACCTGTATGAAACGTATAGCCTCCAACTTAGAGGATTAAATCAAAGGAGACCGCATTTTTTCTCCTCTTTTTCAGCTGTGCTTATTCTTTACTGATCATTACAATATGTATCATTTGGTATGGAATTATTGTATAGACTTGGATATTTGTTTGTTATATGATTCTATTTGGATCGATAGACCTAATTTAAGACTAGCTAGTCTGTCGTAATCACAGGGGGGAATTATGAGGAAAAGAATTTTGAGCATTGTATTAGGTATGATCGTGCTAGTGAATTTAATTTTTGGAGGTCAAGGCATTACCCTTGCAGCTTCAGCACAGCCAACTGGCAACATGACTGACATTCATAGCAGCTGGGCAAGCAGCCAAATTTCTAAATGGTTAGATAAGGGTTTGATTTCGGGCTATGCAGATCATACTTTTAAACCGAATGCGAACATTTCACGGGCTGAGTTTGCTTCGATTGTTAACAAAGTTTTTGGTTTTAAGGAACAGTCCCAGAATGATTTTACAGATGTGAGTTCAGATAAATGGTATTATTCCGAGATTGGAAAAGCGAAGTCAGCCGGATATATTTCCGGATCTGGGGATAATACGTTCCGGCCTGAGGCAGCAATAAGCAGGCAGGAAGTCGCGAAAATTTTGTACATGCTGTTGCAACTGAATGGTTCTAATGATGATTCAGCAATAAAGGCGTTTAAGGATTACAGCGGAGTGCCGGCTTGGAGCAAAACCTACTTAAATGAAATTGTAAGTAAAGGGTACATAAATGGTTATCCCGATCGTACGTTAAGACCTCTCCAGACGATTACGAGAGCAGAAGCTGTTGTTATACTGGATAAAGCAATGGGTATGCTTGTTATGGACAAGGGAACCGTTGGCGGAACGGAATTAACAACGATATCGGGAAATGTAACAATTAACACGCCAGGGGTTACGCTGAAGAATACTATAATTGAAGGGGATTTGCTGTTAACTGCGGGTATTGGTGCAGGTGAAGTACACCTCGATCAGGTGACTGTGTCGGAAAGAACGATTGTCGCAGGCGGCGGGGAGAATAGTATTCATCTGTTGGACTCCCAATTGAATAAAATGCTTGTAAATAAGCAGCCGGGGAGAGTCCGCATAGTAGCTCAAGGCAGTACCCGGATTAAGGAAACAACTGTAAAAACAGGAGTAAAACTAGAGGGAATTAATAAAGAATCGGGCTTTGACTCTATTGAACTTGATCTTTCGAAGGCCGATGAATCTGTTGATTTAAATGGTTTCTTCAAAACTATAACAATAAAGAATAAAACGATAGTTAATGTTCTTGAAAAGTCTGAGATTGGCGCGCTTGAGGTAGGCAAAGAGGCAACGGCTAGCATAGTGAATTTAGCTGATAACAGCGTACTTAGACAATTAACTTTGAATTCGGCTGCCATAGTCAAGGGAAAAGGCACGATTACAAAGACATTCATTAATGCCAGTGGCTCTACATTTGAACAGGAAATTAAAGATTATACGTTGACCAAAGGCATGACAGTTGTTATTAACGGCAAAGAAATTGGTGCGGAGCCGAATCCGGCACAGCAGTTAGCCCCAGGTGTACAGTTGCCAGCCGCTCCAGCTGCAGGCGGCGGAGGTGGCGGAGGCGGTGGCGGCGGATCCAACCCGGGACCTTCTCCTCAGCCGGAGCCACAACCTGAACAGGGTGAACTTCCGGAAGTTCTAGGAGTGTTTATGGTTGAGGATCAACTGTACGCCTGGTTCGAAGAACCTGGGAATTATAGTAAAATACAGTGGGAACTTTATAATGAAAGCAATAAAACAAGTTACGAGACAGCGTATAAGAATACAGCGGGACAGGTTGGGATTTATACGGTAAAAGAAGGTGCTCTTCCTCCGGACGAATATATTGCTGCCATTTCCAATGAAAAGTATTATGATCTTTTGCCAAGTCTCTTGCTCAGTAAAGCGGTTATCAATGGATCCTATTATCCTGCTGTTTATTACACAGGTATGCTCGACATCCATTTCCAAGTCAATCAGAACGGTATTATCCTGCATTCCGATCAGACTTCAGCTGCTGATACCGCCCCTTTAGTGGATGGTGATCTGATTTCTGTATTCTACGGGGATTATCTGGTTTTGAAAGCGAAGTGGGATGCTGCGGGCAAGAAGTGGGTATATCAGGGCCTTGTGAACATTGTACCGGCTCCGGTTCATGTTTCGGCAACCCCTTCCTCCAGAACGGATATTAACATTAAGTGGGAAGCGATTCCTAAAGCAGAGTACTATCATATTCTTAAAAGCAGCTCACCGGAAGGACCTTATACTCCTGTTAAAGATAGTTCGGGAGCACCTTTGAAAGTAAAAGAAAACGTTTATACGGATAGCGGGCATGCGCCGCATACAACGGTCTACTATAAAGTGATTGCAGTGGTTAACGGCACCGGGTCGGCATTAAGCAATTATGCTTCAGCCACTACGTTTATTAATGAGCGAATGCTATTAGATTTCAATGTTACTGACAGCGTTCAAGATCCAAGCAAGCCCATTATTTATGCAACAGACAAGCAAAAAAAGAAACTCGTTGCGGTTAACTATGAGACCCGGCAGACTACTGAAGTTTCGTTTGAACTACCTCCGGAAAGCTTAGCTTACGCGGATGGGAAATTGTATGTTGCTCTCCTGAAAGCGGAGCATTCGCCTTATATTTTTGATGATCAGCAAAAAGGTGCTGTAGCTGTTGTGGATGCTGCAACTCTTACCATCAGTCATATTTATGATATTAATCTCGATCCTTATAGCATTTCAGTAGACCGCGAAGGCTATGTGTATATTTCATCCGGTTCAGGCCAATGGACGAAAATCCGGTCTTATTCTGGTGATTCCTTTACACCCATCGGATCTTATACAATCAGTCACGCAACGCATACTCTTATGCATCCGACTATGAATAAGATATATACCGTTAACACGAATTCGATTCCAAGAGATATTGGAACATTTGTTATTAAGAATGGCGAATTCCTAAGCAGTTACGATTCTCCTTATCACGGAGATTACCCAATGACGACAAAGATTAATTTATCTCCGGACGGAAAATATCTTTTCAATGGTGCAGGAACAGTATTTTCAACTAAGTATGACAGAATTGGTGATATGAGTTTTGTATATAAGATGGAAAGAGCTTACGATGATATGGCGTTTGATTTGAAGCATGGAAGGTTCTATACCATTAAAGATCGTCTGATCAACTCTTACGACTACAGTAATTTCAGCAAAGTTGATACTATTACCTTAGATGGAGCCGGCCAACGAGTTTTTGATGGAACTAATCAATTACTTGCATTTACCAGCTTAGAAGGGAAGACGATTCTTGAGTTTGTTGATAAACCTTTTGCGGAGGAAGTACCGCCGGTAGATGTCCCGGGGATTTATTTGGGTGGAACGGTTGTAGGCGCTGTATATGACTCTGCTGACAATAAGGTTTATGCTATTGATCAAGCGTTCAAAAATCTAATCGTAGTTGATACCGCAAGCAAGTCTGTTATTAAAAAAGTACCTCTGCCTTATAAACCGTCAGCACTGACTTTATCAGAAGATAGAACAAAATTGTATATTGTGAATAAGGACGCGTACAATTTGGTGACTGAGGTAAGTTTAAGTGATTATTCTGTTACCCGGAGTTTGACGTATTCGAATCCGGAGGATTCCGGGGACTTTTCCCATCGCCATATTTACAACAAGTCAGGCCGTTTGTACGTCGTTTTAGGTGACTGGTCTCCAACGCTGTTGATTTTTAATGAAGTGACTTTCCAGCTAAGCCAGCCCAACACAATAATTGATGATGGTATTGGGGATATGGTATTCTCCAGTGATAACAGCAAGTTCTATTACTGGAGCCAATTTGGATGGGATGCCGGCTCAGCTAAATCTACGGTCTACACTTATTCTATTCATGAAGATGGCAGCATCAACAAGGTTGACGAGTCCGTTCTGGAATATCCGGGCCTAACCAGAGAACCGATGGATGCGCCGGCTTTATTAGTAGAAAGTCTGGGAATGGTCATTGTAAAGAACAAAGCCTTTAATAAGGACAACCTGCAAGAAGTTAAAGGGTCATTCCCGGAATCGATCTATGCTGTGGATGTAGTGAATAATACGGCATTGGGGAAACAAGGGATTTATGATCTTACAACCTTCCAGAAGGTCCAATCTATTGATTTAGCTGGTGCGACCAGCATATTCTATGATGATAAGGGAAATCTTTATTATATGATTGATAACTCTTTGTTTATCAATTAAACACAAGCCTGATGCGAAACCGCATCAGGCTTGTTCTATAACAAAACGTAAAGGCAGGATATTATGATATGCTTAACTGAAAATCCCGTCGATGGTAGCTAAATCATCAACTGACAGCGTGATCTCGCTTGCTTTTATATTTTCGACCACTTGTGCGGGAGCTTTTCCGCCCGGAATCACGGTGTCGATTCCTTTCTGAGCTAATCGTTCTGAAATCCACATTGTATTTATGATCATATCACGGCAGATGCTTCGAACGTAGCGGAGGATTTTTCTCGCTTACGCTAAAATACCAATCCCCCGACCAACAATGCAGTAATAAAGAGTATACTCCCCGCAACCACCACTAATCTTCTTTTTTGGGGGTCATTTGCTGTATTCTTATAGGCACTGACACATATTAGCGGCAATCCTAAGAAACCAAGCATAGCCCAATTTCCAATTGTTTCTCTTTGCTGACTAAATAGAGAATAACTTTCAAAAAACTTAACCAGACCAAGTATAATAGACATGCAAGCAAGTAGAATCATACCCAGAGACAGAAACAGATCATATTTATGCCGATTCTTTACGACATGAAAAATCAAAGGGATAGCTAATCCGATAGACACCAATAAATACACCGGCAACGGGAGACTCTGGTAAAAGCTTATTATAGTGAACACTCCTAATTCCTTAATGTTTTCTCAAAATGCAAGGTTTGTTTAAAAGCGGCTTATCTGCAGGATAAGTCGCTTTTAAACATAATGGGCTTGATTCACTTTTAAATCGTACGTTGTATCCCCTTCTCCTCCACAAACCTCTCCAGAACCCTAAAATCCTCAGTAACCCTTTTAAATGGTAAAGCTCCCAGTACCTTATCCCGGTAATCCTTCCTGGCTCCATTGGACAGACGGGAATCCAGTATGCTAAGTACACCAAGGTCAGTTTCGCTGCGGATCAGACGCCCGGTTCCTTGCCGTAAGCGGAGCAGCATGTCCGGTACAAAAACATCCTTCAAAGGATTGTCTGCCATAGACGCTTTATATTCATAGACAGGATCGGAAGGGACAGGGAAGGGCAGACGGAAAATAATTAACTGCGACAAATCGGAACCTTCGATATTCACGCCTTCCCAGAATACACCGGTACTAAGCAGGACGCCTTTGCTGCTCCGGAAATCAGCGATGACCCCGTCCTGAGACGAGCCTTCTCTTTGCACATGCACCGCCCATGCCAGCTTCTCAGAGTTTAACTTCTTATGGATGTACTTCATATCCTCTTTAGCTGAAAAAAGAACTAATGTCCGCCCATCCGTTAAGTTGCAGAGCCTCATCATTTCCTTGTATGCCGCTTCAAGATAAGCTTCCCGGTTCTGATGGTTATAGTAGGGGATGTCCTTGGCAATATACATCATGGAGTGGTTGTCATAATCAAATGGTGAGGCCTGGCGCTCCATATAATCTCCCCTGTATCCAAGGGATTGCGTGAGATATGCGTATTGTTCCTCCAGCGTCTCCCCGTTTTGGCACATGGTAGCTGATGTTAAAACAACGGAGATCTTCCCGTTAAATAACGTATATTTTAAAAATTGGCTTATGCCTTTAGGACAGATGCTGATGGTGCTCTCCCGCTGGGTGTTGCTTGCCCATATCAGATAATTATCCTTCACTCTGGCGAGTACATCAAAGAGTTCAATAAGTCCGTTGATATCCTCAAAAAGATTATCGATCTCCCGCTCATGCTTGGAAGTTAAGACGGAAAGGCTGAGACTACACGCTTTTAAAATCTGTGACCCCCGTTTTAAGGGAACTCCTGTGATCTCCGATACTTTTATACGGTCATTGTCCTGCTTGGCTGTTTGGAGCAAATCCGTCTCGACTTGTTTGAAAATATGGCTAACGCATCTTTTTAAAAATTTGAATTGCGCCATAAGCTCCCTATCTGCGGATTGCTTGAAGAGAATCTGTAGAGCGTCATCCAGAATACGGCCGGTTCTGCGGAATGTAAACTCGATCGTCCCAGCATCTCTAACCTTTGACTCCAAATTATGAGCTTCATCTATTACGATCAGAGCGGGCCGTTCAGTGATTAGTCCCTTCGTTCCTTCTTTTTTCTTGATCAAATCACGGATGAGCAGGTCCTGGTTGACGATGATAAAATCCATATCGCTGGCGTTTGCATTAATTTTAGCCCTCATCTCGTAAAAAGAACATGTACTTTTATATTGGCAACGTTCAAATTTGCAATCATTGACACACACGTTGGACCATACAGCATCACTAATACCGCCCTTAATATCTGCTCTCTCATCAATTTCATAATTCACAATCTGCCGGGCAAGTGTGGATAGCGGGGAACTTGAATCATCCGTCTGTAACAGGTCTGCTGCTCTGTAACGGCAAGCGTACTGTCCCATCCCTTTTCCGACTACAGAGCGAACCCTTGTAAATCCGAGCCGGCTTCCGATGAACCTCAGATCCTTATGTATCTGTTCTGAAAGCTGTATGGAGGATGTGGCAATAATGACCGGTTGCTGTGAGATATGGTTAATGAGCAGGCTGGGAATGAGGTATGCAAAGGACTTACCGATGCCAACTCCGGCTTCAATCATTGCATTGCGTCCATTAATATAAGCATCCGCGATATCCAGAGACATATCTTGCTGCCCGAGCCGCTCTTTAAGTCCAATCCGGGGAAATCTATCATACATCCGGAAGATGGCATTGACTAAAGAGGGTTCGATGTCCTTTTTTAGCTCCCGCTTCTGTAATTTATTGAGATCACTTAACCAGCTAATAACGACCGCCCCTTTTCATAATCAATGTTCTTCCTGCTATAGTTTTTTGGTGAGGTTGTAATTATCTTCTAAACTACTCTTCCAGTCAAGTGTGAGAACATAAAGCGGAGAGGGAGTACATAGTGGGCAATTATCAAGGCGCTTGGCATCAGCCGGAAGGATGAGTGGATAGCGAAGCGGACGTTGATGGAATTTTTGTTGTAGATCATGATATTTTTAGCATTAATTCCAATTCGATTGTAGTAAAATACTTCTTGTAAATGAAGGATATAAACTCTATTTAAAGGAGACAATCTTTTGAATAAACTGTTAAAATCATTTTCCATTATATTGCTTATTTTTATTGTCGGGGGATGCGGGATCGGATCAAATACTCAAGAAACAATCTTCAATGATAACCAGCGTTTAATGGATTCAGGGGATAGTTACACATTTGGGAGTAAGACAGGCAAGATTACAGAGGACCATGCAGAGATCAAATTCTCGGGCTTTTCAGGGGTCTATACTGTATGGAGCATAATGTCAGATGCGGACGTGACTACAAAGATTAACATTAGTGGAAATGCTAAAAACGATAAATTTAAAATTATCCAGGTTAATGAAAATAAAGAACTGATAACTCTTTGGAAAGGGGAAGGAGCAACTGAGCTTACAGTATCTATACCTAAAGGGGGCAGTTCAATTAAATGGGCTGGCAAACACGCCTCGGGCAAGGTGGTGATGCAACTAGAAACAAACTCAGAGATGAGAGTAGCCTCTCAAAAGGATCTGTTTGAGGGAGATGAATTTTTCAAGTAACATCTTCACCATCTTAGTATGGGGAATGTCCTTAATGATAAATTGTTGACTCTGTAGTCAAGAAGTGATAAAGTAACTCCCATGAGCAGACCAAGAGAGTTTGATGTCGATCGTGTGTTGCACCAGTCTATGGAAGTATTCTGGAATAAAGGATTCAAGGCAACCTCCTATGAGGATTTAACCCGTACGACGGGGGTTAAGAAGCAAAGTTTTTATTGCGTCTTTAACGATAAACGGACGTTATTCTTGAAGGCGTTGGTACGCTATCGTGAACACAGCATAGCAATACTCGAAAAGTTAGAAGCGCAGAAGATGTCTCCACTGGACAAGTTGGAGTCTTTACGCGAATCTCTTCTTGACGAGGAAGTCTCGTGTCGCGGATGCCTGATGGTAAATTCCGCAATGGAGTTCGGAACAGAAGACGATCAGGTCACCGGTGAAATAGAGTTGATGTTCGCTGAAGCTGAACATGTACTAGAGAAGATCATCATCAGTGGCCAGGAGCAGCAGTTGATTACGACCCGTTATTCCAGCAAAGAGTTGGCATCTTATCTGCACAACGCTATTATCGGCGCGAGAATAATGGAGAAATCGGGTGCATCCCGGGAACAGATCGAGGCCGTTTTGCGAGTGTCTTTTTCATTAATTTCGCCTTGATCTTTTTTTTGCCAAGTTGTTGACTCTGTAGTCAAGTAAAAGTCGTTGCTATTGAGTAGAACACTATTATTCCATTAAAGGAGGTGATGCGTTTCGGTATGTGCCTTTAGGCTAAATTTGAATCGAAGTAAAGTTGATCTTAAGCGCAGGCGATGGGTCTGTGATAATACTTAAATTTTTCGAAAAATATATATTAAATTTGGAGGCTATTATGAACAATACTCAATCCGTAGAATCCCTGTTTACATCTATTGAATTAGGCAACTTGAAATTATCCAATCGCATCGTAATGGCACCGATGACCCGTCAATTTTCTCCGGACGGCGTGCCTGGAGCTAATGTAGCTGCCTACTATCGCCGCAGAGCTGAGAATGGTGTGGGACTTATTGTCACCGAAGGAACAGTAATCAATCATCCAGATGCGTCCAATCAAGCTAACGTTCCGTTCTTTTATAGTGAAGCTGCACTAAACGGCTGGGCTAATGTGGTGGCTGAGGTGCATGCAGCAGGCGGCAAGATCATCCCACAGATCTGGCATATGGGAGCAAAAGGCCAAGTGAATGATTATTCGGAAGCGGAAATTGCTGATATCGTTCAAGCTTTCGCACAGGCAGCAGCCGAAGCTAAGCGGCTTGGATTTGATGGGATTGAGCTGCATGGTGCGCATGGATATTTGATCGATCAATTCTTCTGGGTAAAAACCAATCAGCGTACTGACCGTTATGGTGGTAGCATGCTTGCACGCACTCGCTTTGCTGTGGAGGTTATCGAGGCCTGCCGTCAGGCCGTAGGACCAGAGTTCCCGATCGTCTTGCGTTTGTCGCAATGGAAATCTACTGAATACACAGCTAAATTGGCTGAAACACCGGAACTGCTGGAACAGTTCCTGGCGCAACTGGTTGATGCTGGTGTGGATATTTTCCACTGTTCCACTCGCCGTTTCTGGGAGCCTGAGTTCGAGGGTTCTGAGCTGAACTTTGCCGGCTGGACCAAGAAGCTGACAGGCAAACCGACCATTACGGTTGGATCCGTTGGTCTTGATGGTGATTTCACGAGTCTTTTCACTGAAGGAAAAGGGGCAAATCAAGTTGGGGTTGATGAGCTAATCCAAAAAATCGAACGTGAAGAGTTTGACTTGGTGGCCATAGGCCGTGCCCTGCTAGCTGATCCTGAGTGGGCAGCCAAAATCCGTGATGGCCGTACGGATGAGCTGGTTCCTTTTACAGCAGAAGCATTAAAAACACTTCATTAATACCTCTCTCAATTGACAGAACACACTATTATATGTAAAATTTAAATCATACTTATCTCATCGACATAATAATATATTGGTGTGGTTGACCAGTTCGACTGGAGACTGAAGCGGAGTTCACGACATGTGACCCGCCCAGTCTCTTATTTGCGTTTATCGCCAAAGGAGAGAGAGCGGATGAGCGAAAGGCTGAACGGAAGCAAGAAGTGGAGATTCGATACGTTGCAGGTGCATGCTGGGCAAGAACCGGATCAGACTACTGGGGCACGGGCGGTGCCAATTTATCAGAGCAGCTCATTTGTGTTCAAAAGTACGGATCATGCCAGCGCAGTGATTAATTTTGAAGAAGAGGGCAACATCTACACACGGATCAGCAACCCGACGAATGCTGTGCTGGAGCAGCGGATCGCCGCACTGGAAGGTGGTGTGGGGGCGCTGGCTGTAGCTTCGGGCTCGACAGCGGTAACGTATGCGATTTTCAATCTGGCCGGAGCCGGAGATGAGATTGTTGCGGCCAACACCTTGTACGGCGGTACGTTCAATCTGCTGGAGGTCAGTCTGCCAAAGCTCGGCATCAACACCGTATTTGTCTCACCGGATGATCCGGACAATTTTCGTCGTGCTATCACGGATCGTACTAAAGCGCTGTTCATTGAATCCATTGGCAATCCAGGTTTGAATGTCGCGGATATTCAAGCTATAGCGGATATTGCTCATGAGCATCACATTCCATTAATCGTAGATAATACGTTCGGCAGTCCTTACCTTGTGCGTCCGTTTGAGCACGGTGCGGATATTGTAGTGCATTCGGCGACGAAATATATTGGCGGACATGGCACCTCCATCGGCGGCCTGATTGTGGATGGGGGCACATTTGATTGGACTAGCGGCAGATTTCCGGGTTTTACGGAGCCAGACCGCAGCTACAATAATCTCCGTTATGTCGAGAAGTTCGGGGAACTCGCGTATATCACTAAAGTCAGGGTGCAGATACTGCGAGATATGGGGGCGGCGATCAGCCCGTTTAATTCTTTTTTACTGCTGCAAGGCTTGGAGACCTTATCTTTGAGACTGGAAAAGCATCTTGCAAACACGCGGGTTATTGTTGAGTATTTGGAGAACCACCCGGATGTAGCATGGGTCAATTATCCGGGCTTGCCCAGCAGCCCCTATTATTCGTTGGCTGAGCGCTATTTTCCGAAGGGACCGGGGTCGATCTTTACGTTTGGTTTAAAAGGAGGCTATGAGGCTGCGAATGACTTTATCAATAGCTTGGAGCTATTTTCGCACCTGGCCAATGTAGCGGACGCCAAGTCGCTGGTGATCCATCCGGCCAGTACGACACATGCCCAGCTCTCACCGGAGCAGCAGCTCGCCGGAGGCATTACTCCCGACCTGATTCGACTGTCGATCGGCATTGAAGATCCCGAGGATCTGAAGGAGGATCTGGAACAGGCGATTCAGAAGGCACAGCTGGCTGTTACGGATGCAACTGAGGGAAGAGAAACCCCGGAGACGGAGCAAGTAACTGGTTAGCAACGTTTAGCCAGGATAGAATAATGCACAAAACGGACTTGTTTCGCATTTACTTGCGATAAGGCCGTTTTATTTTATGAACATAAAAGCCAATTGAGTACATGGCTACTACCGATTGCGATTTATTTAAAAAGTGATAGCGGCCTCATAACGCTTTAAATATTCAAGCATACAAAAAGCAGCCTTTCTCCAGTATTTTAGAGAGTCGCTGCTTTAGTTTTTTCCGGCTGCCGGTTATTTAGTTGCTATGTTCCCCACTACAACGAAGCGGGCTCCTTAGCAGCATAACGATTCGACGGGACTTCCAGCCCCAGATGTTCCCTCAAAGTGCTGCCTTCATATTCCTTCCGAAACAACCCGCGCTGCTGCAGAATCGGCACGACCTGATCCACGAATTCCTCAAGTCCGTCTGGCAGTGAGGGGGCCATTAGCATAAAACCGTCGGCTGCGCCTTCCAGGAACCATTTTTCCAGAGTATCCGCAATCTTCTCCGGTGTGCCTACCAGATGGTCCTGGCTGAAGGAGCCGATAATGAGGGAATAGACTTCCCTGAGCGTAGGATTCTCCCGGGCAATGACAGGCTGGTGCTTGACATAGTCAGGATTCCGGGCCTCCAAGTGGATCAGTCCTGCCTGCGCGGCGGTGGTCTGTGTCGTAAATCCGCTGAAATCAATCTCCTTAAAATAATCGGCCAGGAAGCCAAGAATATCGCTATCCGGTAGCAAATCTTCCAAGCGTTTCAGCTTGGCATAAGCTTCTTCTTCCGTGGCAGCTATGACTGGAGAGATTCCTTGCAGAATAAAGACGTCGTCCGGATTCCGGCCATAAGAGGCTACCTCTTGCTTAAACTCCTGATAATACGCTTTGGCATCCTCAAAATTATATTTAATGGCGAAAACAACTTCTCCGACTCGTGCTGAGAACTTCCGCCCAGCCTCCGAATTACCTGCTTGAACCAGTACGGGATGACCTTGTGGTGAACGCGCAATATTTAGTGGTCCTTCCACGGCAAAAAACTCCTCTTTATGATGGAGCCGGTGCAGCTTATCTTGATCGAAGAACTGTCCAGACTTTTTATCATACAGAAAAGCATCGTCCTCCCAAGAATCCCACAGGCCGCGCACGACATCTACGAACTCTTCGGCTCTTTTGTAGCGATGGTTGATCTCGAAGTGAGACTCTGCTCCGAAGTTCCGGGCTGTATTCCCGGACAAGTCCCGGGTGGTGACGATATTCCAGCCTGCTCTCCCTTTACTGATCTGATCCACGGACAGGAATAAACGAGCCAAATTGAAGGGTTCAATGTAAGAGGTGGAAGCGGTGGCTACCAAACCAATCTTTGAAGAAGAGCCTGCCAGCGCGGCAATTAGCGTAATAGGCTCGAAGCGGTTGAGGATATTGGGGTGGGATTGTTCATTAATCGCCAGACTGTCTGCGAGAAAAGCCACATCGAACTTCCCGCGTTCAGCGGTTCGTACAAGCTCACGGTAATAATCAATATCTATGCTGGCACCGGGATGTGCAGACTCCAGTCTCCACGATGAAGCGTGCATACCTGTTCCGACGAGATAGGCGGATAATTTAATTTCTCTTTTGCGTGTCATTTGGGGCATTCCTCCTAAATGAGGGTCTCCAGTTGACTGGTCGAAACTCATGTAATGAATAAGTATGTAGGTTTGATTAATAGGTATTATGCAGAAGATTTTAAATAGATGAACTAGGTTTGTCAACCATTAAATTTTCAAATTATTAGCAAAAAAATAGGTTGTTGACGATCGTTAAAATTTGCGATACTATGACCTCAATATAACCGATTGAATTACTCGGAAATAAATAAATGCGCGACCAGTCAACTGGAGATGCCGCTTCTAAATCAACCATTTAGAGCTGCATCTTTTTTTATGAGATGAGGTGAGGAAGTGGCAAGGATAGGCGCGGCAGTCGTAGAACGAAATGTGCCAGTACCGATGAGGGATGGAACCCTCTTGTATGCGGATGTGTACCGCCCGGAATCCGATGGCCTTTATCCGGTGCTGTTACTCAGAACGGCATATAACAAGGAAGATGCTCAGACGATGAATTATGCCCATCCGTCCTGGTATGCACGGCAGGGATATATTGTTGTGGTGCAGGATGTCAGAGGGAGGTGGGCTTCGGAAGGTGAGTTTCATCCTAATAGCCATGAAGAGGAGGATGGATACGACACGGTTCAATGGGCATCCGCGCTTCCTGGCGCTCTGCCCAAAGTTGGCATGTACGGGTTCTCCTACTGCGGGGCTGTGCAATGGCAAGCCGCATTGGCCCGGCCACCTGCATTGACATGTATTGCTCCGGGAATGATCGGCTCGGATGCCTATCAAGGGAAGACGTATCGCAATGGCGCTTTTGCACTGGCGAGCCTGCTGTCTTGGGTGCTGTTCGTGGCCCAGGATACAGCGCTGCACCGGGGGCGGAGTGATTGGGCGGCGGATATCCCCGGACTGTATGCGGGAATCCATTCGTTATATAGTAAGCTTCCGCTGAAGAACCTGCCGGGGCCGCTGGAGGAACTGGTTCCCTTTTATAAAGAATGGCTGGAGCATCCAGAAAGAGAGGAATACTGGCTTCCCTCGTCACTAAAGGAGCAGTATCAGAAGATTGCGGTGCCTGCTCTGCAGATCGGCGGCTGGTACGACCTGTTCATCGACGGAACGATTGAGAACTATAATGGTGTCCGTCAGCATGGAGCCACTCAGGTGGCCAGAGAGAACCAGCAGTTATACATTGAGCCGTGGTTTCATATGCCATGGTCCAGATATGTAGGTGATTTGGACTTTGGCCCGGAAGCGGCTAACCGGGTTGATGCGTTGCAACTACAGTGGTTCGACAGATGGCTGAAGGGGAAGGTGCCGCAGGAGCGTGAAACAGCCGAAGTACTCGCGGCATCTGAAGCATACGCGGTGCATGGGAGATCTAAAGCGATTAAGTTGCATGTAACAACCAACGCGCATGAATCTTTTGAAGAGCATAAGTCACCCGTAGCACTCGAGGCACATGAGTCACACGAAGCACCTAGGTCGAATGTAACATCCAACGCGCATGAAGCATCCAAAGCGATTAAGTCGCACGTAGCAACCGCGCATGGATCATCCGAAGCACCTAACTCACCTGTAGCCTCCAAAGCCCCCATCCAGTTCTTCCTAATGGGAAGCAACAGCTGGCGGCAGGCGGAAGAGTGGCCGTTGCCTGAGACGCGGATTACGGATTACTACTTACATAACACGCACAAAGCTAACTCCATCAATGGAGATGGGCGACTGGATACTATACATCCAACGGATGAATACCCGGATGTGTATGTCTACCATCCTTCCATTCCAGTGCCTGCGCTTGGCGGGAGGTCAGGTGCCGTACCGGACCTTACGCCGATGGGGCCGAAGAATCAAATCCCTGTGGAATTGAGGAACGATGTGCTTGTTTATACCTCAGAGCCGCTGACCCGGGAATTGACCGTCATCGGAGAAATTGTCGCCGTACTTTTTGTTTCCTCCAGTGCTGAGGATACTGATATTGTCGCCAAGCTAGTTGATGTTCACCCGGATGGCCGTGCATTCAACGTTGCAGAAGGGATTCTGCGGGTTAGCTACCGGAACGGGCTGGAACGGCGCGATCCGATTGTGCCGGGTGAGGTGATGGAGCTTCATCTCTCGCTTGGGCCAACGGCGATCGTATTTTTGCCGGGTCATGCGATCAGGCTGGACGTGACCAGTTCGCTGTTCCCTACCTTTGACCGGAATCCGAACCGGTTGCTGAATCCCGGAGAGGTGACAGAAGGGGACTTCGTTACAGCGACACAGACACTTTTTCACGATAACAATTATCCATCAAGGCTCAAGTTGCCTATCATCGGAGAATGAAGAACAAAAGAGGTGCAGGGGATGACAGTAGCTTATATCTGGTTCGATCTTGGATACACTCTGGTTTATTTGGAAAGGGAGGCAGCTTACCGTGAATTTTTGCTCGAACAAGGCATAGAGAGGTCACTTGCCGACATTGAGGAAGCCTATCACCATACCGACAAACTGTTCATGCGCCAGTATCCGGGAGCGCTCGGCAGAGGCACGGAAACCTTCTATCCGTGGTACATCGGTGTCTTGAATTACGCGCTGAACGTACATTTCGATCTGGTTCACCAATGCCGGAGGCTACGGGAAATTGAGGCCAGACAACAGAGCGGGTGGCGCGCTTTTCCTGAAACGCTGGAGGTGCTGGGGCTGCTGAAGGAGCACTCCTACGGCATCGGCTTAATTAGCAATTGGGACTTTACAGCTCGAACGGTATTGGAGGAGAACGGGCTGTTGCACTTCTTTGATCAGATTGTCATTTCCTCGGAGGTGGGCGTGGTAAAGCCGGATGAAGCGATTTTTAAGAAGGCCTTGAAGTTGGCAGGAGTGAGCGCCGGGCAAAGCCTGTATGTGGGCGACAATTATTATGACGATGTCATTGGCAGCCAGCGCGTGGGGATGGAGAGCTGTCTCATCAACCGGTTTGGCAGACTTGGGATTGAGGAGATTGGACCAGTGCCGACTCTTTCATCCATTAAGGAGCTTCCGCAGCTACTTGGCGCATCGTCGTAAGAAACCTCACAGGGGCTAACGATTTGCGCATGATCTCAAGGGATTAACGATTGCACATTACTAAGATAAAGGTGGGGAAGAAGATGACGAACACGAAGATAACGAACCCAAAGAAGTCCTTATATGTCCTGTCTCTGATTACGGCTGTACTCATGGTGCTGGTGTTATCTGCATGCGGCAAAGATACAGCGAATACGAATACCTCACAGTCAAAGTCTCAGCCCACCAACAGTGCCGAAGCAACGAAGGCCCCTGAGAGTACAGAAGCACCTAGTGCTGAACCTAAAAACGGTGGCAAAGTCGTCGTGATTATCCCACAGGATCTGGATTATCTGGACCCCCATCTGGCGGTAGCGGCTGGAACGGCCGAGGTGTTGTTCAACGTGTTCGAAGGTCTGCTGAAACCGAATGACAAAGGCGAGCTGTATCCGGCTGTGGCTGAATCCTATGAGGTATCCCCGGACGGCTTGACCTACACCTTCAAAATCCGCAGTGGTGTAAAGTTCCATAACGGTCAACCAGTTACCTCGGCGGATGTGAAGTATTCCTATGACCGCCTGGCGGGCACTGCCACAGGTAAGCCGCTGTCCACAGCGTATGAGAGTGTAGCCTCCATCGAGGCGCCAGATGCTTCAACAGTTGTTTTCAAGCTGAAGGAGAATAATTCTTCGTTCCTGACCTCCTTGACGGCGGCGAGCGGAGCGATCATTCCGGACGGTTATGAGGACAGCAATAAAACGCCGATCGGCACAGGCCCTTTCAAGTTCAAGGAGTATCTGCCCGGACAGCGTCTTGTCGTTGAAAAGAATTCCGATTATTACGTAAAGGATATCCCTTCGTTAGATCAGGTGGAATTCCGGATTATTACGGACAGCGAAGCTGCGCTGCTGGCTCTGAAGTCAGGAGAGGCGGATATTTATCCACGGATCGGGACAGAACGGCTTGAAGAGGTAGCCGATAAGTTCAATGCGGTCAGCGCTCCGCAAAATCTGGTGCAGCTTGTGACCTTCAACATTGCCAAGAAACCGTTTGGTGATATCAAGGTGCGTCAGGCGATCAATTATGCCGTTAACAAAGACGAGATTATTGCTGGGGTTGCACTGGGCAAGGGAACCAAGCTGGGTTCCAATATAAGCCCTGTACTCGCCAAATATTATCAGGAAGGTCTGGAGGATAAGTACGCCACGGATATTGAAAAGGCTAAGAGTCTGCTTGCCGAGGCTGGTTATCCGAATGGGTTTGAAACTACATTGTCGGTGCCGTCCAACTATCAATTCCATGTTGACACTGCACAGGTCTTTGCCCAGCAGCTGGCGCAGATTGGTGTTAAGGTCAAGATCGAGCCTGTGGAATGGGCGGTCTGGCTGGAACGGATTTATAAAGGGCGCGATTACGATCTGACGATTATCGGACTGGATGGCAAGCTGGACCCTTACTCCATTCTGAACAAGTATCTGTCGGATTCGCCGAACAACTTCTTCAACTATAAAAATCCGGAGTACGATGAGACGCTGAAAGCTGCCGTCAAGGAAGTGGACGATGCTAAGCGGGTAGAGTTGTATAAAAAAGCCCAGACCATTCTGGCTGACGATGCCGCAGCTGTGTATATTATGGACCCTAACCTGAACGTCGCTATCAGCAAAAAGCTCACCGGATACAAGCAGTATCCGATCTATGTACAGGATCTGTCGACCGTGCACTTTACGGAGTAACCTGCGGGAGGATTCCAGGCATGAACTATTACGCACGCCGGTTAGTCACACTCTTCTTGACGGTATTGTTCGTCGTAGTGTTGACGTTCACCGCCTTTCGCATCATCCCTGGGAATCCGGCGTTGGCCATTCTGGGTACGGAGGCGTCGAATGAGCAGATTGCCCTGCTTGAAGCGAAGCTCGGCACCGACCGTCCCCTTCTGGTCCAATTCGGTCATTGGCTTGGCAACGCGGCTCTGCTGGATTTTGGCGAATCACTGCGATTCTCGGAGCCGGTGCTGAAGCTGATCGTCAGCCGTGTTCCTGTCACGTTGTCACTGGCGCTGCTTGCGCTAGTGATTTCCGTGTGTACGGCAGTGCCGCTTGGTATTCTGGCCGCCAAATCGCACGGTAAGAAATGGGATGCCTTCATCTCAATCGGCACACAGTTCGGATTAGCCATTCCTTCCTTCTGGATGGGAATCATCCTGATCCTTGTGTTCGGACTAACGCTAAGGTGGTTCTCGGTCAGTAGCTATGTACCGTGGTCAGAGAGTCCAATCCTGGCGCTAAAGTCGATCGTGCTGCCCGCTGTTGCGCTGGCGATTCCGCAGATTGCAGTGATTGTCCGGTATTTGCGTACCACGATGCTGGAGCAGTTGAATCTGGACTATGTGCGCACTGCCAGAAGCAAGGGGTTGTCTGAACGATCGATCCAATATATTCATGTGCTTAAAAATGCGCTGCTGCCGGTCATCACCATAGTTGGAATTAATTTTGGCGAGCTGCTGGCCGGCAGTCTAGTCATTGAACAGGTCTTCACACTGCCGGGCTTCGGCAGTCTGTTGATTACCGCTATCGGCAATCGTGATTATCCACTGGTGCAGGGTCTGGTGCTGCTAATCGCTGTTACGGTTATTATCATTAATTTTATTGTCGATCTGTCCTACCGCTGGTTGGACCCGAAAATTCGCTTAAAGTAGAGGGCTCTTAAGGATGAGGATAAATAAAAGCTTCAGTCTGGTGCTCGGCAGTCTGTTCGTAGGGCTGTTGCTTGTCATTATGATAATCAACCTCTTCTATACCCCTTATGGGGAGAATGTCATGAGTATAACGGAACGCTTGCAGGCACCGGGCTCAGCGCATTGGCTGGGAACGGATAATTTCGGGCGGGATGTGCTTAGCCGCATTATGGTCGGAGCACAGACAGCTTTTCTGGTCGGTTCTATATCCGTAGCGATTGGCCTTACATGTGGCTTCATTGTTGGCACCTTGGCCGGGTATGTGGGAGGCTGGGTCGATGAGCTGTTGATGCGGGCTACGGATGCACTGCTGGCTTTTCCCGGCATTCTGCTTGCTCTGTTATTGGTGTCTATCTTCAAGCCAAATATGTTCCAAACGATTATCGCTATAGGTGTGTTATCCGTCCCAGCCTTTGCCCGGGTAATCCGCAGCGGTGTATTGCAGCACCGGGAAGCGGACTATGTACGGGCGGCGAGAGGAATTGGCGCAGGGCATTTCAACGTCATTTTTATTCAGATCTTACCCAATATTATTTCTTCTATTATAACAACGGCGGCACTCAGCTTCTCGACGGCGATTCTGGTAGAAGCCGCGCTTAGCTATCTGGGACTTGGCGTCCAGCCACCCGATCCGAGCTGGGGCAGAATGTTGAACGAAGCACAAGGGTATTTGAACAAAGCGCCTTGGTATGCGCTGGCACCGGGACTGCTGATCACCTTGTCGGTGCTTGGTTTCAACCTGCTCGGCGATGGCATCCGCGATTTGCGCGACAACGTGAACAGAGGGGGATGACCAAATGGCTGGGAATCAAGTAGAACGCCAGAAGATACTGGATATCCGTAATCTGCGGATAGAACTGAAGGGGCGGCGGGAACGGCTGGCTGTAGTGGACGGAATCTCACTGTCGGTTTCTCAAGGAGAGACGCTCGGCATTGTCGGCGAATCGGGCTGTGGCAAAAGTGTGCTGTCTCTCTCTATGCTCGGACTGCTGCCAAAGGCGATGGAAATCAGCGGTGGAGAGATCTGGTACGGAGAGCGGGAAGATGAGGCTCAGCCTTTACATCTTTTGAAACCAAAGGAACTGCGGAAAATCCGCGGCCGTGAAGTAGCTATGGTATTCCAGGACCCGATGAGCTCACTGAATAACAGCTTAACTATAGGCTATCAGGTGACGGAAGGACTGCGTCTCCACCTAGGCTATTCCCGCCAAGAGGCTGCCGCACAAGCTATTGAGCTATTCCGTAAGGTTGGTCTGGCACGTCCGGAAAAGCTGCTGAAGGAATATCCGCATCAGCTCTCCGGCGGCATGCGGCAACGGGTGATGATTGCCATTGCTATCGCTTGCAATCCCGGGCTGTTGATCGCAGATGAACCGACCACGGCGCTGGATGTGACCATCCAGGCCCAAATTCTGGAGGTTATGCGGCAGATTCGCGATCAGGACGGGACATCGATTGTGCTGATCTCACATGATCTGGGTCTCATTGCCGAGATGTGCGACCGGATTGCCGTAATGTACGCGGGACGAATCGTAGAGGAAGGATCGGTGGCGGATATATTTGACCGGCCGCGCCATCCGTATACGATTGGGCTGCTGAATTCCATTCCGTCACCGTCTCATAAAGGCCACAGGCTGCACTCTATCCCGGGTGCAGTTCCGGCGCTTCACGAGCGGTTGGTCGGATGTAATTTCGCCCCCCGCTGCCAATATGCCATGGAATGCTGCCGCATAGAGCAGCCTAAGCTGTCGCCGGTTGGATTCGGACATACAACCAGCTGCTTTCTGGTAGCGGAAGAGGGGGTGAGGAAGGGTGACAACCGAAATACCGCTGATCGAGCTGAGGGAACTGGAGAAGTATTATACGAAACGAGTGTGGCCGCAGAAGGGACAGGTGCTGCGAGCCGTTGACGGCGTCTCTGTTTCGATACGGAAGGGAGAGACGCTGGGGCTAGTCGGCGAGAGTGGTTGCGGCAAGTCGACATTAGGCCAGATAACGGCCCGGCTACTCGAGCCCACAGGCGGTGGTCTTTTCTACAAAGGGGAGGACATCGCCGGTTCGGGAAGCCGGAATCAGCAGGATCTGCGGCGCCGGATTCAGTATGTGTTCCAGGACCCGTTCACCTCCCTGAATCCACGCTTCAAGATTGGACGGCTACTGGAGGAGCCGCTGAAGTTGAACCGCCTGGGCAAGGCTGCGGAGCGGTGGAGCAAGGTCAGTGACATGCTGGAAAGCATCGGTCTGGACGAGTCGTACCGGAACCGGTATGCCCATGAATTAAGTGGCGGGCAGCGCCAGCGGATCGGGATTGCGCGAGCGCTCATGTTGAACCCGGAGTTTCTGGTGCTTGACGAACCGGTGTCCGCGCTGGATGTCTCTGTTCAAGCCCAAGTGCTCAACCTGTTAAAAGACCTCCAGCAGGAGTTGTCGCTAACCTATCTGTTCATCTCGCATGATCTGAATGTTGTCCATTATATGAGCGACAGAGTGGCTGTCATGTACCTGGGCAAAATTGTGGAGATTGGCGAGATGGAGGAGGTGTACGCCCATCCCCTGCACCCTTATACGCAGGCATTGGTGTCCTCCATTCCGGCAGAGCGTGCGGCACAGAAGCGGGAACGGATCGTACTTCAGGGAGATCTGCCAGACCCCTCTGCGATTCCATCAGGCTGTGCGTTCCGCACGCGCTGCATGCACGCCCACGACAGATGCTTCTCGGAAGTCCCCACGCTTGCGGATGTGAGGGAAGGTCATGCGGTCAGTTGTCATTTGTGGTCAGCGGAGAATTATAATGTGAACGAGATTAAAGAAGTCAGAACCGCCTCCCTATAAAATCGTAAAGAACAAAGCTATATTCATCAGAGTGATCTATATATCTTTAGACAAGCCTAAAACGACGCGACGACTGTCTGGCACATGTAACTCTATTGTGCCTATCAGTCGTTTTTTTATTGTAATGAAGAGAGAGGGGTACCCGAATCAGAGTAGAGAGGCGGCAAAGCACCTCTCATCTATTGTCATAACCTAGAAAATACTGCTATATTTATTGGGATATTACATAGAGTGGCGGGGTGCATCCTATGGGGGATCGGCTTTGGAAATGGTATCGCTTCACATTTATACAGACGCCAATAGCAGCGCTGGTGATTATTGCCTTGCTGGTGGCAGGAATGTATGCGCTGATGACGGGGATTGAGGTTCGTCAGTACAGCTCAGCGCTGGGGACGATTGATGCGGGCAGTAACTCGGAGGGTATCCATTTGAATGTCTTGGTAGAAACCGGAACCCCTGAACTGCATACGAATGATGAAGTCGTGTGGTACACCGAAGAAAGCGGGAATCGTTACCCGGCCAAGGTGAATAGTATCCATGAGGAGGAGCGGGGGACGATTGTGCGTATTCAGGTTGAACCTGCAGCGTGGGATCGGGCCAATGAGGAAGGATCAGGGGAGCAGAAACCGTATGTCGTGGAGATTCCAGTCGGCAAACAGACGGTTATACAGCGGCTTTTCCGGAGAGGGGAGAGTCATGGGGAATAATTCACAGCAATCGGTGTGGTCACAGCTACATATGTTATGGCCCATTATCCGCAGGTATCGACTGCCGTTAATCAATCTGTTTCTATGTGTGCTCGTCACATCCGTCGTTGGCATGGTTTATCCTTACATATTTGGTCTGTTGGTTGATGAGGTTTTCTATCATCGGAACATGTCCTTCTTCTTATTTATTGTAGCAGGCTATGGTTTGATCTATGTCTGTGAGCAAGGGCTTCACCTGGTACTTAACAGTGTGTGGACCTATCTGGTCACACGCTTCACATTTGATATCCGCAAAAAGCTGTATGACAAGCTGATTACACTCAAGTCCACCTTTTTTCATAATAGTCGAACAGGGGACCTGATGACGATCCTCAACCGGGATGCGGAAGAGGTCATGGAGCTTATTCATTGGAATATTTTTTATTTAACAGCAAATGCGCTTAGGTTGTTGACGGCCATAGCCTTTGTCTTATACGCGAACGTATATCTGGGGCTGCTCATGATCATTGTCATCCCTGCTGTTGTGTTTACTACGCTGGCGTTTAACCGGGCTACCAAGTCCCGGATGGAGCGGCAGCGCAAACAATATGGGAAGCTGATGAGCTGGTGTGTAGAGATGCTTGGCGGACTGCGTGATATTCGCTTGATGGGGGCTGACCGTTACACGACCCGCCAATTTGTCCATCAACTTGCGGATTATATGCGGCTTAAGAATCAAACCAGCAGTATCGGTTTTTTCTCCGAGCGGGCGGTCAGTCTTGTTGCACTGGTGTCTGATCTGATTCTATACATAACTGCAAGTATCCTTATTGTAAAAGGCCAGCTGACGGTAGGCGGGTTCGTGGCGATGATTGAATATTTTGCCAGAGCGAGCGGTTTACTCAAGAATATGTCAGGGGCTGGCGCGAGACTGCAGCAAAATAAAGTAGCACTTGAACGCGTAGTGGGACTTCTGGCCAATCAAGAAGAGGATCGCTCGGTGAATTCCCCCAACCTGTTGATCACGAAAGGCAGTATAGAATTCTCGAAGGTCTCGTTCGGTTACCGGAAAGAAACGCCAGTCCTTCGCGATTTAAATCTGAGTATTCAAGGCGGGCAGGCGGTAGCGATTGTAGGGAAAAGCGGGAGTGGAAAAAGCACGCTGATCTCGCTGCTTCTTCGTCTATATGATCCGGAGGAAGGAGAAATTGTGATTGACGGAATGCCGATTCAGCATTGCCGGTTAGCTTCTATCCGCTCTTCAATCGTGGTTGCGCTTCAAGAGCCCTATTTGTTCGAAGGCACGATTCGTGACAACTTGCTCTGGGGCAATGCGAAGCAGAGTGATCAGATGTTATGGCATGCCTGTGAGCAAGCGGCGATCCATGACTACATTCTCGAACTGCCGGATGGACTGGATACCAAGATAGGAGGAAGACTGGGCATATCCATGTCGGGAGGGCAAAAACAACGGATAGCACTTGCTAGAACGTTTATGAAGAAGCCGAGAATGGTTATCTTTGACGAAGCTACGTCTGCACTGGATGGGGAAACGGAGCAGGTGGTCAGAGATAGCTGGCGCAAGCTGGGCCCTCAGACGACGATCCTTATCATCGCCCACCGTCTATCGACGATTAGGGAAGCTGATCAGGTGGCTGTGCTGGATGAGGGACGAATCGTTGCTTATGGGCATCATGAGGAGCTGCTTCAGAGAAGCAGTACCTACCGTAAGCTTTTTGCAGAACAGTACACAGAATACGGGGAGGTCATAAACGGATGAAGCGGTCGCTGACGATGCGTTTGCAATGGTTCCGATCATTCAAACCGGAGTGGAGACAGCACCGGTTATTGTTACTCGGATTGATAGGTGCGAGTGCAATGCTGCTTCTGCTGGGGTTAGCCTCTCCGCTGCTTTTCAAACTTTTAGTGGATCGGGTGATGATTGGTCATGAGCTTAGGCTGCTTTTGTACATTTGTATAGGCTATATACTCCTGTATGTCGTAGAAAGCGCAGTGACAGGCGGACAATTGATTGCTCAGAATAAACTGTCAAATCGATTGACCTTTGCTGTCCGCAGGAAAGTGTGGGCCAGATTTGTACAAATGCCGTTCGAGAACTACGAGCAACAGAATTCAGGCGACTTGAAGAACCGGATCGACCAAGATGTTGAAGCTGTAGACCGCCTGTTTAAGTCCCATCTACTTGAGTATGGTTACAGTATTGCCTTCCTGATATCGAGTGCAGCGCTTATGGCTTGGTTCAGCTGGAAGCTGACATTGTTTGGCCTGCTGATGGTGCCTTTATCCTTCTGGATGACCAAGTGGCTGGGAAAAGGAGCGAAGGAAGCGGCGGAGAATTACCGGGAGACGTTTGGACGATACGAGGGATGGCTGCAGCATTCGATTCGCGCCTGGAAGGAAGTCAAGACGAATGGGATGGAGAAAAGAAGCTCGCTAGTCTTCACCGAGTATTGGCATGAGCTCAGTAGGTTATTTTTCAAGCGCCATATGTATTGGTACGGTAATCGGTCATTTCAAGCCATTAAGGATTTCTTTATTACACGCATGAACCTGTACTTTTTGGGCGGTCTGCTTATCATTCATGGGGATATGACGATAGGCAGTCTCTTGGTGTTCATGAAGTATTACGAACAGTGCTTCACACAGCTTGCTAAAATTATGGATCTGGATATGCAGTTCATGGATGATCTTCCTTCTCTTGAAAAGGTAAAGAATACGCTGGAGGAAACAAAGGAAGATACGAGGAGTTCGGAACTGAGCATGAAGCCATTTTTTCTGCCGGGAGCGGGAACGATATCCTTCGAAGATGTGAGCTTTCGTTATGGGAATGCCACAAAATCGGTGCTGCAAGGGATCACTTTCCGTATTGAAGCAGGGACGAAGGTAGCTATCGTTGGGCGAAGCGGCTCAGGTAAAAGCACGCTGATGAAGCTGCTGTTGGGGATGTATCAGCCGGATTCAGGGCGCATCGATCTGGATGAACGTGATATTTCAACCATTCGGCACCTTGATCTGCACCGGGAGATCGGCGTTGTTATGCAGGATTCCAATGTTTTCAACATGTCTGTGCTGGAAAATGTACGCCTGGCCAGACCTGCAGCTACCGACCTTGAGGTAACCGAAGCATGTGCGGCAGCGCAGATGGATGAATTTATCCTTAAGCTGCCTCAGCAGTATGAGACGATGATCGGTGAGCGTGGAGTTCAGCTCTCAGGAGGACAGAAACAGCGGCTAGCTTTGGCCCGGATGATGTTATCGCAAGCCCGGATTGTAGTCCTGGATGAAGCCACTTCACAGCTGGATCAGGAATCGGAAAATGGGATTAACCGTACCCTGGATCAATTGGCGGGCGAACGGACCGTTGTTATTGTGGCTCACCGTTTCTCATCGGTCAAGCAAGCGGATCGGATCGTGTTACTCGACGATGGGCTGATGCTGGACGAGGGCAGTCATGAAGAACTGTGGGCACGAAGTGAGACGTATCGAAGCTTGTTTACGTATAACCGATGGGAGAATGAAGCAGGGTAAGCTCAATCTTCTATTTTCACTTACGGCTTTGTTGATTGAAATTGTGATGATCGGAAATTATAGTATACAGATGTTTATTAGTTGATAGGTGTTCATAAATATGCGGCTGTACGAAATGGGGGCATTACGATGGTTCGTTATAGATTAGCAGAAGAGCATGAATTAACACAAATAGCGGTACTATTTGATGAAGCCTTTAAAGGATATCCACTCTTCAGCGTAATGGGAAGCAACAACAAGAGTGATGAGGATTTCTTTTATCAGCTGCATCTTGTAAATACAAAAGCATATTATCGTCAGCATTGCTGTCTGGTAGCGGTTGATGGAGAGCAAATCGTAGCTGCGGCTTTATTGAAGCATCGTGATAAGCCTGATATTGGACTATGGAACTTTGTGCTTGCCGGGGGCCTCAAATTATTGTGGAGTGCGGGGATCTCGCGGATTCGGAATCTCTTGGAAGTAATGGATGAGGCCAAGCATGCATTTGCCGATTTAAACACGCCCTATTGGTACTTGGAGTCCTTTGCGGTAGCGCCACAGTATCAAAGCCAGCATTTGGGCAGCAAAATGATAGAGGACTATATCCTCCCTTACATCGCGAAAAACGGAGGGGGCGACTTAACCTTGATTACCAATACGGATAGCAATCGGATATTTTATACAAAACGCGGGTTCTCGGAATTTGGTGAATCTGTTATTAGCAGATATGGTCTGGAAGTAGGCAACTGGAGCTTTATCATAAAAGTCTAACCTCGGAGGGATACCATGCTTTTTCAAAGTGGTAGCTTGGCGGTACGTGAACTAGAGCAAAACGATAATGTTTTGTTATCGAAATGGCTTTCGGACCCTGCGGTTCTGGAATTTTATGCAGGAAGGGACGACCCTCATGACCTGGACAAGGTGAATGCAGTATTTTACGCCCAGGAAGACGATGAGGTTAGGTGTATTATCGAATATGATGCTAAAGCGATAGGATACATCCAATTCTATCCGCTAGATGACGAATCAAAGAGGGAATATGGCTACACGGATGAGAATGAGAACATCTATGGTATGGATCAATTCATAGGAGAAGCCGATTATTGGAATAAAGGCATCGGAACGCTGCTTGTTACATCTATGGTTAATTACTTAACAGGTGATAAACAAGCAGATGTGGTGGTTATGGACCCACAGACAAGAAACGCCAGGGCTATCCGGTGTTATGAAAAATGCGGGTTTAGAAAAGTGAAGCTCTTGCCGCAAAGTGAACTGCACGAGGGGAAATATCAGGATTGTTGGTTGATTGAGTACCGATGAACCTTGCGCTGTAATACAAAAAAGGTCGAAGCATCCAAACCATACATCCGAATCTTGCATACACTATATCAAAATTCTTCCTAATATTGATAGGGAGAACTTTTGAGGTGTAGGAGAGGAGGAGCAGACGAGATGGCAATTTTAACTACTGGCCCGATTGTGAATACTCCCGTCAACGGAGTAAGACCAACGCAAACGATAACAATCAAGATCGTGAACAACGATCCGGTGAACACTTCTACAGTGAAGTTTGAAGGGTATTATTTGAATGGAACAAGAACTTTATATGTACTTGAGGCTTTTCCAGTAGGCCCCAATGAGGTCATCACCCACAATAATTATGCTAATTTAGATGGGTATGAATTTCTGTTCACCATCGGCGATGATACTGCCGGGCAGACTGAAATCTCGGTATGGGGTAAGAACGCGGATGGAGAATTGGTTGATGCGCATCGACTCGTATCTTCTGAGGTGAAGTACTAAGCTATGTGCGTTGCCAGTCTGATAGTCACAGAGAAACAGCCCTGCGTTATCTGATTCCGGTCAGAACCCCGCAGGGGCTGTTTTTCCTAAAATGCTTGAACCAATAGGGGGAAGGTTCAATGAGCGAGAAGGTTATGTTCTAACGTGTGAACTAACTCTTCCCTCTCAGTTAATAGTATAACGCAAATTAGAATATTTGATATAAATAATAGGATATATTAATATAATATTCACTTTTATCAAAAATTTGTATGTTTAATAGTTTACAAAAAAACGCCCGGCACAATTTGTGTCGGACGTATGCAATAATCCCTGTGGCTGCAGGGTTTCTCTAACATCAATCAGCACCGCCACCTGAATCGCTTCCGCCGCAGTCACTCACCGAGTTACTAGCTCCGCTGGAATCGACGCTGCTATGGTTGTACCCGGCATTCGACTCATGACCGCCCGGATAGGATGAGTCATCATGAACAGGACGATCCTCCTCATGTGGTCTTGTATAGTCCTGAAATAAATTTGGCTCGGAAGCCGCTATGAAGCCTGCAGAATCATTATTGCTGTATTTTGTTGATTTTCTGCCGGTTTTCTTGCTGTTATCACGTAAAATGGTTTGCATAATGATAAACACCAGCACACCAATTGCTAAAATCCCAACGCCCATTCGATCGCTCCTTTTAAAAAGGACTCCAAGGTCTTCTTCAGAATTGTACCACATTCCCTGAAGCGTGGGAGCCGAAATGTGTAGAAAGGGCCATGCAGTACTATATTTATCTGTACTCGGAAGTGCTGTGCAAGATGATTGGTAAGGGCTTGCGTTCTAGCTCCCAATTTGCTAACATGTAATGTAACTTAATCATTGTTTGGTTTTCTAGGGTTCCGCAGCTTATTCAAGCTGGTCAGGTCCGAGGGAAAACGCACGAATCAAGAGATTCGTGTTCACACGGAGGGATAAAAGCCCGGGAGGAATCGTCTGTTATCGACGAATACCTCCCGGGCTTATTTTATTGTGACCAATGAGAAGGTTAAGAGCTAATAAGGGGGAAAAACAGGTGAAGAAGAATCTGGATTGGACCAAGGTTGTGGTCGCTGCCTGCTTTGAGGTGATCTGGGTTATCGGCCTGAAGCATGCCTCCGCTCCATGGGAGTGGCTGGTCACGATCATTGCGATCGTTGTCAGCTTCTATGGGATGATCTCAGCCAGTCAAAAGCTGCCTGTAGGTACGGTTTATTCTGTATTCGTCGGACTGGGCACAGCGGGTACGATTATGGCGGAGATGATCTGGTTCGGAGAACCGTTCAAACTGCTGAAACTGGTGCTCGTGCTGATTTTGCTGGCGGGTGTGGTGGGGCTGAAGCTCGTTACCAAGGAAGAACCCAGTAAGGAGGTGGCTTAAATGGCGTGGTTATTTCTCGTAGTAGCCGGTATATTGGAAATGTTCGGTGTAACGATGATTAACAAATTGAACAAGGACCGCAACTGGCAGGCCTTCTGTCTACTGCTGCTTGGTTTTGGCGGGAGTTTTATCTTTCTGGCGCTGGCGATGGAGAGCCTCCCGATGGGTACGGCCTATGCAGTTTGGACGGGAATCGGCGCTTCAGGCGGGGCCATTCTGGGCATGCTGTTGTACGGTGAGCCGAGAAACTGGAAGCGGATTGTTTTTATCGTGATGATTCTCGGTGCGGCGGTAGGGCTTAAGGCGATAGCGTAGTCTCGTTCTTTTTATTATTATAAATTTAGACACGTTCCCCAGGTTTCGATCGTTCCTAGGGGGTAAGTATAATAAATATACAACTCACTTATTAAGGGGACTTCAAACATGAACTGGCAGGTCAGTGAAGAAGAATTAGAAGCTATCGGGCAGGCCAACCGTAAGAACCGTATCCAGCTTCCGGATGGCGCATCGGTGCCCAGAATTGGTCAGGGAACCTGGAATATGGGTGACATATCTTCCGCAAGGGAAGAAGAAATTTCCACACTGAGGCTTGGCGTGGAGCTGGGTCTGGATCTCATCGACACGGCCGAGATGTATGGCGATGGCAGATCAGAGGAAATGATCGGTGAGGCGATTAAAGGAATACGCGATAAAGTCTTTCTTGTCTCGAAGGTATATCCGCATAATGCCGGTAAGGAACGACTTGCCCGGAGCTGTGAAGAAAGTCTGAAACGGCTGAACACGGATCACCTTGACCTTTACTTACTTCATTGGCGTGGAGAAATTCCGCTGGAGGAGACGGTGGAGGGCATGGAAGCATTGGTGACTGCCGGAAAGATTGCCAGATGGGGTGTATCCAACCTGGATATTGAGGAGATGCAGGAGCTCCAGCGCGTTGCGAAGGGAAGCCGCTGTATGGTGAACCAGGTGCTGTATCATCTCGGTTCAAGGGGCATCGAGAATGATCTGCTGCCTTGGATGAGCGGACATAAAATTCCGCTTATGGCCTACTCGCCGCTGGCGCAGGCGGGGGCTCTCCGCAAGGGGCTGGTAGAGAACGAGGTTGTCCGTGAGATTGCAGATGACCATCAGGCAACACCTCTTCAAGTGCTGCTGGCTTGGTCGATCCGTGAGGCTCTGGTCATGGCCATTCCTAAGGCGTCTTCGCGGAAGCATGTGATCGAGAATGCAGCAGCTGTAAGGATTAAGCTCAATAATGATGAATTGTTGAAGCTGGATTATGCGTTCCCGCAGCCTTCCTGGAAAGTGCCATTGGATATGGTCTGATTATCAACAAATACGACTGGATTGGAGTTCCGACCGGCTTGCATTTGCCGCCCATACAGGGTAGCAAATTTGCAGGCCGGTTTTTGTTTGTGTAAGTCTTGCTTCAGGTTGGCATTCTGTTGTCAGAGTGTATGAATTCCCCAGTGCTTGGAGAAATTAACGACAATCTTGTGCTGTCAATAGCCGAAAGATCAAGTGGAAAACCGTGAATATCTGGAAGGTTGCGAAGGCATTTTTCGCGTAGTGCTGCGGCTTTTCGGACCTTTGATGCCAAATGGCAGGAACTCTTAAATGTTGTCAACAATGTTCATGCCGAAACCGTGTTTTCAATTTGGTGACAAAGAAAGCGCTTTGATTTACCATGTGGTCATAGGGGATTTCCTTTACACCGAAGACGTGAAGGTATCCTGCTTGAATAACTTTAAGGGGGCTTATTACAATGGCCACGGAAACAAAACAATCTTCATCCGGTGGTGCACGGGTGAAAGTCCAACAATTTGGCCGTACTCTTAGCGGTATGGTTATGCCGAATATCGGAGCATTCATTGCATGGGGCTTGATTACGGCTTTATTCATTCCAACCGGCTGGTGGCCGAATGAGAAGCTGGCAACCCTGGTTGGCCCGATGATTACTTATCTGCTGCCGCTGTTAATTGGTTACACTGGCGGAACGATGGTTCACGGCAAGCGCGGTGGCGTAATTGGTGCAATTGTCACTATGGGTGTCATCGTAGGGGCAACAATTCCGATGTTCCTTGGAGCAATGGTTGTGGGACCTTTGTCAGCCTGGGTACTGAAGCAGTTCGACAAGGCTGTGGAAGGTAAGATCAGAGCAGGCTTTGAGATGCTGGTCAACAACTTCTCGATTGGTATTATTGGTGGTATTCTGGCTATCGTGTCCTTCAAAGGAATCGGGCCGCTCATTCAAGCCTTGACGAACGCATTATCCTCAGGTGTAGAATTTTTGGTGAATCATCACCTGCTGCCACTCGTTAACATTATTATCGAGCCAGCCAAAATCTTGTTCCTGAACAACGCTATCAACCATGGTATTCTTACACCGATTGCTGCAGAAGAATCCCTGAGACTTGGAAAATCCATTCTGTATATGCTGGAATCCAACCCAGGTCCGGGCCTCGGTGTTCTGCTTGCCTACTGGCTGGTTGGACGCGGTTCCGCTAAGGCTTCCGCACCAGGCGCAGTTATCATTCATTTCCTGGGTGGTATTCATGAGATCTACTTCCCGTACATTCTGATGAATCCTCGTCTGATCCTGGCGGTTATCGGTGGTGGTGTGACGGGTACGTTCACATTCCAGTTGCTCGGCGCTGGTCTGACTGGTGCAACTTCTCCAGGTAGTATCATTTCTTATATCGCCATGACTCCTAAAGGCGGTTACCTGCCAATGTTTGCCGGGGTCATTGTAGCAACTGTTGTATCCTTCCTTATCGCTTCTGTTCTTCTTAAGACAAGTAAGAAGAACAACGAAGACACTGATATTGAAGAAGCAGCAGCCAAAATGAGAGACATGAAAGCTGCCGGAAACACTACGGCTCCAATTGCAGCTCCAACTGCAGCAGCTCCAGTAACAGCATCTGCAAACGAAAATGCCGCTAATGCAGGAAACGTTCGCCGCAAAGAAGATGTGAATAAGATCGTCTTCGCTTGTGATGCAGGTATGGGTTCCAGTGCGATGGGTGCCTCCGTGCTAAGAAAGAAATTGCAGGCAGCAGGGGTTAACATTACAGTTGTGAACTCCGCAGTCAGTGAAATTCCGGCGGATGCTGATATTGTTGTCACTCAGAAAACGCTGACCGAACGTGCGATTGCCAGCAATCCGAAGGCAGAGCACATCTCTATCGACAACTTCCTGAAGAGTCCGAAGTACGATGAGCTTGTCGAGCGTTTGAAGTAAGTGATAAATGTGTAAGATAATCATTCAAGAGTAGTTTAGGATTAAATAAGGGAGACGCTGGCGGCATTTATGCCAGCGTTTGTCTCCATGTAGGCGAGGGTTCCGGGAATGAGGAAAATGACCGCCAGACAGCGACAAATGATAGGACTTCTCCTTGGGGTGAGCGAAGAGATCACCGCTGCCGAGATCGCTGCGGACACTGGTGTCAGTGTCCGCACCGTTCACCGGGAGATGGAGGATATTGAGGGCATCCTGAAGGATTTCGGCCTCGATTTGAGCCGGAAATCCGGTAAAGGGATCCAGCTCAGCGGGCCGGAAGGTGGCCTTGAGGCGCTGCGGGTATACTTGCGGGAAGAGAAGCCGGCGGAATATTCCGGGGAGGATCGCAAGATCTATGAACTGTGCTCCCTGCTGGAAGCTGAAGAGCCAGTGAAGCTCTTTGCGCTGGCCCATTCGCTGAAAGTCACCGTAGCAACCATTAGCTATGATCTGGATGAACTCGAGCCATGGGTCCGCAAATTTGGCCTGAAGCTCGTTCGAAGGCGCGGGTATGGCGTAGAAATTACCGGCACCGAAGTGGATAAACGCCGGGCCATCGGCCGGCTGGCTGCTGAGCATCTGGACCAGTCAGATCTGGTCGGCCATGTGCTGCCTGCACAAGGTAACCCGGTATTTAATATGCTGCTGTCCAGCGTGGGCAAGAACAAACTGATGGATGTAGAGAATACGCTCTGGGACATGGAATGGAAATGGACTGCGGAGCTGCCCGAAATCGTCTATATGGAGCTGCTGCTGGGGTTGTCTGTCACTGTACGACGGATCTGTATCGGCAGGGAAATTGATCTCACGGAAGATGTGGGGTACCCGCGAATGTCCGACCACCGGAATATTGCTGCTTCGGAGCAATTCGTCCTGCAACTGGGCCATATCCTGGGTATGACATTTCCGAGAACAGAAATTCTCTATATAGCAGGACTGTTCGACCGGGTGCAGGAGTCATTCTCTTCGACTGGTTTTGCGTACGGGGACATCGAACTGGTGGAGATTGTCTACAGACTGACGGATAGTGTCGCAAAGCGTACCGGGGTTCCATTCCTGCGCGACCGTTCCCTTCGGGAAGGAGTGATAGAGCATATCAATCCTGCTTTGAAGCGGATTCGTGAAGGAACCCGCATCCGTAATCCGCTACTGGGTCCGATTCGTAAGGATTACGAGTATTTGTTTCAGACTGTCCGGGATTCTGTAGAAGATCTGAACCTGGATCTTGTCATTCCCGACGAGGAGATTGGCTTTCTGGTGATGCACTTCGGCGCCTCCATGGAAAGACTGAATCAGCTCAGACGCAGTGTTCGGGCCATTCTGGTCTGTGCCAGCGGACTGAGCTCTTCACGGCTGCTGGCTACCAGGCTGAATAAGGAGTTGCCGCAGATTGAGGTCATGGGCAATGTCTCTTGGTATGAGGCAGCCCGTCTGCCGGAAGAAGATTATGACCTTATTATCTCCACTATCGATTTACCCCTGCCGGGTGATCGATATATCAAGATCAGCCCCCTGCTAACAGGGGAAGAAATAGAGAAGCTGCTGAGCTATATACAAAATACTGTGCCGAAAGAACGTGAAGAGCCTCCTGCAGGTGAATCAGGGACTGTTGTTCGGGAAGAAGCTGCTTTCGACCGAATGAAGAGTTATAGCGTCATTTTGGAAGAGATGCTCAGTCTGATTGAACGCTTCCGCCTCTATTCGCTCGATAATAGCGGAATGAACCTGCCGGCCACTTTGGCCGTCATGCTCGACATGATTGCAGATTTCGGTGTGATCGGTGACACCGGGCTGGTACTGGACCGGCTTCTGGAGCGGGAACGGATGGCCAGCCAGGTGATTCCGGATACCCGGCTGGCGCTGTTCCATACACGGAGCAGCCATATTCATAAGTCTTCCCTGACGCTGTACCGGCTGGAACAGCCTGTACAGCTTGATGGCGAGACGGAAGTCAGGGTTATCCTGCTCATGCTTGCCCCGCGCAAGCTGTCCAAGGAAAGCCTGGAGGTCCTGAGCGAGATCAGCGCTATGCTGCTCAATACAGAGCTGGTAAAGCTGCTGGAGGAGCGGGCGGAGCCGGAAATCCGGCGGTATCTGTCGTCCGAACTTTTACGTTTTTTCGAAAATAAACTTTGAAAGTGAGAGAAACCATATGAGTATACTGTCTGAAAATAAAGTAATGATGAACGCCACTGCCAAGGATAAATATGAAGCCATTCGAATGGCCGGGCAGCTATTAGTAGACGCAGGTCATGTAACCGAAGAATATATTCCGAAGATGCTGGACCGCGAAGAGGTAGTCTCCACTTATATGGGTGAAGGCTTGGCTATTCCTCACGGCACCAAAGAAGGCAGACCATTCATCAAGTCCACTGGACTGTCGATTCTGCGCTTCCCGGATGGGGTGGATTTTGGCGGCGATGAGCCAGCATTTGTTGTCATTGGTATTGCCGCAGCTGGTGACGGACATATGGAGATCCTGACTAATGTAGCGATGATCTTCAGCGAAGATGATGCCATCGAGCGTGTTATGAGTGCAGCGACACCGGCTGACGTTCTTGCCATCTTCGAAGGAGGCCTCGAGTAATGAAGGCTGTACACTTTGGCGCAGGCAATATCGGCAGAGGGTTTATCGGCCTTCTGTTGTCCCAAGCAGGGTATGAGGTTACTTTCGTCGATGTGAATGAGGCGTTCGTCTCGCAGCTTAAGCAGCGTGGTGAATATCCTGTTACCTTGGCCAGCGAAGGTCAAGAGACAGTGATTGTTCGCAACGTCACAGCACTCAGCAGTGTCACACACGGTGATGAGGTAGCGGCAGCTATTGCTGATGCTGATCTAGTGACTACCGCTGTAGGTGTATCTATTCTGAAACATATCGCGGGTGCTGTTGCCGAAGGGATTACCCGGCGGCTGGCGGGTTCCTCGTCGCCACTGCACGTCATCGCCTGCGAGAATGCTATCGGCGGCAGTGCACAGCTCAAGGAGCTGGTGTATGCCAAGCTGGATGAAGAGACTAGACGTAAAGCAGATGCTTCGGTTGCATTTCCGAATGCCGCTGTGGACCGGATTGTCCCACTGCAGCAGCATGAAGATATCCTGAAGGTGGTTGTCGAGCCGTTCTATGAATGGGTTGTGGATGCTTCGCAAATGATTCCGGGCTACAAGCCTGTAAACGGGGTTCATTATGTAGATAACCTGGAGCCGTACATCGAACGTAAACTGTTCACGGTGAATACGGGTCACTGTTCTGCGGCGTATCTAGGCTACTTGAAGGGCTACGAAACCATTCAGCAAGCAATGGCCGACGATGCATTGACTGCACGTGTGCGCGAAGTGCTTGAGGAGACTGGGGCTGTCCTGGTGAACAAGCATGGTTTTGATAAAGCCGAGCATGGCAAGTATATTGATAAAATTCTGGAGCGCTTCCGTAATCCGGCGCTGACGGATGAAGTCTCTCGTGTCGGACGTTCTCCGATCCGCAAGCTGTCTCCGAACGATCGTCTCGTTTCTCCGGCAGTTCAGGCGTATGAAGCAGGACTTGCTTTCACAGCTCTGACACGTTCGATGGCAGCTGCGCTGTTGTTTGATGTTAAGGATGATCCAGAAGCAGTCGAGCTTCAGGCTTCCCTTGCAGATATCGGACTATCGGCAACAGTGGCTAAATATACCGGTCTTGCTGCCGATCACAAGGTGCATCAGTCGGTCTTGGCGGAATATGACAAGTTAAAGGCAAACTAGAATTAGCCCTGTCGGTGGCAGGGATAAATAAAGGCAATTAAACAAAGACGGCCGGGATATTCTCCCGGCCGTCTTTGTTTCGTTCATATGTGTTTGTCCTGATTAGCTGTTCTCCAGGATTGTCTGCAAGGTGGTACGGTCAAGTCCTTCTACTAGCTTGATCAACAACTCCTTGGCAGCCGCGTAATCATCGCTATGGATGACTGAGGAAGCCGTGTGGATATAACGGGAGCAGATTCCGATCACTGCAGAGGGGATTCCGATGCCGCTGACATGTACTTGTCCTGCATCAGTTCCGCCTTGGGAGACAAAATACTGATATTTGATACGGTGAGTGTCGGCGGTATCCTGTACATACTCGATCAGGCCGCGGTGGGTGATCATTGTTGGGTCGTAGATGCGCAGAAGCGCTCCTTGTCCAAGCTGGCCGAAGGCCTGACGATCACCGGTCATGTCGGCAGCTGCACTGGCGTCCAGGCCGAAGAAAATATCCGGATTGAGCAGGTTGGCAGCTGTACGAGCGCCCCGCAGGCCTACTTCTTCCTGTACGGTGGCACCAGCGTACACGGTGTTAGGAAGCTTTTTGCCGGATAACTCTTTGACAAGCTCCAGGGCCAGACCTACACCGTAGCGATTATCCCAGGCTTTAGCCAGGATCTTCTTGGGATTGGCTAGTGGAGTGAACGGGCAGATTGGCACGATCTGCTGACCTAGAGATACGCCGAAGCTTTGAGCTTCCTCACGGCTATCTGCACCGATGTCGATGTACATTTTGCCGATCTCACTTGTCTTGGTGCGCTCTTCATTGCTCAGCAGGTGGATAGGGGTGCTTCCTACAACACCTGTCAGCGGACCCTTCGGTGTAATGATGTGCAGCCGCTGTGAAGACACCGCTGAGGAGAGCCATCCGCCTAGTGGCTGAAACTTGATCATTCCATTGTCAGTGATGCCGGTAACCATAAAGCCGACTTCGTCGAAATGTCCCGCCACCATGATCTTAGGACCGTTCTCTTCGCCGCGCAGCACGCCGAACAGGCTGCCGAGGCGGTCCTGGACGAATTCGTCGGTATAAGGGGACATAGCCTCTTTGACATAGGCGCGCAGCTCACGCTCGAAGCCCGGGGCTGAAGGGAATTCGGTAAGTGTTTTGAACAAATCGAGTGTTTCTTGATTCATATGCAATCGCTCCTTTACTAACGTCTAGTATGAACATTTTGGAACCACTTGTCCACGTCTCGCGGATAAAACGACACCGGGCGTCGTCTCCACGAATACTATGCAGTAGTAGCCCTGATCGCAGGGGCTGAAAGAAAGGAAGCGATTGATAACGATGAGGGTTATGAGAAGCAGGCCTCAAGGAAGGGTGCAGACCCGGGCTGTCTATGGATATGGTGTCCGGCGCAGATACAGCACGCGGTATGGTCCGCCGAATGAAGCGGTGTTCATCTTAATACTGTTTTTGCTGCTTATTGTAATCCTGCTGTATTTTACCTGAGCACAGGAGGACATAAGGAGGGACCAGATAGCGAACAATAAGGAAAAACTTCTAAGCGAAGACAGTTCTGGAGCCTGTAGAAGCGGGAACCTGACTGCTACAGGCTCCTCTTCGCTAAACCATAGGAGGTGTGCTCATTGCCGGTTAAAACAAAGCGTTCAGGGGTTAAGCTGAAGCTCGATTCCTTGACCCCGGAGTCCTATGAGAAATTGTCCAAGCCTTATGTTCCTGCCCGTCCTGTCGGAAAAAACTGTATCCGTGCCTTTCTGGCTGGCGGTCTGATCTGTCTCATCGGACAAGGTATCCAGGAAGCATATATGGCGATCTTCGGAATGAGCTCTAGGGTAGCGGCCAGTCCAACCGTAGCTACACTGATTCTCATTTCCGTTATCCTGACCTGTTTCGGCGTCTACGACAAGATGGCGCAATGGGCTGGTGCTGGTACGGCGGTGCCGGTTACGGGCTTTGCTAACAGCATGTGCTCCGCTGCGCTGGAGCATCGGGCCGAAGGGCTTGTGCTCGGTGTAGGTGGCAATATGTTTAAGCTGGCAGGTTCAGTTATCGTTTTTGGAACCGTTGCAGCATTCATCATTGGTGTAATTTATGCCTTGATGGGCTTTGGAGGTGGACATTAAATATGAAGCAGCTTGGCAGCCAAACCTGGGAATTCACTTCACGACCTGTCATTTTGGGGTCTTCCTCCGTTGTCGGTCCTGAGGAAGGAGAGGGGCCGCTGGCCTCGGATTTTGACTTTATTTATGACTCGCTGAAGATGGGCGAGAAGACTTGGGAAAAGGCAGAACGGGTGCTGTTCGAGAAAGCCTCACAACTGGCTCTTATAAATGCCGGCGTGAAGCAGGAGGATCTGGATTTCTTTGTTGGGGGCGACCTGATGAATCAGATTATCAGCAGCTCTTTTGCAGCCCGTAAGCTTGGGGTTCCTTATCTTGGTGTATTCGGTGCCTGTTCTACGTCTATGGAGAGTTTGGCCCTTGCGTCAATGATTGTGGATACAGGCGGTGCCAAGCTTGCGCTGGCCGGAACTGCCAGTCACAACTGTACGGTGGAGAAACAGTTCCGTTTTCCAACAGAGTACGGATCGCAGAAGCCGCCTACCGCGCAATATACCGTCACAGGCTCGGGCTGTGCGATTGTCGGCCGTAATGATGGTTCTGTCAAAGGGCCGGTAGTGACGCATGCCACAATTGGACGAGTAATGGATTTGGGAGTTACTGACCCCTTTAATATGGGGAATGCCATGGCCCCGGCTGCAGCAGATACCATTACGGCTCATTTTCGCGACACGACCCTCTCCCCTGGACATTATGATCTTATTGTAACCGGAGATTTGGCCTCCGTAGGCCTGCCGATCGCCAAGACACTGTTGGCTAAGGAAGGGATACCAATGGAACAGACCCGGTTCGATGATTGCGGTCTGCTCATTTATGATCTGGAGAAGCAGAAGTACGTCATTGCAGGAGGAAGCGGCTGCGGCTGTTCCGCAGTGGTAACTTATGGACATATCTTGAAGCGCCTGAGAAAAGGTGAGCTCAAAAGAGTATTAGTAGTCGCTACAGGTGCATTACTATCCCCGATATCCTATCAGCAGGGTGAGAGCATTCCTTGTGTTGCACATGCAGTGTCCCTGGAGAGTGGAGGTGAAGAAGCATGATTTATTTGTGGGCCTTTCTGGTTGGCGGAGCGATCTGTGTTATTGGACAGCTAATGTTCGACGTGCTGAAGCTGACACCTGCGCATACCATGAGTACACTCGTCGTAGCGGGCGCAATTGCCGATGCCTTCGGTCTGTATGATCCGTTAGTCAAATTCGCTGGTGCGGGCGCTTCTGTACCTATAACGAGCTTTGGTAATTCCCTGGTGCACGGGGCGCTGACGGAACTGGAGCGGGATGGATGGATCGGCGTAGTGACCGGGATTTTCGACATCACAAGCGCCGGGATTTCATCAGCTATTGTGTTCTCGTTTCTGGCTGCACTTCTGGTCAGACCGAAGGGATAAGGGATACTTACAAGCAGGCTGGGATGACATTCCTGGCTTGCTTTTTCTATGCGCTGAAGTATTGGGATTGGCTAGTGATTTTTTTTACATACATAGAAATAGCATTATCTATAATTCAGTTGCTTCCATAATGTACTTTGGGTCCCCTAATCATGTAAAATAAAATTAATACTGCTTCATTCTGACATAGGAGGTTTACCATTCATGCCCGTACGTCAAGAATCTATGCATATCATGAACACTGTACGCCACAACCTTGAATCCTGCATCCTTGGAAAATCATTCGAAATACAGCTCCTGCTGACAGCAATGCTCGCCGGAGGTCACGTCCTCATCGAGGATGTGCCGGGTACGGGTAAAACCCAACTGATTCGTGCACTGTCCAGATCCATGTCCGGCGATTACCGCCGTATCCAGTGCAATCCTGACATTCTGCCGAGTGATATAACCGGTGTATCCGTCTATCACCCTAGGGACGAAATGTTCCATTTCCGCCCGGGACCGGTCATGACGAATATTCTACTCGCAGATGAAATTAACCGCGCCACAACCAAGACGCAATCAGCGCTTCTTGAAGTGATGGAGGAACGTAATGTCACCGTAGACGGCGAGACGTATACGCTTCCACATCCGTTTATGCTCTGCGCGACCCAGAACCCGATTGATTTTGAGGGGACGTATACATTGCCGGAAGCCCAGCTCGACCGGTTCATGCTGCGCATCAGTCTGGGTTATCCTGATGCGGAGACAGAGAAGACGCTGCTGCTTACGCATCAAGACGGCCAGCCGGTAGACAAGCTTACCCCGGTCACCAGCATGGAGCAGATTGCTATGATCCAGGAAGAGATCCGTGAGGTCTACATCAGCGAACCTGTGCTGAACTATCTGCTGGATGTGGTGCGGATGACCCGTGAGCATCCACTGGTGCTGCTCGGTGCAAGCCCGCGTGCCTCTCTGTCCTTCATGATGGCCTGCAAAGCCTTTGCCTTCTTGCAGGGGCGTGATTATGTACTGCCTGATGATGTCAAGATTCTTACCCCTTATGCATTGTCACACCGGATTCTGCTGCGTCCAGAATCGCGCCTGGATAATATTAGTGTTGATTCCCTGCTGCAGAAGCTCCTGCAAAATATCCATGTGCCTGTCACAATGAGGCAATAACATGAAACGTTATCTGTCTGCGGCGGCCGCTGTCATTCAGCCGGCGAAGTTCGCCGGCATCCTCGCAATTTGGGGTATTACATTGCTGTATGTACTGTTTCAAGGTGGAAAAACATCGATTATGCTGTTTATTATGGTTTCTGTTCTCATCCTTTATCTAATTATCGGAGGGCTCGGCGGTGTTCGCCGGGCTACCGGTTCCCGCAGCTTCCATTCTGAGCAGGAGAAGCCTGATCTGCTGTCCGCAGGCGGACACCTGCGAGTGCGGCTTAACGTAACGATCCCCGGCTTTCTTCCGCTGCCCTATGTTGTTGTGCGCGAAGTAATGAAACGACATAACGGTGAGAGCTGGGTATTCGAAGATAGCCTGATTACGAATCTCAAGGGTCAGGGGGAACTACGTTTTCAGACACCGCCAATGGAACGCGGCAGCTATACTTTCGGGGAGACGGATATTCTCAGCGAGGACATTTTCGGACTCGTGGAGCACAAAGGTTCATTTGCGGCCGGAGGCCAGTTCCGGGTCCTTCCCCGGGCGATATTCGTTCCACGCTGGCAGCTGTATGAGCGCAAATCAAGGCTGGCCGGTCCGCAGGTCTCCCTGGCTCAGTCCAGACGCGAGACCACACAGATCAATGGTGTTCGTGATTATGCATACGGTGACCGTCTGACTCGCATTCACTGGAATGCCACTGCCAAGACTGGAGCCTGGAAGTCTAAGGAATTCGAACACGAATCCATTCCCAAGACGATGATAGTCCTGGACGGCGGCTCGGGAGCATATGATACGGCTGCACAATTGGAACTGGCAATCTCGATAACGGCTTCACTGCTTGGTTTTGGTATCCGTGAACGGATTGGCATAGGCCTGTGCTGTCTGGATAAGACTACCAAGGTCTTCTCTCCGGCTGAGAGCGGGGCGGAGCGGCAGAAGATGCTGCATTACCTGATAGATATCAATGCCGAGGGTCGGGGCTCGATTGTGGCCCGGCTGGAGAAGGCGCACCGAATGTTCCCTAAGGGGGCTTATTTCGTGCTGGTCAGCCCGTTGAGTGGGCAGCCTGTGCTGGAGACCTTGCGCTGGGCGGAAAGCCGTGGCATGACGCCTTCTCATCTGCATGTACAGAACCCGGCAGGGGTGAATCGCAGCGGGAGCTGGCTGGAAATTTTGAAGGCCCGCGGGGTTACAGGTTATAGCATCGATTCGCTTCAAGAACTTCCTGCTGTATTGGGAGGGGAATCCTGAGATGAAAAGCTGGCTTAATCTGCTGAAATCAAACTGGCATTATGCGTTTAGCCTGTTATGGGCGACCATCATAGCCTTGCAATGGCTTTCTTATACTGATCCGGTCTGGCTGCGAGAGACGACGGCCTCCGTAATGATTGTTCTTGTTGCTGTAGCAATTATAGAAATACTATTGCCCATTCAGCGGGTATATCGCCTGCTAATCGAAGCCTGTGCAGTGCTGTATCTCCTGTACCGGACGCTTCTGCATTTTGGAATTTATGATACAGATATGATTTATGAGACCAAAGGAGAATGGCTAACGGATATCGCAGCCCAATCTACACCGTATCTGGCTTTTGTCCTTGGGGCGTGGGCGCTGTTGCTGTTAACCTCCTGGTGGGTCAATACAAAGGCGCGCATTCTGATGTTTATCGGAATGAACATTGCTGCCTTCGGGGCACTGGATTCCTTCACTTCATCGGTGTTGTGGCAGGAGGTTGCGTGGACAGTGTTCGCAGGGATGGGCTGGCTGGTCAGTCAGCATCTGCGGAGTTTCCAGGTTCGTTATCCGCACGGCTGGTCCTATTTGCTGGATTATCCCTTAAAAGCTGTTGTGAATATCGCCATTATATTTTCATTGGTCATTCTTACAGGAATCAACATGCCGGAGGTTCGGCCTACATTGACTGACCCTTATACGGCTTGGAAAGAATGGAGTGGCGATGGTCCTGGTGCTGGTGGCGGGTTATCAAGCTCAACAGACACGAGCGGCGGGAAGAGTTCAGCCAACAAGACCTCCTCCGGGTACAGCCTGGATGACAAAAAGCTGGGCGGCGGGTTTAATTTTGATTATGCGCCCGTAATGAGCGTCATATCCGATCTGCGCACATATATGCGTGGAGAGACCCGAAACGTATATTCGGGGAAAGGCTGGAGTGATGATGATCGGCTGACAAGAGGTCCGCTTCGGCCTGCAGAGGTCGGTACAACCCTGGACGCTATCCCTTCAAAGATACAAACTCGTGAGTTAAAGCAAACGGTAAGGATGCTAAACAGCTATGAGTACCCCGTAATCTTCGGGGGCTACTCCATTACAACCGTAAATTCTGTTAACGAAGAAGCTCAGAGCGATGGCCTGTTCTGGCGGAACCGGGACAGTGAGCTTTTGTGGGATGCAGACGGGAAGAAACTCCCTTACCCCCAGACTTATGAAGTGACTTCGGCAGTTCCGGTCATTCCTGTTCAAGAGCTAAGCAAGAAAAGCTTTGATCAATTGTACGGCGGTAAAGAAATTGATCCGGCGCTATTGAAACTGCCGGGGGATTTCCCGGAACGGGTAAAGGAGTTGGCTAAGGAGATTACGGCCGATGCCAGCACTCCGTATGAAAAAACAGCGCTATTGCAACAATATTTACAGCTGAACTTTCCATACACCAATCAGCCAGATCTCTCGCGTGCCAAGAGTTCTGATTTTGTGGATAGCTTCTTGTTTGAAATTAAGGAAGGTTACTGCGATTATTACTCTACCGCACTTGTCACAATGGCCCGTTCCCTGAATATTCCTGCCCGCTGGGTGAAGGGCTATGCGCCGGGAGAGCAGCCCGAGATGCCGGATAATCTGGGAATGCGGCCGGGTGGAGCAGCCAATAACAATTATACGATTACAGATGCGGACGCCCATTCCTGGGCCGAGGTGTATTTTGGGGAATATGGCTGGGTTCCTGTAGAGGCGACGCCAGGCTTCAACGTTCCGTTGTTAGTACAGAATGAGACCCCGGACCGTGATACTCAAACAGATCAGCAGAACGAGGAGGACCAAGAAGAAGCAGCCAAAGCTGCAGCGGCAAGCCAAAAGGGATTCCGCATGGGAACTTGGGCAGTGGTATTAGCTGCGGCGGTATTGTTGCTGTGGGGTGGGTTCCAGCTTTGGAACCACCGTCTCAAGCTGCGTTTTCTGCTGCAGCGCCTGAAAGGCGGCGGTCCTTTGACCCCCGATCAGAAAGTGCTGATTGAGACCGGTCGTTGGGTCAAATATATGCGGCGCAGAGGCATGAGGAAGGAAAGCCATGAAACGCTGCGTGAATCGGTGGCTCGTTGGAGCAAGGAACGGCCCGCGGCAGCTGAAAATTTGAAGGTTCTGCTAGGCATGTTCGAACAGGCGAAATACAGTCCGGATGTTATAGAAGACAAAGACTGGCGCACAGTGTATACTGAAGCTTTGCGGCTGCGGAAAAGCATGAAAGCCGGCAGATGAAGCCCCGGGGCAGATGGAATTCTGCCTTGGCTTTGTTTGCGAAGACCATAGAGTATGATATAGTTTTTTGTATGAAATCGAGGTGAACGTATTGTTTGAAAAGTTGGTCCCGAAGCTCCGGGTGAATACGGTGTTCGATATCGCTCTGGAAGAGCTGTATCAGCAAGGCTACCGGGGCATCATTACGGATCTGGATAATACGCTGGTTGGCGCGAAGGCGCCGTTAGCGACTCCTGAACTGCTGGTATGGTTCCAGAAGGTGAAGGAACTGGGTTTCAAGCTGATTATTGTATCCAATAATAATATGGACCGGGTCTCGCGTTTTGCCACACCGCTCAATATTGAATTTGTACATCAGGCCCGAAAGCCAATCAATGCTCCCTTTCATAAGGCCATGAAGATGATGGATCTGTCACCTAACCAAACGATTGTGGTGGGAGATCAGATGCTGACCGATGTGTATGGAGGCAACCGGCTTGGTTTGTACACGGTGCTTGTGTTACCCATTTCCATCAAGGATGAGGGGATCGGCACAAGGTTCAACCGTCGGGTAGAGCGGATTGCCCAAAGCAGGCTCCGCAAAAAAGGATTGTGGCACGAGGAGGAAAAACCCCAATGAATCAACACAGTGAAACACAGCGCCCTGTTAAATGCAGCGGCTGCGGCATTAAGCTTCAGACTGAGGACAGAGAGCTTCCAGGTTTCATCCCTGAGTCGGCTTTTAATCGGGAGCCTGTGATCTGTCAGCGCTGTTTCCGTATCAAGAACTATAATGAAGCTTCTTCCGTATCGGTGGATCAGGATGAGTTTCTGCGTCTGCTGAGCGGAGTAGGCGAGAAGAATGCCCTTGTCATTCATATTGTCGATTTGTTCGACTTTGAAGGCAGTTTAATTTCGGGTCTGCAGCGCTTTGTTGGCAATAACCCTGTTATTCTCGCAGTGAACAAAAGCGATTTACTGCCGAAGGTTACGAACTGGAACAAAGTCCGCAACTGGGTGCAACAACGCTGCAAAGAGCATGGATTGCGTACAGCCGAGATTGTACTCTGCAGCGCGAAGCGCAATCAAGGCTTTGACCGGCTATTGGAAGCAGTCTCTGAACTGCGTGGTCAACGCGATGTCTACGTCGTAGGGGCGACCAATGTGGGTAAATCCACGCTGATTAACCGTCTGATCTCAGACTATAGCGATCTGGATCAGGAATTGACGACTTCACGCTATCCGGGTACAACCTTGGATACAGTGAAGATTCCGCTGGACGACGGTCATTACATTATTGATACTCCAGGGATTGTCTATCCTTGGCGCTACAGTGAATTAGTGCACCGTCGTGATCTGGATGCGGTTATGCCTGTAAATCCGTTGAAACCGGCCGTGTATCAGCTGAATGCAGGGCAGTCGCTTTTCTTTGGCGGACTGGGACGCTTTGATTTTGTGCAGGGAGAACGCCAGTCGTTTACCTGTTTCATTAGTGGAACGCTGAAAATTCACCGCACGAAGCTTGAACGGGCAGACGAGCTATACGCGAATCATCGCGGCGTCATGCTGTCACCTCCGGCAGCGGATATTATGGATGAGCTGCCGCAGTGGCAGCGTCACGAGTTCCGTATTGGCCGGAACAGCCTCAGCGATCTATATATTTCGGGTCTGGGCTGGATTAAAATCAATGGAACGGAAGGTGCGGTTGTGGCCGTTCACGTTCCGCGCGGCGTGAAGGTGCTTACCCGCCCTTCGCTGATTTAGAGAGAGGGGGACGGCCGGTATGGAATCTACTGCCGTGAAGTACAAGAACGGTGATATCCTGCTGGGTGTAATGGGAGACCCTATCGGACATTCCAAGTCCCCGCTGATGCACGGTGCCGCTTTGAAAGCTATGGGCATTCCTGGGGCTTACGTGCCCCTGCATGTGAAGCCTGAGGATCTCGGCGAGGCCGTGCACGCGATTCGGACGCTGGGCTTTCGCGGGGTCAATGTCACGATTCCACACAAGGTAGCAGTGATGGAATATCTGGATCGGCTGGATGAGAGTGCACTTGCTATCGGTGCTGTGAATACCATTGTCAATGATGATGGTGTGCTCACAGGCTACAACACAGATGGCATCGGGTATGTACGTTCTTTGAAGGCAGAAGCGATCTCTGATTTGTCCGGTGCCCGGATCATGGTGATTGGGGCAGGTGGAGCAGCCAGAGGAATTGTGGCTGCCCTGCTTCAGGAAGCGCCTGCTTCCATCGTCATTGCCAACCGCACTGCGGACAAGGCTCAGGATCTGGCGGCAGAATGGAGCGGATCGGGCAGCTTGACCGGAATCTCCCTGGATGACATGGGGAAGCATTTGAAGGATATCGATGTGCTGATTAACACCACTTCTGTCGGGATGTATCCCCATATCGACGGACTGCCGGTAAATCCGGCACTGCTGCATCCCGGGATGGTGGTCAGCGACTTAATCTATAACCCGCTGCACACGCGGCTGCTTACGGAGAGCCTGGAAAGAGGCTGTATCATTCACGGAGGCCTGGGGATGTTCGTCTATCAAGGTGCGTATGCTCTTGAATACTGGACAAGACAGACTGCTCCTGTGGATATTATGCGCCAAACCATTGAGGAAAGCCTCGGCGGCGGAGCATAAGCTATGAAGTTTTTGGTTTAGGGTAATAATATGTTAATTAAGGAGTTTTGTTCATTTATGTTAACTGGAAAACAAAAACGCTACCTGCGCTCATTGGCACATCATCTTGATTCTGTATTTCAGGTCGGCAAAGGCGGCGTGAACGATCATCTGGTTCGTCATATCGAGGAAGCCATCGAGAAACGGGAACTGATGAAGATTAGTGTGCTGAATAACAATATTGAAGATCCGAAGGAAATCGGTGCTGCACTGGCCGAACAATCGGGTTCGGAGCTAGTACAGGTTATTGGGAAGACCATCGTTCTGTACAAAGAATCCCGTGACAACAAGACGATTGAACTGCCGCGTTAACATAGCAGGAATCTAACGGGAATTGAAAAGAAAACGGGGAGGCGATCCTCTTGAAGATTGGAATCATGGGAGGGACCTTCGATCCTCCCCATATCGGTCATATGTTGGCGGCGGAATCGGCAAGAGATACCTACGGTCTCGATGAAGTCTGGTTCATGCCTTCACATATTCCCCCGCATAAGCACGAAGCAGGGGTATCGGGTGAAGACAGACTGGCCATGGTGCAGGAGGCGGTGAAGCAACACCCCTCTTTCCGTACACTGGACCTTGAGGTCCTGCGAGGCGGGGTCTCCTACACCATTGATACGATCAGAGAACTGCAAACCGAGCATCCGCATTCGGAGTTTTATTTCATCATTGGAGCCGACATGGTGGAGTATCTGCCGAAGTGGCAGTCAATCGATGAGCTGGTGCAGCGCCTGACCTTTATTGGTGTGGGCAGACCTGGGACGCCGCTGGATCTGGGGTCTCTGCCTGATCATATTGCCGGCCGGGTTACACTTGCGGATATGCCGCAGGTGGATATATCATCGACGATGCTGCGGCAGCGGGCGGCTGAAGGCAGGTCGATCCGGTATATGGTACCGGATGGTGTTTATGAATATGTGCAAAGGGGTGGACTATATGGCATACAGTCGTGAGGCGCTGATTGAGGCAGTCTCTGCGCAGATGCCCGACAAGCGATGGAAGCATACGCTGGGCGTCATGGAGTCCTCCGTCAAGCTGGCGGAAACGTACGGAGCTGACCCTGTTCGCGCTGAAACTGCAGCCATTCTGCATGATGTAGCAAAATATTGGCCAGTGGAGCGCATGCGGGACATTATTGAGCAGAATGGTTTGTCCAAAGAACTGCTGTCCCATGACAAGCAGCTTTGGCATGCAGAGGTGGGAGCTTTTGTCGCAGAACATGACTATGGCATTACCGATTCCGAGGTGCTGGATGCCATAAGGTATCATACCTCAGGCCGTGAAGGCATGGGAATCTTGGAGAAGGTCGTTTGCCTCGCCGATTACATTGAGCCGGGACGTGACTTTCCGGGTGTTAATCACATCCGCAAGCAGGCGAAAGTCAGTCTTGAGGACGGACTGGTGGCCGGTTTCGATTCTACCATCAGCCTGCTGCTCGAGAAACGCCGGATTGTGTTTCCGCTGACCGTATTGGCCCGAAATGATTTAGTCAGAATATTGGAGGAAAAAGAATGAGTCTACCATCAAGCAAGCTATTGCAGTTGGCGCTTAAAGCTGCTGAAGATAAAAAAGCAATGAATGTTGTAGCGCTGGATCTGCGCAATATTTCACCGATCAGCGATTACTTTGTCATCTGTCACGGTAATTCCGATATCCAGGTGCAAGCCATTGCTACCGAGGTTCGTAAAGTCGTGCATGAAGCAGGCGGTGTCATCCGCGGTATTGAAGGGATGGATTCTGCACGCTGGGTGCTGATGGACCTGGGAGATGTGGTTGTCCATGTCTTCCACCGCGATGAGCGCGAATATTACAATATTGAGCGTCTGTGGTCCGATGCCAAGGTTGTGGAGACGGTATGAACCTGATTGCTGGAACTACAGTTACCTTAACGGTAGCACGTGAAGTATCTCCTTACGGTTATTTTTTGACCAACGGTGACGAAGAGGTCATGCTTCACTATACGGAGCTGGCTAACAAAAGCAAACCTAAAGCGGGCGACAAGCTGGAAGTGTTCATCTTCTTTGACACGGAAGACCGCCTTGCTGCTACTTTGAATAAGCCATACCTGCAGCTTGGTGAATTGGCGCTGCTGGAAGTAGCGGACATCCATCCCCGGTTGGGCTGCTTTCTGGAAATGGGACTTGGCCGTCAACTGCTGCTTCCCATCCGTGAGTTGCCTGATCTGAACGAGCTTAAGCCTCAGATTGGTGATAAAGTGTTTGTTCTTATGGAACACGACAAGCAAGGCCGTCTGCGTGCGAAGCTGGCCGGTGAGCAGGAGCTAGCTCCACTCGCGGTAGCAGCGCCTGAGTCCTGGAAGGGCCAGACCGTCTCCGCCAGAGTGTACAAGCCGCTGCAAATGGGGACATTCGTCCTTGTGGACGCTGGTGTACTGGGCTTTGGCATCATCGGCATGGTCCATTCCTCTGAACGCAGTCGACTGCTTCGCCTGGGCGAACAGATTGGAGCGCGGATATCGCATGTTCGCGAGGATGGCCGGGTGAATCTTTCGATGAGCCAGCGTAAGGAAATCGGCCGTGATGTGGATTCCACGACACTGTTGGAATTCCTGAAATCCCGTCCTGGCGGCTCGATGCCTTATTCGGATGCGACGCCTCCGGATATTATCAAGCAGCGCTTTGGCATCAGCAAATCAGCCTTCAAACGGGCGCTTGGCAAACTCATGAAGGAAGGCCTGGTTACCCAGAAGGAAAACTGGACCTACCTGGCGAGTTCGCAGGAGGATGCTTCCGCTGAAGGAAACGGTACTCCTGAGGGCGAATCCAGCCAAGACGGACAATAAGCCTGATTATAGAAAGTGCGGTGAACGCAGTGCCTTCCTACGGGAAATTTGCTTATGTATACGATGAGCTGATGGCGGACATGCCCTACCCAGACTGGATTACATTTGCCGAGACGGCCTGGAGCAAATACGGGAAGCCGCTGACGGTGGCGGAGCTAGGCTGCGGAACAGGGACGATCACAATTCCGCTGGCAGGAGCCGGCTACCGGATGACGGGCATTGACCTCTCGGAGGACATGCTAGCGGTTGCTCAGCGCAAGATGGAGGATCATCCGCACGGACGGCGTTTTCTTAGAGAGGGAAGCGTTCGTTGGGTCAATCAGAATATGAAAGCCTGGGAACTTCCCGAGCCTGTGGATTCTGTAATTTCATTCTGCGATTGCTTGAACTATGTCGTGGAAGAGGAAGATATCCGCGCAGTCTTCGCCCGTACCTATGCTGGATTGAAGCCGGGAGGAACATTCCTGTTTGACGTCCATCATCCGAATACGCTGATCCGCTATGAGGAAGAACAGCCTTTTATTCTGGATGAGGAATCCGTATCCTATATCTGGACTTGTGAGCTGGACGTGCCACGACGCGAGATTGAGCATCATCTGTCCATATTTGCCCGTGAAGAAAAAGGCAACGGTCTGTACCGTCGTTTCGAGGAGACGCACATCCAGCGCGCTTACGAACCGGAATGGTTAAAGGCGGAGCTGCTTAAGGCGGGTTTCTCCAGCGTGGAGACGTTCGCTGATTTCGAATGGGTTGAGGCGGATGATGATGCCCAGCGGTTGTTTTATATTTGTGTAAAATGATGGTTTGGGTGGCTCACTGATTTAGACTAGGGGCGGGGGGGGCGCTGAACTGGAGCCGCTACGGGCCGGAGGGTTCTTCCGATCGCTGTTAAAGTCCGATTTCTGATTGTAATAAGAGATTATAGGGTGAAATCGGACTTTAAAGGCGAACACTATCGTTTCTCCAGAATTCCTCCGGCCCTTCGCTCTTGTTCGAGCGGAAAGCACCGCCCCTAATCTCAAGCCTGAGCTTAGGGTGGCAGCAGCCTATGCGATTTTCGCAGGCGGCTGCCTTTTTGACTGAATCCGTTTGTGGCCCCTTCCATGGCGCCTCCTAGGAGTGGCATGGAAGGGGTTCTCTGTTTAACCGCGTTGCTCCTATATTGCTCTCCGCGTCGCTCCCCCGTCTTACTTTTCGCCTGCCTCGCTAATGCTGAAATAAGTGCATTTTTGTACCTTAATTTGGCCAGAAAGAAGGCGGGAAGAAGATTAAGGGCATTTTTGTATGTTAATTCTTTCGATGGAACGTATTTTAAGGAGAAAGTGGGGAAATAAGGTGCAAAAATTCTCTTAATTTCCTTTTTTTCTCTAAAATGATGGATATAAGGTACAAAAATGTCGTTATTTTAAGTATTGGCCAGAGGTTATCCTTCCAGTTCAATCTGTTTCTAGAAGTTACTCCCCTGGTTCGTCTGGTTATCAGTGTAAATTACCATAAAATACATAATACTCCACAACCCAAAGAACCAAAGATAACGGAGATATCAGAGAGACCAGAGTTACTGTAAAAACCACAAGCCCCACAAGCCCCACAAGCCCCACAAGCCCCACAAGCCCCTCGGCGCACAAAAAACCGGACAACCGTGCCTGTGGCACGAGTTGTCCGGTATCCTTCAACCAATTACCGATGCTCAAACAGATCGATGGCGCCGAGCACGATATGCGCCAGACCAAATCCAAGTACGCCGGTTGCAGCCATCTTATACCTGCTGCCAAGAAAAGCGGCGCTAGAAGCAGTAACTACGGTTCCAAGAACGGTTGGTATCAGACCTTCACGCATATGAAACACTCCTTCTCGGTGGTTTGAAAGACATGATTAGTGTGGGTAGAGGGAGTGACAATTATACAGCATCTCGGCTGGGGATGAATGGAGCGAGAAAGATAAGAAAGATAAGAAAGATAAGAAGGATAAGAAGGATGAGAAAGAAGGATCTAAAAAGGCTGTGCCTGCTTGAAGGGGATCAAACCAACCTTTCAAGCAAGCACAGCCTATTTGAATTTTTTAGAGTTAAGGGATATATTGCTGAACGATCGATGTGATTACGCCGTCTTTGATCGTCAGATGGTAAGGGAACTGGCTCAGATCCAGATTGTTATTCTTGGCAAACTGATGTGTGAATTCCTCCAGGCTTATCTTCTCGTTCCAGTGAATGTCAATATCCTCCAGCTTGCCGGTACGATCATAAATTTGCATAATCACGGTTGCATCAGGAGCTACCCGGTAGGTAGTAAGTGTCTGACTGTCGTTCACGATATAATATCCATCAGGCGTTCCGCCCAGCTCTGCTGCGGCTTCCGGCTCTCTTTGGGCAAAAATTTTGTCTGCTTCGGCACCTTGATACCATTCGATCTCATCAGTGCTTGCCGATAAGACACCTTGATTTGAATGAAGAGAATGAATATAAACGGTTGCATGCTGAACGGTGTCACCGCGGCCTTCCGCGCGGGCCAGGGTTCCTACTGTGCTTGCCGATGTAATGAGGGACAGGAATAACAGGACGACAACGGGCAGGACATAAGCTGACTTTTTCTTAAACAATGAAATCTCCCCCTTGGCATTGTGATACACAGTATAAGATTAATTACCCCTTGGGTTGTTAATCAAACGAGTATTGTACTACTAATAACGATGAAATGGTGGAAAGGTTGCAGATATTTTTGGACTACTGCAAAAAAACTGAATAGTCGCCATTCATAGTAAACGAAGGCTGCTCCGGGCATATTAGAATATCCAAACTTGAGGCTGGGAGTGACCGGAAAATGGCTGGAATTATCCGTATCTACCGAAACGATTGGCGCAATGTATTCAAGGTCCCGACCGCAGTTCTGCTGATAGCTGCGCTGGTTGTGCTGCCTTCCATCTATGATTGGGTGAATGTGGCGGCTGTGTGGGACCCTTACAGCAACACCTCAGGGATCAAGATTGCGGTAGCCAGTCTGGATGAGGGGGCTTCCGTAGATAACAAGAGCTTCAACATCGGCGAGGAGGTACTGGAAAGCCTGCATCATAATAAAAGTCTGGGCTGGACCTTTGTGGATGCAGAGCAGGCCAGGTATGGAGTACAACGCGGGGATTATTATGCCAGTGTTGTCATCTCTAAGGATTTTTCCAGCAAAATGGCCGGTATTCTGGAAGGTCGGCTGAATAAGCCGGAAGTTGAATACACCGTGAATGAGAAGATTAATGCGATTGCACCTAAAATTACGGCCAAGGGTGCGTCATCCATCACGGCCCAGATTAGCGAGCATTTTACCGCTACCCTCAGTGAGACGGTGCTGACCGCTCTCGGCAGGATCGACCGACAGTTTCAGTCTGAGCTGCCCGTGATCCGCAGAGTGGAGAAGGGATTGTTCCTATTGGAGGATAACCTGCCAGAGATTGAAGCTGCCGGGAAAACAGTGCTGAAAATTCATCAGGATTGGCCGCAAATTCACCAGTCGGCAGAGCGGCTGGCGACGCTGGAGCAGAAGCTGCCAGAGGTCGAAAAGGCAGGGACAGCGATCGAAACGGTGGATGACCATTGGCCGCAGATCAATGAAGCGGCAGGGCATTTGACGGAGCTAGAGTCCAAGCTGCCGGAGCTGGAACGGGCAGCGAAACTTGTGAGCGGGCTCGATGAGCATTTTGATGACGTGGCCGGGGTCTTAGACAAGGCAAGTGTGGATATGGAAAATGGGCGGAAGATCGTGGATGCAGCGATTAAGGCCCTGCCACAGGCCGACAAGATTGCGGCAGCCGGAAGTGCCTTTGGTCAGCAACTGCAGCAATTTATCGAGAAGAACAACGCGGCCCTCGCTGCGATTCCCCCTGTAATCAAGCAGAATCTGTACTTGCTGGAGCAGACGGAGAATGCTGTCTCTCAGCTCGCAGAGGGATTGAAGGCTGGTACGATAGAGACAGCGGCCGCACTGAGCGCGCTTAATGCGAATTTGACCCGGCTTGCTGCCGGGAAAAATGTACTGGACCGCACGATCTCGCTCTTGAATTCACTGGATAAGTTGTCGTCCGGAAACGTACTTGCGGCCGAAATACAGGCTCTGGATGGGATCCGGGACCAATTCGCCGATCAATCCGCGCTAGCCGGAAGTCTTGCCTCAGCTTTGGAAGCCGGCGGGGAACCAGATGCCGGCAAGATGCAGCAGCTTAGCACTGGAGCGGGACAGGGATCAACGGCGCTTGGCCGGCTGATCTCCCGCTTCGAGTCGCACACACTGCCAGGCATTCAAAACGCACTGCAGCCGCTGACTGCGGCTGCACAGGACGCTGCGGCCCGGCTCCAGCAGGTGCCGGAGCAGCTGCCCGCGCTGGCCGCCATCCTGCAGGATGCAGCGGCGGCCATACAGTACGGGCAGGAGGGCTTGGCGGCGCTGCAGAAGGATCTGCCCGCCATCCGGGCGGCCGTCCATACCTCGGCCGCCGGGATTGCGGACAAGATGCAGCGCTTCAGCACTTTTGTCCGCGATGTGCTGCCGCGGATTCAGCAGGGGCTTCCCGCCGCCGGGCAGCGAATCCACGAAGCGGCGGAATTTGCCCGCCACGATCTGCCGGCGGTAGAGCAGAAGGTCCGCAAGGCAGCGGACCTGATCCGTACCGGGCTGCCGAAGGCGGACAAGGGGGTAGAGCGTGCCGCAGAGCTGGTGCGGGATGACCTGCCGCTACTGGAGGCCGCCATTCGCAAAGCGGCGGCGACGATCCGCCAGATCAAACAAGAGGTGAATCTGGAGCAGATCGCAGATCTGCTTGGGGGCGACATCAAGTCCAAAAGTGATTTTTTGGCTAATCCCGTAATCCTCAAGGAGAATAAGCTGTACCCAATCCCGAACTACGGGTCGGCCATGACACCTTTTTACGTGGTACTGTCAATATGGGTGGGTGGAACGCTACTGATTTCGCTGCTGCGAACCTCTGTGGAGACAGGGGGCATAATTTATAAGTCGTATCAGCTCTACTTCGGACGACTGCTTACTTTTCTCACGGTAGGTATTTTACAGGCGCTGGTGGCCGCACTGGGTAATATTTTTATCTTGAACTGTTACGTGGCCGACAAGTGGTGGTTCATCCTGTTTGCAATGCTGATCAGTATCGTATTCGTGACGATCGTCTTCACCTTTGTCTCTGTGTTCGGCAACATCGGCAAAGGGATTGCTATTGTGTTCATGGTGCTGCAGTTTTCCAGCTCCGGGGGGACGTTTCCTATCAGCACTACCGGTCCTTTTTTCCAGGCACTGAATCCGTTTATGCCCTTCACTTATGCGATTAGTCTGCTGCGGGAAGCGGTTGGTGGCATCCTGCCAGAGGTGGCCATTCGTGATGCCTTGTACCTGGTTGGCTTCGGTCTGATCGCTCTGGTGCTGGCCTTGACACTTAAAAAGCCGTTGGAGCAGTTCATTCACAAGGCCGCAGAACAGGCAGAGAAATCAAAGCTGATTTCCTGAAAATATAGAGAAAAAGAAAAAAATTCTCAATTTCTTAAAGATATCTTTGAAAACTCAACCATTTTATTGACCTGTGTATTATTTACATCTAATATATAGGTATAAATGATCTTTAATTCTAAAATATGGGTTTGGAGGTGGTGTTTGTTTGAATCCAGAGACCACAATCCGGGCGGAATTGGACAAGTATCTGAGAGATAATGACCTGACGGTGAGCCAATTCTCCAAAATTTCCGGGATTCATTCCGGCACGCTCAGCAGACTTGTCAGCGGTAACCGTCCGATTGCCATGCAGCAGCTTGAGCGCATCACCTCGGGAATGGGACTTGGCGAAGGCGCTTTGTATGATTTGTATGTTGATGAATGCTTCGTGCATTCTGCCCCCAACTGGCGGCGATTGGGTCCCTTCCTTCATCGTTGTGCCGAATTGAACAAGCTGGAGTGTATCCGAAGGATAGCCGCTAATTTGATGGATAATCTGATGTATGCACAAGTACTATTTGAGACAGCTGAAGATTTTTTTAACAATGACAGGTATGAAGCTGCCGCAATTCTGTACGAGAGCGTCGCCGAAAGTGAGAAATATCAGCATTCCGAGCGGCTGGCTCTTTGTCAGTACCGGCTGTTCAAGATCACGCTAGGGTATGATCAGGATGCCAATCTGCGGGCTGCGGTGTATTTTGAGTATTTTGTCGAGCGGTTGGATGAAAGCGATCAACTGGATGCGCTGCGGGATTTGGCGAATATTTACACTTCGCTTCATCGCTGGAGCAATGTTGATTCCCTGGCTAAGCGAATGGGAGAGAAGGCATTCATTCAATATGAGAACAAATATAAGAAGTATATCAGCCGCGCTGAGCAAAAGGAGCCCGAAAAACCGCTGTGTTTTTATATCTTATACTCCTATTTATTAAGAGCAGCGGTCAGTCATGAGAATGGTGATTATGAGCAGGCCATGCAGTATGCGGCACTGTATTCCGACTCTAGCTGGATACGTGAAGACAGCGAAGAAGCCAAGTGGATCATGGAACAGTTCAAAGAATGGGCTGTAGCCAATACATACCTGCACCGTCTGATGAACGGGGAAGTTGAGGTCCTTTCAGAATACGTAGCGTATATTAAAACTAGAGAGAATGAAGTTCTACCAGCTTTTATCAAAATCATGCAAGCAGCGAACCGTATCGGGTTCAATGCAGATGAGGTTATCACACAGTTTCAATCTCATTTAATGTATAAGGAACACCGGAGTAAATTGGGGAAACTTAGTATGCAAGTCATGTCAGATAAATATACTAATCTTTTGTGTGAACTGGCTACTTACTATATGAGAACCAATAAATATAAAAAAAGTGTCTATTATATATTAAAAAGTTTGGAACTTTCTGTTAAAATAAATAATGACAGCTGTGTGATTCAATGTGTCGGGTTATTTGAAGAAATCCGACATCTAACAACTAGAGAAAACCAAGAGAAGTACAAAAAACTAATTAGTGAGGTGCAAAGACTAAATGAAAAGAAAAATGAGTACGTTGCTGGTTGTTTTTAGTGTGGCACTGGCCATCGCGGTTCCTGCCTATGCTGCAGATGCTAATACTAGCCAACCATCTTTCAAAATTCTGATTCATGGAACTGGTAGCTAAGAAACTATACTTAGGCATTGAAGATAATTGGTATACTTCTAAAATGAAGAAAGAATCTCTATTTCACGTAGAGATTCTTTTTTTGTTCGTTTTTCTATGATAAGGCTATTCTTCATTGGAATAGATCAGCGACACTTGATGCTTCTTCAAGAACTCAACCCATTCTTCGGATGGCTTCTGGTCGGTAACAATATAATCGATTTTATCAAAGCTCAGCAGCTTGATGAACGCAATCCGGTCAAATTTGGCATGGTCCACGAGAAGGACCACTTTATTGGCTTGCTGCTGCATGAGCACCTTCAGTTCGCTTTCCGCTTCGTTGGAATCGCTAACTCCGCCCGTCATAGACAACGCCTTGCAGCTAAAAATGGCCACATCCACATTGTATTTCTGAATGGTATGCGAAGCATTCGGACCGACGAAGGAACTGGTCTCGGGGCCCAGTGTACCGCCTGTAGAGATCAGCTTCTGCCCGGAATGCTGAAATTCTGACAGCACCACCAGCGAGTTGGTGATGATCGTCAGATTGCTCTTCACCTCGATGATCCGGCGTAACGCCTCAAAGGCCGTCGAGCTGGTATCCGTCATCAGGCTGTCGCCATCGTTGATGAGATCCAGCACGTTGTCTGCGATCAGCCGCTTAGCTTCAATGTTGACCTGATGCCGGCTGGCATAGGAGGGGTCTTCATTGGTATGGGCGTTCAGGATGGCGCCACCGTAGTTTTTCTTGGCCAGACCGTCCCGGTCCAGCTTGTCCAGATCGCGGCGAATCGTTTCCTCGGACACCTGAAACTTCTGTGCCAGATCCGCAACATGAACTTTTCTGTTCCGGTACAACTCGGTAATGATCAGGTCTCTCCGTTCAAATGCCTTCATCCGTCCACTCACCTTTTTCAATATCTCTATCTCCTAGTTTACTACAAGGATTATAAATACAAAAGAATTCTAAATAAATGAAAAACCACAATTCACTAATATAATATCACATAATACCACATTATTATTCAATTAACTGTGGTTTTTATGTTGACTTAAGCGTTTACACCTTTTATGATGAAGGAGAAATGTTTGTTGGCTGAAGTTGCAATGATATAGATTGCCTTATTTAAACCAAACTTAATGTGATGCTGAGGAGGAAGTACAGTGGCAGCTAAATATCCGAAGATTGGAATTCGTCCGACCATTGATGGCAGAAGACGCGGGGTACGTGAATCGCTGGAAGTACAGACCATGGGAATGGCGGAGCGGGTGGCTCAATTTTTACAACAGAACTTGAAATATCCCGACGGCTCGCCTGTGGAGTGCGTTATTGCTGATTCAACAATCGGTGGGGTGAAGGAAGCAGCGAATGCCCGCGATAAATTTGCCGGAGCCAATGTAGGTGTGTCGATTACTGTGACGCCTTGCTGGTGTTATGGCTCGGAAACAATGGATATGGATGCCACCATCCCGCATGCGGTGTGGGGCTTTAATGGTACGGAACGTCCCGGAGCGGTGTATTTGGCAGCTGTACTATCTGCCTACGCACAGAAAGGAATTCCGGCCTTCGGTATCTACGGCGAAGATGTGCAGGAATCTGACAGTGAACTCATCCCGGATGATGTGCAGAGCAAGTTGTTGCAGTTTGCGAGATCAGCGCTGGCTGTTGCTATTATGAAGGGCCAATCTTACCTTTCCCTGGGTTCGGTATCCATGGGGATTGCCGGTTCAATCGTGAATGAGCAGTTCTTCCAGGATTACCTTGGCATGCGTAATGAATATGTGGATATGTCCGAATTTGTGCGCCGCATGGAAGAGGGCATTTATGATAAGCAGGAATTCGAGCGTGCACTGGCTTGGGTGAAGGAAAATTGCGCTGAGGGTGCAGACAACAACCCGGCACATCTGCAGATCAGCCGTGAGCAGAAGGATAGCCAGTGGGAAACCGTCGTGAAAATGACGCTGATTGCCCGTGATCTTATGGTCGGAAATCCGGAGCTTGATAAACTTGGCTTCGCGGAAGAAGCCAATGGACACAACGCGATTGCGGCTGGATTCCAGGGACAACGGCACTGGACGGATCACTTCCCGAATGGTGACTTTATGGAGACGATTCTGAACTCGTCCTTTGACTGGAACGGCAGACGGGCGCCTTATCTTCTCGCAACAGAGAATGACAGCTTGAATGGCGTAACCATGCTGTTCAACTACTTGCTAACGAATACGGCGCAAATCTTTGCCGATGTCCGTACGTACTGGAGCCCATCAGCGGTGGAACGCGTGACGGGTCACAAGCTGGAAGGCGAAGCGGCAGGCGGCATCCTACATCTGATCAATTCTGGTTCGGCCGCACTGGACGGAACCGGAGAACAGACTATTGACGGTCAGCCGGCAATCAAGCCGTTCTGGGAGATCACAGATGAGGAAGCAAAGAGCTGTCTGGAGAAGACGGAATTCCGTCCAGCGTCGCAGGAGTATTTCCGCGGGGGCGGTTTCTCGACCGATTATTTGACCAAAGGCGGCATGCCAGTAACGATGGCGCGTCTGAATCTGGTGAAGGGGCTTGGTCCGGTTCTCCAGCTTGTTGAGGGCTACACGGTAGATCTGCCGGAGGATGTGCATCATGCGCTGGATCAGCGGACTGACCCAACTTGGCCGACTACCTGGTTCGCACCGAAACTGACGGACAAGGGTTCGTTCAAATCGGTATACGATGTGATGAATAACTGGGGAGCCAATCATGGTGCTATCAGCTATGGCCATATCGGTGCAGACCTGCTCACGCTGGCTTCCATTCTCCGTATTCCGGTTAGCATGCACAACGTAGAGGAAGAACGGATCTTCAGACCACGCGTCTGGTCGCTGTTCGGCACAGAGGATCTGGAGAGTGCAGATTACAGAGCCTGCCAGAACTTTGGACCACTCTATTAAACTTTGGAGTAGGCAGGGGGAAGGAAGATGAGCGAGACCCAAAAACTGCTTGCCATAGACCTTGGCGCCAGCTCAGGCCGGGTCATGTTAGGAAGTTATGACGGTTCCACGATTCAGATCGAGGAGATTCACCGCTTTGACAATATACCAGTACAGGTTCAAGGGCATTTGCACTGGGATGTGCTGAGACTCTTTCAAGAGATCAAGCAAGGCGTACGCGAGGCCGCACGGGTGCATGGCAAGTTGCTGTCGCTGAGTGTGGATACGTGGGGCGTGGATTACGGGTTCATTGATCACAGGGGGCAGCTGCTCTATGCGCCGCACCATTACCGAGATCAGCGGACAGAGCCTCACCGCTCTGGGTTGGAAGAACGGATTCCACCCCGTGAACAGTTCACGTTGACCGGCAATCAGCCGGCGCTGATTAACACTGTCTATCAGCTTTACGCTGATTTGCAGGACCATCCATCCCTTGCGGAATCGGTCAAAACAATGCTGCTGACGCCCGACTTGTTTCACTATCTATTCTCCGGTGTAGCGGCTGCGGAAAAGTCGATCTGGAGTACTAGCGGGTTAGCTGACGCGGTAACCGGTGAACCTTCGCATGAAGTCTTTAAGCGTCTGGGCCTGCCCATCTCGCTGATTCCTGGACTTGTCGCCGCCTCTGGAACGGTGCTGGGTGAGGTGACACCTGCTATTCAGGAAGAGCTGGGACTGGGCGCGATGAAGGTGATCGCTGGCGCTTCCCATGATACAGCTTCGGCTGTAGCTTCTATTCCTTATGTCGATAAGGAAGGTGCTGCGTTCATCAGCTGTGGCACTTGGTCCTTAGTGGGTAGAGAGAGTGAAGGGCCTGTGATCACAGACCAGAGCTATGATTACGGCTTCACTAATGAGGGCTGTTATGGCGGTACGAACCGGGTGTTGAAAAATATCACCGGATTGTGGATTCTGCAGGAATCTCAGCGTCACTGGGCCGCGTCGGGTCAGCGTATCGGTCATGCTGAGCTGGCTGAGCTGGCTGTAGCCGCTGGTCCGGCCGTCGCGATCATCGATCCCGACGATCCGTTGTTCGCGACCCCTGGCGATATGCCGCAGCGGATCGCTGAATACTGCCGGAGAACAGGGCAGCCGGAGCCGCGTACCCCTGGGGAGACGGCCCGCGTTATTGTGGAGAGTCTCGCCCATGCTTACAGCGTCGCAATAGATGAGCTGGAGGAAATCACTGGTGAACCGGTACGTGTCATTCATATGGTCGGCGGGGGAATTCAGAACCGGCTTCTCTGTCAGCTCACGGCTGACGTGACCGGACGGGAAGTTGTGGCCGGGCCCGTAGAGGCCAGTGCGATCGGAAATATAGTGACCCAGCTGCTAGCATTAGGCTTGGTAGAACGGGCTGCGGTGAGCGAACTCATTGCCCATTCCAGTTCGTTAATCACCTACCAGCCGAGTCATCGTAAGAATCCTTAACTCTCGTAGCATCATCTACGGATCCGTAGAGATCAAGCAACGGCTTTGGTATTGAATAGATATATCACATGGATAAGAGGAGAGATTATCGTATGGAGAATCATGAACAGAAGTTGCGTCGCCTGATTTGTGAGATTGGGAAGAACCTGTTTAACAAGGATTTTGTAGCGGCTAATGACGGCAATATCTCGGCCCGCCTGTCGGCCACCGAAGTACTGGCATCTCCAACCGGTGTCAGCAAAGGCTATCTGGAGCCTCACATGCTGGTCAAAGTGAATCTGCAAGGGGATATTCTGGAGGCAGCCGAAGGCTACCGTCCTTCTACGGAAGTAAAGATGCACCTGAAGATTTACAATGAGCTACCGGAGATGAACGGAGTTGTGCATGCTCACCCGCCATATTCCACTGCTTTTGCCATCAAGGGGGAAGCGCTGGATAAGATGCTAATGCCGGAGTCCGTCATTGCGATGGGGGACATTCCTATTGCTAAGTACGGTACGCCTTCCACCAATGAAATTCCAGACTCGCTGGAGCCTTTCCTGGGCAAGAAAACAGCTGTGCTGCTGGAGAGCCATGGTGCGCTGACTTGGGGCAAGGATGTCATGAGCGCGTACATGAACATGGAGCGGTTGGAGTTCACTGCGAAGCTAACCTATCTGGCCCGTATGCTTGACGGAGAGCGGGAATTGCCACAGCATCGTATTGAAGAATTGGTCGCATTGCGGTCGTTCTACGGCATGTAGTCTCGGAGGAGGAATTCTGATGTTAAAAAAGATTCCCAAGCTGCTGTCTCCTGAGCTGGTTGCTGTGCTAATGGAAATGGGCCATGGCGATGAAATCGTGCTGGCGGATGCCAACTTTCCAGGTCATTCCCATCATTCTAGAGTCATCCGGTATGATGGGATTGGTATTCCGGAACTGCTGAATGCGATTTTGGAGCTGTTCCCACTGGACCATTATGCCGAGCATCAGGCAGCGTTTATGTCTGTGGTACCGGGCGATCCCACCGTTCCTGTAATCTGGGAGACGTATAAGGAGATTCTGGCAAAGCATGATGCTGAAGCAGTGATCGGGTACGAGGAGCGTTTTGATTTTTATACCCGCTCGAAGCAGAGCTACGCCGTTGTAGTCACTGGGGAAGAAGCGCTGTATGGCAATGTGATTTTGAAAAAAGGGGTTATCCGCTCCTAAGCTAAGGACTACAGGATAACGTATAGAAGAAACCGTTCCTTGCAGAGAGGCTTGCGCACAATGCTGCAGCTTGCCTACCGATAGGTACGGTTTCTTTTTTATGGACAGAGTGGGCTTGCCGCCTATATTAATCGTGTTTAAGGCTATTTTATATAACCGTTCTTCTGGCTTTTTTGAATTTGATTGCCATCGTAATGAGCTGAATCACAAAGATAAGTCCAAAGATATAGACCAGATTCTGTGTACCTTGTTCCCAGATGGTGGTGACGAGCTGAAGAACATTGCTACCCTCTGGAATAAAGCCCGATTGGTTGATTTGCGTCAAGAAATGCGGGTTCCAGATGTTATGGCTGGAGAGGATGAACAGAGCCAAAATAAACTCGAATGCACTGACTAGCACGCTGAGGATGATAAGAGAAGGAGTCCAGCGTCCGGTAATTATTTTCAAAGTTTCTTTCAGAACACTTGCGGCAAATGCAATCCAGATCCAAGGCAGGAAGCTGCGAAACACCTCGTCATTAAACAAGGGGATGACGAGACGCGATCCGTCATTCTGAAGGATCAGCCCGAATAGATGGAGATTGAAGAGGAACAGAAAAGTAAAGATTGCAGTGAAAATAATACTGAAGATCGGGTCAGATCGTTTGATCGTCAGCTCCCGGGAAGGAAGCTGCGGTAGCTGCGAGATAGTCCAGGAATGGCCAGAACGATGCTTGAGCTGATCTTTGTGAATACCTTTATACTCGACTAAGGCAAAGATGACAGTAACCCAGGCAAAGGCCTGAAAGAAGGCCAGTAGAATATCGTTAAAATAGCCTCTAAATTGCTGCGACATATGGGATGCATCGGACAGGCTATCCACGGCAAAGCCGACGGTCATGGCAATGGCTACTGCAGCGAACACGACCCGAAGCACGGTCAGATAGGTGGAAAAAAGCTCTGGACCGATCAAATACCGACCGGCCCCCCGGTATTTATCTGCTAATGCCTCGGGATCTCCAAGCTCAAGCAGCACGGCTTCAACTTCTTCCTTAGTATGACTGCCGGGAGGAGAGTGTTCCTCCAGCATATCCTCTATCAAGCCTTCAAGCTCTTTCTCGATGTCAGCCCGCTGCGACTCAGGCAGCCTTCGTACTACCGCATGAATATAGCGCTTAATCAGTTCCACGGTTGTTTCCTCCATCAATCAAAGTGTCCATACTGTCTCGCATGCTTTTCCATTCCTCGCATAGCTTGATGTAGACTTCTTGGCCGGCAGGACTCAGGGAATAGTACTTGCGTGGGCGGCTCTCGTTGGTATCCCAAGCGCTGTCCAGCAGTCCTTGCTTCTCCAGCCTGCGCAACAGCGGATAAAGGGTGTTTGGGTCGACAGCCACGCCCTTTTCCTTCAATACAGTAACTAGGGAATAGCCATACTGCGGCTGAGTCAACTGGCTGAGCACACCGATAATAATCGTTCCGCGCCGTAATTCTTGTACCAGTCCGCTCACTGTTTCTTGGATGTCCATGATGTGCATCAACTCCTGATTGCATTATACTGTGTGACACACACTAATGAAATATTAACAATATAATGATTTCACAAGGATAAAAATTTTAGATAAAATCTATTATTCCATTTATGGTAAAATTAAAAATAAGCAATCCTTGACGAAAAGTTTCTCTTTTTCTCCACAGCCGATTCTTTATACTGACCGTATACCAAGAACTCGGAAGAGGTGAGAGGATTGTCAACGATCCCCAAGCTGGACAACTATCTTCGTTACACGATTGCCGCTGCTTTTTTTCCGTTAACATGTACGCAGGCATTGTGGACGCAATATGATAGATTTCGATATAAGCCTGCAGGAGAGCGCATCAGCATCGGCTCCCGCGAGCTTCATGCGCATGTTACCGGAAGCGGTAGAACGACGATCGTCTTGGAAGCCGGGATGGGCGGAAATCTGCTGGATTGGTCATTGGTGCAGCCGGAGCTGTCTCGTGATGCTACGGTTGTAGCCTATGATCGCGCCGGACTAGGCTGGAGCAAGAGCTCGGGCAAGCCTGCCACCTGCAAGCAGTATGTTGAAGATTTACGTAGCCTGCTGTCTGCCTTGGAACTGCAACCCCCGTACGTGCTGGTAGGACATTCCTTTGGCGGAATGGTGATGAGGCTGTTTGCAGCAGAGTACCCGGATGAAGTGAAGGGCTTGATTCTGGTGGATGCCGTCCATGAGGGCCGTTATCTTGCGGCGGAGATGTCGGAGCAGGGAAGACGCCACAAGGATAGTCTGAATCAATTGAGGCTAGGCTATCTGCTGTCTCCAGCTGCGATCCCCAGGCTGACGGGCCGTCATATCGGTTCACGGCGTCTACCATCTCCTATGCTAGAGCAGGTTAAGGCCGCCGGGTATAGAAGCAGTGCATACAAGACGCTTTATGCTGAACTGCTGGATGCGCACGAAAGTGCCTTGCAGTTGGCTACAGCCGAGCGTCTGCGTGAAGATTTGCCGGTAGTTGTGTTAAGTGCAGGCCAGCAGGATAAAGAGTGGCACAGGGGGCAGCTTCAACTGGCAGAGCTTACATCCTGCACTCAACATATTGTAGTAAGGGATAGCTGGCATTCTATTCAGATTTACCGGCCGGATGTCGTTATTGACGCCATACGGAGCCTATTATAGTAAGGTAGAGGAGGGGAAGGAAGTGTCAGAAGCAGGGCACGAGATACAACGTCTGCTGGAGACGACTGTGAGGCGATATGTTGATTCAGGCGCGGCAATTATTAAGGTCGACAGTACAAGGCTAGGACTTGGGTTTCAGGCTGTTGACTTGACTCGGCATCATCTATTAATAGAGACTGCTAAGGGAACAGAAGAGTTGTCCTTGATTACTAAGGTAGCCACAGCTTTGGAGCAACGGGTAACCGCACATCTATACGAGCAGGGGGCAAAAGTTCCTTTTATCTGGCCGGATACTGGAGCTCCTATTTCTGAAGAACGTTCTCTGGTGTGTTTTCAGGATGTGGATTATCGCACGGATTACGGGAAGCTTGATCTAGAGCGGTTACAGCAGTGCGAGATTTCGGCATTGGCTGATATTCACGGGAAGAACCGGGGGCTGCGGCATGAATTGTCCTGGCTTCTATTCGCTGATCTTTCTCATATTACAGACATGCTCCATACGCGCTTTCAGCCGCAGTGGGAGGCCTCGAAGCAGAATGAAGCATTTAATGAAGAGTTTGGCCCGTACATACCGATTGTTGAAGCGGCAGCAAGAACGATAACCGACGATATGGTAACCGTTATTAAGGATGAAACTACCCATACGCTGATCCATAACGATTTGAATCCTGGGAATGTGCTGGTGCATGACAATCAAGAGGTGTTCTTTATCGATTGGGAGGAAGCAAGGTATGGCTCGTTGTTTCTGGATCTTCCACTGCGCTGCCGCACTATGCAGCAGGTTCTTCAATACAGAGAAGCGCTCGGCGTGCAGGGGGTTGAACTGGCGGATGCCCAGTTTACTACTCTATTCTCGATTGCATCGAGATATCTTGGGTTACGTTTTATGAGCTGGAATCTAGGGGCTTGGATGGATAATGCTCCGGCAAAAGCGGATTTGATCCGTTACTTGCACATGGTGGCGAATGAGTCTCTACACACTTAAAGGAGTGAAGGTGCCGAATCCGGAGCCTTTCATCTATAAGTGGAAAGCGTTTTCTTTTAAAAGGTAAGTTAAATCTTGAAAGTTAATGGGGAGGTGCGGTTATGGGGGTGTACTTTCTCCGCCATGGAGCGGATGAAGAAGGATACCGCGGGGGATGGAGCATGCGGGGACTTACAGATCTAGGGCTGGAACAGTCTGAACAGTTAGGGAATTTCCTTTTAACCAATACAACATCCTTCAACATCCGGCATATCATCAGCAGTGACTTGACCAGAGCTTTAGAAACTGCGGAGCGGATTGCGGATAAGCTGGCGCTGGATATCGAAGAGAGTACTGTCTGGAGAGAAACCAATAATGGTGTGCTGGCAGGGATGCCCAATGAAGCCGCTGAAAAATTATACCCTGGGCTATATTTCTCAAGTTTGCAATGGGATCAAAGGTATCCCGGTGGTGAGAGCCCTAAGGAGAACTTCGCTCGCATCGAGGAGGCTTTTCAGCAGTTATGTGCGACATCTATCGCCCAAAGCAGCACTGAAAATGTTTTAGTTGTAACGCACGGTGGCGTGATTAATATCATCTATCATATTTTAAAGGGTCTAAAATGGAGTAATACAAACAAGTTTTTCCCGGCAGATAATGCTAGCCTTCACAAAATAGAGCTCCACGGGGACAGATGGGAATTAACTCAGGAGAACATAGTATCTTGAAAATAGGTGATGAACATTGGATACGAATGCTACGTTAAAAGCGCATCTACTTGAACTGGAAGAAAGACTGTTACAACCGGCGGTTCGTACATCGGTAGAAGAACTCTCAGCATTGCTGGATGATGGTTTTTTCGAGTTTGGCAGCTCAGGAGCCGTATGGTACAGGCAAGAAGGTCTCCACGCGGAGGGGATTGGTATAGTAAATATGACATTGAGCGATTTTGAAATTCATCCATTGTCCCCGGATACGACGTTAACAACGTACAGGATATTTAATGAGAACAAGCAGCAGTATTCCTTACGTAGTTCCATCTGGAGATACAGAGAGGGCAGATGGCAGATGTTCTTTCATCAAGGGACCCCTGTTCCTGAATAAACTGCTTACCACGATTTGAAGAAATCAGGATGCTTCATATATAAAAAGCCTCAGAGGTCGCAGTGACCCCTGGGGCTTGTATATGTCTACGGACCACTTCGTGAGGCTCGCAGTGAGTGCGTTAGATTGCCCATCGGGCGCATTAACTGCCCTAGAGGGGCAGGTCACGCCGCTTAAACAACGTTATGCCGAGGCCGAAGGCGGCCAGGCCCACTAACAGCAGGATGACCAAGACCAGGCCATCCTGCGCACCGACCTTCACAATTTCTCCAGGGCGGTAGAGTGTGAACAGAGTCAAATACTTCACCCAGCTTAGCTGGTCACTAATTTTTCCTAGTAGATCAAGGGTGAAGAAGCCGAAGGTGATTGCGCCTGAAATGCCGAGCGCTTTCTTCTCGTCATTGGCCAGACAGGAAACAAGGAACGAAATGCCGCCGATGGCGAAGAAGAGCAAGAACGCCACGAAGTTAAGCATAAGGAAGCGTTCGCCATTGAAATCGTAGCCGTTCCCAAGGAACCAGAAGACGCCCAGGAATCCGGCACCAGTCGTTGCGGCCACGATAACCAGCAGGGCCGTAATCAGGACAAGGGCCTGTGTTTGCGCCACCTTGCTTCGGGTCGTCGGTGTGGATAGCAGGTAGGCCATGGAACCGCGGTCCACGAGTCTAGCCATGAGTCCAGTGGACATCTGCACACAGAGGATGGACAGCAACAGGACAAGAATAAGACCGTAGTACTCGCCGGAGATAAAAGCTTCGGCGCTGGAAAAGCCGCTGTTTAGCCCGAAGGCGTTGCGTACGCTCTCAGGCATGGCATTCACCAGATCATTTATAGCCTTCATATTGTTCGCCAAAGCCGGATAGAGCCAGATAATCAGCAGAATGTAGAAGGCGGAACCGAAGGCGTAATTCAAGATTCCTTTCAGGTTAACTTTTAACATTTCTTTATATAAGGGAAGGTTCATCGCGCTTGCCCCTCCCGTTCATAATAATTCATAAAGATATCCTCTAGATTCTGGGTGAATACATCCAAGCTGCGGATATTGTACTTCGCCGTTTCCCGGATGAACTGATCATAATTCCCCTGTACCGCCACTCTTACCCGGTTTCCGTCACGGGACTCCACGTACAGACTTCCAGTACTAAACCTATCCGCATCCTCTCTGTGTTCAAACACTACATCAAACAGCTTCCGCTGCATGGATTGCAGTTCATGAACATCCTTGACGGTGATTAGACGTCCGTCCTTGATGATGGCGGCACGATCGCAGGTGCGTTCAATCTCCTGAAAGCTGTGCGAAGACATCAGGAAGGTGGTTCCAGCGGATTTTTCTTCCAATACGAGTTCTATAAATACCTTCTGCATCAGCGGGTCGAGGCCAGAGGTTGGCTCATCCAGAATCAAGACTTCCGGACTGTGCATGAACGCAGCCACGATACCGACCTTCTGTTTCATTCCCTTGGACATTTTGCGGATAGGTGTCCCTGCATCGAATTGCAGACGTTCGATCAGGGTGGAGCGCTTCGTGGTGTCCTTCAAGCCCTGCATTTTCGCCATAAAATCAAGAAAGCCCTTGCCAGTCATCCCGTCAATAAAAGCAATCTCTCCCGGCAAATAACCGATATGCCTCTGAACAGTTCCTTGTGCTTTCCAGACATCCAGGCCGGCTACGGTTACAGTCCCCCGGTCAGGCTTCATAAAGCCCATAATATGCCGGATGGTTGTAGATTTGCCTGCGCCATTCGGCCCTAGAAAACCGAAGACTTCTCCTTTCCTGACGGAGAACGATACATCTGTAATCCCCTTGCCATTGGCAAACTGCTTGGTCAAGCCTTGTACAGTCAGCATGGTGACACCTCCACTGTCCTGTAGAATGAAATAATGAACTATTATTGGGAATATATTTCATATATTATATACGTATGAACGGTTTTGAGAAGAGATCCGCGCTGATCAAGGAGAAAATTACGAGCGCAACGCTTGAGATGTTAAAGACCTGGGAGCCGAAGCGGATGCGGATCGCTGATATAGCCAAGGCTGCGAACGTCTCACAGGTGACAATATATAAGCATTTTGGCAGCAAAGAAGAGCTGCTGAGGGAGACACTTAAACACCTAGTGGAGCAATCCACGAGTGAATTCGAAGCTTTTATTCATCAAGAGCCTTCCATGAAGGAGATCGTTCAGTATATCCTCGGGATGAAGAAAGGAACTTATACCTTGCTGCGGCCAAGCTTGGTGCAGACACTGATGATAGACGACCCGGAGATGTTCCAGTACTTGCAGATGCAATATGCAGAACGGACACTGCCGCTTATGGTAAGGATGGTAGAAGAGGGTCAGGCACGCGGAGAAATTTCCTCCAAGGTGTCGGCCAACGCTGTGCTAATGTATATGCAGATGTACATGAAAAGTATGGGGGAAATGCTGGAGCAAGCCAAGGCGGAGGAGAGTCTGGATACCTTTATGGAAGAGACGCTTCATTTGTTTTTCTATGGGATTTTTGGAAGAGAAGCTGGAGAGCAGGAGCATTGACTTCAGCACGATGACTCTGGGAATAACCGTTGACCTTGAGCTCCCTGTAGCTAAGTGAGTCGCGTGAACCTTCTTTCTGAAGGTTTGGGCGGCTTTTTGGTATGTCCATTACTTCCACGCGAAATGACCTTCACCTGAAAATTAGTAACTCTACCTTGAATGAGGTGCCTAGTTTCAAAAAAATGAACCGTTTACAATTAATAACGTAAAGAGGTTTTTTTTGGAGGTGCATAAGTGATATGAAAGCCAGCTCACAAATTACTATGGAATCAAACTCGCCTAATGCGAGAAGGGAAGGATGGAAGCCGATATTCAGAAAAATTTATAGGCAGCGCTACCTTCAGGTTATGGCTTTGCTTGGTATAGCGTGGATGATCGTATTCAATTATATCCCTATGTATGGAATTATCATCGCGTTTAAGGAATATGACATCATTTCCACAATTTCAGAGGCTCCATGGGTTGGTTTGGATCATTTCAAAGAATTTTTGCAGGACGATGCACTAATCGAGGTCATTCGCAACACGCTCGGGATCAGTTTAATCAAACTGATTGTTGGTTTTCCTTTACCTATTGTATTTGCTTTATTACTAAATGAAGTCCGGTCTGTTTTCTTTAAAAAATCAGTTCAGACCATTACCTATCTTCCTCACTTTCTGAGTTGGGTTGTTCTAGGAGGAATCTTGGCCACTTGGCTGTCTGATGTAGGTGTGATTAATAAAATATTGTTGGCGATGAATGTTATTGATGCCCCCATAAGTTATCTGGCGGAAGCTAAATACTTTTGGACAATAATCATTGCATCTGACATTTGGAAAGAACTCGGATGGTCGGCCATTATATATCTTGCAGCTATTAGTGGTGTTTCCCCTGAACTGTATGAAGCGGCAACTATAGATGGTGCTGGGAGATTTCAAAAAATCCTTAATATTACGCTACCGTCCATTATGGGTACCATTTCCATCTTATTTATTTTAGCTGTTGGTGGTGTATTGAACTCAAATTTCGATCAAATTCTGGTGCTCCGCAATCAGCTTAATGCAAGCGCAAGTAATGTTATCGATATCTATGTTTATCAAACGGGGTTGAATGAAGGACGTTACTCGTATTCGACAGCCGTTGGTCTACTGAAAAACGTTATTGCTCTTACTCTTTTAATCGGAGCTAACTCTGTAACCAAAAAACTTAATAATACATCACTATTCTAGTATTTTGACATGAAAAGAGGAATGCACATGATTTCAATGAAGAGGCAGACGAAAGGCGAATTCGCTTTCGAGATTATAAATGGCATTTTGATGCTTGCCATCTGCTTCATCACCCTTTACCCCATTTGGTATGTTGTCGTCAATGCCTTCAATGATGCTAACGATGCAATGCGGGGCGGGATCTATTGGTGGCCTCGGGAATTTAGCTTAGACAGTTTCAAGGCTGTATTTAATAGTAAGGGGATCATGACGGCTATGGGCGTTACTGTTGCAAAAACGGTCCTAGGTGTTCTGGTTCACGTCCTGTTTACTTCTATGGTAGCGTATGCGTTTAGTCGCGAAGAATTATATGGGCGTAAATTATATATGATTATCGGGACCATTACGATGTTTTTTGGCGGAGGATTAATTCCAACCTATCTTTTAATCCGGAATCTTCATCTACTTGATAATTTCATGGTTTATATCATTCCGGCAGCGTTTAGCTTTTTCGATCTGATCATCTTTATGAGCTTCTTTCGTGAGATCCCGGCAGGTTTGGAAGAGGCGGCTAAAATTGATGGTGCCAATGACTTTAAAATATTCCTGAGGGTGATTATACCTGTATCTATGCCAGTAGTAGCAACCATAGCTCTCTTTCATGGTGTCTATCAATGGAATGATTACTTTACAGGCATGATCTATATCAATAATCCAAATCTGCAGCCTATTCAAACCTTCTTGTACCGGGTGGTTGCCCAGTCCAGCTCCAATCAGATGATCTCGGCAATGCCTACCGGAGTATCCAAGAATATAACTTCGCAGTCACTGAAGCTTGCCACCATGATTGTGACGACTGCACCTATTGTAGTAGTATATCCTTTCCTGCAAAAATATTTTGTTAAAGGATTTATGATCGGTTCCATTAAAGGATGAAATAGCACTCTGATCACAATTGTCCGTCCACTCTTAAGAGCTGGATTGATGATAAATTAAGAATTAGAAAAGGGGAAGAGCAATGGGGAATTCTTTACGAAAGACTACTTCAGGACTACTAGCACTGATTATGGCTTTTTCGGTTACTGCATGTTCTGGCGGGAATAACAATGCCAATGGTTCTGCAGAGAAGACAAACAACACACCGTCAACAGATACAACCGCAGAGGCAACCGCAGCTCCTTCAACGGATGAACCAACCTGGAAGCAGGATACTTCACCGATTACGTTCGACTGGTATCTCAATTTCAGTTGGGCAGATGTCAAGTGGGGAGACAACGTGGTTACAGATTATATCACTAAAAAAACCGGTGTTGATGTGAATTTTATTATTCCTGCCGGGAATGAGAATGAAAAGCTTAATACGATGATGGCTTCCGGCTCCATGCCTGATTTCATTACTCTGGGCTGGTATGAAGAAGCCATTAAAAAGATGATTAAAGGGGATCTGGTACTTCCGCTCAACGAATTGGCAGAGCAATACGATCCGTACTTCTTAAAGGTGGCTGACCCGGCTAAACTTGGCTGGTACACACAACCTAATGGAAATGTGTATGGATATCCCAATGCGTCCTCCTCTCCTGCGGATTATAAAAAATATGGAGAGCAGTTTACTTCCAATCAAACATTCGTAGTGCGTAAAGATATGTATGAAGCGCTGGGTAAACCAGATATGAGAACTCCAGAGGGTTTCTTGAATGCGCTTAAGTTAGCCAAAGAAAAATATCCGGAAGTGAACGGCCAGCCGCTGATTCCGCTCGGACTGCATGAGTTTACAGAAACAGGGAACTACTCACTTGAAGGCTATCTACAGAATTTCCTGGCGATTCCTCAAGAGAAAGACGGCAAATTATACGATAGACGCCAAGATGCCGAATATCTGAATTGGTTGAAAGTTTTCCGCCAAGCTAATCAAGACGGACTGCTAGCCAAGGATGTCTTCATTGACAAACGGGCTCAAATGGAAGAAAAAATTGCTCAAGGACGTTACTTTGCAATGCTGTATCAACGCACGGACTTTGAACCGGTTAATACAACTTTGTACCAAAAAGACCCTAACTCCGTTTATATTGCTGTAGATGGACCAGCCAACAGTGCTAAAGATGCTCCTACACTTTCTGGTCCGGGAATTTCTGGCTGGACAGTGACCTTGATTTCCAAGAACGTCAAAGATAAAAAACGGGCGATTGCCTTTATGAGTTATCTGCTCAGTGAAGAAGGAAATAAAGACTTGTTCCTAGGTGAAAAAGGCGTTACTTACGATACGATTGACGGTAAAGATCAATTCCTGCCGGATGTGCTAAAAATGTTGAATACCGATCGTACGACATTTGATCAAAAGTACGGTGCTTCCTTCAGATACTGGATGCTTATGGATACCAATATGAACTTGGCATGGAACCCGCCGGGAGCAGAACCTAACAGTCAAATGGCAGACTGGACCAAGGGTAAGGCTATCAGCATGGCCCAATTTGATAATCTTGATCCGGATGCGACCAGCAAGGAAGGTATTGCTAATAGCAAAAACGCTCGTTTGTGGGGTAAGGCGCTTCCTAAAATGTTAATGTCGAACTCAGATGCAGACTTCGATAAAGTTTTCAATGACTACTTGAAAAACCGTGGCGAGCAAGATGCTATTGATGCATACCGTCAAAATGCGTATGAGTCTAATATTAAAAAGTTAAGTTCCTTTGAATAAATTATTTATTCATTAATAAGCAAGCCCGGATATTCGCTCTGTAATTTCGAATGAATATAACCGGGCTTGCTTCTATCATTATGCAGGACGTGAGAATTATTTGAAGATTAAGAATATCAAAATGCTAGTGTATATCCAAAAATTTATTCGCAGCCTTTCGCTTCAAGCTAAGTTGATCCTCTCGTTTATGATTTTGATTTTTATTCCAGTGCTGATTTTCTCGTCTTATAGCTTTTCTCATGAAAGTTCTAAATCTATGGACGAATTGATCAGAAATAATGAAACGATCCTGGATATTGAGAAAACAAATATAGAAAACAATATTGAACTTATGGAGTGGACAGCTCAGCTTGCACTTTCTAACCGGGAGATGAACGATTTTCTGCAATCCCAGAAAGATTTTAACACTGAAGAATTGCTCGAAATCAAAACAAAATTAATAAGTGATTTTCAATATTTTCTTTTTAACAATCCTAGAGTATCCAAAGTCAGATTATTTACAAGCAACCCTAATGTGCAAGAGTTTTGGCCTGTACTTCTTCAGGAGTCCCGCATTCAAAATAAATACTGGTATAGGGACGTACTGGGGCAAGAAGGCAGTAGTTATTGGGCAATGGGAGAGCAGGAAGGGGTATTGGTTGGTGCACCTTCAGAACCCGTGAGGTTTGAAGCATCGTTACTCAAGGAGTTTAAATTTCTTGATGATACTACGCATAACGGCATATTAGAGATAAGTATGAGCATGCAGAATTTTTTTCTGAAAACCTTCAGTAAAGTTCAAGATCCCGGTTCTCAATTGGTTATTGTCACTCGGGATCATAAAGTATTTAGTTTGGATTCTTCGCGTATGTTCGATAATGTCTCCGCCGAGCAATTCATTGAAAGCGTTGTACTGAACAATAAGCCAAGCAACGAAGTAGTTGAATTTTATACAGCTGGACAACCTTATTTGGCCATTCAGAGCTATATACCATCTATTGATGTCCATCTTATAAATATTGTGAGTTTGGCAGATACCATGGCTGATATCAAAGAAAGGCGAAGCAGATTAATCTTAATTATTATCTTTTTGATGGCATTCTTAAGTTTATTATCTTATTTCATGCAGTCCATGATTCTTAAACGTCTTAGAGTCTTGAAAGATTCAATGAAAAAAGTGAGAGGCGGCAACTTTAACGTGGATCTTCCGATAACCGGAACGGATGAGATTGGGGAGCTCGGACATCATTATCGGAAATTGCTTAGTAAAATTAATGAACTCATAGAGGAGCAGGCAAATAGGCAGGCGGCGGGTAAAGAAGCTGAGCTGAAAGCGCTGAAGAACCAAATTGATTCGCATTTTTTGTATAACACATTGGAAAATCTGAAGATGCTAGCGGAGATGGAAGGGCAATATGTGATTTCAGACACACTCACCTCGCTTGGAGGGATGATGCGTTATACACTGCAGTGGACACGAGAACATGTAAAGCTAGCAGAAGAGCTGAATCATGTTCATCATTATATTGACATTATGAATATCCGTTACAAGGGTAAAATTGAACTCAACGTAGCCATTGATCCTGCATTATTAAATCAGGAATCACTAAAGATGTCTTTGCAGCCAATTGTAGAAAATGCAGTTAAACATGGGATGAAGCAAATGAACTCAAAATCTGGGAGCTTCATCATTTCTATTACCGCTATGGTCGAGAAGGATACTTGTTTCATTGAGATAATGGATAATGGTTGCGGCATTTCCGAGGAGAAAATCCGGATGCTATCCAACTTACTGCACATGGAGGAAAGAGATTATCAGGAATTAAGGGGAAAGGTTCAAAACGAAGGGAGCAGCGGCATCGGTCTGCGAAATGTGGATCAACGCCTGATTATGAGCTATGGACTTAACTATGGTATACGCATAGAGAGTATGGCAGGTAGTTATACTCGTGTTGTAATGAGCATGCCCCTTCTTAATTTTGAAGGGAGGAAGGACATTGATGATTAAATTAATGATTGTTGATGATGAGTATAATATTCGAATGGGACTACAGTCCATGATCGAAAGGAAGTTCCCTGAAGTCTACTCTTTTCGATTCGCAGAGGACGGAAGAGATGCCTTGGAGCAGCTAGAAGAGGATCCAGCAGACATCATCATAACGGATATCCGAATGCCTATAATGGATGGAATCACATTATTATCCCATATTCAGCAGTTCCCGTATAAGCCGGAGGTTTTATTGCTTAGCGGGTACGATGATTTTCAATATGCACAAAAAGCGATACGATATCAGGTTAGGGACTATTTGCTCAAGCCCGTCGTACGCGAAGAATTATATTCATTTTTGGAGAAAATGAAAATTGAGATACTGGATCGAAAGTTGCAGAATGAATTGTTAACCGTGTCTTCTCCTTCAGACTGGATCGCCAATGTTCTTAATTCCAATAGCAACGATTCTAGTGAGACATACACCAATTTGCTAAATGCAGGATACGGTTGGATGGAGGGCCAATATATATTAGGAATTATATGTATAAGGCAGAATGATCTCATATCTATGCTGCTGTCTGAAGCGGAGAATATTATTATTAGCAAAGACAAAGAAGGAAATATAATAATTGTAGCTCAAAATAAGAATGAACTTCTTCAACTAGCAGAAGAGCTGAAGAAATTAGGTGAGCGGGAATACCGGATAGCTCTCAGTTCTAGTACGGAGGGTATTCAGCAATTGCGCAAAGCGTATAGCGAAGCCAAACAGACGATGAAATATTTCCTGGTTATCAATAACAGTGAAGTTCTGTTCTATGACCATATTATAAAGCGGAGTTCAAATTGCGAACTACCTCTAGAGACGATCCGCCGATTATCCAATCTGCTTGGTACCGATCGTCTGCCAGAGGTTAAGCAGCTCCTTCAACAAATATTGAATATCCAGGTGATTAGCCACTGTGAGATTGGATATTTGGAGCGTATCAGTGTCATTATGAATGAAGATATTTTTGATAAGGTTTACCGGTGCTACGGTCAAGAATCCATTCATATTCTGAGGCTCTATAGTCAGGTGGGTCACATTGGGAATTTTCAGCGCTTTGAAGATTATTATAAAAAGGTTGAAGAACTGTTAGTGCGTTTAGATGCCTTTGTGAAAGTGGCCAGAGAGCAAAGCAGTCAGGAGAACAAGAGTATGCAGAAAGCCATTAATTACGTCCATAAGCATTTTGCCGAAGACTTGAACATGGCTGTGGTCTCGAATCAATTGTCACTTAACTATACTTACTTCAGTCACGCATTTAAAGAATATACAGGAACAAGTTTTTCTTCATATCTAAGAAATTTTAGACTGGAGAAGGCCAAGGAGCTCCTTGCGGGTTCTGATCTAAAAGTATACGAAATAAGTCAACAGGTGGGCTTCGATAATGTGAAACATTTCATCCGGATTTTTAAAGAATCAGAGGGGATAACGGCTCTGGAGTATCGGAATCAGAACCAGCAACCACCCAAAAAAACAATACCCTACCCGAAATTCAAAGGATAGGTTATTAAAATGGATTCTCTTATAATAAAAGTAAGGCGTTGAAAGGGGACATGGCATATGTTTGAACATACAGATCGAAGTTTGGTCAAAGGGTTCCTGCGAGCGCAGGGGACAGATGTTGTTAACGGAGACGGAGACAAAATTATACTAACCGGCTGGGGTCTGGGGAACTGGTTACTGCCTGAAGGGTATATGTGGTTATCTCGCTCGGAAAGATTCGACCGTCCGCGAAGGATGGAACAGGTTATCCGCGAACTGACCGGTAGCCAGTATTCTGAAAGCTTCTGGACCCGTTTTCGTGAAAACTATGTTACCCGCGAGGATATTCGCATGATGGCTGAATTGGGCTATAACTCCGTGAGGATTCCGATTGGCTGGCGGGTGCTTATGAAGGATGAGCCGGGAACGCTCTGGGACGAAGAGGTCTTCGCTTTGCTTGATCGATGTCTGGATTGGTGCGAAGAATTTAAGTTGTATGCCTTTTTAGATCTACATGGTGCTCCTGGTGGACAGACAGGTGCGAATATCGACGATTCGGTGGATGATTCACCGCGGCTGTTCACCGATTCTGAAAGCTGGAGTAAGGGCATCGAACTGTGGAAGGAATTGGCGCGCCGTTATAAGGACCGCTGGATTGTAGGTGGTTATGACCTGCTGAATGAGCCTCTGCGTCCAGGATTGAATGAAGGTTACCACCAGTATTATCTTCTGCAAAAGCTGGCAGATTTCTATGATGAGGCTATCCGCGAGATCCGTGCTATTGATCCAGTGCATATGTTATCTATAGAGGGTCATCATTGGTCTACAGATGTTTCCGTGTTCTACAAACGTTACGATGACAACATGGTTATTCATTTCCATCGGTACGCCTGTATGCCAGGAATCGAAGCTTTGCAGGAGTTTCTGGATACCTCTGAGCGTCTGAATCAGCCTTTGTGGCTCGGTGAGACGGGAGAGAATTATCCGGAATGGTTCGCTGCTATGTATCCTTTAGCGGTTTCTATGGGAATCGGTTACAATTTGTGGCCGTGGAAAAAAATGGAGTGTGCCAATTCTCCGTTCTCTATCGCTCAACCTGAGGGATGGAAAGAATTTCTCGCGTACTCCGAAAGTGGCCCTCGACCGGAGGAAAAGGATGTGCAAAGGACGCTGGATGCTTTCCTTGAGAATATGAAGCTGGAGAATTGCCGTGCAAATCCGTTGGTAACGGATTCGGCATTCCGGCGTCCGGGCTGCCGCGTCCGTGCAACAGATTTCGATGAGCTGCCTGGTAAAGGTCAAAGCTTTAGTGGTCTGCGGGAAGAAGGCAATATTTATCGCTACCGGTCCACAACAGGGATGAAGCTGATCTCGTTATCCGATAAGCTGGAGAAGAAGCGTTTTGGTTTTGACAGTGGCTGGGACCTATTAGGACTTGAACTCAGAGAGCAGGAGTTTGCTTGCTACACTTTCAGCGCAATTAATGACGAAGGTTATGCGCAGCTGGAGTTGAAGTGTACAGAAGATGCTCAATTAACAATAGAGCAAGATAATAAGGAAATTCAGGTAGTCCATTTGCAGAGTGACGATGAGAAAACTCATGTCCGTGTAGGTCCGTTTAAGGGATCACAGGAATCGGTAATAAAAGTAGCTCTTCAGCAAGGTACTATAGAACTGCTGTCCATAGAACTCGAACGTTTAGTGTGACGATAAGACTTCTTTTCAGTGCTTACGGGAGTGTTTCTCGTTTGTGAGGCAGAGATCCCAAAAGGTTGAAAGTTTAAATAGCCAGTCTCCCGAGATCTACCGGGGACTGGTTATTTAGGTTCGCCCAGTATTGGCGTCATCTCTAATAATGTACCCGATTGAAATGGGATTGAGGGAACAAACGAACCAACAGTATTTGGTGAGAGGACTAAAATGAGCGTCGTTCTATTGAGGGCGGCGTTTTGTTGTTTTTATTGCTTTTCTTCATTATAAATGGAAAACTGTTCGTTCTATGCTGTTTTGCCCCCTGTTTAAGGGTTAATTGTACGCAAAATACCGAAATGTACCTATCTTGGAAATTCATCTTCTACTATGATCTTCTCGTAAGAAAGCGCTATCAAAATGATTTACACCAACATTCTATGAGGGGGTAGGGATGATTTTGAAAGTAATCGGGAAAAGGTTAAGAATGAGTCTGCTGGTATTCATTATTGCAGTAGCGCAGTTGGGCTTTGCAGGAACGAAAAGCAATGTGGCGCATGCGGCTGATGCCAGTATGGCTCAAAAGCCGTATATGGGCTGGAGCAGTTACAGCATGCAGGTGTATGATGGGGCAGGCAACTGGACATCGGCAGAAGGCGTCAAGAAGCAATCGGATGCTATGCGTGAGAAGCTGCAGGCCCATGGTTATGAATATATTAATATTGATGCGGGATGGAACGGCGGCGAGGATCAATACGGCCGGCCTATTCCGAGTGAGACCCTGTATCCGAACGGATTTCAGGAGGTTATCGACTATGTTCATAACAATGGACAGAAGATCGGTATTTATCTGATTCCGGGAATGTCGATAACGGGCTATAACGCGAACTATGAAATTTATGGAACTAACGGACAATGTCGTATGCAGGACATAGCGGCACAACCGCTGACCGTTATGGACTATTGGGATTCCTATACGTATAAAATTGATTTCAGTAACCCATGCGCCCAAAAGTATATTGATTCCATCGCGGATCTTCTTGGCGAATGGGGCATTAACTTTGTCAAATTTGACAGTGTGACTCCTGGTTCGGGCATCAACAACCTGAGCCGTGATGCTCGCGGCGATGTAGAAGCTTGGTCTAAGGCACTCGCAAGAAACAACATCTGGTTCGAGCTTTCATGGGCGCTGGACCATAACTATGTGGATTTCTGGAAAAAGTATGCTAACGGCTGGCGGATTGACTGGGATATTGAAGCCTACGACAGCAGTAAGGGCTTAACGGAATGGCCGAGTATTTCCCGTTTGTTCCCGCTTGCGGCCATCTGGTGGCGGGATGCAGGACCGGGAGGCTGGAATGATTTTGATTCCCTGAATATCGGAAATGGATCCATGGATGGTCTGACCAGAGATGAGCGGAAGTCTGCAATGACCTTCTGGTCGATCTCTTCTGCCCAGCTCTATACAGGCAATGACTTGACAAGGCTTGACGACTATGGATTGGAACTGCTTACCAATGATGAAGTAATTGCAGTCAATCAGGCTGGTCGTCCGGGTCATCCGGTATCTATGGATACGCAGCAGCAAGTGTGGTATGCCAATAACGGAGACGGCACTTACAGTGTAGCCCTGTTCAATCTGGGCAATCGGAGTGCGGAGGTTAAAGTGAAATGGAGTGATCTCGGACTTGAGGGCCCAGCTTCGGTACGTGACCTGTGGAGCCATTCCGAGCTAGGTAATTTTGAAAAAGAATTCAGCGGCGGTGTGCTCGAACCCCATGCTTCACGGATGCTTAAAGTGACTGCGCTGAACGGCACATCTGCCGTCAATGACGATGATACAGGCATGCGCTACAGCGGAGAATGGAAACGCAATGGTGGCAAGGAGCAGTTGAACGGGGCACAGGATATCAGCATAGCAATCAAAGATACCACAAGTGCTAATCCAGCGCTTGCTACACAAGCTGATGACCTGAACGCTGCGGCTGACAATGCTGCAAATTCAGCACTGGCTAACAATGCAACCGTTACGAATGTAGTCTATATTAATGATGATGACAGCAATATTAAATACACCGGATCGTGGAATGCGAACACCGGTAGAAGCTTTGGTGATTACAATGGAGATGTGCATTACACTGAGACGGACGGCGATTATTTTGAGTACACCTTTACGGGTACAGGCATTGACGTGCTGACAGAGAAGGATAGCAATCTGGGGGACATGATTGTTACCCTCGATAATGGCACACCGCAAACTGTAAGCGCTAATAACAATGGACCGAGAGAAGTACAGCAGGCTGTATACAGTGTGTCGGGTCTAGACAACGGTCCACATACGCTCAAGGTAGTTAAGGGTTCGGGCCAGTATATGCTGCTCGACGCGCTTAGAGTGACAACAGAAACACCGGCAGGAGGACAGAACAGCACGATTAATCCTGCATCGGCTAGCTTTGACAAGGCTGTAGAACAACAGAAGGATGTCACTGTTTCATTGTCCCTGAACGGCAATACGCTGACCGGCATTGAAAATGACGACGTGGCCCTCAGTACAGACGATTATACGGTAGTTAATGATAAGCTTACTATTAAAAAGGAGTACCTCGCATTGCAGCCTGCTGGCACAACGAGTCTGAACGTAATCTTTAGTTCGGGTGATCCGCAGCCGCTGACCATTCGAATCAGCGATTCTACAGGCATACGTTATGCGCTTATCAATAACGACGATCCTGGCATTAAGTACAACGGCTCCTGGTCGCGCAGCACTGGAAGAGGGATGGGCGACTACAAGGATGATGTGCATTACGCTGAGGTGAACGGCGATTCTTTTGAATATACCTTCAGAGGAACGGGAATTCAGCTGATCACAGAAGTAGACCAGTCACAGGGAGATATGGATATCTATATTGACGGTCAATTTAAGGAAACTGTTAGTGCTTACCGTAATGGACGTTTGGCTCAGCAGGTTCTGTACAGTATCTCTGATCTATCGGATGGAATGCACACACTAAAGGCCGTGAAGAAATCAGGCCGGTTCATGCTGCTAGACATGCTGAAAGTCGAAATTCCGAATTTGATTAATCCGGTACACGCTAGCTTCGATAAGTCAGCTTCTGCCCAGGCGGATATTGATGTGACGTTGCTGCAACAAGCGGAAAGCTTCACGGGAATTACCAATGGATCATATAATCTAATTCCAGGGACAGATTATACGCTTACCGGGAACCATGTTACACTGAACAAATCTTATCTGGCTACGCAACCGGTGGGTACGCTGAACCTCAGCTTTACCTTCGGGGGCGATTATCACAATGATGTGCATTATACAGCGGTGGATGGTGATTCCTTTGAATATACATTCAAGGGTACTGGAATCAGCCTGATCACACCTACTGGACCAGAGCAAGGTGAAGTAGATATTTATGTAGACGGACAGCTGGTGCAGACCGTAAATGCTTACAGCCCAAGCCGTAAAAATCAACAGGAGATCTACAGTGTCTCGGGATTGGAGAGCGGTGTACACACGCTCAAAGCTGTCAAAAAATCCGGTGATTTCATGTTGACAGACCAGTTGAAGTTCACAGTTGTTGCTGCAGATAACGGCGGTCCTGTGGGTCCGACTGAAACACCAGCACCAACAGAAACACCAGCACCAACAGAAACACCAGTGCCAACGGATCCTGCTGGACCAACTGATCCAACTGGACCATCGAATCCAAGTGGTCCGTCTAGCTCAGTAGTTCAGCCTACTGCTACTCCAGTTCCAACAGTAACCCCTGCTCCTACTGCCACTCCGGCACCGGGCGCAGGGGATGATACTCAAACCATTCAACACACGGCGTATATCAAAGGTTATCCTGGCGGCTTGTTCAAACCGGATAACAAGATCACCCGTGCTGAAATGGCAACTATTCTTGCAGGTGTCGCTCAGACAGAGGCCACTGAACCAAATGTCGTATTCAGTGATATTAAGTCTGATTACTGGGCTGCAGAAGCTATTGCCAAGGTTGCCAAGATGGGTCTGATGAAAGGTTACCAGGATGGTACGTTTAAGCCGAACCAATCGTTGACCCGGGCAGAGCTGGCAGTTCTAGTAGCTGCTCTCGACGAGACAGATGCACCTGTGGGGCGTGGGTTCTCTGACATTACAGACCACTGGGCACAAGCAGCCATTTTGAAAGCTCAAGGTGCAGGCATCTTGAATGGTTATGCCGACGGTACTTTCCGTCCTGGTGTAATTCTGACACGTGCGGAAGCGGTTGTTGCCATCAACAGAGTGCTGGGCAGAGGCCCGCTTACGGGCGTTTTACAACCACAGTGGAGTGATGTTCCAGCGTCCCACTGGGCGTTTGGCGACATTGAAGAAGCTTCGAGAGATCATGTCTCCAAGCCCGGCACAATAGGCGGAGAACAACTGGTAAAATAATTACAAGAAGGACTGGAGAAAAGGGGCCCCTTTGGCCCCTTTTTTCTGAATGAATAGAGTCGATAGCGAAAGGGGAAGCCATATGAATATTTTGATTACCGGTGCCAGTGGATTTATTGGTAGAGCTTTGGTCAAGCACCTGGCGGACAAGCATTATGTTATTTGTCTGTCACGGAAAGCTCCAGAGGGAGCGGCGGCTTATGTACAGGGATCTTTTGATGTTATAGAGGACTTGAAAGGGCTTGATGCTTACGACATTGAAGCCGTTATTCATCTTGCTGCGGTGACGGGAGGCTGTAGTGAAGAGGAAGGACTCGCGGTTAATGTATTAGGCACAAGGAGGCTCTTCCGATATCTGCTGGATCGTGGTTGCCGGAAGTTTATTACTGCGAGCTCTATTGCCGTGGCAGGTGGGCTGGATGAAGATTTTGTCCCGCTGGAGTTGCCTATTCCTGATGAGCACCCGTGTCTGGCCACGGATGCATACGGACTCAGCAAGGCTATGGTAGAGGAACTGACCCGCTATTTTCACCGTATTCACACCGATGCTGACTTTATTAATTTGCGTCTTGGTGCCGTAGCTGCAGAGGACTGGATTCCGCCTATTCTGGAAACGGGTTCCCGGCCTCCGCTCCCGTTTATCACAATGGCCCACGTTTATGCTGATGATGTAGTCCGGGGAATCGCTGCAGCACTGCATGCTCCACCTAGGCCGGGAGTGCGAACTTTGAACCTGGTGGGGCCGGATGTAACCAGCAATTTGCCTGTGACGAAGATTATGAGTAATATTTTAGGAGATTTCTATAATCTGGATTATTATCATTTCCCGGGTCATAATTATAGGCCATTATATACTATGGATCGGTTCAAAGAAGAATTTGGTTTTGTGCCAGTAAGGTCAACTCGAGGCAAGAAAGACGGTAATCAGGGGAATTGAAGCGCGGAAAAAAGCAGAACTCGGGATTGCTTATAAAAAGCAGTGATAGCAGCGGGATATCGCTGCTTTTTATGCATTTCCGAATGTACATAGCGTGACGGAATGAGGTTGAACACTTGACTATACTGAAAAATGTTTTAATCTATAATCATGACAGCGCTACCAATGCCACATCCAGGAGAGGGGTCCAACATGCTTAAATATTCCAGTGTATTCCGCAAATTTCTAATCTCCTATGTGGTTATTTTGATTATACCCAGCATTGGCGGCTACATGTCTTATCTAACTTCGATTTCGGTGACACGGTCCATCTCGATTGAGAACAGTGTGACCCAGCTTCAGAAGAGTCAGGATATTTTGGAGCGCCGTATGGCGGAGGTAGAGGGCTTTACTAGACAACTTGCGATAAACCAGGAATTGAACGTTCTGATGAACGAGCGGGATAATGAGAGGAATGTCTACGGCATATGGAAAGCGATGCGGAATGTCCTGACTTTCGGACAGACCAATGATTTTCTACAAGATTATTATATCTACCTAGCCAACTACAAGCTGATTCTAACTCCGGGTTCTTCTTACAGACCTGACCATTATTACGATAATTTCCATTACAACGACTTGTCGCTCGAAGAATGGAGTAAGGAAGTACTGGAGAAATCTCATCGAAGCGAAATCAAGCCGCTCAGTTCTTTTGTCAGTAGAGGGACACAAACTTCAGTGATTACGTACATGCAGTCACTACCTCTGGACAGTTTCAATGATACTTCACCAGCTGTTGCGGTTGTAATCATAGACGAGAAAATCATTGCCAGTCTGCTCTCCGGTCTGACGGAGCGGTATGGCGGCTGGGTTCATATCAGCGATGCTGAAGGGCAGACCATTGTCCTGCAAGGGAGCAGTGAGCCGGAAATGGTCAAGATGGTGTCTGATCCGTCGTTTGACAAAAATGAAGTCAGCCAGTTCTATGGTGATGATTTGGTGATCACTACCACTTCCAATAAGAATGGATGGGTATACAGGGCAGGCATCCCCCGGCAGGTTCTGATGGAGAATGCCAACACAATTAAGGAAATGACTTGGCTGATTACGGGAGGCACGCTACTGATTGGCCTGATTGTCGGTCTGGTGCTGGCTTATCGTACAAGCGCGCCGATTAACCGTCTGCTCAATGTTATGAAGGAGCAGTTTGGGAAGGACGAAGCAGGTCCGAGGAATGAATTTGACTTTTTGAGCGGGAATATCGCCGATATGATTACCCAGAACAAGTTCCTGGAGTCAGAGCTGAACCGTCAGCTTCCGCTAGTCAGGGATGCGTTCCTGAAGCGGTTGATTGCCGGTGAGTTCAAATCACGGGATGAGATTCTTTCTGCTGCCGAGCAGGCGGATATCGACCTGCTACAAGGCAAGGGGTATGCCGGAATCATCCAGATTAACGGATATGCGGGTATGGATAGCGTGGAGATTCTGAATGAGCTGAGTGCTTCCCGCCTGCTCGTGAAGCAGGGCTTGTCTGAGCTTGGCGTGGACGTTCTGATGACCGATATAGGCTCCGATAAAGTGGTCACTCTGTTCTTTTCAATGAATGAAGAATTGGGTAAAGAGAATGAGATTGCGGATATCAACCATACCATGGAGAATCTGGCGCAGTATGTATTTAATGAGTATCGCATTACGATTCAGGCGGGCTTTGGCGAACTGTTCGCCTCGGTAACTGAGGTCAGCCTATCCTTTGATCAGGCCAACCAGGCCCTGGAATACGCCGTCTACATGAATAAAAAAGGAATTATGTGGTACAATGAGGCCCAGACTGAGAACACGACCTATTACTATCCTTTGGATTCAGAGCAGCGGCTGATTAGTACGATCCGGGCCGGAGAACTTGAGGAAGCCAAGCGGATTGTCCATGCTATTATCGTGCAGAATATGGAGCAGCGGGAGCTGTCTATCGAAATGAAACATCAGCTTGTGGGGGAAATGAAGGGTACCTTCCTTAAGCTGCTGGATCAAAAAGCGTTTACGGAATATGCTTCCATCGAGAGCGTCAAACGGCGGGTCATTGACATCGGGTCCTCAGAGACGCTCGAGACCATCCAGTCTGAATTCAATGAAATTATGGAAGAACTCTGCGGGCTTATTGCCAATAAGAAGAAGGACGCTCATATTCAGATCATTAAACAGATCAAGGAGTATACGGCAGAGATGTACTCTGATTCGGAACTGACCTTGTACCGGGTTGCTGAGCAAGTGGAAAGACCCGAAAAATATATCTCCCAATTGTTCAAGGAGGTCACAGGTGTTAATTTCTCCGACCATCTTGTCAAAGTCAGAATGGATCAGGCTGTAGTGTTGCTAAAAGAGAGCGGATATACCGTTGACGAGATCGCCACACGGGTTGGATACAATAGTTCGCACTCGTTCAGAAGGGCTTTTAAGCGGTTGATGGGCATATCACCAAGCGCATACAGACAATGTGCTGATGAATAAATATCTTCAAGACCTAAGGCTGCGTTGTCCGGTTCCGGACAGCGTAGCCTTTTTCTCCCTTCCAGGCAGGGTACCGGAAAAATGGCCGTTCTTATGCTGTTTTGTGCCCCCAAAAACGGGTTATCTGTACGCTGAAACGCGCAATTGTACCTATTCAGGGGACATGAAGATCTACTATGATCAAGTCGTAGAAAGCGCTATCACAAAATACAAAACAGAGGCTGTTGGATAGGGGGAATTGTTCTGGAGAAACAAATCGCTTTAAACCGTAAGTCGTTGCCGCAGAGCAAGGGACCGGGCTTTTGGTACAATGCCCGCAAAAGTATGCTGAAGCACTGGCAGTTGCATCTGCTGGTCATTCCGCCCTTGCTGTTTTTCCTCATCTTCAAGTATTACCCGATGATAAACGCAGTTCTTGCTTTTAAGGACTACAACGTTATCAAGGGAATATGGGGAAGTCCTTGGGTTGGTTTTAAAAATTTCCAACTATTCTTTGAGAATCCACAGTTTTGGATCCTGGTTAAGAACACCATTATGCTTAGTGGTTATCAGTTACTGGCGGGATTCCCGATCCCGATTATTCTGGCTCTCATGATTAATGAGGTGCGCGGAGGAAGGTTCAAAAAATTCGTACAGCTTGTATCGTTTGCACCTTATTTCATCTCAACAGTTGTTATGGTGTCGATCGTTATGCTATTCCTGGCACCGCGGCTCGGCTTTGTCAACATCGCCCTTAACTTCTTCGGACTTGATTCTGTTAACTTCTTGGGTGAACCCGGGATGTTCCGTTCGATTTATGTCTGGTCTGATATTTGGCAGACGGCGGGCTACAGCGCAGTCGTATATTTGGCAGCGCTTGCGGGAATAGACCCGACCCTTTATGAAGCGGCGAAAGTGGACGGTGCTTCACGTTTTCAAAAAATCCGTCACGTCGATTTGCCTGGGATTGTACCCACCATCGTCATCATCCTGATCCTGAATGTAGGGAATGTAATGGCGATCGGTTTCGAAAAGGTCTACCTGCTGCAGAATCCGCTAAACTTGGCCAATTCTGAGATCATTGCGACCTATGTCTATCGGGTTGGTTTGCTAAATGCCAACTACAGTTTTGCAACTGCCGTTGGACTATTTAACTCGATCATCAACCTGATCCTCTTGTTTACAGTGAACGGTTTGGCGAAAAGAATTACTAAGAACAGCATCTGGTAGGAAAGGAGCACACTTATGGCAGCAACAGTTCAAAAAAAGATTAAAGAATCCGCCGGAGACAAAGCGTTTCTATTCACGATCTATCTTGTGCTCGGCCTCGTGGTTATCGCTGTGCTTTACCCGTTGATCTTTATCATCAGCAGTTCGATCAGCAGCCCGGCAGCGGTTACTTCCGGCCGTGTCTGGCTCTGGCCTGTAGATATATCCTTCAAAGGTTTCGAAGTTTTATTCAAAACACCTGAAATTATTACCGGTTATGCTAACTCGATTTTTTACACCGCGGCGGGAACGCTGATTAGTGTAACTTTGACGGTTATGATTGCTTACCCACTGTCCCGCAAAGGTTTTTTCGGGCGGAACACCCTGATGATGATCATCACCTTCACCATGATCTTCAACGGGGGTCTGATACCCACCTATTTGGTGGTAAGAGAAATGAATTTAATTGATACCCGTTGGGCATTGCTGATTCCGAATGCCATTTGGGTATGGCAGGTCATTATTGCCCGCTCATTCTTTCAATCCTCAATTCCTGATGAGCTTATGGAAGCCAGTGAGATCGACGGTTGCAGTGATATGCGATTCATCTGGAGCGTTGTACTTCCATTGTCGAAGCCGATTCTCGCCGTGCTGGTTCTTATGTACGCAGTAGGCCAGTGGAATGCGTATTTCGATGCATTGATCTATCTGAAATCAGCAGATCTGTTCCCGCTGCAGCTAGTCTTGCGAAGCATCATTATTCAGAATAACAGCGCCGGCGGTGCTATGGACGTCGGGAAAATGGTGGAGAAACAGCAGCTTTCCGAGCTATTGAAATATTCTTTGATTGTGGTCGCCACCTTGCCAGTACTGGTTATCTATCCGTTTGTACAGCGTTATTTTGTACAGGGAATGCTGGTCGGTTCTGTGAAGGGCTGATCTTTGGAATGAACTACATGGAGAGGAGGGATGCCCGCAGTTTTACATTCAAGGTATCTTCGTATCAACTGCTAAACTACAAAAGGGAGTGATGGGATTTGAAGAAGAAAAGCTTGATAACTTTACTAACTCTAGTGATGGCGTTTACGGTTGTAATTAGTGGATGTGCTAGTAAAAATACAGATAACACATCCAACTCACAGTCCGGCAACTCGTCTGACAAACCGGTTGAGATCAGTGTGTTCTCTGTTCAGGAATCCGGAATCGACCTTCCGACCAATAAATTCACAAAATTTGTGGAAGACAAGTTCAACTTCAAATTCAAATGGCAGATTAACCCTTCGGACGGTGCCCAGGAAAAACGCCAGATCTCGCTGGCAAGTGGTGACTATCCTGATGCTTACCTGCTTACCCACTATATTGATCAGTTCTCGCAAGCTGACCTGCTGAAATATGGTAAGCAAGGCGTACTCATTCCGTTAAACGATCTAATTAATGAATATGCTCCTAACATTAAAGCAGCCATGGAACAGAACCCTGCGTTGAAGACGTTTAATACAGCGCCTGACGGCAATATCTACGGACTTGTGGCCTACACAGAATGTTTCCACTGTTCCTACCCTAACAAAATGTGGTTGAATACCGAGTGGTTGAAAAAGCTTAACTTGGAAATGCCAAAAACTACAGAAGAGTTCAAGAACGTTCTGAAAGCCTTTAAAACACAAGATCCAAATGGCAATGGCAAAGCGGATGAAGTACCACTGAGTGGTTCCATCGAGGAGTTCGGTGTACGGATTGTTCCTTACTTGATGAATGCCTTTGTCTATGATGACGATCGAAACTACCTGCAAATGGCAGATGGAAAAGTTCAATCCTCTGCAATTACACCAGAGTGGAAAGAAGGATTGACTTACATCAAATCCCTGTTTGACGAAGGCCTGATTGATCCGGGCGCATTTACACAAAATGCCGAAGCGTTCAAGAAAATCGGTGAAAACGCCGATGCAGAAATTTTGGGAGCAGGTGCGGGTATGCACCCAGCGATCTTCGTGAACATCGATCCGGGTAATACTCGTTCGGCACATTATAACCCACTGCCTCCGATTTCCGGACCTCAAGGGGTTTCCTATGCCACTCATGACGGGGGCGGTGTAGCTCCAGGTGCGAAATTCGTGATCACTAACAAAGCAAGTAAAGAAGCACAAATTGCTCTGATCAAAATGGTGGATTACATGTTTACACCTGAAGGTCAAACCAACGCTGCAGCAGGTATGAAGGGAACTGGCTGGACAGATCCGGAAGAAGGCGATGTAGCGCTGGGTAAAGATGTTAAACCAATGGTCAAAACCATTCCACCGGTTGAAGGTGCTGCACCTTCCAATGCGGGCTGGAGCGGCATGGGTCACTTCTATGAGCCAAAAGAATACCGTGATACCTACGTTCAAGGTACTGATATCTACGATTCCAGCAGTTATGAACGCAGACTGTATGATGCGACTCTGCTATACCAAGGTCATGAACCTAAAGAGTTGTTCCCAATCTGGTCCATCTGGATTGATCCAAACGAGATTGATGAAGCCAGTATGCTGCAAACCAACTTGAAGAACTACATCGAGCAAAATCAATTGCAATTCATCACTGGCAACAAGGATCTGAACAAGGACTGGGACGCTTATGTGAAAGGCCTTCAGAACTTGAAGCTTGACCGTTATCTCGAAATTTTACAAAAGGCTTATGATAGTTCTAAATAATAACTATTAAAATCAGAATCAGGTGCTGTACGATAGACCCAGCACCTGGTTTCTTTATATTCAGAGCAGATATACGCATTATTTCTGGAGGATAGCCATGACGAACGAGAAACATTGTAATCATTCATTTGTGATTTCACGCAGAGGACTGCCGGGTATCCGTGCAAGACTTGCGGAAAAAGCGCCAGTGACCGTTGCCTTTCTGGGCGGTTCCATTACAGAGGGAGCAGGGGCTTCGGATGCCGATACATCTAGCTGGAGAGCATTAACCGGAAGGTATCTGCAGGAACGGTTCGCAGATCAGGAGTTCCACTTCATCAATGCCGGAGTGGGCGGTACTACTTCCACACTGGGGGCTCATCGGCTCCAGGAGCATGTGCTGCGGCACGGAAGAATCGATCTGTTGTTTGTTGAATTTAGCGTCAATGACGGCAGTGACTGGGAAGAATCTATCAGGGGCATGGAAGGGATTGTCCGCCAGTGCCGTAGAGTGTCGCCGGATACCGATATCTGCTTCCTGTATACGGCAGCGGAGAAGAATCTGTCGGGGAGTCATCCGTTTAACATTGCCGTCCATGAAGAGGTGGCAGCACATTATCATCTTCCGTCAGTCAACTTTGCCGCCAGAGTCTATGAACAGACGCGTGCAGGTCGTATGGAATGGACAGACTTGGCTCCGGACGGATATCATCCCAATGACGATGGTCATGCCCTCTATGCGGGCTTTTTGCGTGAATATTTAGACATGGCACTTGTCGCAGAGGGTACCGTATTGAACGCTGAGGAGGAAAGAACTATATCTCCTCTGGAAGTAAAGAATTACGAATACGGCAGTCTGCTTGATTTTCGTGCGGGTATTCACACAGAAGGGTTCGAACTCCGTGAGTTGTCACCTGAAGATCCGCTGATGAATTGGCGTTTCGGAACGGAGCATTTATATACGGACAGTCTGGAAGCGGTGTACACATTTACCGTTACTGGTCAAAGCGCAGGTCTGTTGCTGCTTTACGGACCGGATAGCGGGATTTTTGAGTATTCGGTAAACGGCAGCTCGTTTACAGCTGTAAATCTGTTCGACGAGTGGTGTCCGATGGCGCACAGACCTATTCTGACGATGTTTCCACTACAGGAGCAGCGAGGGGAACTACAGGTCACGGTTCGGATCACCGGAACGAAGGATGAAGCCAGTAAGGGCACTAGTTTGCGCATTATGAAGATATTAAGTAATTGATTATCTGGTGAAGAGGTATTATACTGCCTCTTATTAAGCGGTTACAAGAATAGAGAGGCGGGGAGACCCATTCATTCTGCAGAACAAGACTTGATTGCAACGCCGACAATCATTACTTTGACGGATTACGGAGCACAGCCGGATACTGAGCTGGACAACCAAGCGGCCATGACCGCTGCGCTTCAGGCGGCAGCCGGGATTTGCGGGCCTGTTGTGCTGGACTGTCCCAAAGGACGCTATCATTTTTACGTAGATGAGGCTACTAGAGCGCCCTATTATATCTCCAATACGACTAGTGAGACTGAAAATCCAGATGTGACCAAGACCATTGGTATTCTACTGAAAGGTCTGCACAACTTTACACTAGAGGGCAATGGCTCCCTGTTTATTTTCCATGGCAAGCAGACCATGATTCTGCTGGACGGCTGCTCCAATGTGGAGCTCCGCAACCTGCATACCGATTATTACCGGCCTACCGTAACCGAGATGACCATTACTAGCGGCGGCACGCATTCTTTCGATACGGAGGTTCATCCTGATTCCCGCTATGAGATCAGGGACGGCCGGCTGGTCTGGATCGGTGAGGGCTGGAGCTTCACGGAAGGCCCAATGCAGACCTATGATCCGGTGCGCAATGCGACCTGGCGGATGGATAACTGGCTGGAACAGGCAACATCTGTCGAAGAGCTGGAACCGATGAAGCTGCGTCTGCACTTTGATTTTCATCCAGAGGTAGTTCCAGGGCATGTCCTGCAGAACCGTGACGGGATTCGCGATCAGGTCGGGGTCTTCATTACGGGGAGCTCCAATGTTACCTTCACGGATGTTGGGCTGCATTTTCTGCATGGACTTGGAGTTGTAGGCCAGTTCAGCGAAAATCTTACTTTCCGCCGGATGGACTTGTCACCACGACCAGAAACGGGGCGGACTGTCGCTGGTTTCGCAGATTTCATCCATATGTCCAGCTGTCGGGGAAAAGTTACCGTGGCGGACGGTTATTTTGCCGGTTCCCATGATGATCCCGTTAATGTTCACGGAACCTATCTGCGAATTGTAGAGCAGCCTGCGCCGAATGAAGTTAAGGTCCGGTTCATGCATCACCAGACCTACGGATTCCTGGCTTTTCACCCGGGCGATGAGATTGAATTTGTCCGTTCCGGCTCGTTGATCAGCTACGCGAAGGGGAAAGTGGTTGCTGTGGATTTTTTAAATCCGCGTGAGCTTCTATTAACTCTGGCTGACCCGGCTCCCGAAGGTATTGGCAGCCACGATGTTATCGAGAACGTAACCTGGACCGCAGAGGTTGAGGTAGTCAATAATCACTTTGCCCGTGTTCCGACCCGTGGCGTACTCGTGACGAGCCGCCGTAAAGCGGTGATCGCGAATAATACGTTTGAGCGCATGCATATGAACGCGGTTCTGATTGCGGCGGATGCCGAGTCCTGGTATGAGTCTGGAAAGGTGGAGGATGTGACCATCACCGGCAATCGTTTTGTGGAGTGCGGCAGCGGCGAGCATCCAGTGATCTTCATTGCGCCGGAGAACGTGGACATTGATGAGAACGCTCCCGTTCACCAGGGGATTATCATAACGGGGAACCGATTCGAGTTGAAGGATACGCTGGCCTTGAGTGCGAAGAGCACATCCGGCCTGGTTTTCCAATCCAATGAAATCGTGAGCGATGGCGGGGGCGTTCTGTCCAGCCTTGATAAGGCGATTGTCCTAACTGCCTGCTGCGGAGTGGATATTGCGGATAATACGCTCACAGCTGAATAAGATCTGATCGAACATACTGTTAAATGATTGATAGTGGGGGAGAGAGCATATGAAACTTCAATATGACAAGCCAGCAAATGTGTGGACTGAAGGGCTGCCGATTGGTAACGGCCGTCTGGGTGGTATGATTTTCGGTGGTGTAGAGCAGGAGAAAATCAGTCTGAACGAGGATACGTTATGGTCAGGATACCCGAAGGATGGGAACAATCCTGGCGCCAAGGAAGCTTTGCCTAAGGTCCGGAAGCTGATTGAAGAAGGCCGCTATGAAGAGGCTGACACGGAGACCCGGAATATGCTGGGGCCGTATACGCAATCTTATCTGCCTTTTGGCGATCTGCTGCTCCGGTTTGATCACGGCTCTATTTACCGTTCCTATAAGCGGACGCTGGATGTGGAGAATGCGATTCATCGTGTGGAATACCAGATCGGCAATGTCACCTATACCCGTGAAATGTTCGCGTCGCACCCGGACCAGGTACTTGTACTGCGACTGACTGCCAGCGCACCCGGTGCGTTGAATGTACACGCGACCCTGGACAGCCCGCTGCGGCATAGCCTTCATGCACAGGGTGACAGTCTTGTACTATCAGGAACAGCACCAGAGCATGTTGATCCTAGTTATTTTGCAAGTGACAATCCTATACGATACGGCGAACCCGGCGATAGCAAGGGGATGGCCTTTGAGGGCCAGCTTACTGTGAAAGCTGAAGATGGCAAGGTAACCGTTGATGGCAGCGGCGTTCATGTGCTGGATGCGACAGCGGCTACGTTTTATTTCAGCGCGGCTACAGGCTTTAATGGCTATGACAAAATTCCGGGTAAAGAAGGGAAGGATGCCTCTGCGATTGCTGCGTCCCATCTTGCGGGTGCGGTAGACAAGTCTTACCCGGTCCTGCGAGAAGCACATGTCGCGGATTATCGCTCCTTGTTCGATCGGGTGAAGCTGTCACTTGGCAAGTCGCTTGCAGCGGAGGATATGTCCACTGAACAGCGGATTACAACCTATGCTGCCAAAGATCCGGGGCTTGTGGAATTGCTCTTTCACTATGGACGTTACTTGTTGATTGCCAGCTCTCGTCCTGGTACGCAAGCTGCGAATCTCCAAGGCATCTGGAATGCATTTACCCGTCCGCCATGGAGCAGTAACTATACACTGAACATCAATACGGAAATGAACTACTGGCCGGCTGAAATCTGCAATCTGGCAGAATGTCATGAGCCATTGCTGGAGATGATCGGGAATTTGGCGAAGAATGGCGCCGAGACAGCCCGGGTCAACTACGGAACACGGGGCTGGACCGCGCATCACAACGCCGATTTGTGGGCACAGACCGCTCCGGTAGGCGACTTCGGCGACGGTGATCCGAGCTGGGCTTACTGGCCGATGGGCGGCATCTGGCTGACACAGCATTTGTGGGAGCATTATGCTTTTGGCGGAGATGAAGAGTACCTGCGCAGTACCGCTTATCCTGTACTGAAGGAAGCAGCCCTGTTCGCACTGGACTGGCTCATTGACGATGGCAGCGGTCATCTGGTGACCTCGCCGTCGACTTCCCCGGAACACAAATTCCGGACAGCAGAAGGCGTAGCTGCAGTCAGCCCTGGTTCCACGATGGACATCTCGCTGATCTGGGAGCTGTTCACCAACTGTATCGAAGCTTCAACGCAGCTAGGCACGGATCAAGACTTCAGAGAAGAACTGGAGAGCGCCCGTGAGCGTCTGCTGCCACTCCAGGTTGGCAAGTACGGCCAGTTGCAGGAATGGTCGAAGGACTTCGAGGATGAGGACACGTACCACCGGCATACTTCGCATCTGGTCGGGGTGTATCCGGGACGTCAGCTGTCAGAAGAGGAGACACCGGAGCTATTCACTGCCGCGAAGACCTCGCTGGAGCGGCGCGGCGATGAGAGCACAGGCTGGAGCCTGGGCTGGAGAGTAGCCCTGTGGGGCCGCTTCGGAGACGGTAACCGTTCCTTACGCCTGCTCTCAAACATGCTGCGACTGGTGAAGGACGGAGAATCGGAGCAGTACAATCACGGTGGTGTATACGCCAACCTGCTTGGCGCACATCCGCCGTTCCAGATTGACGGCAATTTTGCGGCATCCGCAGGAATTGCAGAGATGCTGCTGCAATCGCATCGTCCATATCTGGAGCTGCTTCCAGCGTTGCCGGATGAATGGCAGGAGGGAAGCGTGGAAGGCCTGCGCGCACGCGGCGGCTTTGAAGTGGATATCCAATGGGAGAACGGACAGTTAGCGGAAGCTACGATCGTCTCCCTACTGGGCACGGATTGTGTGATTCGCAGCGCGGCTTCGCTGGTAGTCACCGAAGCTGGCCATACGGTTAAAGTTGAACATTCCGCTGCGGGAACCTTAAGCTTTGCCACGGAAGCAGGAAAGACCTACAAACTGACCCTTCGCGGACAGCACTAGACTTATCAGCAAGGTTACGAGGGCAGCGGTGGGAACCCGAAAGACGGATTCCCGCCGCTGTTTTTTTGTACACTCGCTAAGCGTTGATTTATGGCAGGAATTCAGCACCACAGAAGATGTACAGAACAGCGGATCAAGATGTGTTAAATCGCGATATGGATCGGAAGATCGGTGTATGGTAAACGCTTTATTCTGTCTTTATAATGAGGGCAGACTTGGGTAAGAACAGTGCTTGTTCTACTCAAGGAACAGTATGCAACATTAAGGAGGCATTTTATGCTAACTAGCGATACATCTGTACAAGTGCAAGTAGAACAACAGAATGAAACTCTGATTCGGGTGACGAACGGTCATGTAAGCCTGGAGATCGATCTCGAAAAAGGTGAAGCTAGCCTCGAGAGTAACACCTCTCATGTGAAGGGAATCCGCAGCGCATTCCGCTGGCAGGGCCGGGAATATAACACAGAACACTACCAGAGCCACCAATTGAAGTCACAGGAAGAGGTTGTTCGTGAAGGCTTCGGAAAAGGCATCCATCTGGTAATCCTGCACGAAACATCCTTGCTGCCGCAGCTGGAGCAGCATTTCTATATTTATGAATCTTCACCTTATGTCCTTGTACAAAGTGCAATTGTAAGTGATGAAGAACTGAAGAGCAACCGTCTAGCTGTTGTGCAGACCAAAGAGGTAACTGTAGGCGGAGCAGGACAGCCAGAGGAATTGAGCATCCTGCGTGTGCCGTTCGACAATGACAAATGGGTTCGCTATACAGTTGTAAAGCCGCCGCTGGATATCGAGAGCTATGAGGCAACGGCCTTATTTGCGGCAGACAGCCGCCGTGGAATTATTATGGGTTCCATCAGCCACAAGGTGTGGAAGACGGGTATTCGTATTAAAAGTGAAAAGATCGGCGGGATCGAAGAACTTGATCTTTACGGCGGTGCTGTCAGTGAGCTGACCCGCGATAGTCAAGCGCACGGTTATGTGAAGGGAAAGAGAGTGGAATCCCCGCTCGTATTTATCGGCTTCTATGACGACTACCGGACAGGTCTCGAAGCCTATGGCCTGGCCAACACCTGGATCGAAGCCCAACTCCCATGGGAGGGTGGCGTTCCTGTAGGCTGGAACAGCTGGTCGGCGGCAATGGCCGAGTTGGATTATGATTTGTACACATCGACCAGTGATTTTTTGAAAAATGAAGTACAGCCGCTCGGCTTCCAAAGCGAGGACACCGTGTATATCAACTTCGATGCTTTCTGGGACAACTTTACCCCGGAAGAAATGAAGGATGCACTGGAGCGTGTACGTCAGAACGGCCACAGACCGGGAACGTACTGGACGCCATTTGCCTTCTGGGGAAGTCCGGCACAATTTGGGCAGCTTGTGGAAGGGACAGACGGTAAATACACTTACGGAGATATTCTGCTGCGCGACAGTGAGGGCGAGATTTTGCCGGATGTTGATGGCGGTCTGGCTATTGACCCTACACATCCAGGGAACCTGCAAAGAATCGACTGGTTCACGAACAAATTCATCTCGGAAGGGTTCGAGTACATCAAGCTGGATTTCCTGGCACATGGTGCGCTGGAAGGACAGCATCACAATCCGGAGATCACAACCGGAATCGCGGCTTACCATTACGGCATGACTTATTTGCAGAACAAGCTCTCCCCGGAAGTCATCGGCCGGCCGTTCTTCATTAATTTGTCCATTGCTCCGCTGTTCCCTTATGCTTTTGCACACAGCCGCCGCGTATCCTGCGACGTCTTCGGTACGCTGCAGGACACCGAGTATTTGCTGAACTCGCTGACACACGGCTGGTGGATGAGTAACACTTTGTACCGTTACAATGATCCCGATCATTCTGTGCTGTACAAGAGTTTTAACCAGGAGGCTACCGGATGGCATGAAGGCCGAAGCCGCCTGACCGCATCGGTCATCGCCGGTACAGTACTGCTGATGGGGGATGACTTCCGCAAGGAAGAGGCCGCTGCACGGGCAAGAGAATGGCTGGGCAACAAGGAGATCATGCACGTAGCTCGCTTGGGCCAGACCTTCCGTCCTGTGGAAGGCGACCTTGGCAAGCAGGCTTCTGACGCGTTTGTGCTAGAAGCTACAGAAGAGAATGCCTTCTATCTGGCGGTCTTCAACTTCGATGCTGCACAAGCTGCGCATAAATCCATCTCCCTGGAACGTGCCGGATTGGATGGCACGGCGCGTTATAGCCTTCAAGATCTGTGGGAGGGTTCACAAGGAGAAGCGACAGGTACTTTGACGCTGAATCTGGAGCCAGCTGAATCCAAAATCTTTAAATTGACGGTAAAGGCAGACTGAAAATGATCACATGCTGGTGGCCAAGACAACATGAGAGCCAAGGTAGCATGGTGATGATGCCTCACCAAGACAAGTAGAACCGCTAAACGGTTATATAAAAAACAGACAAAACGCGCTTCCGCTTCTTGCGGACAGCGCGTTTTGTCTGTTGACTGGCCTGTGGCCTACATTCGAATCCGGCTTCGCGGATTCAGGCGATACTGAGTCGGGTTCACTCCGTAACTAGCGCTGAAGTGTCTGGAGAAGGGATGAATTGAAGGATAGCCCAGCTTCTCGGCGATTGCGGTCACGCTTAGTTCACTTTCCAGTAGAAGACCCGCTGCCCGCCGCATAACCAGATTGTGATGATAGGTGCGTGGGGTTACCCCGGTCTCGCGCTGAAATAATTCATGGAAATAGGTTCGTTTCAATCCACACATCCTGGCCCAGTCCTCAATGGACTCACCGCGCTCGGGATGGGCGTTCAGGTATTCCAGCAACCGGACAATACGGTAATCGCTTGGCTGATGCAAGTGCAGCGCATTGTACCAGCTCAATATCCAGGCGTACATATAGCTGTTCACAGCCTCGCTCCGGTAAAACTGCGCATCGTTGAACGTCTTCGCAATCATCACCAGACTGTCATTAAGCATGGGATGAGTCGCCAGTTGGAATACGCTGGGGAGCTGGTCCAGTTCAGGACAGGCCGCTTGTAGCGCTTTTTTTTCAAAGCTTAAGGGTTCAGGGGCATAGATAAACGAATGGTTATCAGACATCGGAGACTGGTTGTCCCATAAATCGAAATAGAAATTGTAGGAGGAGAGCGGGTTGGAGGGGGAAATATGAAAGGCATGGGGTTGGCCCGGACGCAGAAAAATCAGTGTTCCCCGTTCGATCGGATAACGTCTTCCGTCAATCTCCATCTCGCCAGGGCCACCCATAAATAAATGGAATGCATATACATTGCAGACCCGCAGATTTTCATTACTGCTGCCATCATACTGATAAGTCATGGTTTCGCCAACATAAGGCGTGATTGCGGATAGTTTGTTCATGCTGTGCCTTCACTTTCCGGTCTCATCGACCTGGTCTCTATTGCAGCATATAAGTAACCGTACAAATCGTCAAATGAATGAACCAGCGGGCAAAGACAGCTAATCGTCTCGATGATACTATAAATGCAATGAATCCGTAAGGTTCTAATGATACAAATTGAACTGGAAAATAACATGTATGTAAGTTAATAAAGGAAACTTAATAGAGAAAAGAGTTCTGAATTTAGAGGCGTGATTTCGACGTCTATCCCCCTTATTCTATTGACGGATAGCGGAGTAATTAACAACATAAGACGAAAGGCACAATCTTGTGTACAGAGGTGAAAACAATGAATAATTGGATAAATAGTACCTTCCGCAAACTGCATCTGGACTATCATCAGCCGGAATGGATGAAAGCTGTGGCTGGCGGATTTTCAGAGGAAGAGGCACGGCGGCAGGTGGCAATGTTCAAGGAAGCTGGCATTGAGGCGGTTGAATTTTTCGCTTATGACCACTATGGACATACCTTTTACCCTTCGGATATCGCCCCGGCGCATCCTGGACTGCAGAATGATTATACGGGCCTGATGTCACGTGCGCTTAAAGAGGCTGGCCTCCGCACAATCTTATACTTGAATGCGTTCACAAGCGTGCATCTGCAAAAGGATCATCCGGAATGGCTGCGCGTTCTTGAGGATGGCACTCTGGCGAGAGGGGCCTGGCTTCAGCATGAAGCTTCGCAGGCTTGTATCTCTTCCGGTTTCCTGGATGAGTATTATCTTCCGCTCCTGAAGGAAGCCGTAACACGTCACGAGCCGGATGCAGTCTGGATCGATGGCGGCAGCTGGACCGTGGAATACCCTTGCTACTGTGAGAACTGCCGCAAGCAGTTCCTTGAAGATACGGGCAGAGAGCTGCCACTGGGACCAATGCCTGAACCTGGCGAAGAGTTGAATAGCCCGGACTGGCTGCAATGGCGCCTGTGGCGGCGGGGACAGATCTTTCATTATGTGCGCAAGCTGGTCGCCGCTGTGAAGGAAGTTTCACCGGAGACATTGGTGGCTGAGAATAACCTCGGCAAATATTTCTATGGCCTCCCGCTGATGGAGGGCGGCAAGTTTGTGCGTTGGCTGACACCAAAGGAACTGGGGCTGGACTGGCTGTCTTGTGATCCGGTCCATTTCGGGGCCAATCATGAGATGATTTTCAGTAAGGAAGGACGTTATCAGGCAACCACGGGGCTGACTTATGACTATATGAACGAGCGGTTTCACGGTTGGGGCGAGTGGCAAATACGTCCAACCACCGACTGGAAGCTGGAGATGGCTACAATCCTGGCCGTGGGAGCGAGAGGCTTCTTCGCGGATCAGCCTTATCCGGACGGGCGGCTGGAGCCTGCGGTATACCGGGAGCTGGGGGCCGTTCATGAATTTATGAAGGAACGGGAGCCTTATGCGAGAGGCACACATATCGTGCCGGAAGTGGCAGTGCTGGCTAGCCTGCCCTCCCAGCTGCTGGGACCGGTGGCCGGAGCGGAATGGGGACGCGATAAGCACTGGGGTGCGCTGCCCAAATCACGAATGGACCGCGTGGACGGCGCATCGCAGTTTCTGGTTGAGATGGGCATTCAGCATCTTATCTATGATGAAGCGACATTAAGGGAGCAGTTGGACCGTCAGGCACTGGTTATCGTGCCGGATCAATGTCTCATGGAGGCTGCTACGATTACTGCTCTGGAGACCTATGTCGAGAACGGCGGCAGACTGATCGTTACAGGCAGATCGGGTCTGTGGGATGAGCAGGGACACAGGCGCGAGGGCGATCTTTTCGCTGGACTGCTGGGTCTGACACGTGGTGCAGAGCTTCCCGCCCCGCTGCATTATTGGCAGGCCGGGGATGAGCTTGCCGGTAAGCTGGCGTTTGGGCAGATCCGGCTGCAAGCCTGGGGCGCGGCGCTCCACGCTGCGCTGGAGGGAGCAGAACCGTTAGCCCAGCTGCTGGAGCCGGTGGAAGAGGTTTGGGCAGATAGCCGGAAACGGCGTTCAGACTGGCGGCATTATACCACAGTAGGCGCTGCCCCCGCGGGGAATCATGTGGCAGCTCCAGCGGTGACGCTACATAACTACGGGCAAGGCAGGGTTATGTACTTGAACGGTGATCTGTTTGCGCTGTATTACCTTGAAGGACATCGTCTGATCAGAGAGTGGCTGGACGTTTGCATAAATGATATTTACCCTCGGGACACTCGAATCATCGAAGTGCAAAAGCCGCTTCATGTTGAGATGGTCTTGAATGCTCGCAGTACGGATTCCGGCGAGGAGCTTCTGGTGCATTTCCTGAATTATTTCGCGCAGAAGCGCCCAGGATATGTGATTCATAATGAAGAGATTATGCCGGTCCAGGGCATTTCCTTCCACGTAGCGGCTCCTACGAAGCCAAGCAGGGTACTGCTGCAGCCGGAGAACATAGAGCTGGCATGGAAATGGGATGGAACCCGGGCGATCATAGAGCTACCGGTGCTGGAGCTACACGCGATTGTACAGATTATATTATAGACAGGAGATTAGTATATGAGCGATTTTAAACTATGGTATCTGGCCCCTGCAGCGGGCTGGTCTCAAGGCCTGCCGCTTGGGAACGGAAGAATAGGAGCCGTTGTTATGGCCGCCCCGCACCGCGAGGTATGGAGTATGAGCGAGGTCACCTATTGGTCTGGTCAGGCCGATCCAGAACTTCTTCCTGGAAGCGGGAAAGCTGCACTGGAAGAGATGCGGCAGCATTTCTTCGCCGGCGATTATGAAGCTGGCGATTCTCTGGCCAAGCAGCATTTGCAGCCGAAGAAGCGGAATTTCGGTACAAACCTCGGTTTATGCGAGGTTGTAATTGAATTTGCAGACCAGGCCTCGCAATCTGGTGAAGCCGGAGTCTTCCAGCGCGAGCTGGATTTGAGTTGCGCGGTGGCCGGAGCGGTGGCTAAAGGCAATGGAACCACGCTGTACCGTGAGGTCTTCGCTACCCATGCCGATGATCTCGTGGCTTCACGAATTTGGAGTGAGGCCCCAGGTGAGGTGTCCTTCACTCTCCGTTTGGAGGGAGGGTCAGAGTCGTTCAAGGCCGTAGCTTCGGCCGACAACACGCTGGAATTCAAAGGACAGGCCACGGAAAAAGTGCACAGTAATGGTGCATGCGGGGTCTGGGCTCAGGGCTCTGTCAAGGTAGTCATCACTGGCGGTACGATTCAGAGCGGGGACGGCCGATTGACAGTGGCTGGGGCGGATGAGGCCTTAATCTACTTTGCTGTTAGCACCGATTATCGCCGGACCGGCGAGGACTGGAAAACAGAAAGCACTGCTATCATAAAGCAGGCTTTGGACAAAGGTTATGCCCGGCTGAAAGAGGATCATATCGCCGATTACAGCCAGCAGTATGGCAAGGTGAATATCCGACTGGGGGCCTCTGACAAGGCGAGTCTCCCTACCGATCAGCGTATTCAATTGCTGGCCCAGGGCGGGACAGAAGATCCGCAATTATTTGCCTTGTTCCTGCAGTATGGACGTTACCTGACAATCGCCGGTTCACGGGGAGATTCACCGCTGCCGCTGCATCTTCAGGGCATCTGGAACGATGGCGAAGCCTGCCGAATGGGCTGGAGCTGTGATTATCACCTGGACGTCAACACCCAGATGAATTACTACCCGACAGAGGTTACGAATCTGGGGGACAGCCATCTTCCATTGATGCGCTATGTTGAAGATCTGGCTCAGGCGGGAAGATCTACGGCTCGTAATTTATACGGTAGTGAAGGCTGGGTTGCACACGTATTCTCTAATGTCTGGGGCTTTACGCTTCCAGGCTGGGAGACCTCATGGGGACTTAACGTCACTGGCGGACTTTGGATCGCAACACATCTCATCGAACATTATGAATACAGCCAGGATCGGGTCTTCCTCGAAACCCAAGCTTATCCGGTACTCAAAGAGGCTGCTGCTTTCTACTTGGACTACATGACTGTGCATCCGAAGTATGGCTGGCTGGTGACTGGTCCCTCCAATTCGCCGGAGAATTCTTTCTATCCTGGCGATTCTCGTGAGGGTGGACAGCAGTTATCCATGGGGTCAACCATGGATCAGATTCTGGTACGCGAGCTTTTCGAATTCTGCCTGAAATCGGCGACTCTTCTGGATCGGGACGTAGAACTGCAGCGGAAGCTGGAGGAGGCTATCGCTATCTTACCGCCGCTGCAGATTGGCAAGAAAGGTCAACTGCAGGAGTGGCTGGAGGATTATGAGGAGGCACAGCCGGAACACCGGCACCTGTCCCACCTATTCGCACTGTATCCGGCAAGTCAAATCACACCGGACCGGACACCGGAACTCAGTGCGGCAGTAAGAGTGACGCTGGAGAACCGGATGGTTCAAGATGAGCTGGAGGATGTGGAATTCACCGCGGCCTTGTTCGGCCTGGGCTTTGCCAGATTGCATGACGGGGAGAAAGCCTACAAGCATATCTCCCACTTGATCGGCGGTTTATGCTTCGATAACCTGTTCACTTACTCTAAATCCGGCATTGCCGGAGCGGAGAGTAACATCTTCGTGATCGACGGGAATTTCGGCGGTACAGCGGTCATTGCGGAAATGCTGCTGCAAAGCCATGCGGATGAAATTCATCTGCTGCCGGCGCTGCCAGAAGCATGGAGTACAGGGGAAGTAAGCGGGCTGCGGGCCAAAGGTAATGCCGAGGTCGACATTGTCTGGGAGAGCGGCCAACTGACTGAAGCCGTGGTTCGCACGTTTACGCCAGGAACGGTAACGGTGCGCTGGGGTGATCAAAGAACTACTTTCCAGGCTGAAAGAGGCGGAAGATACAGACTTAATACCCGGTTGGAAGGGCTATAGAGTGTTGTATCCGGATTTGAGGGTTTGAGGACAGTGCTTGATGACGATAATCTGGTGTTTTCACAAAATAATCCGGATGGCAGTAGACAAAATTTAAATGGTGGCGTAGGATTTAACTTCCTGCACCACTATTTTTTTATGTGTGAAGTGCATGCTGAAACACTCCAATTTAACAATTTATGCTTGAAAATGACTTTCATTTATATGTACCATGGTTGGTGTGGGGGAAAAGAATATAATAGAGACAGAGCAGACAACAAAGAGGAGGGGACTTCGATGTACAGTATTTTTCTTGTAGATGATGAAGAACTGGGACTCGAGATGATGAGAGATTATATTCGCTGGGAAGAGATGGGTATCTATGTCGTTGGAACAGCAGGCAATGGCAGGGAGGCTTTGGAGAAGATCGAGGCCACGCAGCCGGATATTGTCCTTACGGATGTTCAAATGCCAATTATGAACGGAATTGAACTGGCTAAAAATATACACGAGTGCTACGAAGGGATGCAAGTGATGTTCCTGACCGGGCATGATGAATTTCATTATGTAAAATCGGCCCTCAATGTAGGTGCTGTTGGTTATTTGTTGAAACCGCTTGATTTAAACGAGATTGTAAGCGTTATCGAAAAAGTGAAACAGCGCTGTGAGGAAGTACGGATGAAGAAACGCTCGATGGAGGCAGCCAAAGCTAATATCCTGAAGGAGCTTTCCTATGAGAAAAATGTAGAACGCGCTGCCGATTTGGCTTCCAGCTTTAGCAGACTAACCCGCCTGCCGGAGAGTAACCGCTATGCGTTGGCATTGTTCAGCATCGACCCCAAGGAGGCCGAAGGGGGACGGAGTCTGGAGGACTGTATAGGCCGTCTGGTCTCTTTTCTGGACCAATTTTTCAAGGCGAAGAACCTGGAGGTTGTCTTTGTTCCCTATAAAGAAGGGGAGATAGGCGTGTTTATGGAAGCGTCGGAGCAACTGGGGCATTATGCATGGGAGGACTTGGCCGAAGCAATTCGAGGTACGCTGGATTTCACGGTGACTGCTGCCGTCGGCGGTCAGGATGCTGAATTAATTCATGTGCATCAACTCTATGAGGGGATGCGTGTGATTTTGAATGAGCGATTCTATGAAGGTACAGGTACGATTATTCATGCCAATGCCGTTTGTAACCAGTTCTACAGCGAACATATACCGCCTTTTGCCAGAAAAGAGTGGTTTGAAGCCATTAATCGGCTAGATTTCGAGCAGGCTGCACAGGATTTGCACCGGCATATTGAAGGACTGGCAACGCTGAGAATCAAGAAAAAAATCATCTGCGACTGGTCTATTGATCTTGTGGATGAGCTTCTGGAGCAGCTTCACGAGGCTGTTCCTGAGGGCTTCAAGCGGGCGGAACTATACCATTCCATCTATAATGCGCTGACCCTGAATGAGATTGAGGATCTGATTTTAGGGACTGCCGAGAATGCTGTGAGCTTGCTGGGCGAGCGTTTTATGGACAAAAATGCAAAGCTGATCCACAAGGTGCGGACGATGATTGATCAGAATTATGATCAGCCAATTACGATCAATAGCCTGTCTGATCAGGTCTATTTGTCGCCGAATTATTTACGCTCTATTTTTAAAGATAAGACCGGTATGACGATCCACGATTATTTGACTCGCATTCGGCTCGATAAGGCTAAAGAATTGCTGTCGGACGGTTCACTCAAGATTCAGGATATCGCCCAGAGAGTAGGCTATGAAAGTACGTCCTATTTTATTTCGCTATTTTTGAAGAACCAGGGGGTTACACCGAACGAATACAGGAAAAATATTTGACCGTGTCAATACGGAAGACGCTATCCTCCAGAGAATGGTGAATGAAAGACGCTTTCCTCTATGAATAGTAAGATTACGGTATAGATAATTCTCCGCCCGCTTTTTACAATTAGGCATGTATTCAAAACATAGTGCAAGAGACGGGCTGAAATCATCAGTGCCAATCAAAGGGAATCTTTCAGTTATTATAATTCGGCAGCGCTTTCAGGATTGACAGACAAACACAGAAAGGAGAAGAGAGCATTGGATAGCTCTTTTACGAAAGCGATTACAGAAATACGTGTAGCTGCACATTGGTACAGCAGACGCTATTTCCCTGCGGCCAGTTGGACAGATGTTCGTTGTCTATCGATCTGCTAAGGGGCTGTAACGCTTTGTTGTGGAAGCGATATCATTAATGACTAGATAGTATTTTCCGGCGCGTGGATTCCTTTGTATCACTTGATTTGAGCAACATGGCCCGAGTATTACAGTGAAACAACAGAAGAATTGGCAGCAAGAAAGCACTAACTATACAACACCAAACGGAGGGATGTTATGCTTGGACAGGTAATGAAAAAAGGATTTCTGCTCTTTATCATGATCTGCCTGGTGGCTACCGGTAGCGGACAGTTCGCCAGGACGGTATATGCCGATGATACGAACACCTATGAGGCTGAGGCAGAAGGGAATACGCTGACTGGCAACGCTTCTATATCGGATCTCACTACAGCTTCCGGCGGCAAGAAGGTCGGGGGTATCTATCAAGGCAGTTCCTTGCAGTTCAATAATGTAACGGTGAGCGAGACCGGAAATTATAAAATTACAGTGTACTATATTTCTGGCGATCCGCGCCCATTCTATATCAGTGCCAACGGTGGCAACAAGCAGTTCGAAGAACCACCTAAGACGGCGAACTGGGAGACCGTGGGTACCTACGATGTGACGCTTCCCTTGAACGCGGGAGTCAATACCATCCTGATCGATGATAACGACTGGTATTCTCCAGACATCGACAAGATCGTGATCCGCGGGCTTGACAATAGCAATCCGGGAGAAGGTCATGAAGGCGACTGGAAGAAGAATCTACGTGGTGTAGTCATTGAGGCTGAAGCGCCTGAGAATATTATTACAGGCAATGCTAAAGTGGAAGACAGCAGTGTCAGCTCTAATGGTAAGAAAGTAACGGGTCTGTACAAGGATAGCTCCTTGACATTCACTAATGTTAATGCACCGGCTGACGGAACGTATTTGATCCGCATTTCATATATTTCGGGCGATCAACGGCCTGTGTATATGCAGGTGAATAGTGGACCCGATGAGCTGATTGATCTGCCGAAGACGGCAAGTTGGAACACGATAGGCACTTATGATGTGGAAGTGATTCTACAAACGGGTACGAATACGATCACTTTCTCAGACCATGACTGGTATTCCCCGGATATGGATAAGATCGAAGTGATTCCTTATACGATCAGCTATGAAGCGGAATCTCCGGTCAATGAATTGACTGGCGAAGCCCGTGTTTCTGACAGCCCCAATGCTTCCGGCGGCAAAAAGGTAGGCTACCTGAATGGAGGCAGCTCTCTGATCTTCAAAAAGATTATTGCCCCTATGACCGGTGATTATAAAATCACTGTAGCCTACATTTCTGGTGACCCGCGCAGCTTCTATGTCAGCGCCAATGGGGGCACGGAGCAATACTACGAGCTGCCGAAGACGGCAGACTGGGATACGGTTGGCAACTATGACATAACACTACCGCTAACTGAGGGTGAGAATACGATCACATTCTCGGACGGTAACTGGTATGCACCGGATCTGGACCGGATTATCGTAGAGCCTGCGATGGGTTCTGAGCCAGGGAATCCGGGCGAAGAAGAGGATGACCTGGGAACACCGGGCGATACGCACAGCTACGGGGCGATCACGGTTACCGATTATACTTACGGCCTGCTGGTATCCAATGGACAATATCAAGTGTCCTATAATACCAAGAATGGATATGCTGGTTACAGCTGGGCTGATGGACAGAAGCTAAAAGGAATCTACGGCAGCATTAAGCTCGGTGATGAGCTTGTGGAAACCAAAAGCTATGAGAATCATGCAAGCGCTGGAGCGCCAGTTGAGATTCAGGATGGATTCGGCAAAGGGGTAGAGCTTTCATTTGTTCATACCTCAGCAGGTAAGCCAACACTGAAGCAAGTCTACAAATTCTATGAGGACAGAACATACTTCTTGACCCGTCTGGATGCAGCCAGTGATACGGCAATCAAGAGCAATTATATGTCACCGGTTACGTTGAAACGTACAGGTGGTGTAGATATTGGCGCCAGCGCGGATAATCGTGTGCTGACCGTGCCTTTTGACAACGATGCTTGGATTCGTTACAAATCTCAAACGATGAACCGGGCAGATACCAGCTATGAGATGACGGCTATTTTTAACAATACGACCCGTAACGGGCTGATCATCGGTTCCGTGACGCACGACACCTGGAAGACAGGCATTGACTGGAAAGGCTCTTCCAACCGGCTCAACGAGCTGGCGGTGTATGGCGGTGCAGCAAGTGATGTTACCCGTGACACCCAGCCACACGGTAGCCTGACAGGCACCGAGCTATCCTCGCCATTGGTGATGGTGGGTGGATTCAGCGATTACCGTACCGGGCTTGAAGAATACGGCAAAGCTAATGCGATCATCACGCCTCCGCTGGAGCTGAACCCGGAATTGCCGCAAGGTGTACCGGTCGGCTGGAACAGCTGGGGAGCTTACGAAAGCTCACTGTCTTATCAAGACGTAGTGGATGTCTCTAATTATTTTAAAGAGAACTTGAAGGACTTCAACAATAACGGCAATGTATTCATCAATATGGATTCCTACTGGGATAATCTGAGCGATCAGCAGCTTGAAAGCGTTGTCTCTCACATTAAAGGCAATGGGCAACATGCAGGTATTTATTGGGGGCCGTTTGTATACTGGGGCGACAATATGAGTCAGACGGTAGATGGCACTAACGGCCAGTATACGTACGGCGACATCGTCCTCAGGGATGCTGAGGGTAACCCGCTGCCGACTCTGGACGGGGCTTATGCCCTCGATGTGACACATCCGGGTACGAAACTGCGTATGAATTATTTCCTGGATAAGTTCAAGGATCTTGGGTTTACTTTTATCAAATTGGATTTCCTGACTCATGGTGCACTGGAAGGTCAACACTATGATCCGAATGTGACAACAGGGATTCAGGCTTATAATGAAGGAATGCGTTATGTCAAAGACCGTCTGGATGGAAAAATGTTCATCAGCGAATCCATCGCGCCGATTTTCCCAAGCCAATATGCGCACAGCAGACGGATTTCCTGTGACACTTTCGGCAGGATCAATGAGACAGAATACATGCTGAATTCATTAACCTATGGCTTCTGGCAAAATGGAACAATCTATCCGTACACAGACCCGGATCATTTGGCATTAAGCCGTGCTACCAGCTTGACTGAAGCTCGCAGCCGTGTGAACTCCGGTGTCATCGCCGGAACGGTGATGCTGGATAGTGATGATGTGAACGATGCTACAGCACAGGAATACATGACAGCTTTGTACAACAACAAGGATGTTCTTGAAGTAGCTTTGAAAGGAAAAGCGTTCAAACCGCTGGAAGGCAACACGAATGCCAATGCTGCAGATACTTTTGTACTGAAGGATGGCAACGATTATTACCTGGCTGTATTCAACTATAGTGCTAATGCTTCGGCCAACAAAACCGTTGATTTTGCCCGTGCTGGACTGGATGCTTCTGAATCCTACACGATGCAAGACCTGTGGACGGGGGAAACTTCCTCGGTAACTGGTTCCTGGGCATTAACTTTGCAAAAGACAGAATCGAAGCTGGTCAAATTGACAGCAAGTCCAAAGCCGGTAACAGGCGTAGCTCTGGATAAGAGCGAGCTTACACTGACCGTTGGCGAAACCGGCAAGCTGGTTGCAACGGTGAACCCGGAAGTGGCAACGAACAAATCTGTAACTTGGACTTCAAGTGATGCAGAAGTAGCTACTGTAGAAAATGGCACGGTAACTGCTGTTGCAGATGGTAAAGCAACGATTACTGTAGAGACGGTTGACGGTGGCTTTAAGGCTACGGCTGAGATTACAGTCAAAGCTGCCACCACGGAAAATCCGGGCAATCCAGGGAATCCCGAGAATCCGGGTACCCCGGGTAATCCAGATGTGCCTGCCAATCCCGGGGATAACAGCAATAGTGGAAATAACAGTAACAACGGAAACAACAGCAATAGCGGAAATAACGGCAATACCGGCAGCAGTGTTCCGGGTAGTATTGTAGATTCATCCAATGCCGCTAAACCGCTGAGCATCACACCAGATTTGCTGAAAGTGGACAGTGCAGGTAATAAAGCAGTTGTGGACATTAAGGAAGATACACAGGAAATACAACTGTCCCCTGCGGCGATTCTTCAACTCGGAAATCACACACTGGAAGTGAAATCCGGCAAGCTCTCGCTCCAAGTGCCTGCGGATCTGATCCGCGCACTGCAGAACAAACTGTCTGCTGATCAACGGGCAGACAGCACAATCTCCCTGAAGATGGTGCCTCTTGGCAGCACAGCTAATGAAACGATCTCCGCTGCTGCGGAAGCTACCCATGCGGATGTAGCGCTCAAGGGTGATATTTATGAATTCAGCCTGACGATCACTTCAAAAGCAGGTGCAACACAAACACTCTCCACGTTTGATCAACCAATTACCCTGAGCCTGACTGCAGCGGAAGGGTTCAATGCTTCGCGTGGAGGCATCTACTATATTGCCGATAACGGCAAGCTTGAATATATTCAAGCTGATTATGCTGGTGGAGTGTTGACGGCCAAGATCAGCCACTTCAGCAAATATGCGGTTCTGGAACTGAACCGGACGTTCACCGATGTTCCGGCCAGTCATTGGGCCAGCTCTGTTATCAAGGAGCTAGCGGCGAAGCTGCTTGTTCAAGGCACCAGCGGTGACAAGTTTGAACCGGGACGCGCAGTTACGCGTGCTGAGTTCACATCCATGCTCGTGCATTCTCTTGGACTGAACGAAGCGGGCGAAGCAAGCTTTGCTGACGTTGCAGCGACTGCTTGGTATGCGGAGCCAATCTCCATTGCTTACACGGCTGGTATCGTAAGTGGCAGAGGTGCAGATAAGTTTGAGCCGGGCGCAGAGATCACCCGTGAAGAAATCACGGTGATGACGATGAAGGCTTATGAACTGAAGCATGGCAAAGCGCCTGCTGCTTCTGATCCAGCGTTCACGGATTTGGACCTGGTTTCCTCCTGGGCAACCGCTTCTGTGAATGAAGCCGCCAGCCTTGGGCTGATTAAAGGCCAGAACCAAGGACAATTCGTGCCTAAAGGTATCGCATCCCGGGCCGAAGCGGCTCAGGTTATCTACAATTTGCTTGTGAAGTAAGGATTGAAAAGGGCTGAGGGGTGAAGGACTGGAAGGATGAAGGGTTGGAGGACTGAAGGGTGAAGCCCTGAAGACCTGAAGACTTTCAGGCCACCCCAAAGTGGGATATTCTACAGTGCAGATTGTTAATTCGATACCAAGATGTGAAAAAGCAGCAAGTCTCCAAAACAGAGACTTGCTGCTTTTTGTTTCTGGTCAATTGCTCATCATATCCGATACTTGCTAAACTAACCTCACCAGAGAGACTTTAACTAACGCAAAGAGTGTAACGGACTCTACAGCCGCTATTTGCGATTACAACTGGGTTTTAGACATGTAACGGACTCCAGCGCCGCTATTTACTCCAAAACCCCGCATTTTGATCAGACGGCCAGCCCATAGAGTCACCTGAGTCCGTTAGCTTCCCTAGCGGTCGAATATATAGAC